>CAVYPI010000087.1:0-27383 GCA_963770125.1 uncultured Actinomycetota bacterium | reverse complement strand
GTGAGGCCGCGGTACGCCTGATTCGGGCGGTGCGAGAATTGAATGCCGAGTACGGGTGCGGCATAACGACAATCGCTCTGCATACCGACGCCGAGCGCCGGGCCATGTTTGTACGCCAGGCTGATGAAGCGGTGACGCTCCGCAAGACATCGGCGGGTATCGCCTACCTTGATCACGCCGAACTCGAACGCGCTCTGCTGGAATCCAAGGCCGACGCGGTGTGGGTGGGCTGGGGTTTCGTCGCCGAAGATATCGCCTTTGCAGAGCTTTGCGAGCGCCTAAACCTCACCTTCATCGGGCCGCCCCCCGCCGCGATGCGCACGCTGGGCGACAAGGTCGAGGCCAAATTGCTGGCCGAGAAGGTGGGCGTTCCGCTGGCACCGTGGAGCGGTGGCCCCGTCGAGACCCGCGAGGACGCCCGCCGGCATGCAGAGGCCATCGGCTACCCGTTGATCATCAAAGCCCGTAGTGGTGGCGGCGGCCGCGGTATCCGCAAGGTGTTCTCCCCTGATGAACTCGAAGTCGCACTCGAGCGCACGCAGGGCGAGGCCGAGCGTTCGTTCGGCGACCCGGTCGTGTTCCTCGAACGCCTTGTCACCGATGCCCGCCATGTCGAGGTCCAGGTGATTGCCGACAACCACGGCAATGTCTGGGCGCCGGGAGTGCGCGACTGCTCGATTCAGCGCCGGAACCAGAAGGTGATCGAGGAATCCAGCTCCCCGGTACTGACCAAGGAGCAGGCCGACCACCTGCGAGGCGTATCCGCCGACCTGGTCCGCACCGCCGGATACCGCGGCGCCGGCACCGTCGAGTACCTCTACCAGCCGGATCAGAAGGTCTTCACGTTCCTGGAGGTCAATACCCGGCTGCAGGTCGAGCACCCGATCACCGAGGTCACCACCGGGCTCGACCTGGTGAAGCTGCAGATCTTCGTCGCCAGCGGCGGTGCTCTCGACGGCGAATGCCCTCCTGAGTGGGGCCACGCCGTGGAGGCGCGGCTCAACGCCGAGGATGCCGACAACGACTTTGCGCCCGCGCCGGGCACCGTGCGGCTGTTGAAGTTTCCGCTCGGCTCCGGCATCCGCGTCGACACCGGCATTGCGCAAGGCGACGTCATCCCGCCCGATTACGACTCGATGGTCGCCAAGATCATCGCCTGGGGCCGCGACCGAAACGAAGCACTGGCGCGGCTACGCACCGCGTTGCGTGAGACCACCGTCGTCATCGACGGGGGCACCACCAACAAGTCCTTCCTTCTGGATCTGCTCGACCGTGACGAGGTCATCTCCGCGTCGGCGGACACCGGCTGGCTCGACCGCACCGGCGCTGCAACGGCGACAGGCCCCACGCCGACGGCCGACATCGCGCTCATCGCCGCCGCGGTCGAGGCGTATGAAGCCGAAGAAAGCTATTGAACGTGCCGCTTTCCTGGCCTCGGCACGCGGTGGTCGACCGCGGGCCGCCCACGCCATCGGCCAGAAGGTAGAACTCAACTACCAGGGCCAGGCCTACAGCCTCACGGTGGGGCAGATCGGTCCGCGCGACTACCGCGTCGTTGGTGACAGCGGCGATCTCGTCGTCGAGGTCGAACGGCTCGGTGAATACGAGAGTCGACTGACCCTCGGCGACCAGCGCTTCCAGGTTGTCACGGTCGCGGGCCCCACCGGGTTCCTCGTCGAGGTGAACGGCATCAGTCACCGGATCAGCCAGGACGAAGCCGGCCTGGTCCGGGCGTCATCTCCGGCCGTGGTGGTCGCTTTGCCGGTGGCGGTGGGTGACGAGGTCGAGGCCGGTGCCACGCTGGTGGTCCTGGAAAGCATGAAGATGGAAACCGCGCTGCGCGCACCAGCCGCGGGACGCGTTCGCGAAATCTTCGCCACGGTCAACAACCAGGTCGATGCGGGTGCGGCCCTGCTGCGCTTCGACCAGGCCGGTGAAAGTGCGGCGGCCCAAGCCGCGCCGCGAGTGCAGTTTCGTACCCAGCCCAGAGCCGAGAACACCAACCCGCGCGCCGAAGCCCTCGCGCGGCTCGGCGAACTCCGCGCGTTGATCCTCGGGTACGACGTGAGCGCCGACCGCGCACGCATGCTGCTCGCGGAGTACGACGCCCTTCGTGGCAGCCTGCCCCTCGACGACCCGGAACTGGTCGAGGCCGAACTCGGACTGCTGAACACCTTCGCCGACATCTGCGAGATTTCCCGCAACCGTCCCACGCTGGACGAAGAGGACACCGACGAGAGCGTGCACAGCCCACGCGAACACTTCCACTCCTTCCTGCATTCGCTCGACGCCGAGGTGGAGGGGCTGCCACCGTCGTTTCGGACCAAGATCGTTCGCGCGCTGCGCAATTACGACGTCGACACTCTCGAGCCCGGACCGGAGTTGGAGGAAGCGGTCTACCGGCTGTTCCTGGCGTTGCAGCGGATGGAGAACCAGGTCCCTGTGATCACCGCGCTGCTCGGGCGCTGGCTGACCGCCGAAGAAGTCCCATCGGCTTCTACCAGTGCCGTGGGTGAGGTACTGGAGCGGCTGATCGTTGCGACGCAGGTGCGCTACCCGGTTATCGGCGACATCGCTCGTAACCTGCGGTTTCGCTTGTTCGACGAGCCGCAGATCCGCAAGGCGCGCGAGAAGATTTACGACAGCGTGCGAGAAGCCCTGCAGTACCTCGCCGACCATCCCGACGCGCCGGACTACGCGGCACGCATCGACGCGCTTGTCGCAACGCCGGCGCTGTTGATCGACCTTCTGGCGGAACGCATTTCTGATCCCGGCCCACTGCTCGAGGTCGTCACGCGTCAGTACTACGAGATCCGCGCGCTCGAAGACGTCAAGACCTTCGAACAGGCCGGTGGCCAGTTCGTCACCGGCAGCTATGAATTGGCCGGACAGCAGCTGCATCTCGTATCGACTGTGACAGATCGCGAGCGGCTGTCGGCAACGCTGCACGCCGTCGACGCGATCGCCGGACCCAAGTCCGACAACGTGGTCGTCGACATCTATCTGTCCTGGCCGGATGCCCCGACCGACGGCGACGAACTGTCCGCTGAGCTGCGTGATGTGCTTGCCGAGCATCCCAGCACGACCGATTGGCGCCGAGTGACCGTGACGGTGGTCGGCCGCGAGTTGCATCAGGTGACGTTCCGTCCGGCGCAAGACGGTGGCCTGGCGGAGGACCTGACAATCCGCGACATGCACCCCCTCACTGGGCAACGCCTGGATTTGTGGCGGCTGAAGAACTTCAACGGCACTCGCTTACCCGCCGCGGCAGGCACCTACCTCTTCCATGTGGTCGCCAAAGAGAATCCGTCCGATGAGCGTCTCATCGCACTGGCCGAAGTTCGTGATGTGACCCCCCAACTAAACGAGGCCGGCGAGGTGGTCGGGGTCCCGGAAATTGAACGCACCCTCGCGGCGTGTCTCGACGGCATTCGGCGGGTGCAGACCCAGCGGGGCAAGAGGCGGCTCGAGAACAACCGCGTCGCGCTTAACGTGTGGCCGGTGCTCGACATCCCGCGCACTCCGTGCCCCTGCGATGGTGCGACGCATCGGACCGCTGGCGATCAATGCCGGGCTGGAGGAAATCACCATCCTGGCAAGCATCAAGGATGACGAGACTGAGCAGCCGCGGCGAGTGGCGATTCGCTTCTCGTACACTCCGGGCGCCGGTGTCGTCGCGAATGTGACCGATCCGCCGACCGAGCCGTTGCGGCCCGTCGACGAGTACGCACAGAAGGTGCAGCGTTCACAAGCTCGCGGCTTGGTTTACCCCTACGAGCTGATCCCACTTCTCAGCGGCAGCGACGGCAGCTTCGTCGAATATGACTTCGACGAATCGGGCGAATTCGTGCCGGTGGACCGGCCGTATGGACGCAACACCGCCGGGCTCATCGTCGGCTTGGTGACACGGCGCACGCCCCTTTACCCCGAAGGCATGGCGCGGGTGGCGATGTTCGGTGACCCGACGAAAGCGCTGGGGACGGTGGCCGAAGCGGAATGCGCCCGAGTGGTTGCCGCGCTCGATCTCGCCGAAGAGCTGTCCGCACCGGTCGAGTGGTTCGCCTTGTCCTCCGGTGCCACCATTTCGATGGACAGCGGCACCGAGAACATGGACTGGGTGTCCCGTGCGCTTCGCCGAATCATCACCTTCACCCAAAACGGTGGTGAGATAAACATCATCGTCGCGGGAATCAATGTCGGGGCGCAGCCGTATTGGAACGCCGAAGCGACGATGCTGATGCACACCAAGGGCATTCTCGTCATGACACCGGACAGCGCGATGGTCCTGACCGGCAAGCAATCCCTCGATTACTCCGGTGGCGTCTCGGCCGAGGACAACTTCGGCATCGGCGGTTACGACCGCGTGATGGGCCCAAACGGCCAAGCCCAGTATTGGGCGCCCAACCTTCAGGCAGCGTGCGACATTCTCTTCGCGCACTACGACCACGCCTATGTTGCTCCCGGAGAGCGTTTCCCGCGTCGCGCGGAGACTTCCGACCCGGTGGACCGTGACGTTCGCGACTTCCTGCACCAACATCCGTCGAGCGAGTTCACGACCGTCGGCGATATTTTCGCCGATGCCACCAACAAAGACCGCAAGAAACCGTTCGACATTCGGACGGTCATGCGTTCGGTGGTCGACCAGGACCATCCGGTCCTCGAGCGGTGGGCCGACATGGCCGATGCCGACACCTCCGTGGTGTTCGATGCGCACATCGCCGGAATTCCGGTGTGCGTCATCGGCATCGAATCGCGGGTCATACCGCGTAAGGGCTGGGTCCCCGCCGACGGGCCGGATCAGTGGACGTCGGGAACGCTGTTCCCCCAGTCCTCGAAGAAGACGGCCCGCGCGATCAACGCCGCAAGCGGGAACCGACCCGTGGTGGTGCTGGCGAACCTGTCGGGCTTCGACGGATCACCCGAGTCTCTGCGGAACATCCAGCTCGAGAACGGCGCCGAGATCGGACGAGCCATCGTCAACTTCGACGGACCGATCGTGTTCGTCGTGGTCTCGCGCTACCACGGCGGAGCGTTCGTGGTGTTCTCCAACGCGCTGAACGAGAACATGGAAGTGCTCGCCGTCGAGGGATCGTTCTCCTCGGTGATCGGCGGTGCCCCCGCAGCAGCGGTGGTGTTCACCCGCGAGGTGACCAAACGTACCGCCGCAGAGCCGGCCGTGCGCGAGCTCGAAGCGCAGCTTGCCGCCAGCACGGACGACGCTGCAATCGCCCGCCTCCGGGTAAAGCTCGCCGACACCCGGACCGCGGTACGTTCGGACAAGCTCGGCGAGGTGGCCGCGGAATTTGAAGCCGTGCATAACGTCGAACGGGCCCGCCAGGTGGGTTCCGTCCACTCGATCATTCCGGCGGCTGAATTGCGCCCGAGCATCATCGCGGCTGTGGAGCGTGGGATGGCCCGAACAGCGGATGGGCTCGGTCGCTGAGTCCTGCCTGGGGTGCGCCTCCCTTCCTCGTTGCGTGTCACGCGTCTAGGACCAAGTCACTGGCGGGAACAGCCGAGCATGTCAAGCAAACCGAGGGATCGTCTGACTCGACTCCGTTCAAATAACGCACGCGACCCGAGACAATCTGGACCGCGCAGCTTTCGCACTCACCGACACGGCATCCACTGAGCAGGGAAAGTCCTTGGTCCTCGCCGAAATTGAGAATGGGGCCCTCAGTCGATGTCCAAACGATGGGCGTTTTGTGAGACCGCGAAAAGGTCACGGTGTATGTCCTGCCATCGTCGGTCAATGGGCCAGTCGGCGCAGTAAATAGCTCTCGGAAGATGTCGAAATGCGGGACACCCCGGGCGATCAGCCCCTCGGCGAATGCGTTCATCATCCCTGACGTTCCACACATATAGACGCGAGCGCGCCGTTTGATCAGGTCGTCCGGCACGACAGCGGCTGTGATTCGATCACGACTATCGAAGTCGCGTCCGAGGACGTCGGAAGGCAGTGGCGCGGTGTAATGATTGGACACCGTCAGTCCAGGCAGTCGCGCAGTGTGGAAGCCCATGCGGGACCGGAATGCGTGCGTTTGGCTGTTCCGGTTGCTGTAGAGTAACCAGACCTCCATTGGACTGGCGTCGGGTAGAGATTCAAGCAGGCTCATGAACGGTGTGATGCCTATTCCGCCTGCCATGAGGATGACCGGTTGTTGAGAAGCCTCGGGCAACACGTATTTTCCGGCCGGCGTCGTGAGTTCGATCAAATCGCCCACGTGAAGGTGGCCGCTGATGTAGCTCGACATCTTTCCCTGGAATGTCTGGCCGTTTGGCCCTCGTTGTTGCTGGTGGCGAACAGCAATGCTGTATTGCTTCCGGTTGCTCGCACGTGCCGCACCGGTGAGTGAGTACGCCCGCACGACATCTGTGCCGATGGTGGCCTTAATCTCGATGTGCTGGCCGGGAAGATAATCTGGAAGCTCACACCCATCTTGAGCAGTGAAAGTCACTGCGCGAACACCATCGGCCTCCGTCGTGATGTCAGCGACTCGGAATTGCCGGTATCCCTTCCATGGTCGCTGGCGACTCTCGGTCATCGGGTCAAGTTCGATGTCGCATCTGAAGGATCGATGGGGAACGGAACCGCTGATCGGGTCACAGTCATCGGCCGAAATCAAACTGTTGGCATTGCTGCTCGAAGCCCCGCTCACCGGAAGGGAGCCGCGGTCCAGTTCCGGACATGCCTGCCACCAGCCGAATTCGGCGATGACTACATCATCAGCGAGACTCGGGGCGACCTTTGCAACGAAGCGTGCTACTCCCTGTCGTGTCGAGATGCGTATCCAATCACCGTCACAGATGCCCCGGCTTTCCGCGAGGCCTTGGCCGATCTCTGCCAACGGATCGGGCGAGCGCTTGCGTAGCGATGCCAATTCACGGTGTTGGCTGTGACAATAGTGTCCGTTCTTGACGGTGCTGAGTATCAGGGGATATCTATCCCCAGTCCCGTCGCGCTGTTGGCGTAGATTCTCGGCAGGGGGAGTGTAGGTCGGTATGGCGGGTTGGTGGTGGCGGTGCAGCAGCTCGGAATAGAGCTCGACGCGCCGTGTTTCGGTGTCGAACCCTCGAATCCGTCCCGAGCCGTCATGGTGCGGCAACTGGTGCTTTTGCTCCCGCGCATCGATCTCGCATGTGACGCCCTCAGGCTGCGCACGGAGCGCAGCGGCGGTCAGGCCCAGCGGTTCGAGCATGTAGTTCCACCCTGCTTCGATGTCGCCACCGAAGAAGTCCTCGGCCATCCCGAGGCGGCATGCGAGGTCGAACACGATCTCATAGTCTGGGCGTGCTTCCCCGCGGGGCGACACCATGCGCTGGCGCAACTGGACAAGCGCAGCCGCTTCATCAGTAATCTCGAAACCGAAACGAATTCCCTCATGCTCCCAGGGAGTGGTCACGGGCAGGAATATGTCGGCATATTGTGCCGCAGGTGTCTCGAACAGATCGCAGTGAACATGGAATTCCACCTTGGTCAATGCGTCCTGCGCCAATCTTGTGTCCGCCTGGGACAGCGGAAGATTCGTGCCGAACGCCATCAGAACTCGAATCCTGTAGGGCGTTTCCTCCGTGATCGCACGATACATATCTCGAGCCGTGATCCAGCCCATTGACGGCGGGCCGATCGGTCGTTCGGCGACGCCGAGCGCTTTAGCCATCTGCTCTTGCGAAAGCTTGCCCCACGCATTAACGTCCCGGTAAAACGGACCGCGACGGATCCGATTTCCGCCGATCCGATCGAAGCTACCGGTCAGGGCGTAAAGACTTGAGACGGCGCGCTGCATCTGGGTCGCGTTGGTGTGCTGGCCGATTCCTGTCCATCCGTAATAGGCGACGCGGCGGCCTTGTTGTATGAGTTCGGCTGCCGCCGCCAGTTTGTCGGGATCAACACCGGTGACGTCCTTGACGTGCGCTGCATCGTAGTGTGCGGCTTCACGCGCGAGCAGCTCGAAGGAAGGAGTGCATTCGACCGGAACGCTATTCCCTTGATTGTCGTCAAGATTGAGGGTGACGCTGTCACGAAGGCGCATGCGGTTGGCCAGCTCTGGTGGCGTCAGCTGATCCCCATCGATAGGCACGGGAATGTTGCGCTCGTTGTCCCACACGAGGTACCGATTTGTTGTGGCACTAGGCCAAACCATGCGCTCGCGCACAAATAGTCCGCTGTCCTGGCGCACAAGGAATGCGGCGTTCGTCCAGTTCCGCAAGAACGTTTCGTCGTAGAGTCGCCGTTCGATCATCTCCCGGATGAGGCCAAGAGCAAGTGCGCTGTCCGTTCCGGGCCGCACGCCCAGCCACACATCGGCTTGCTTTGCCAAAGTAATGGGGCGGGGATCTACGACGATGAGCTTCGCTCCTTTGGCGCGCCCAGTGCCGATGGCATTCGCCTGTGCCAGCCATGTATTCGCGGGATTGTGCCCCCAGAGCATGATCGTGTCGGCATTCTCGAAGTCGGCAGCGGGAAGCCCGCAACCAAACGTGAAGGCATGAGCGAAATCCTTATGCCAATTGCATATCTCGGTGCCGTAGCAGATGTTTGGGCTGTCGAAGTGCCGCACGAAGCGTTCGATCCAATCGATGCTGTCAGAGATTGGTGTGCCGCTCGGCGTCGTAACCGCGAAAGCTACTGCTTCGGCGCCGTTTACCTCGCGGACCGCTGCGAGCTTCCGGGCTGTTTCACTAAGCGCTTCCTCCCAACTAATACGCCTCCATCCCGGGGTCTTTGCGCCTTTAGGGGTTGTGCGGCGCATGGGGTACAGGACCCGGTGTGGGCTGTGCACAATTTCTGGAGCCGCTCGCCCCTTCATGCACATGGCTTTTCCAGTCGGGTGCGAGTGATCTGGTTCAACCAAGAGCAACTTGTCGTTACCAACCGTATTTAACGTCCCACAGCGGGAGCGGCACAGTGTGCAATAGCCATTGATCACCGATGTCATAAGGCCCGACCTCCCGATAACACCCCACTGGGAATCCCAGAAGCAGGGACCACGCGAATTGAAAGCCGCGCTTGTCCCGAAAAGGCAGGCGCGGGTACGTCAAGCAGTGCCAGCACTGTGCACACCGTGGCGAGGTGAGATCGGACGAGCTAGTCGTCTATACCAAAGAGTTTGGCAGAGTTGGTGCGGCCGATCTTGATCCGGTCGTTCTCGCTGATGGGGGCCGTGTCGAACCACCGCGCCAGTTCATCCATGGACTCATACGGGTAGTCGACCGAGAACAGGACTCGGTCGGCGCCCACCTCAAGCAGGGTGTCCAGCAATGTTGAGGTGCGGAACACGCCGCTGGTGGTCAGATAGAAATTCTGCCGCAGGTAAGTGGTCGGGGGTTGCCTGTGCGGGCCGTGGGTTTCCCTGCGCTGGTGGCGCAGGCGGTGTTCGACGCGCGGCAACGTGAACGGCAGCCCCTCACCGCAGTGGCCGAGGATGACGTTGACGTTCGGGTAGCGGTCGAACAGGCCGCTGAGGATCAGCCGCACCGCGTGCGTGGCGGTTTCGACACCAAAACCCCAGGCCGAGCCAAGCAACCCTTCATAGCCCTGATAGATGCGCTGCTGATTGGGCAGCGGGACCCGCGGATGCAGATAGACCGGTACATTCAGTTCGCTGACCTTGTTCCAGAACGGGTCGACCGGGTGCCTCGTCGAGGTAGCGGGCGGTGTTTTCGTCACCAATGTTGGTGTAGCCGTTGACTAGTGCGCCGACGGCGCCCAGGTCCTTAACTGCACGCTCAAGTTCGGCGGCGGCGGCTTCTGGATCCTGCAAGGGCACCGCGGCAAACATCCGCAGCCGATCAGGGTGGCGGCCCACCAGTTCCTTGGCGGCGTAGTCGTTCAGCCTTTTCGCGGTATCGATCGCGGTGCGGGTGTCGGTGATGCCCTCGATGCCAGGCTGCGTCAGCGACAGGATTGACACTCCGATGCCATTGCGGTCCATGTCCTTGACGCGCTCAACCACCTCCTTTAGCCGGCGCTCCACCTCGTCGAAGTAGTCAGGCGCGGTGAAGGAGTGCTCGCCGGTGACGTCGAAATCTGCTGGCTCCCAGTGCTCTTCGAGAGCGATCTTTCCATCCATTATGGGTTTCCTTCAATTCAAGTCGTCGACCTGTCGCAAACTAAGCTTGCTTACTTTCTCGCCATCCCACGCTGATAGCGCTACGGTGTTCCTCGCTCTCCGAAGCCGTCTTCGTATGCCGTAGTAGATGCGGTCATGTCGTGGTTAGCTTTTCAGTCCGAAGAGGCGTTCGGCGTTGGTGCGACCGATCTTTTCGCGGGTGTTGTCGTTGATGGAGGCGTTGTCGAACCAGGCCGAGGCCTCGTGCATGGACTCGTAGGGGTAGTCCGTGGAGAACAGCACGCGGTCTTCGCCGATCTCTGACAGAGTGTCATTGAGTGCCTGGGTGCGGAAGTTGCCGCTGGTGGTGAGGTAGAAGTTCTCCCGGAAATACTGTGTCAGTGGCTTCTTGAATTTGCGAAGGTCCCCTTGGAAACTCACGCGGTGATTGATGCGCCAGATGTTGAACGGCAACGTTTCGCCGAGGTGGCCGAGAATGATCGTGAGTTTGGGGAATCGGTCGAACAGTCCGCTGGTCATCAGGCGCAGTGCGTGGGTGGCGGTTTCCACGGTGAACGTCCACACCGCGCCGAATAGTTCGGGGTGGCCTTCGTAGATGCCCTGATTGCCCGGTAGCGGGTCACGTGGGTGCAGGTAGATGGGTGCACCCAGGGTTTCGGCGCGTTCCCAGAACGGAAGGAAGCGCGGATCGTCGTAGTACAAGCCGGTCGCGGCATCGCCGAGGTTGGTGAAACCATTGACCAACGCCCCATGGAAACCCAGCTGCTTGACGCATCGTTCCAGCTCCGCGGCGGCTGCTGCGGGGTCCTGCAGGGGTAGCGCCGCGAAACCGCCGTAGCGAGGCTGATGGGTGGCCACGATTTCGGCCAGCATGTCGTTGGCCCGTTTGGCTTTGTTGACTGCCTGCCCGGGATCGGTCTCTCCCTGGACCCCGGGCGCAGTCAACGACAGGATCGCGTAGTCGATGCCGGTGGCGTCCATATCCGCCAGACGCTGCTCGTTGACGTCGGCCAGCCGACAGTCGACGTCGGCCATGGCTTGTTCGTCGCCATAGAAGCGTGGAACGTCGAACTGGGGCAAGTTGAAGTGCTCTTCGAAAGCAATCTTGCTGTTCATCTGACAACCTTCCTTAGTTAGGCGGCACCCGAGGGCGCGATCGAATATCGGCCCAGTGGTCACGTCGCGGTTAGCGTTTCAGTCCGAAAAGGCATTCGGCGTTGGTGCGACCGATCTTTTCGCGGGTGTTGTCGTTGATCGCGGCATTGTCGAACCAGGCCGCAGCCTCCTGCATGGACTCGAACGGGTAGTCCACGGAGAACAGCACGCGGTCTTCACCTATCTCGGCGATGGTGGCATTGAGCGCTTGGGTGCGGAAGAAGCCACTGGTCGTCACATACAAGTTCTCCCGCAGACACTCCGTCAGCGGCTTTTTGTAGCGAAGGCCACTTTGTCTGGCTACCCAGTGCTCGATGCGCCAGATGGTGAAGGGCAACGTCTCGCCGAGATGGCCGATAATGATCGTCAAGTTGGGAAATCGGTCAAACAATCCGCTGACCATCAATCGCAGCATGTGGGTGGCGGTTTCCACAGTGAACGCCCACGATGCGCCCAACAGTTCGGGGCAGCCCTGATACATGCCCGCATTGGCCGGTAGAGGGTTACGCGGGTGCAGATAGATCGGCGCACCAAGGGCCTCGACGCGTTCCCAAAACGCCAAGAATCGCGGATCGTCGTAATACAAGCCGGTATCGGCATCGCCCAGGTTGGTGAAACCGTTGACCATCGCCCCGTGAAAGCCCAGGTCCTTGACGCATCGCTCCAGCTCGGCGGCAGCCGCGGTGGGGTCTTGCAGGGGCAGTATGGCGAAACCGCCGTAGCGAGGCTGATGGGTGGCCACGATTTCAGCCAGTGTGTCGTTGACCCGTTTGGATCCGCTGACTGCCTGGCTGGCGTCAGTCTCTGATTGGATATCCGGCGACACCAACGACAGGATCGCGTAGTCGATGCCGGTGGCGTCCATATCCGCCAAACGTTGCTCGCTGACGTCCAGCAGGCGGCGTCTGATTTCGCGCATTTTCGCCGCGTCGGCG
This sequence comes from uncultured Actinomycetota bacterium, assembly GCA_963770125.1. GTDB lineage: Bacteria > Actinomycetota > Actinomycetes > Mycobacteriales > Mycobacteriaceae > Mycobacterium. Next base: position 15,220 of record CAVYPI010000087.1, on the reverse strand, counting down.
TACTCCGGAATCTCGAACTGGGGCAAGTTGAAGTGCTCTTCGAATGCAATCTTGCTGTTCATCTGACAACCCTCCTTGGTTGGTCGTCGCCCTCCAGACTTGAAGGCGCGATGAGTGTTTCCTTGTGGGCAGGACTGGGACTTTCGTCGATGGGCTCTTCGGCACGGTATGTTTCCAGGTCAGCGGCGTCGATCCGGTGAACGCGAAGATGATCCAGAAAGCGCGGTCAATGCGATTCGGCCTATAGTTCGCTGGGCAGTTGCTGAGGAACACTTTGGACGTCTTGGCGATCGCTGACGGACCCATTTCAATGGAGTCATGGCCGTGCCCGGCGTCTCCGATCCCCTGGATTGGGACGAGGCCTCCCGCGCCGTTGCGGATGCGTACTTCGCGAACGAGTTGCATCCGCTCACCCGCTCGACCGCGGAGAACGTGTTTGTCGAGGGCGCGAAGATCGGGCCGGTGCGGATCGTGCAGCTCTGCTGGGGTGCTGCGATGACGGTCGATACTACGCATCCCGGCGGCTACGCGGTGAACACCCCGATCTCGGGTCGCCTGGAGTCGCTGATCGGACATCACGAATTAGTGGCCACGCCAGACTGCGCGACGATCCACCCGCCGGATACTCCCGCTTGCCTTCGGCGGTGGGCCGCGTCGTGCAGCGTCGTCGGCGTCCGCTTCGACCGCGACTACCTACACCAGGAGATGTCGCGGCTGCTCGCCGAACCCTCGCCCCGGCTGCCCGACCACCTGGACCTGACCGAGCGACCCGCCGCGAACTGGCTGCAGCTCGTGCGGTCGCTGTCCATCCGATCGGCGGCCGACCAGCATCCGCTAGTTCGCGAGCGGCTGTGTAGCGCGATCACCACCGGGTTCGTTCTCGCGGCGGTACCGGATGCCGACGCCGGGCACCCACCGCCCAGGCCGCGCATCGTCAAACGGGTGCTCGATGAGCTGCACGACGACCCAGTCCGACGATGGACGGCGAGCGAAATGGCCGAGGTTGCCGGGGTTAGCATCCGTCGGCTGCAGGAAGGCTTCCGGGACTATGTCGGGGCCAGCCCGCGCGAGTGCCTAACCGATATCCGTCTGGCCCGGGTACGCGAGGAACTGCTGCACGGAGCCGACGGGTTGACGGTGGCTGACGTTGCGATGCGGTGGGGGCTCATGCACACCGGCCGATTCGCTGCAGCCTATCGACGCGCTTATGGCGAATCGCCGTCGCAGACCCTGCGCGGCCACTGTGTGGTCCCGAAATGATCGCGGGCGTCCGATCGACCAACTAAGTCATCGACGCAGCTCATTCAAAATGACGCGAGTTTGCGACCAACTCGCTTGGGCCGCACGAGCTCTGCGGAGTGCTAAGCGGGCAAGATTCAGATGCCGCCGACCTGACGCAGACACATAGCTGATTTGTGGACGACCGTACAATTTTAGGATTCCTCGGTTGTGGTGCGAGCGTGTTGGGGGTGTCGCCGTCGGTCTGCGACGCCGGCTTGGTCCACGGATGGCTTCTACTCGTACTGCAGCGAGGGGTAGGCAGCCGTTTGCCCGCGTCCGTTCGGTGTCAAATCGAGAACGCCCCAGATCGGCCAGATTGGATCGAGGGGGCTGTTGTCGCCGCGCACGAACGTCAGCTCGCTCGCCCACCGGTGGTGGATCCCGTCCTCGTCGCGTGAGAACACGTTCAGGACCGGAATCTGCTCGCCCTCCGGCGTTTCCCCGTGATAATCGCGGTTGAAGGTATTGTTCCGCGAGGACAGCAGCCGCAGATTGCGCCAGCCGCGTTCCTGCGCGTAGGTGCCCAACCGAGCGGGGTCCGTCTTCGCGACCACGACGAGGTTGACCCGGTCGGAGAGATCAGTGGCAGGACCGTTGAGCCCGTCGACGACCGAGGTGCATGACGGGCACGGCTGTTCGGCAAGCGGCAGCCGCGCCGTCTTGCCCGCAGGGGCACCCGCCCGCGGGTCTTTCGACCAGCGCGGGAACATCATGTGGTAGATGACCAGCGTGTCCTTACCCGGCGCGAACAACTCCGAGAACCTCACCTCGCTGCCATCGGCCGCGGACTCGAAGACGTAGTCCTCCGCGAGGAGCCCGCCTGCCGGCAGCGCCCGGCGCTGGGCGGCGACCTGTTCGTTCAGCCGTCGGAGCTCGTCCTCCGCCTCCAACAGCTGGTTGCGTGCGCGCCGGTATTCGCTCGACTCACCGGGGAACTTGATGTTCGGGTCACGGAGTGTTTCCCGCCACTTGTTCATGTCACGTGGACTGCCCTTGGGCGCCATTGTGTTTCATCCTTTCCTTCCTATGCTCGAAATTTGTCCCTTTCACAGTTGGGAAAATTCGGAGCGTCGTTTCCTATCCGCAGTTCTTCACCGCGCCTTAGGCGTCGAACATCGCGAAGAGGGTGTTGAGGCCTTCCGCCAGGAGCGGGTGCGTGAAGATCGCGTCCGCCATGGCGGTGTAAGTGAGCTTGCCCAGCATGGCGACCTGGATCATGGTCATGATCTCGCCGCCTTCACTGCCGAGGACCGCGCAGCCCAGGATCTGGCCGCTGTCCGCGTCGACGACGGCCTTCATGAAGCCGCGCGTCTCCCCGGTCTCGATGGCCCGGATAACGGCGCTCATCGGGAGCTTCGCCACCCGGATCGCGCGTCGTTGCGCCCTGGCCTCGCGCTCGGTCATGCCGGCGCGGCCAAGCTGCGGATCGATGAACACCGTGTACGGGACGATCCGGTCGCGTGTGCTCGCCTTCTCGTGCGTGATGAGGTTGGCGTGCAGGATGCGGTAATCGTCGTAGGACGAGTGGGTGAAAGCCGGGCCGCCTGTGACGTCGCCCATCGCGTAGACGCCGGGGACACTGGTTTCCAGGTACTCGTCGACCTCGATGAAGCCGCGGTCGTTGAGACGGATGCCGGCCGCCTCGGGGGTGAGCGCCTGCGTGTTGGGGGTGCGGCCGATGGCCGACAGCAGGTGCGAGCCGTCGAGCTGTCGCTCACCGTCCTTCGTGCGAACGGTCAACCGCAGGCGGTCGCCGTCGGCCGGCTCAACGCGGACCGGCGTCGACGAGGTCAGAACCGTGATCCCGTCATCGCGCAAGATAGCGGCGACCTCGTCCGAGACGTCCTCGTCCTCGATCATCAGCAGGCGAGCGGCGCGTTGGATGATGGTGACCTCGCTGCCGAACCGGCGGAACATCTGCCCGAACTCCAACCCGATATAGCCGCCGCCAACGATGATCAGGTGCTCCGGGAGCTCGTCCAACTCCATGATCGACGTTGAATCGAGCACGGGGACGTCGCCCGCGCCGGTGATTGCCGGCGGCTTGGGCCGGGTGCCCGTGTCGATGACGACCACCGACGCGCTGATCTGCCGCGTCCCGCCGTCCGTCAGGGCGATCTCGACCGTCTTCGGCCCCGTGAAATGGGCCTCGCCTTCGATCAGGTCGAGCCCGTCCTGCGCCAGGCGGCTGGCGTAGTTCTGCCGCGCGCCGGCGACCATGGCCCGTTTGCGCTCGCGCACCGCGGCCAGGTCCACCGATACCGGGCCAATACGCACGCCGTACTCCGCGCCGCGGCGCGCCTGGGAGGCGAGGCGCGCGCTGGCAACCATCGTCTTGGTCGGGGTGCAACCCGTGTTGACGCAGACGCCGCCGAGTTGGTCACGCTCGACGAGCGCCACCTTCTGGCCCGCCTTCGCCAGCTCGAGGGGCAGGAACCGGCCGCCCTGGCTGGTCCCGATCACGATTGCGTCGTAGTGCTCATCGGCCATTCCGTCTACCTCCATGTCCTGGTGCGTGCGTTGGCACGGGCCGCGTCTAGGCCATGTAGCCGTCGGGGGTGTACATGATGATGCCTTGGGCGTGGGTGCCTAGGGGGTGGGTTACGGTGGATCCGTCGATGCTGTGGGCTTCGTAGGATTGCAGTGTCCAGGCTCCGATTAGGTTGGTGCGCAGGTCATTTGTTGTGGTCGTGGTCATGGGTGGGTGTCCTTTCGGGTGTCATGAGATGGGGGCGTTGGCTTCGGTGTCGGTGGTTGCGGCCAGTTGGGTGATGGCCAGGTTGAACGGCTCGGGGCTGCGCAGCACGCGGCCGAGGATGAGCGCTCCTTCCACGCTGGTCCACGTCTGGGTGGCCAGCTGGGTGGCGCGGGAGGCCGCGACGTTCTTTTCGGTGAGCCGGGCGGCCAGGGTGGCGATGATGTCCTGGAAGCCGCGGCGGGTGGTGTCGCTGAGCTGGTCGGAGGCGGTCGTCGATTCGAGGACGATGGGCGCCATCGCGCACCCTTCGCGGTAGTTGCTTGCGATCAGCTCGTCGCGGATGCGGCCGATGACGGCCGCGATCAGTTGTGCCGCGGTGGCCGTGGCGGCCGCCGCGCGGTTGATGTGGGCGATGTGATCGCCGGCGTGTAGCAGGGTGACCTCGCTGGCGAGTTCTTCCTTGCCGCCGGGGAAGTGGAAGTAGAGCGACCCGCGTGGGGCGGCGCTCTCGGTGAGCACGTCCGATAGTGCGGTGCCCTGATAGCCGTGTTCGCGGAACAGTCGGCGCGCGGCGGCGATCATGCGGTCCTTGGCGTCGCTCTTCTTTGGCATGTCGGCCATCATACATAGTTATTGACAGATCGTCGAATTTGGCTGTAATGTCTGGATTCATACTAAGTATGATGCCCGATATAGTATGAAGGAGTGGGCAGTGACCGACGTGAACCAGGGGGCCTGCCCGCCACTGCTCGCCGTAGCCGGTCGCGCCGCTCACCATCCATCGAAAGGAAGCCATCATGCCGCTGGTTTATGTGACTCTTGCCGAGGGGACCGCCTCGCAGGATCGACGCGCGCAGATCGGGGACGGAATCTATCGCGCCCTGATCGACGTCGCCAATGTGCCGGAGGACGACCGATTCCAGGTGATCAACGAGGTTCCCTCCGCCAACTTGATTTACAGCCCGGACTTCATGGGATTCGACCGCAGTCCGTCGGTCGTGTTCATTCAGATCTTCTTCAACCGGGACAGGCTCCAGGCCCTGGCCAGCGAGGCCGGCCGATCCGGGGACGTCAAGCGGGCACTGTACGCGCGGATCGCCGAAAATCTGGGCGCGGCCGGAGTGCGTGGCGACGACATTCTCATCAACCTCGTCGAAATGCCCAAAGAGAACTGGTCGTTCGGGCGAGGTGAGCTCAGCTATCCGCCCGCCGCGCCTTCGAGCACGCGATGACGGTGGCCAACCTGGCCGGCAGGGTTTGTTCGGTGACTGAACAGTAAGGATTGATGTCACCGATGCCTGCGCTGACCGCAGCCGATGACGACCTCGATAGCTCCGCGCCAATAACGGGCGCGTGAGCGCGCTCATAACAAACGCGCTCGTAACAAAGGAAAGGAAGTAGTGATGGTTTTCGTTCGCGTGCACCTAATGAAGGATCGCCTGAATACCGCGCAGAAGGAGGAGCTCGGCGCGAAACTCGTTCAGGCCGTCTCCGAAGTCGAGAACCTGGTCAACAACCACACCCACAAGGAAACCTCCTGGGTGCAGTTCTATGAGTTCGACCCCGAGAACTGGTATGCCCCGGCCAATGTCGCCGGTGCCGACCCCAACTCCCGAATCCAGCTCGACGTAATTGCCCCCCAGAAACTGCTCAGCACACCCGAAGACGCCCGCGCCATGCTGAGCAAGGCCGCCGAAGCCGTGCGATCGGTGTTCGGTCCCGGTCGACTGCCAGCGCACGGGCCGTGGGTGCACGTCTACACCATCCCGTTCGACCAGTGGGCGCAGGACGGCCGCGTTCCCGACTGGGAGGGCTTCCGGGCCCTCCTGCGTGCCGACACCCCGGAAAAAGCCGATGAGGCACTGGCCCTCATCTACGGGCCCGGGCGCCACACAGCAGCGGCATGGGGCTCCCCGTAGACTCCGGCGATTTTGTGGCCGGCAGTGCGCTGCGCCACGCGCACGCAACGACCTGTCGGTGCACACATGCGAGCCTTCTTGGAATTCTTGGCTAGACGCTCCCCCGCGGTAGCACCCAGCGGTGGTTGAAAGTCAATACCGTTGCGGCTGTCTCGAACTCACCGTCGTAGTGCACGACGGTGAGCTGATGTGCGGCGGCCAGGGTCGCGGTGAGCAGGTCGGCCACGCCGACGGCTCGATGTTGGCCCGTTCGTGCCAGTGCTCGCTGTGCGCTCAGTGCGGTTTGCCAATGCTCGTCATTGGTCGGCAGATACTCGTAGGCGGCGCGACGGTCCGCCCAGAGTTGCTCGTATTCGCCCGGCCCGCGGGCACTGTAGAGCGCTTCGGCGTCGAGCGAGGCTGTGGTGGCCACTACACCGCCTTCGATCAGCGGCCGCAGGCGCCGAGATACCTCGGTGTGGCGCATCCGCGCTGCGGCGCTGGTATCGATCAGATAACGCGCGGTCAGCGCCACACTTGCCCGCGCTCATCCGGGCCGGCCATGCTCTCCAGGCCACCCTGCTCGAGCCATTCGATCTGGCGGGCCCGGGCGGATTTGGCAGCAGCTTGCTGCAGCGCGATTCGTACGGTGTCCGAGACACCAGTGGTACTTAGTTCACGCTGCGCCGCTGCCAGGAGGTCGTCGTCCAGGTCAATCAATCGCTTAGTCAATTCGCCCTCCGCTCGAGTATATACTACTTATGTATCAGGTATATATCCTGAGTCTGACATGAACATCCCGGGACCACTTCTCGTCATTGGTTGACCAGAAGGTCCGGGCCAGCCAGCGGGCCACCAGGCTGTTGCATGCGGCCACCTTCGTCGAGGCCGCCGAGATCGATCGACGCATAGCCGAGTTCGGTGATCAAGTGTTGGACCGTCTTTTTAGATGCCAGGTCGTCACCGGAGACGAACAACACCCGTCTCGCCTCGCCCTGTCGAGGCCCTTTTTCGAAGTTCGCCATGGTGATCGAGTTGAATGCCTTGACCACCCGCGCACCCGGTGCATGCTCGGCGACGACGACGCTTGCGCTTCGGCCCTGGAGATCTGCGAGCTGTAGCGGATTGTGGGAGACGAATGGGTTCGTAGCGTCGACGAGGATTCGACCGTCCCAATCGGATAGTTGGTCGAGCGTGTCCGGTACTGCGGGCCAGGGCACCGCAAGCAACACGAGTTCTGCGGCGGCGGCTTCGGTCACGGAGACCGCCTCGGCGCCGATGTCTTGGGCGACGGGCGTCAGGGCATGCGGGCCGCGAGCACTGGAAAGCTTCACGACGTGGCCTGCTCCGATCAGCTGGCGTCCAACCGCCAGGCCGACGTTCCCTGCACCCAGGATTCCGATTTGCATTTTATTTTCTCCTAAATTCACCAGCACCGCGACAGACACGGTCCTGTCGATGTGTATTGAAAGGCTGCACCAATCCGGTCCGTCGGTCGGTCGCCGCCACGCCGAGCAGAAGTCGCACCTGCGTGGGCCGTGGAGTGCCGTCTTACTGAAGCGCCGGGCCGGCGAAGAGGACGAGAAACCGGCCCAGCGTTCAGTCGGGGTGTCATGCCTGCTTGACGGCCTCGATGAAAAGGGTGATCGTGACCTTGTCGCCGACCACAGCGCCCCCAGTCTCCATTGGTAGGTCGATATCGATGCCGAAGTCTCTGCGGCTCAACACGACCGAAGCTTCGTAGCCGGAGACCTCGCCGTAACCCTGTCCGGGGCTGACTCCGTTGAACTCCAGGTCCAGGCTCACCGACTTGGTTACTCCCTTGAGGGTGAGGTACCCATCGAGGAGGTAGGCCGCTCCGTTGGGTCGTACCGAAGTAGAGGTGAACGCCGCAACCGGATAACGCTCCACATCAAAGAAGTCCGCTGACTTGACGTGGCCGTCCCGCTGCTCGTTGCCGGTATTGAGGGAAGCGACGTCAATCTCAGCTGTCACAGAGGGCGTGCCGTCGGGAGCGACGGTGATTGTGCCGCTGAAGGTCTCGAACTTGCCTCGCACTTTGCTCACCATCAGGTGGCGAACCGAGAATTCGATCGACGAGTGGACGGGGTCGATTGCCCACGTGCCAACTCCGATCGGAGTGGTTGCAGTTGCTGTTGTCATTGCCTGCCCTTCCTATTGTCTGAGTGTCGCCGGTCGACCCTCTGCTCTGTTCAATCGGACTGCAGTCCGCTTTATTCCGTTTGTTTTCAGTTCCTTTCGTGCAGTCGCGAACTGTCAACATCAGTCACGGGTACCTCTAGCGAAACTGTGATGGGTTGGGTGAACGCCGGAAGTCGTTCGCGCTCAGCATGTTCAGAAGCGACCGCAATGAGTTGTGTTTCAGTCTGGTCTCGGTCGCCCAGCCAGAGTGTGCTCGAAAACAACACCAGATTTTGTGGTTCGTTGAGGCAAGCTCAACTGCCGAACGATTGACGAATGCTTGCCAATGCTGAACGCTGGCAATATTTTTCGAAACGAATCACGCACGGCGGCTACGGCGTGAGTGCGTTCGCCGCCTAAACCCTCCGCCGCTTAGGGTTTCGCGCCGGCCTTTTGGGCGGCCCCGCTTGGGGACGGATGGGTGTTGACGAGCCTGCGATTAATCACACAGTCCGCAGCTGCCCACTGACACCCGCCTCATCAGCGTACGAGAACAGTTCGGCCGCCAGCGTTATTGCTGCCCGCATCGACGGCGTCGCCAACATGGTCGAAAGATACTGTGCGGCCGACCTGGCTGTGTAGCCGGTGCGCGGCGACCTTAAAGAGGAGATCGGCTAGCTTGTGCCCGCTCGGGGCGACGATTGTCGGAACATACTCGGCGTCGGACCGTATCGCCCGCGTTGTGGTGCCGGCGACGGAGGTGAACTTGCCACCCGGGCGCACCACGCCGGCGGCGACGGAAAGGTCACCGGCGACGTGGATGGCGGTGTCGATTCCGCCGCCAAAAAAGTCCCGCGCCGACTGTGTCGCGTTTGCGCCCTCTGGGATGACAACGTCGGCGCCGAGCTTCCACGCAAGGTCGGCCTGTGCCGGGAGGGTGACTGCCGCGACGACGGCACCGTGTGCCTTCGCCAGCTGGAGGGCGAATCCGCCGACCTCATTTACGGGACCGTGGATAACGGTATTTCCGAGAGTTGTGGCTCCGAGTACGCCGACTGCGTCGAGCGCTGTGACCCCAGCCAAGCCCACTGCGGCAGCTTGCGCGATGTCGATGCCGTCAGGGACGGGGGCAAGCAATTTCGCCGGAACCTCCACCATTTCGGTGAAGGTTCCTGACCGCCCCGACGCCAGCGTCCCTGCTACGTACATGCCGACGTCGATGTAGGCCACGTCGTCGCCGACAGCAGCCACTCGGCCCACGAAGTCGCGCCCCAGCAGCACGGGATCTAGCTGGCCCGTCAAGCCGACGTAGCGCCCGTCAACCGCGGCTCGATCGACGTCGTTTACGGAGGCGGCCATCACCTCGACAACGACTCCGTCGCGTGCGGCGACTGGTTCGTCGATATCGAACAAGCGTGGCATGAAGTCCGGTCCGACAACTCCAACTGCCTTCATCGCTGACCCCTGTCCATGTTGAGTGCGTTCGATCCCATGCTCGGTTAAACAGTTAAGTGTTGTGAGAATTCCCGGTTCAAGATTTAAGTTAGAGTGAGGTCATGGACACTGCGGACAAGACTCGGTGGCTAGACGCGCAGGAACAGCAGATCTGGGCGCAGGTGTCGACGATGATCCTCAGGTTGCAACCGGTGCTCAGCGCACGGTTGCAGCGCGAGTTCGGTATCAGCCAGTTCGAGTATCTGATAATGGCGCGTCTGTCGGAAGCGCCCGGATCGACACTGCGGATGAGCGTACTTGCCACGATCTGCGGCAGCTCGCTGCCGCGGTTGTCCCAGGCCGTCGGCCGCCTCGAAAAGCGCGGCTGGATATCACGGCATCCTGACGCGGAGCACAGTCGTTACACCTTCGCGGTTCTGACCCGCGCGGGACTTCGCCAACTGCAAGAAGCCGCCCCCTCGCATGTAGGCGCAGTGCGCGAGTTCGTCTTCGACCGATTGACGCGGGCCCAGGCTCGCCAGCTAGGCACGATTTGCCAGCGCATTCTCGATGGACTGCCCCCAGACGACAGTTGGCCTAGCACCGCACCGCCCTAAGCCGCCGTCCTCGTCTCGACACACATTGCGTCCGCGGTGATCATGAGCCCAACCGACTTCCGTCTCGGCGCGGCAGAGCGCGCACAACAATCCCCCAGTTGGCCCGCGTTGTACCTCCTCGGCGATCCGCCCTTCCACAAGTGGTGTAGATCACTGGGTTTCCTGGAATCGCAGATCCAGCCGCCCACTTGTAACGGGCAGGCCGTCACTTAAACATTGAAGTGACTGTGACTGGGAACAAGGAGAGGCACCAATCATGAGCACCGTCACACCCCTAGTCGTCAGGATGGGCACGTTGACCGTCCGCGCGGCACTGTCGACGATTTTCGCCGCGCTCGCCGTCGCCGCAATCCTCGCCGGCTCGCTTGCTGCCCCGACCCCGTCGGCGAACGCCGCCGACGACTCGTGTCCCAGCACCGAAGTCGTATTCGCCCGCGGCACGAATGAGGCACCCGGTGTTGGCGCGACCGGGCAAGCGTTCGTCGACGCGCTCAACGCTCGCCTGCCAGGCAAAACGGTCGACGTGTATGCGGTGAACTACCCTGCATCGTTGAGCTTCGGGCAAGCCGCCGACGGAATCGTCGACGCCAGCAACAAGATTGAGTCCATCGCGGCGAGCTGCCCGGCCACCAAGATCGTGCTCGGCGGTTACTCGCAGGGCGCAGCAGTAGCCGGCTACACCACGACCGATGCCGTTCCCGCCGGATTCGCCCTGCCGGCCGGTATCACCGGCCCGATGCCTCCTGCGATCGCCCCGCATGTCGCGGCAGTGATCCTGTTCGGAACGCCGGATACCTGGTTTCTGAACCTGGTCGACCACAGCGCACCTCCCATCACCATCGGCCAGCTCTACGCGGCAAAACCCTTCAGCTGTGTGCAACCGGCGACCCGGTCTGCTTCCCAGGTGGACTTGACCGGTCCGCGCACAGTTCGTACAAGGACAACGGAATGGCCGACCAGGCTGCCGATTTCGCCGCCCGCCAGTTGACCGCTCCTGCCCCGGCGGCGGCAGTGCAGCAGACGGCAGGTGAGGTCGGCGCCAACCAGCCCACCGACCAGCCGGCTCCAGCACCTGCGTCCGATGTTGACCCGCCGCTGGGCAACTGAATGACAACGTCACCGCGGAACTGGTGGTGACCGACCAACGGCCGGAAGTGAGTCCCCAGGACGACTCCCGGCCGTTGGTCTATTGCGCGTCGGCCTGGCAGCGATTCACAGCGTGTTGGTAGCGTCAGACCTTGGTCCGATTCATTCCAGGTGCGTTGTATCGCGCGATCGCTCGCGAACATCGACTGATTGACACATCACGTAAATCTACTACTGTAGCGCTCATGCCTAAAGCAGTGCAGTTCGATTCGTACGGCGGCGTCGACGTCCTCGAGGTGCGCGACGTGCCCCGCCCTGTTCCGGGAGCCGGTGAGGTTCTGGTCGAGGTCAGGGCAGCCGGCATCAATCCGAGTGAGGCGGTGATCCGCAGTGGCGCCCTAGCCGACCAGTTCCCGGCCACGTTTCCCTCCGGTCAAGGCAGCGACCTGGCGGGGGTGGTGGCCGAACTCGGTTCCGGCGTCAGCGGTTTCGCTGTGGGCGATGAGGTCATCGGATTCTCCAACCTGCGGTCCAGCCACGCCGAGTACGTGACGGTGCCGGCAAACCAGTTGACCGCCAAGCCGTCGCAGGTTTCCTGGGAGGTGGCCGGCTCGCTGTTTGTCGCGGGCGCCACTGCCTACGCCGCGGTGCAGGCGGTGCGCCTCGAACCGGGGGATACGGTAGCGATCGCGGGTGCGGCCGGCGGTGTCGGTTCGATCGCGGTTCAACTCGCCCGACGCGCCGGGGCCACGGTCCTCGGCATCGCCGGGCCGTCCAACGATGCGTGGCTCGCCGACCACGGCGCGGTCCCGGTCAACTATGGTGACGACCTGCCGGCCAGGCTGCGCGCCGCAGCACAGTCCGGACACATCGACGCCCTGCTGGATTTCTTCGGTGGTGGATATGTCGCCATGGCGGTCGAGGACCTCAAAGTACCGCGCGACAGGGTCGACACCATCGCCGATTTCGCTGCCGTGGAGCGGTTCGGGGTCTTGTCGGCAGGCGGCGCGGATGCCGCGACTGCGGCGGTGGTCGCCGAGTTGGCCGACCTCGTCGCACGGGGTGAGCTGGAAGTGCCGATCGCCGGAGTCTTCGCCCTCGACGATGTGCGGGACGCGTTCCGGGAGGTCGAAAAGCGCCACACCCGCGGCAAGTTGGTGCTGCGACCGTGAACGACGGAGGTATCCCCCAACCGACATCGGTTCGCGGATCGCGTGTGCTGCGGTTATGCGCGCCGGTTTGGCGATCGGGTAACGGGTTATAGGACCGGTACGAGACGTAAGTCGATGTGAGGAGACCACGATGAGCGATGGCAACGACTTCAACGAGCGCAATATCGCCGAGTTCCGCGCCAACCACGGTCGCGTCAGCGGGCCGTTCGAGGGTGCGCCGATCGTCCTCCTGCACACAGTCGGAGCACGCAGCGGGAAGCCGCGGACCAACATCATGATGTACCTCGCCGACGGCGAACGGTATCTTGTGTTCGCCTCGAACGCCGGTGCCGACGATAACCCCGCCTGGTACTGGAACCTGAAGGCCAACGCCGACGCCCGCATCGAAGTCGGCGACGACATCGTCGACGTGCATGCCACCGAGCTGCAGGGCGCGGAACGGGACGACAAGTACGCGCTGCAGGCCGAGCGGTACCCGGGATTCGCTGAGTACGAGCGCTTGACGTCGCGGACCATCCCAGTTGTCGCGCTCACGCCTACCAGTGGGGCGAAGCCACGCGAATGAATGTCCTGGCGCCGATTGCGTCGAACATCAACTGATTGACACATCACGTAAATCTACTACTGTGGGCTTCATGACCAAGACAGGTTCGAGTTCCTCCCAAGAGCCCTCCGGAGTGCATCAGGTGGATTTTGATGCCCTTTACCGCGGCGAAAGCCCGGGCGAAGGCATGCCGCCGATAACCACGCCACCATGGGATACCCATGCGCCCAACGAGAATGTCATCGGGTGGCAGACCGGCGGCTGGGTCCGCGGCGACGTTCTCGACATTGGCTGCGGGCTCGGCGACAACGCCGTGTACCTGGCCAAGAACGGGCACACGGTGACCGGGTTGGACATCTCCCCCACCGCGCTGATCACCGCCGAGCGGCGGGCCAAGGACGCCGGAGTCGACGTGAAGTTCGCGGTCGCCGACTCCACCAAGCTCGACGGCTACACCGACGCGTTCGACACCGTGATCGACAGCGGCATGTTCCACTGCCTCGATGATGACGGCAGACGTAGTTACGCCGCTGCGGTGCAGCGGGCCACCCGGCCGGGCGCCACCCTGTTGCTCAGCTGCTTCTCCGACGCCAACCCGGTAGGCGACGAGTGGCCGCGACCGGCGGTATCCGAAGAGACGCTGCGCGACGTCCTCGGCGGCGCAGGCTGGGACATCGCGTCGCTGGAGCCCGCCACGGTGCGCGGCGAACTGGACGGCGCGCAAGTCGAAATGGCGTTCTGGTACGTCCGCGCGCAACGGCGCTAAGTGACCTGAACCTGAACCTCAGTTGTCGGGTCGCACCCTGACAACCCTCGTGAGCCCAGGCAAGCAGATCCGCCGGGGCGAAGTGAGCGGCGCGTCCGCCGCACCTGGGCCTGTCTCCGATGAATTCGACAGGCGGTCGGTCGCACCCCCGGTGGCGCTCAGCACCATGTCCGGACTGCGACGCGGGTCGAGCCTGATGGTTAAGTCTTGACGATCACGGTGCCGATCTTTCCAGGGCGGTTGACGTGTTGGACCGCGTCGGTGATCTGATCGAGCGTGTAGGTGCCGGCAACGTCGAATTCTGCGGATAGCGCGATGACGATTGCGGTGACGCTGGCGATGTCGGAGGCGCGGCGTTCGGGTGCGACCCCACTGAGCCATCGGCCGATAGTTAGTCCGCGGATGCCGATTTCGCGGCCGAGTAGGGCTGAGGCGTGCAGAGGGATGTTCTCTTGCGCTATTGCTCCGTAGGTGATCAGCGTTCCGCCCGAGGACAACAGGGATAACAGATGGCCGGCGATTGTGCCGCCGACGGGGTCTAGTGCCACGGGGATGGGACGGCCGCCGGCGATGGTGCGAATCTGCTGGATCCAGTCGGGGCTGTCGGTGGAGACGACGGTTACGTTCGGGTAGCGGGCGGCGAGTTCGTGGGCGCGGTCGGCGCTGCGCACGACGCTAATCGTGGCGATCTGATGATGGTCGGCGCCGGCGGTGAATAGTCGGCCCACTGAGGAGTTGGCGGCATTGTTGATGATGATGCCGTCGAATCCGACCGAGAAGTGTTGCTGGGCGGCGCGGTAGAGCAACAGGGCCGTTAACGGGTTGCAGACCATCTGCGCGGCGACGTCGTCGCTGACAGAGTCCGGTACGGGCACAGCGACTTCAGCAGCGACGTTGATGCGTTGCGCCCAGGACCCGGGGTTGGGGAACACGGTCACGCGGGTGCCGACCGTAGGGGTGTCGACGCCGGGTCCGGTCGCAACCACGACGCCGGTGGCCTCAAGGCCGGGGACCGTGCGCTGTCCGGGATGTGGTGGGCCGAAGCTGACGCCGACGAGGTCTCCGGGATGGATCGGGAAGGCGCGGACTTCGACCTGGATTTGTCCGGGCCCTGGCGTGGGCGGGTCGGGGATTTCGGTGGCTTCAAGTAGGTCGGCGGGGTCGCCGGCGGTGGCGTAGGTGATGGCCCGTGTCATCGTTGGTCACATCCTTAATATCGGTGGTGGCGCTGGGATCGTTGGGAAGCAGCGCTTTTCGCTGCTGAGCCGGTGGTCCGATCCCCGCTGTCGAATCGGTTCGGCACGACGTGCCGATCGCTCCGAACATCAACTGATTGACACATCACGTGAATCTACTTTACTGTGACATTGCGTGACAAGTCACACACGATGAAGAGTCAAGACAATGTGAAACGTTGTTTTGCACAGCTGCACTTGGTCGCCGGAGCCTCGGAGCTGCGGGATGACGTCTCGTGTCGCTGATCAACGAGCGCGGGCAGCGACCCGAAATCACGCGAGGCGTTGACAAGTTCATCTCGTTTTTCCCAATCGGCTGCTCGTCATTGCCCCACTCGTGTCACCGC
>CAVYPI010000086.1:0-34938 GCA_963770125.1 uncultured Actinomycetota bacterium | reverse complement strand
CGACCGGCGCCCGTTCGGCGTCGTAGGAATCCAGCAGCCTCGCGCCAGCCCTGCCCTTCAGCACGTAGGCAAGCTTCCAGGCAAGGTTGTAGGCATCCTGGATGGAGGTGTTGGATCCCAGTCCGTTTGACGGGGGATGGCGGTGCACCGCATCGCCGGCGCAGAACACCCGCCCGGATCGGTACGACGTGGCGTACATCTTGTTGTTGCCCCACAACGAAATCGAGCGGATGGTCACCGGGATGGTGTCGTCACCGACCAGCTGATGCACGATGCGGGTTGCGAGTTCGTCGTCGACGTCCGGCGGCGGCTGGGTGATGTCGTATCCCCAGACGATCAGCCATTCGTTCCACGGCCGCACCATCCGGACCAGCCCCAGACCGATGCCGCCGACGTCCGCACCGGGTTGCAGCACCCAGTACAGGACGCTGGGCCGGTGCTCCACGAGGTGCGAAAGGTCGGCATGGAAGACGATGTTCATACTGCCCGCGATGTCCATCTGTCCCTCGAACGGGAGCCCGATGTCCGCGGCCACCTGGCTGCGCCCACCGTCGGCGCCGATGACGTACTTGGCGCGAATTGTCGAACGAGCGCCTGTGATTCGATCACGCACCTGCACGTCAACACCGTTGGCGTCCTGGGTGAGGCCCAGATACTCGGTGTCGAAACGGATCCGGCTGCCCCGGGTTGCCGCGTGCCCCACGATGATCGGCTCCAGCAGCGTTTGCGGAATATCGCAGTTGAGGGTCGGGCTGGCCTGGATGTAGTCGGCCTCGCGCGCCGGGTGTGTTCCCCACGCCCGTACCCGGCCCAACTCGTCACCGGTGAGGCTGGTGCAGAACACGGTTTCGCCCATCAGCTCGTGCGGCGCGGCCTGGGCCAGCACGTCTCCCTCGATGCCGAGATCGCGAAACACCTCCATCGTGCGCTGATTGGTGATGTGGGCGCGCGGCGTGTTCGCCGTCCACCGGTACTTGGTCAGCACCATGTGCTCGACCCCGAGGGTGGCGAGCGCGAGTGCGGCAGCGCCGCCGGCCGGACCGCTGCCGATGATCAGCACATCGGTTTCCAGATCTCCGGAGGGAACCGCTGGGGCGGTGTCGAGCGGGGCGCCCGCTGCGGCGTCGGACGGGATGGTCATGAGGGATCCTTCTGTGGTGCAAGCTGTGGTGCAAGCACGATGTCGAAGTGGATCTGGTGGTAGGGACGGTCGATAGGACTGCCGTCGGGCGCGGTTCCCGCGGGATGTTCGGTGGCGTCGACGATCAGGCTGTTCTTGACGCCGAATACCGCGTCGGACGCCAGGTACTTGTCGCCCGCGACGAAGATGTGCGTGATCAGGGTGCGGTGCCCCGAGGCGTCGACTTTGTAGTGCAGGTGCGCGGGCCGCATCGGGCTGCGGTCGGCGGCACGCAGTAGATCGCCGACCGGTCCGTCGTAAGGAATCGGATAGGGCGCGGGCAGCACCGACCAGAAGCGGTATTCGCCGTCGGCTCCGGCGCGCTGCCAGGCCCGGCCGGCGCTGCGGCCGTCGGCGTACTGGACGTCGTAAAAGCCGTCCTCGTCGGCTTCCCAGACCTCGATCCGCGCTCCCGGCAGCGGCGTGCCATCGGCGGAGCGCACGGTCCCGGCGACATAACACGGGCTGCCCTTTGCGCCGCGGGCAATGTCGCCGCCCAGCGGCACTTCGGGCGCGTCCTCGACGAAGAACGGTCCGAACACGGTGGATTCGGTGGCGCCGGTCGTGGCCGGCGCGTTGATCGCGACGGTCAGCATCGACAGGCCGAGCACGTCAGACAGCAGAATGAACTCCTGCCGCTTGTCTGTTGTGGTATGGCCCACTCGGGTGAGAAACTCGATGCCGCGCTGCCATTCCGCCTCGGTGACCCGGACCTCGCGCGCGAAATCGTGCAAATGCCGGACCAGGCTGCCCATCACCTCGCGCAAGCGTTTCGATGGGGCGCCGGCGAAACTCGCGATCACCTCGTCGGTGACGGCCTGTTCTCGAACCTGCTGCATGCTCATGGTCTCTCCTCCTCCGCCTCGCCCGACCACGCCGCCTCGAGCAGCGAACGCAGCGCGACTGTGGTCACCGGAACCGGGTTGTCAGCCGGGACCGCGGGCTCTATCAGGGCCACCGCGTCGTCCAGTTGGTCGTTACGTAATCCGATGTCGCGCAGCCCCGTTGGGATACCGACCCGTTTCGACAGGCCCCGCAGGCCGGCAACGGGGTCGGCGACACCAAGGGCGCGGCCGATGCGTGCCGCGGCCGAGGGCGCGCCGGGTGCGTTGAACGCCAGCACGTGTGGCAGCACAATCGCGTGCGTTTCAGCGTGCGGCAGGTCGTAGGCGCCGCCGAGCACATGGCAGATCTTGTGATGCAGTCCCGAACCCGCAACGGCGAACGCGCTGCCCGCAAGATAGGCCCCATAGAGCAGATCCGAGCGGGCATCCAGGTCACTACCGCCTATGACGACCGCGGGGAGTCCGGACGCCAGGGCGCGGATCCCTTCTTCGGCGGCGAGCGAGCTGATCGGATTGCGTCGCGGCGCCCAGAACGCCTCCACGCAGTGCGCCATCGCGTTCAAGCCGCTGGCGGCGGACAGCCCGGCGGGTAATGACACCGTGAGTTCGGGATCATAAACCACCACGCGCGGCAGCACCACCGGATCGGTGCCGGTTTGCTTGCGCTCGCCTTCGGTGAGACCCCACACCGGAGTCACCTCGGAGCCGGCGTAGGTGGTCGGGACGGCGATGATCGGCAGCCCAGTGGTCAGCGCGACCGCTTTCGCGGTACCGGTAGTGGAACCTCCGCCGACGCTGAGCAGCGCATCCGCACCGACCTCGGCCGCCATCGCGCGGGCCGCCTCGGCGACCGCCACCGGCACGTGCGGGCGGACGGCGGCAAACGTCGCAACGATGCGATCGGCAACCGGCGTCAACAGCTCCCGTGCCTTTGCCTCTTCGGAGGCCGTCGCGATCAGCAGCAACCGGGAACTCCCGAGCCGATCCATCTCGCCGGTAAGCCGCTGCCGGGCCGCGCCCCGGCCGAAGACGATCCGTGCGGGCAGCGCGTCGTAGCTGAACTCCAGCACCGTCGACCTCCGATCTCAGTTCGGCTTCGTGATGTCGTTCACACTTCTCCGCTCCCAGATATATGTCCAATACCTATTTGCTGCCTCAGCCATATACTTTTGTATGGACCTGCGCCAGCTTCGATACTTCGTGACGGTTGCCGAGGAGCATTCGGTGACCCGCGCCGCCACCCGGCTGCACCTGACACAGCCGCCACTGACGGCGCAGTTGTCCCGCCTGGAACGCGAGCTTGGGGTCCCGCTGCTGATTCGGCATCGTCGCGGCGTCGACCTGACCGACGCCGGCCGGCACCTTTCGACCCAAGCGCGCCGGCTGCTCGCCGAGGTCGACGCGCTCGCGGCATCGGTCCGGCAACTGGGGGAAGGGCGCAGCGGGCGGCTTTTGCTCGCGTTCGACTCGGCGACCGCTTGGACGCTGTTGCCACAACTGCTGGAACGCTTCCGGGTCGATCGTCCCGATGTGGTGCTCGACGTCACCGAGGAGACCGCGGACGGCGTGCTAGACGCAGTTCGCTTGCGCCGCACCGAGCTTGGGCTGGTGCACCTGCCGCCACCGACGGTTGCGCGGACCCGGGATCCGCAGCTGGACTTCGCAGTTGTGCATCGCGAGCCGCTGGTAGCGGTGCTGCCCGCGGCGCTCGCCACGCAGCACGGCGAGCGGGCCGACCTCGCAGCGCTGGCCGCACAGCAATTTCTGGCCCCGGCACCCGGCGCGTCGGGCGGGCTGCACCGGCACCTCGTCGAGGCGTGCCGGCAGGCCGGATTCGAGCCGAACGTGCGCGAAGTCAAACTCGTCCCCACGGTGGTGGCATTGATCGGTGCCGGCCTCGGCGTCTCGATCCTGCCGTCATCGGTGCGAGCCGTCAGCCGCGACAAGGTCGCGGTATTGCCCCTTGCCCAGCCCGTGCCGGTGGTCGAAACCGCACTCGTTCGGCGTCGCGATGAACCGCCCGCGCCGCCCGCAAGGCATCTGTTGCGGCTTGCCCTTTCCACCCCAGAGCCGGACATGCTTGCCCCCGAGCTCGCCTCCGCCCGCACCGGACGAGACGCGCTGTGGCGGTGGGACGAGTAGCCGCTTCTCTACCAGCGGGCGGCAGCAGCCGCTTGAGCCTGACTGCTGAGGACCTCAGCCGCGGACAGTCCGCGCAGGAACAGCAACGTGCCCTTCAACAACGGGCGCGCGCAACGATCACGTTGGGGAAGGGGCTTTTCCGGGTCGAGCCCGACGGATTCGCCGAAATAGCCGCGGCTCCGCCGCGATGTCGCCAGCACTGTTACGTCGCGTAACACGCCGAAGCATATGGCCAGTACACGGACACGCCACGTAACGCCGCAGATGAACAATCATCGCAGTTCATGCCGCATTCTTGCAGGAATGACCAGGGGTTCGAGTCCCCTTAGCTCCACAAATAGAAACTTGCCTCCACAAATAGAAACCCGCTCCGACCATTGGCCGGGGCGGGTTTCGTGTTTGCCGGTGAGGGCGCGCGACAGGCCGTTTCTCCTAACTCTGTCCTATCGCCGCCGAGAACACCGCCGACGCGGCGGTGAGCCGGTCGTCGGTGACTCGCCCGTAGACGGCCTGAGTCATGCGCTCGGTGTGTCCGTGCCAGGCGGCGACCACATCGGCGGCGATACCCGCCGCGCGCATCCGAGAGATGTTGGAGTGACGCAGCTTTCCGAGGGTGATCGCCTCGAGCCCCGTCGCCTTGCGCTGGGCGGTGAACTCGCGGCTGTAGTCGCGCACCGGCAGCGGCGTGCCGTCGGCCCGCGACAGCAACAGGTCGGCGTCGGCCAGCGGTCGGCCCACGGCGAGGCGCTCGCGCAGGTGGACCGCGCGCATGGTCTTGAGCATCGACAGTTCGCGGGGCGGCAGCGGCAGATCGCGGGCGCTGCGGTCGGTTTTGGTCGGCACGATCATGTCGCGCCCGTTGACGTCGACTCGCGCCTGACGAATGCGCAGCGCGCCGGTATCGAGGTCGAGGTCCGACCAGCGCAGCCCGCCGACCTCCTCGCAGCGCAGCCCGAGCAGCGTGACCGCGAAACACCCGGCGAGGCGGTGCGCGGCGACGTGATCGAGAAACTTGCCCATCTGCTCGGGCGTCCAGGTGTCATCGGCAGCGGTGGCGGTGACTGCCTTCTGCTCGGGTGAGTCGAGGTCAGCCGAGGGGTCGTAGGTGAGCCAGCGCATTTTGCGCGCGTGGGCCATGACCGACTTGAGCCGGACAATCGCCCGGCGCTTGGTGGCCGGTGCGAGCGCCTTGCCGCCCTTGCCGGTCAGCGTCGCCGACCACTCGGCCAGTGCGGCGGGGGTGAGCTTCTGGACCGGCACCGCGCCGAACGCCCGGCGCGCGTAGGCCAGCGATTCGCGGTCAGCCCGAACGGTATTCGGTCCGATCGACGGGTCCGCCCGGCGCAGCGTCAGCCAGTGATCGGCGACCTCATCGAACGTGCGCGTGGACTTCGGTGCCCACGTCGCATTACTCCACTGCTGGCGCTGCTCGGTGAGTCAGTACTGAGCGGGGCCTTCTTGGTGGCGAACACTTTGGTCGGCCGCACTTGCTTACCGGTCACGGGATCGGCACCCAGCGTCGGCCGTGCGCGCCACCCTTTTTCCATGGGGCAGCTTCCTGATTGAGCTGTCTGTTCGCTCGCCGCGCTTCGTGGGTTTTTCCCACAGCCTGCAGAGGTGGTCATCGGGGTGATCCATCCTTTCGCAACTCTCCGCTGCGGAGGAAGCTGTCATCGTTGGAGACTGTCGTCCTCTGGCTATTGCCGGCTTCCGCCATCCGCGCACTGTCTCCGGTTTGGTGCAATGCCCGATCTTCTGCGCTAGTCCTGCGGCGACGTATCTGTTGATGTCGCGATTGTCCTTACGTGCGTCGCGTGCAAGTCGAGTCACGTCGCGGAGGCAGTCGTCCGTCAATTCTTTCGGCCGGCCGCGACCGCGCTCGATCCGTGCCGCTGGCTCGATCTCGCGCGGGATTTCGACACCCGGAATCTGTAGATCTATTGCGGCGGCTGACAGGGCGGCAAGCGAAACTGTTTTCAGGTCGGCGTTGGTGATTGGCACGTCGCCGAGCTCGTGTGGTGAGTACATCCGCAGATCGACGACTTGCGGATTGCCATGTTCGTCTGGGCGCGACACGAACGATGAACTCGAAAGGACAGCCGGAGAGTGTCATTGCTGCACGAACACCCGGAAGTATGCGCCCGACTTCGAGAGGCTTGCTGAAATCCTCTGGGTTGTCGTGGAGTTCAGTCACGTACTCCGGGAAGAGCTGCGAATAGCTCAGGACGTCGCCGCGCTCAGTGCCGGGGCTTACGAAGTCCAACCTATTCCGCTTAGGGGTGGGCCGTCCTTTACACGCTTTTATCCACCCTACGTGGGGGTTGAAAATAACCCAACACCTGAACACACTCAGAAGCATGACGACGAATGCAGCGGACGCGCTGGACGAACTTCGGAGCAATCCAACGGTTTCCGTGGAAACGTACGCCCGCGCAGTGGGTGTCAGCCGCGGCTACGCCTATGGCTTGGCGAGGGTTGGGGAGATTCCCGTCATCCACGTAGGGCGACGGTTGAGAGTGCCGTCGGCGGCGGTGCTTCCGATGCTCGACGCCCAGAACGAGACGGCTGACGACTGACCGGCGAGTCGGTGCGGTGGTTTCGGACTGGCTTCGGGCCGCGATCCCACTGCCCGGCCCCGGCGGGAACGGCCCGAGAAACGGTGCACCGCCCGGCAATTGGCCTCAGTCGGGCGGTGCGATACCGAAACGAAAGGTCGAGTAGTGACCCAACAGCGACAGACTACCGCCCACGAGGCTGTCTCAGCGCGCAACGGGCACGACCCCGCGTATAACCCTTTCGACACACCGGCAGCCAATGAGAAACATCGCCAGCGCTGCGAGGCCGAGGCGCTCACCGAGAAACGGCTCCAGGAGTGGGGTCGCCACCGGTACGCCGTCGACATTCTTGACGGATTGCGTGAGCCATGGGCGCAAGCTACAAGCGGACTTTGCGCGCAGGAACGCTATGCGTGATCCGATGAAAACATCCCGGCTTGGTGTTCTCCGGTGACCAGGCGGTGAAGTACGGTGCGACAGACGCGCAGATAGCCGTCCTACCCGCACTGCCGCTGTGCGACATCACCGCCCTCAAGATCCGCGCGGCGGCAATTCTTCGGGACTGCCAGAAGCAGGCAGACACGTTGGCCCGCCAGATTGCCGCCTAACGCGACGGCGCCGCGGCCACGCCGCCGGAACCGATCACACTGGCAGCCCTGCTGGACGAACCAGACGAGGGTCCGACGTATCGGGTCGTGGACCTGTGGCCCACCGCGGGACGTGTCTTGCTGGCGGCGCAGTTCAAATCTGGCAAGTCGACCTTGGTGGGCAACGTGATTCGCGGCCTCGTCGACGGAGGTCAGTTCCTCGGCAGGTTCGATGTGACGCCGGTAGACAAGCTGGCGCTGGTCGATACCGAGTTGGACAAGCGGACGTTGCGCCGTTGGCTGCGCGATCAGGGCATCGTGAACACCGCCGCCGTGTCGGTGCTGTCGCTGCGTGGTTCCGTGTCGACATTCGACATTCTCGACCCGGCAACCCGATCCGAGTGGGCGCGACAGCTCGATGGGGCAGCATGACGAGTAATGCCGTGCGTCAGCCCGACGAACGTGCCCGGGCACTGAAGGCCCGCGATGTCCGGATCGAGGGCAAGACGTGGACTCAGATCGCCGACACTCTCGGCTACGCCGACGAGTCCGGCGCACGGAAGGCGAGCGCCCGGCTGCTCAATCGAATCGAGCACGAAAAGGTGGTCGAGCTGCGCGAGCTCGAATCTCTCAAGCTGGACGCCATGCAACGGGCCGCGTGGAATGATGCGGTGTCCGGCGACCTGGACGCGATCAAGGCGGTACTGCAGGTTCACGACCGCAAGGTACGCCTGTTTGGCCTCGCCGCCCCGGTGGCTGTGCGAGTCGGGCCGGAACCTCCTACGGATGTCGAGTTCTTCGAGCAGGCGGTGGAGCTGATCACTGCGATTACTTCGGTGCCGGGCAGTCGTGAGGAATTGTTGCGTGGTCTGGGCCATCCGGGACATGCTGTGCTAGACGCAGAGAGCCGAACGGCTCTGTCGGAAGGGAATCGGCACGATCACCGCCTGCCGCAGGGCAGCGGGGCGTGCAGGTCCGAATCGGGTGCCGACGACGAGGACGAGCCGTGGTCGAACATCGGCTGAAGCCATTGCTACGCAAGACAACGGCTTGACAATACCCATCGCGTCTCGGTGATCGGCGATCGCCCAGGATGTCCGAATACGATCTGCTGGCCGTGCTGGCGACCAAGTTCACAGATCACCTCAAGCCTGAGTGGCTTGGCTTGGTGCGGCTTAGACAGCCGTGCTCGGATTTACACGCCAGCGGTCGGCGGTTCGATACCGTCCGCGCCCACCAGTGTTATTCCATTTCAGGTCAACGCTGTTCGCTGGCGGTGAGGCCGACCCCCCGTTGTGCCGAGAGTGAGTTCAACGGTTCGTGAACATACGCGGATTCGCTGCGCATTACTGCCCGCTGCTGGCGCGTAACCGACCGGCCGAGGTACCGCTCGACCTAGCGTCGCCCACCGCCACGCCCACCGCGAGGTCGGGGTGCTGGTCCAGGACGCCCGATATTCGGTCCCCCTGGAGGCCCGATACCTGGAGGCCCGATACCTGGAGGCCCGATACCCGGAGGGCCAGGAACCGGGATATCGACATCGAGGTCGAGGTCGAGGTCGGCATCGACGATATCCGGGATCCAAACCGGCAACCACGGATCGATGTACACCGCTGGGGGTGGCGGAAATTCGCATACAACCGTAGCGAAGTTCCAGTACATGCCCGGCGGGCAAGGTGGTGGTGGTTCAGCGCGGCCGACCGCTGGTGAGGCGAGTTCAATCAGCGGCAGAAATGCCAACACGACGGCAGCTAAGGCACTCTGTTGTAGCCAAGGCTTCATTGCACATCTTCTCTCGATTGCCTTCTGCGTGGAGATCCTACGATTCGTGCAATGTCCGGGGGCTCGATTCAGCGCAGACGGTGGCGACCGTGGTAACGACGGTGTGCATGGGTTCCGCCGAAGCCGAGCACGGTGGTCGTAGCTGCTTTGAGTGCATCTGAATGGTCTGACCAGCATTCCAGGCATTCGAGATTTCTGCGTGGTGACCTGTGAGAGGTACGGACCGCCCTTCAATGGCGAATATGCTTACGCGCCCTGGCCAGTGGACTTATCGTATGGCCTCATAGGGTGCAGGGAGCCCCACCACCTACGCGGGAGTAGCCCTACGATGACTTCAGTGCTACGTGATGCCGGGATTGGCGTTGCCGGTGGCTACCCGTCGATCGTCGTCACCCTGCCGACAGCGATCCCAACGTCAGTATCCATCGCAGTGCGTCTCCGTCTCCTGGACGGCCAGAATCGGTCGTCCAGGGTCCCCCAAACTCGACCAACAGCCCGATGAATCCGCCATACATTCGATGAAGGAGAAGCAGCAATGATGTTGCCGTCACGACGTCTTGGGCGCCGGGCAGTAGTGGGAGCCGTCGGCGCTGTCGCATTGGCTGGTGCAATGTTTGTCGGGAGCGTCGCGGCTGCAAGTGCCGAGCCGCCAACGCCGCCGCCACCTGCGCCGCCGAATTGCTCGCCCGCGGATTGGGCGGGCGTCAGGGCGGGCGTTGCCGCGGCCACGTCGACCTATCTGTTCACCCATCCCCCCGTGAACGACTTCTTCGCGACCCTCGCAGGCCAATCCAGGGACGAAATGCGTCCTCAGGTACAGGCTTATTTGGACGCCAACCCGCAGGTTCGAGCCGACCTCGAGGGCATCAAGCAACCCGCAGTCGACTTCCTAGACCGCTGTGGGTACTCGAATCCGTCGGATACTCCGTGACCGCGACCACGCTCCACCCGGTTCGGGACCGTTTCAGCGGTGCCTTCTTCGCCGTACGGGTGCGGCGAGCGTAAGGCCGAATCCGGCCGCCTTCCGAACGAAACGATCGGGTGTCCTAGCGGTGTCCTAAGACACCCGCTAACACGCAATGGACACATATGAATTGGAATAGCCTGTCGAGGTGGACGATTCGGTAAGGTCTAGACACCCGATCACGGCCCAGCACACCCGGTTTCACCCTGGCAGTGTGGGGGTCGGGGGTTCGAGTCCCCTTAGCTCCACTTCTCTGGCACCCCGGGGTCTTTACTCGAAATTGTCCGTCGTGGCGAGTAGCGAGACTCAAGTGCCAACGCTTCGCAGCGAGCCCGCCTCGATCTCAAATGCTGTAGTTGCGTGCTGGCGCGTTAGAGGGGTGCCGGTGCTAGGCGCCGGGGCAGTGCACTGCTCCACTCCCGGTATCCGATCGAATCGGATCATGTTGCCGACGCAGGCGAGAGGGCGTCTGCGACGAAGGCCGCGACCCGAACGGTCATCCCGTTGGTCTTGTATGCGCTGTGCGCGGCCCGATCGAGACCACCGGGGAAGCAGACCGGGTCTCCGGGATCGCACAGTTGAAGGGTCTTGTCTGTGTAGAGATGCCCGACGGTGATGGGCGGTGCGCTGGCGCCGATCGATTGAGAAACCAGTTCGCTCACGATTCCAGCGCGTCGAACATGTGCGCCGCATCGATGCCGAGTTGCTGGGCTATGTGTCCAGTGTCCCAATACTCCCGCCAGCAGGTGATCTCGCCATCGCGGACGTCGAAGATGGCGGCGACGTTGAACGTGGCGGCGATGCCGCCGAGATCGTTGACGTCGACGCGTTCGACCACGACGGTGTCGCCACTTGGCACGACGGTGCGGATCTCGCTGCCTTCGATCATTCCCGTGGAGAGCTCGCTTTGTTGCTCCAGCGCGGCGCGGGCCGCGTCGCGGCCAATGACGGTCGCCGAGCGGGGAACGCTGAGTTGCCAGACGAAGTCTTCAGCCATCAACGCCGTCATCGCATCGATGTCCATCTTCTGGCCGTAGGCAGCGTGGATGAACTCGAGGACCAACCGTTCGTTGTCGCCGGTCATCGCGTTGCCCGTCGTGATTCTGAAAACCCTTGGTATCCATGGCTAGTCATTGAATCTTCTCCCTGATTGATCGGCGGCGAACTTTTATCAGACGAAGGCGGGCATCGAGTTCCATCCCCGCACCGTGGACGTCGGTGAGAAGGCATTGTTGGCCAGGTCGACCTCCATCTTGAGACCGGTGAAAGCGGAGCGCATTCGAATTATATTCGCCTGCAGGTGGTTTCAGTACCTGCCCATCGCCGTAGCAGGTGGCGTAGTCGGGATTTCCCGGGGCGACCCGATCAGTGGCTGATGTAGACGGCCTTGGTGTTGAAGTACTCTTCGATGCCCTTGCGGCCACGCTCGCCGCCCCAGCCCGACTGCTTGTGGCCGCAGATCGGCATCGAGGGGTCCGCCGCGAGCGCGGAGTTCACCCAGACCTGGCCGGCGCGGAGCTCGTTCGCGACGCGATGGGCGCGGCCGAGGTTCTCGGTCCAGATGGCGCCGGCGAGCCCGTACTCGGTGTCGTTGGCGGCGGCGAGCACCTCGTCCTCGTCGTCGAACGGGATCACACAGCCGACCGGCCCGAAGATCTCCTCGCGGATGAGCCGCATGTCGGGCGTGGTGTTGGTGACGATCGTCGCCTCGTAGAAGTAGCCGCGGCGGTCCATCACGCTTGCCGCCGGTCATCACCTGCGCGCCGCCGGCCACGCCGTCGTTCACGATGCCTTGCACGCGTTGGCGCTGCTTCTCGCTGATCAGCGGGCCGAGGACCGAGTCGGGATCATCGCTGCCGCCCATCGGCAGCATCTCGGCGAAGGCGGCGAGGCCGTCCACGACCTGTTCGTAGATGCCGCGCTGGACGTAGATGCGCGAGGTGCAGGAGCAGTTCTGCCCCGAGCCGGCGAGCAGGCCCATGCCGACCCTCATGATCGCCTTCTCGAGATTGGCGTCGTCGAACATGATCAGCGGTGACTTGCCGCCGAGCTCGAGGGTCAGGCGCTTGAGGTTGCCGGCGGCCGCCTTGACGATCAGCCGTCCGACCTCCGTCGACCCGGTGAACGAGATCTTGTCGACGTCCGGATGCGCGGTGAGCGCCGCGCCCGTCGTCTCGCCGTAGCCGGTGATGACATTCAGGACGCCGTCGGGCAGACCCGCCTCGCGGAAGATCTCCTCCAGCTTCAGCGCGGTGAGCGGCGTCTCCTCGGCGGGCTTGAGCACGCAGCTGCAGCCCGCCGCGAGGGCGGGCGCGACCTTGAGCATCGCGACGAAGAAGGGGCCGTTCCAGGGGATGATCAGGCCGACGACGCCGACCGGCTCGAGCTGAGTGAAGTTGTGGTAGTTCTCGTAGTCGCCGAGTAGGCCGTCGGACACGACATTGCTCGACTCGCCGTGGATCTTGCCGACCCAGCCGGCGTAGTACATCAGCATGTCGTTGCGACACCGAGATGATGTGTCGCGCGGCCGTCGTGTTCATGCCGTTGTCACGGGCCTCGAGCTCGGCGAGCTCGTCGGTGCGCTCCTTGATGATGTCTGCGGCGCGGAAGAGCACGTTCGCGCGGTGCGCGGCGGGCGCCTTGCGCCAGACACCCGACTCGAACGTCTCGCGTGCCCGGGCCACCGCCGCGTCGACGGTCGCCTGGTCGGAATCGACGACCTCCGCGATCTGCTCCTCGGTGGACGGGTTGAAGACCGGAATGATCCCCGAGCTACGGCTTTCGACCGCAGGATCGATGTCGATGGTGTTGCTCAATGTCCTTCATCCTTTCGCCGAGCCGCTCCAACCCGGAGAAGCGCGATGCCTTCAAGTAATTGAAACCCTGTGCTGTGCAAGGAAAGGAAAGATCCCGGCCGCCTGCCGACGCCCGCAGGACTTGGCTCTGCGCCTGCAATTAGTTCGAGGGTGGCCTCGTCTACTAACGGACATCGCTGGTGTCCCCCCGTTGGGATGCGGCTCGATTGCCCGAGTGAGGTTACGCGCGTAACTGACGCGAGTCCAGAGCCGCTGCACCGAGCCCGGCACTCACGTGGACTCGCGAACGATCAGTGTCGCGATGTCCTGGGCGGCCGGACGTGCTTCATCGGGAAAGCCCAGTTCTGTCAAGACGGCTGTCAGTGCGACTGCGGCGATCGCCGTGCGGTCGAAGGCCACCGTGGTTAATGCGGGCGCACTGAACGGGGCCAAGGCGGTGGCGTCCACGCCGATGACGGCGAGGTCGTCGGGGCAGCGCAGCCCGGCGCGCCGGGCACCATCGAGTACGACGAACGCCACTTCGTCGCTCTGCGCACAAACGGCGGTGACACCGGAGTCATGCCACCGGCGCACCACGTGCGCGGCGTCATCTGGAGCCACCGCATCGACGGAAAGCTCGGGTAATCCATGCCTGTCGGCGGCGCTGCGCACGCCGTCGATCCAGTAATCGCCGAGCGCGCGCCATCGGTCCTCACCGGTGTAAGCAAACGCCAGCCTGCGATGCCCCCGGGCGAAGAGATGATCCACGCGTAGCTGTCCAACCGTCTGCTGGGGCGCTCCGAGGTCGGGCAGGTTGTGGACGCAGATGTGGGGAATGCCCGCAGCCGACACGGCGGCTGATGCAGTGCGGCCCAACGGAAACAAGCTCGTCACCGCGATCGACTGAAGGTGGTTGATGGCGTCGGTGATGGTGTCGTCGTGCTCGGTCTCGAACAGTTGAACCTGCAGTACGCCCCGTCGAGTCAGCTCCGTCGTCAGTTGGGTGCCCACCTGCATGGGCATATCGCCGCCGGCGAGTCGCGGCACGATATACAGAACTACACCGCTCTTCCCGCGAGCGAGATTGCGCGCGGCGAGGTTGGGGCGGTAACCCAGTTCGGCGGCAGCATTGCGGACCGCGGCGCGCGTCTGCGCCGAGATGGTGCGCCCAACAGAGTCGTTAAGCACGTAACTGACTGTCGCAGTCGAGACGTTCGCCAGTCGCGCAAACGTCGACCGTGGTCGGCCTGCCCTTGGCGTTCAGCTCGACCTCCACCGGCGAATCCATTCCTTCGCAACGACATCGACGACCAAATCACTGTACTAGCAGCCGACCGGGGCCTTCGCGAGTCGGACCTACGGCTCTGCCCACGCATCGCGATCGACCTCGACCAATCCGATGTCGAAGTCACTCAAGAGCTTGTCGACCGTCTCGGGGTCTGGCGGGCCATACCCGGTGATCGCTGCGAAGGTCTGCCCGAGAAAGTTTCGGACATTGCCGAGAAATACGGCCATACACCACCGCCGGTATCCGCCTCAGAGACACGGCAGGAAGCCCTGCCAGTTGTTGAACCCCGACGGTACGGAAATCCGCTGTAGTGCGTTCGCTGGATCACCGCCAGCCTGGTCGCGGTCGCAACTGAACACCTCGGCGTCGAAGTGCGGCACCGACGGTGATGCGGGACACGTTGTAGCGGGTGCTGATCCACGCCAGCGATTTGCCCTTCCAGTAGAGCATGGCGGCCTCTGTGACCTGGTTATCGGTGAGGCCTTGGCGCCGGAGGGCGACGCCCTGCTTGCGAAGCACGGTCGCAACGCGGGTCTTAGAGATGCCGTAGTGGTTGCCGACTCCCTGAGTGGTTTCGCCAGCTTTGTACCGATGCACGATGTCGGTGACATCGTGAGCGGTCAGGAAGCGCTTCGAGCAACGAGGTTTTGGGCCGTTCTGGCGCGACAGAGGTTGTCGAGCCGGTGATTCGTTGATGCGTCTTCGCAGGTCAACCCACTTGTTACAGAGGTGACCGCGGTTCGAGTCCCCTTAGCTCCACTTCGAGCGTACCGATGATGTCCCTTGTCACGGTTTGGCGGTCTGGAGTGGTCCTCAGGTTGCGGTAGCCGGTGCGACGGTGTGCCCCACGGCGTTAAATCAACTCGGCGACCAGACAAGCGGGTCGGCGACCAACCCGTGTGGGAAGTCTCGTCAGGCGGAACGTCGCTCAATGCGAAATGAGGGCCCTCGCACTGCGCGAAACGGTCTGCCCGATGCCACGTGTGCGCGTTGCGGCTAGACGTTCACGCTGCGCCGCCGCTGTATGTGTTGCAACAGTTGCCGCGCGAGTTCCTCCCTTTCAAAGAACCGCGCGGTCTCAAGTGCGGACGGCGAGCCTGCCAGCGGATCGGCATCGGCTGACAGCAGCAGTTCGATGATCGTGGTGTCGTTCTTGAACACCGCACCTGCCAACGGAGTTTGTCCTCGATTGTTGTGTCGATCAACGTCGGCTCCGCGCGCGATCAGCGCCGCGACAGCGGACTCGTGTCCGTAATAACTGGCGAGCATCACCAGGGTGTCGCCGTTGGTGTTGGTGAGGTTCACGGGTACGCCCGCGTCGACGTAGGCGGCCAAGGTTGCGGCGTCGCCGCTGCGAGCCCAATCGAATAAGCGTGATGCCAGGTCCAGGACCTCGGTATCGAGGGTGGCTCTCGGGTCGTCAATCACGTTGTCTGCCATATCAACTCCAAACTGGTCAAGGTCGGGTGAGCGCTGGACTTTCCGCCCCAAAGGCGCGGGGCGGCAAGGGTTCCGGCAACTTGGTCGCGGTTGTTTGTCACAGCGCGCCGAGGGCCTCGCAGGCCTTGCGCACGCCTTCGCCGTAGGCGGGGTCGGCCTGGGTGCAGTTCTCGATGTGCTTTTCGACGGTCTGGTGCCGGGCGCCCTTGATGGCGCGAGCGGTGTTGTCGAAGAGCCTCTGCTGCTCGTCGCCGGTCATGAGTCGGAACAGGTCACCGGGTTGTTCGAAGTAGTTGTCGTCGTCTTCGCGGAAATCGAAGTGATCCGCGGTGGACCCGATCGACTGGGCGGGATCGGCGTAGCCGGGCTGTTCAGCCCAGCGGCCGAAGTTGTTCGGCTCGACACCCGCGACTCCACCCTGGTTGCCGTCGACGCGCATGGCCCCGTCGCGGTGATAGGTGTTGACCAGCTTGGCGGCACGTGGGTAGTTGACCGGGATCTGGTGGTGGTTGACGCCCACCCGGTAGCGGGCTGCGTCTCCGTAGGAGAACAGCCGGCCCTGCAGCATCTTGTCCGGGCTAAACGAGATTCCCGGGACGAGGTTGGACGGAGTGAACGCGGCCTGCTCGACGTCGGCGAAGTAGTTGTCCGGGTTGCGGTTGAGCTCGAACTCTCCGACCTCGATCAACGGGTAGTCCTTCTGGCTCCACACCTTGGTCAGGTCGAAGGGGTGGAAGCGGTAGGTCTGGGCGTCTGCTTCGGGCATCAGCTGGATGTACACGCCCCATTTCGGGTAGTCG
The DNA here is from genome assembly GCA_963770125.1 of uncultured Actinomycetota bacterium. Taxonomy (GTDB): domain Bacteria; phylum Actinomycetota; class Actinomycetes; order Mycobacteriales; family Mycobacteriaceae; genus Mycobacterium. Next base: position 18,560 of record CAVYPI010000086.1, on the reverse strand, counting down.
CCGCGTTCGATGGCCTCGTAGAGGTCGCGGCCGTGGGACTCGCGGTCGCGGCCGATCAGTTCCGTGGCTTCGGCGTCGGTGAGACACTCGATGCCCTGCTGGGTGCGGAAGTGGAACTTGACCCAGTGGCGTTGGCCTTCAGCGTTGATCAGGCTGTAGGCGTGTGAGCCGTAGCCGTGCATGTGCCGGAAGGAGCGGGGGATGCCGCGGTCGCTCATGGTGATGGTGACCTGGTGCAGTGATTCGGGCAGGTTGGTCCAAAAGCCCCAGTTGTTCTCGGGGTCACGCAGATTGGTGCGCGGATCGCGCTTGACCGCGCGGTTGAGGTCGGGGAACTTCAGCGGGTCGCGGTGAAAGAACACCGGCGTGTTGTTGCCGACCACATCCCAGTTGCCTTCGGTGGTGTAGAACCGCAGCGCGTAGCCGCGGATGTCGCGCTCGGCGTCGGCGGCGCCGCGCTCGCCGGCCACCGTGGAGAACCGGGCGAACATCTCACAGCTGTTGCCGACCTGGCCGAAGATCGCTGCCTTCGTGTACCGGGAGATGTCGTGGGTCACGCGCAACGTGCCGAAGGCGCCGGAACCCTTGGCGTGCATGCGCCGCTCGGGGATGACTTCGCGGGCGAAGTGGGCGAGCTTCTCGATAAGCCACAGATCTTGCAGGAGCAGCGGGCCGCGTGGACCGGCACTCATGCTGTTCTGGTTATCGGTGACGGGCGCTCCGGCCGCGGTGGTCAGCGGTTTGGTGTTTTCTTCGAATGCCATCTTCTTCTCCGTGGTGGTGGGTAGGGGTGTAGGTCGGGCCTAGTTCGACTGATTCCAATCTCGCTGAGCGTGGGGCATCGCTGCAGCATGAAGAGCGACAAGTAGTCCACAGATTCGGACACTGGATGCGCCGGGCGGCCGCGGCTCCGTTTTGTTACCCGCCGGATAGTTTCCGTTTTGGCGAGCTCAAATAGGTGCTGTCGGGGTGCATTTCACTCGGGCCAGCAGTTGTTGCGGATGATATCGACGAAATCGTCGCGGACGAACGATGGGTCGAAATACTCGAGTACGTCAGCGTTGACGTTTCCGAAAGTGCTGTGCGGGCGGTGTTTGTTGCCGTCGTTGAACGCTCGCAGTATCCGGCGCTTGAAATCTGGTCGTGGGTGGGCGGCGGTGACGGCGTCAAGCGCCTCTGGGGACAGCGCGTCACGGTCGATACCCAGCACGTCGGTCTCCACACCGGCGGTGACCAAAGCGATTTCCGGATCGAGGAATTCGGGCACGTTGGGTGTGGTGTGCAACGCGATGCTCAGCCAGACCTTCCGGGCGTCAGCTTCGCCGACACCGTGATCGAGCAGGAAGTCGCGCGCCGCGTTGGCCCCGTCGACCTCAAAACGCAACATGGACGTGCGGTAGGTCTCGGTGAGCCCGATATCGTGAAACATGGCTCCGGCATAGAGCAGTTCTAGATCCGGCTGCACTCCGCGGCGCCGGCCCTGCAGCGCGCCGAACAGAAACACCCGCCGCGAATGATCGAAAAGCAAATCATCCTCGGTGTCCCTGATGAAGGCGGTAATCTCGCGTACTAGCTCGGTGTCGGGGATGACGACGCCGGCGATACTGTCGGCCGCAGTGGTAGACATGTGCAACTCCTGGAATCAGCGACTTATCGGGTTGTGTGCGCCCAGTTTTGGGAGTCGGAAGAGGCGACAGTGGTGCCGCCGCAGTCCCGCTTTGGACACGCCCCACGTTTGCGCCCCTTAGCGCGGGCCCGTGGTGTGATCGCGGCTTACTTTCGTTTGTCATCGTCACAGCCACGATCGGCGATGTCGCTACCGCTGCCATGCAACCGACATACCTGCTGGCTGCAATCTGCCGCGGGGATCGGGTGGGCTGGACGCGCCCAGGCCACGGGAAACCGAGATGTCTTGTCCAATAAGACTTTGTAGATCTTTCGACGCCGTCGTCAAATGCCGTGTTAGTCATTGGTGGTGGGAGCGTCGATGAACTCGAGGCGTGCCGAAGTTCGGCGGCGATGGTGAACGCTTCGGCCACAACGTAATACGCAGCGCAGACGTCGACGCGACGAGACCACGCGCTGTTGTCGCGGCATCATGCGGATACAAGAGTCCGCAGGACTTCCCGGCCACGATGCCAGCCTTGCGAGCGGGTGGCGCTACCGCCAGCACCAATGTGGCCTACCGGCTAGCTTCAATCCGCCCGCGAGTTTCGCTCTGCCCATGGACTGTGTCGCCCGGTGAGGCGGATAATCGGCAGCACACCCACGGGTTGGCCCGCTTCCAAGGCAATGAGGTGGTCATCGTCGCGGTGTCCCAGTCTGATCCGGATAGTAACGGCGTTCCGGTCGTTGGCGAGCGAATTCCGTTGGACGGCGACAACTTCGTATCAAGAGTTTTTCGCGCCGGTGCGCCCGCACGAGTGGAGTTGTCGGAGTTCAAACATGTTTCGGGCACGATCGCCGAACGCGTGCGTGAGCTGGGACTTGGTCGCATAGCAGCGGTCCCGATCGTTGTCGACGGACGAGTGTGGGGGACCGCCACCTTGGGGGCTGCCGAGCAATTGCCGCCGGATACCGAGGAGCGCATCATTGATTTCGCCCGATCTGGTCGCGATCGCTATCGCCAAAGCCGCCACCCGCGCCGAGTTGCAATGGTACCTCGCTGACCGTGCTGGCGCCCTTGCAGCAACCGCGATAACAGATCGTTACGCCCGATGGCCTCGTGTCACTGTTGCGGTATCACAACGTCAGAGAACAGCACGCGAACTCCTCCGGTGGACAGTCGTGCCATCGCTTCGAAGAACGCGCCGGCTTCCGGCGTGGTGACGGCGGCGCTCGCGGCGGCGTAATCGGGGTAGTAGAGGTCGATCATGCGGTGCGCGGGTGTCGGACTTCCGTCCTCCTTCGGCCACACCTTTGACGCCTCAAACCGGATGTGTCCCGGGATACGACGGGCAGCATCCAGCTGCTCGGACTGGAATGCGGCTTCAAAGGCCTCCGGATCGGTCGGGTTGTCGTAAATGACCGTGATCTTCGTTTCGGACACTGATCTACCTCCGCCCACGCACGCCAAAATCCAGGTGAGCTAGACATTAGCTGTTGAGGGCGATACTGATCGCTTCGAACTCGTGCCCTGGCCCGCGGACGTCGGCCTTCGCCCAGGTGCACGGCGTGAGTGTTGCTGTTGCGGCCCACACCACCTGGGGTCCGTCGCTCAGATTGGTGTCTCTGATGTCGCCGCCGACCAAGCTACTTAACAGCTTCCAGTCCTACCCGCTCCCGCTCGCGTTGCGCCACGCTCCGGGCCGGGAAAACGTCCTGCGCGCGTTGACGCCAGCACCGTTACGTCGCGAAACACGGCGACGTATATCCGCAGGACACCGACACATCGCGTAACAACGTGAACGGACATCCACCGCAGCTCAGAGACGATTTCTGCAGGCACGTGTAGGGTTTCGAGTCCCCTTAGCTCCACTGTGAACGGCCGAGTCAGTGGCCGCACGACGCAGTCATTGCCGCGGTCGCCAGGAGGAAGAGGACCTCACGAAGCCGCCTGCAGGGTGATCTCGGAGATTTCCATCCGGCTCTCGCCACTGGTGGTTCCCAAGGTGGAGATCCACACCAGCACATTGGAGGTCTTGGTCCGGTCATGCACCGCTATGCGGTTGTGCCCCGGCTGCAGTGGCGTGGTTGGGGTCAGCTCGATGGTGTCGGCCAATTTGGCTGGGGCGTCGGTGGGCGACGAGCGGATCTGCGCCCGGGTTCCTGTGCTGGACACGTCGATCGTCACGGCGCTCAGCGCGGTCGGTTCGGACAGGTGCAGCAACAGACCCATGCCTTCGATGAATTTCGGGAATGGGACGGCGTCCTTATAGGTAACGGTGGACCACGCCGTGTCTGGGTTGCCATCGATCGCCAAGTCGGCCTTCTGCGGATTGTCGGGGGCACCGTCGGGTGAAAACACCGTTGCGCTCACTGGCTTGACGATTGGTCCGGGGCGAGTCCAGATGCCGAATCCCTCGGTGAAGTACAGAACCGCAGCCGCGGTCAACACGATCACACCGACGATGGCGACGAGTGCAACGATCCGGACCTTTCTGCCTTTCGGTGCCTTGTCTCGCGGCGATTTGGAGCGGACCTGGGACCGGCGTCGCTTCGGACGAGCTCCGGCTGAAAAGTTGACGATTTGATCGGCGTCGAGGGTACCGCCGTCCCAGAAGCCGCTGACCTCGACCTCGTCCCCGTCTGCGAGCTGACCCGCTACGAGATGAGTTTGTATCTCGACCGGAACAGGAGCACGCCGGTTGCCTACTGGGTCATATGGGACCACCTGGAACGACATGATCCCGACCTGATATTGAGCACTGACCGCGCTTTGCTGTACGCCGCGTGCTGTCCCATGAACGACCACGCGCTCAAGACGCTGCGTGGGTGGACGTGCGCCCGAACCGAGGTCCTCGGCGGGGCCCGACCCCGATGCCTGCGAGCCGGATTGTGGATGCGGTGGAGCAGCATCGTGGCAGGGACCCTGCTGCGTGAGGGCTCGGGCAAAGTCGACGCAATTCGGGTATCGCTCGTTGGGGTCTTTGGCCAGCGCCCTTGCCAGCACGGCGTCGAGGTGCGCGAGATCGGGCCGACGCTCCGATATCCGCGGGGGTGGCGAATACAGATGGTGACTGATTACGACAGCGCGATTTGAGTCTTGAAAAGGTGGGGCGCCGGTTAGTAGGTGAAAGGTCGTGGCGGCCAGCGCATATTGATCCGCTCGGCCGTCAAGCGGCTTGCCCAAGAGTTGTTCGGGGGCCACGTAACTGATGGTTCCGATGGCGACGTTGGCGTCAGTGAGGTTGCTGACGTCATCGATTCTGCGAGCGATGCCGAAGTCGGTTAATAGCACCCTGCGCCGTTGGCCATCGGACGGGGTCACGAGGATGTTCTCAGGCTTGACGTCACGATGGAGCAGACGGCGATCATGACCGAAGTCGAGCGCCTCAGCCACCGCTGTCACGATTTCCGAGACGTCTTGTTCTGGCATGCCGTCCGGGTAGCGCTCCCGAATCAATCGACCTGCGTCAGTGCCGTCTACGTAGTCCATCGAGATCCAGAGCCGGCCGTTGAACTCACCACGATCGAGAACGCCGACGATATGTGGGTGCCACAGCGTCGCTGCCAATTCGGCTTCGCGATTGAATCTCGCCCGAAACTCCTCGTCGGCGGTTGAGGCCGATGACAAGATCTTCAGCGCGTCGTGACGAGGCAGACGAGGATGCTGGGCGAGGTAAACCTCACCCATACCACCAGTGCCAAGCAAGCGCTGAATAACGTAGCCGGCGAAGACCTCACCGTGGTTCAACGGCATGTCCGAAAGCCTACAAACGACAAAACCAACGCCTCGGCCTCGTCCTCCAAGACCTGCCGCACGTTCTGCTGTTGATACGCGCTCGCCATTGCGTCGGTGTAGAGGTTCTGAAAGCGCCAGATCCGCCTCGTCGCCTCGATCACCACGTCGCTGCTGACACCGCGCATTTCTGTGGCGATGTCCACGACGGCGTTCCAGATGCAGTAAGAGGCGATGCGGTAGGCAGCCATCACTGCCGGCAGTGGGACGCCGGCGGCGGCCAGTCTGGAACCCGTGGTGACCGCGGGCGAGGTGTCGAAAGCCGCGCCGTCTTCGAGACTTCTCAGGGCGAACCGGAGGTTGTCGGTGCAACTGGCCAGCAAATCGTCGTCGGCGACCGCACGGGTGCTTTTGTAGAAGTCGACCTCGGCTCTCACTGCGCGGGTGACATCTTGCGCCAGCTCGACAACACGATCGGCTAACATCGACGCGATTCCGCGAGTCGCTTCGGCGATGTGAATGGATTGTCCTGCTGTCATGAGCAATCCTCTTCGAATCTGAAATCAGCTGGTAGAGCGCTCCTTCTTGCCGCAAGCGTAAAGCGAGATGGACAGCTCCGGTTGTGATCTTGGACGACGGTCGGCGTTTGACGTTGTCACGGAGTACGACGGCATCTGCGGTCGGGGCGATGGCCGCCTCCGCGGCTGCAGTAATTGCCCTGTGGAATATCACACATGTTCGACTGAAGCGCGGGTGGGGTTGACTCGGCGAGCCAGTAGGCACGTCCGCCGCAACAGGGGACCGATTACGACGGCATCGATTACGCCAGCTGCCCGGGTGGGGTCTGGATGACCGTTATTACGCTGTAACGCAACGTGATACGCCCATCTTAGAGTGTCGCACCCCAATACACCCTGGCGAGAATACTTTTCGACCGCGTCGCGCCGTGACGGCGTATGCGCGAACGCGGTTGACAGAATGTGGGCAGGGAGCCTTGACCCGGTTCACAGCTTCAACACGATAGTTACAGCCTCGTGTGATCTGACACAACAATAGCTTCCAATCGTTGTTGCTCAAGACATCGACCCCGTCGGATGCTTTTTCCGATTATTTGGGTATGCATGCGGTTCGGCTTGAGCCGGCAGGAGTTTTAAGACATGCGAGTGTGAACAGCCGATCACAACAAGGAGATGGACTGTGGATGCAGCAGAACAGCTGGCGAAAGCCATCATCGCCAACTACGACAATCAGTTACAGAGCACGATAGATGTACCTGCACATGTTGAGTCCTTACTGCAAAGCTTAGGGGCAACGACTTCCGATTCCGGAGGTAAGGTCACCTACTACGGCGCTGATCCCATCACGCCAGATCGATTGCCGTATGGAGCTATCAGCGCAATCTCGCTCGCGGCCAAGGCGATCCTCATCGCGAAGATATGGAGGGCGCGCACAGGCGACGGGCAGGATATTCACATCGACGTGCGAAAGGCTTTGCGCCGCCTCACGCCGTTCCTCGACGGGAAGTGGGAACTAGTCAATGGATTCCCCGGACGCACAGATCCATACAGCCCATTTTCCGGCGGTCCGGATATTGTTCCCACCGGGGATGGCAAATGGATTATGTTCGCCGAGATTTATCCCGCTCTACGCCAGCGTGCACTCGATCTCCTTAAACCCAGGGGTGGCTCGTATGAAGCGCTCCGCGACGCGGTGAAAGAGTGGAACGGTGAGGAGCTTGAAGAAGCCGGTGAGAAAGCGGGCATCCCCATGCCGCTCGCCCGCAACATCAAAGACGTGCTGAAAATGGATGCCTTCACAAAGAATCTGGGGTTGATGCCTCTAGTCAGCGTCGAGAAAGTAGGCGAAAGCGATCCAATACCATTTACGCCCAATCCGAAGACGCCGCTCGATGGTATCCGCTTACTCTCTTCAAGCCACGTCATTGCAGCCCCTTCGATCGGTCGGGCAATGGCCCTGCATGGTGCCGACGCGCTCAACGTGTGGCGGCCATCCGATGTCGAGCACACACTCTGGCATTACACCTCGCACGTCGGAGTGCGCTCAACCATGCTTGAGTTGGGCAACAACGAAGGCCATGCGAAGTTCCGTGAGCTTCTTTCCACCGCCGACGTACTGGTCACGAATCGCCGTGCGGGATGGCGGGAGCGATTCCATATCACGCCGCAGGAAGTGATTAACGAGCGCCCGGGTCTAATCGATACACAGATTACCTGGGCCGGCGAGACCGGGCCGTGGTCGAATCGCGTCGGCTTCGACGTCACGGCCACTTTCGCATTGGGCCTCGACAACATCGAGGGTAGCGACGAGAAGCCAGCACATCCGTCGATCTACGTGGCCTGCGACTACGCAGCGGGCTGGCTCGCAACCTGCGGCATCCTGTCGGCACTGCTGCGGCGTGCGAAAGAGGGTGGAAGCTACCGCGTGAGGGTTTCGTTGGTACGCACGGCTCTCTGGCTTGCTGAGTTGGGCATCTTCGATCGCGATTACGCGATAAAGACGGCCGGCTCAAATGACGAGCACCTCTACCCCGATCCCGACGGATTCGCTGTCGATACCCCAATGGGTCGCTATACCGGCGTCAAGGAAATGATCGAGATGTCGAAGACGCCCGGTGAATACAAGTATCCATTGACTCCGTTGGGTTCGTGGCAGCCAAGCTGGCTCTAACCGGGGTGACTAGCCTGGTGTTCGCAATCAACGAATTACAGTTGGGCGAGATGCGCTAGGCACTGACAAAGAGATGGGCTAAGGAGCACAGCGGAACGCGAATGAAGGTGTCCGACATCGTGGCGATTGCGGCTTTCGCTATTTCGCTCACTGCTCTGCTTTGGAATGTCGCAGTGATGTGGCTCAAGTGGCCGCGCATCGTGGTCGAAGTAGCAGTCCGACGACGCCTGAGCCCGATGACTGGCGTGCATAAGCAAGGAGGAATTTCGAGTTCCGAGGAAGCGGCGTTCGTCTTGACCATCATCAACAATGGATCCGAGCCGGTAACGATCAAAAGCATGGGATTCAAAGGATCGGGGACAAACAACAAGTTCCGCCTCGACTATTTGAACTCATGGCGGGCGCCGACCGGAGCTGAACTTCCCAAGCGTCGAGGAGCGGACGACGAACCGCTGCTGCCAGTTCGTATCCAAGGTCACGACTGCCGCGTTTACGAGTACACCGAGTCGGCTTTACTGGAGCTACCACTCGATGTCGACTATCACGGCTACGCCCAGCGGTATCAAGCGTTCCGGTGGTGGCCTAATCGCCCCACGTTCCGTGAGACCAGTTCCAGAGAGACCGTGCTTCGGCGCGGGGGTCCGCACCGCGGCGGACGCGGGATTCACGGCGGCGGAATTTCACCCCTTCCAGAGACAAGACAGCCATGATGGTTGAGCACGAGTCCACCGTCGCCGATGGCGCATGGTGTGATCCGGCCGAGCCGGGCTGGGTGCAGACGAGCGGCGACGATTGCTCGACGGGCGGCCAGCACTGTTACGTCGCGTAACACGCCGGCGCATATCCCCAGCACAGCGACACCTCGCATAACAACAATGGGATCAACAAAAGCGCATTTCAAAGACTGTTTCTGCAGGAAATAGTGGGGTTCGAGTCCCCTTAAGCTCCACTTCGAAACCGCAGTCCCAACGGCTACTTGCTGTACGGCGCGGGACCCACCACCCTCTTGAGGTGACCAAATTCTTCCGCGGCAACCCGCGCCTCCTCTTTCAGGCCCTGCCGGTCGCGTTCGGGGTGATCGTCCTGAAGTGGCTGTACGACGAGAGCTCGGCCAAGCATTTGGAACTCAGTCCTCTGCTGGCCGGAGTCATCGCGGCCGAGGTGTTCATCGTGGGGTTCATGCTCAGCGGTACGGCGGGCGACTTCAAGGAGGCCGAACGGCTTCCCGGTGAGCTGGCTGCCAGCCTTGAGACGGTCGCGGACGAGTGCTTGATCATCGACGCCGAGCTGAAGCTGCCCGAGGCGCGGCAGTGTGTCGCGCAGCTGGTCGAGATCGGGCACTCGGTGCATAGGTGGCTGCTGCAGAACAAGGGCTTCGATGGGGTTATGGCCGACCTGCGGGCGCTGAACCCGCTGTTCATGGTGTTCGCGCCAAAGATCCAGGCTGGCTTCACGACTCGGTTGAAGTCCGAGCAGGCGACTATGCGTAGGCTGGTGATCCGGATGGACACGATGCGCCGGACGTCGTACGTGTCGGCGGGCTACCTCATCGCCGAGATCACAGCCTTGGTGATCCTCGTGCTTTTGCTGATCACCGACATCGGAGAGCTGACCCCAACAGTATTGGTGGTCGGGGTGATCAGCTACCTACTCTTCTACGCGCTGGCGTTGATCCGGGACCTCGATGACCCGTTCGAGTACCGCGATGGCAAGCCAGGTGCAGCGGACGTGAATCTCGAGGTGCTCGAACACAGCGAGGATCGGCTCCGCGGCTTACTCACGACGATGGGTGCCTCGGCTTAGCGAAGCGACCGAACACCGTGCGAACCCTTCGGCCGCCGACTACCTCAACGGAGCTGGGCAAGGTCTGCCTTCTTGCACACATCATGGAACATGCGGTTTGCGTTGCGCGGCTCCACGAATCCGCCCTGTGACGTCGTGAAGACCGGACCCGTGTCGCGCCGTCGCGAGACACAGGCAAACCGTTCTTCGAGCTGTCGCTTTCGGTGCGCTCTCGCTGACCCATGATGTGTCAGCCGGAGATCGTGCCACGTCGTGCGTTGATCCCGGGCGGCGGTTGACAAACTGGTCGGATATAGTTATTTTGCATTTGTGCGAAATAGCGAATCGGCAACCCGAGCCGCGCCGCCGCTCAAGACGATCAAGGCCGTTTCCAGTCCCGTACGGCTTGAGATCCTGTCCTTGCTCAAGGATCCGGCTGCGAACTTCCCGCCGCAGACCGACGGTGACCTCGTTCGTGATGGCGTCTGCGCTGACTTCATACGAGACAAGTTGGGGATCGCGGCCGCAACGGCGTCGCGTCATCTGACCCTGCTGACCGATGCCGAACTGTTGATCGCGACGCGCAAGAAGGGCTGGACCTTCTACCGCCGCGACGAACCGGCGATCCAGCGGTTCACCGAGCTTCTCAAGTCTGAGCTGTGACAGAGAACCTAGTGAATCTCGCCTACAGTCACGTCGACGTCTTCAGCGAATCCCCATTCGGCGGCAACAGCCTGCCGGTCTTTCCCTACGCTCGGGACCTCAGTCCGGAACAGATGCTGCGCATCACCCAGGAGATGCGGCATTTCGAAGCCATCTTTCTCCAACCGACGGGCCAGCCCGACACTGTCGGTGCAAGGATCTTCGATCTGTTCGGCGAATTGCCCTTCGCCGGACACCCGATCATTGGGGCGGCGGCGGTCCTGCACAAACGCTCGGGAGCAGACGGCGCGCAAAGCTGGCGGTTCCAGTTACCCAGCAAGACAGTCGAAATCACGACGGAGTTCACGGCCGGAGGCTACTCGGGTTTGCTGGATCAGGGCGCGCCGGAGTTCTTGGGTTCGATGGATGATGGTAGTCAGTTCGCCGCTGCCTTCAATCTCGCGCCACACGATCTCGCCCGGGACCTGCCGATGGAAGTGGTGAGCACTGGGCTTCGCTACCTCATCGTGCCGGTTCAGCCGGGCGCATTGGCGTGGGCTCGAATTTCTCGCGATATCACGGAATTGCTGCGGGGCGCCAACGCCCAGTTCGCGGTCTTGCTCGACGAATCGGCCGTCGAAGTGCGGCACTGGAACAACGACGGAATCATCGAGGATGTGGCCACAGGTAGCGCCGCAGGCACGATCGGCGCCTACCGTCTACGCCATGGACTGGTCCGCGGCGGCGATACCTTCATCCTGAACCAGGGCCAATTCACCGGCCGCCCAAGCAAATTGCGCGTGCTCCCAGAGGGCGACGCGAACCGTGTTGAAACGGTAAAGGTGGGCGGAGATGTCTCATTCGTCGGACACGGCATGATCGAGGCTCTTCCATGATCGGAGGTTCCCGGGGCGCCAAGTGTCCACTTGGGAAAGCTCACGCGTTTTACAGGCATCTGCTCAAAACCGGTGTCGCGGACTATCGGCGACAGTTCGGCTGCCTCGATCTGCGTGTGCGGCGCTCAGACGACGATGGCTGGGCGCAATTCCCGCCGCGTTCTATCTGGCGCAACGTGGCCGCCCCACGTGGCTTCCCAAGTGTTTCTCGCAGAACGGCGATCCAGTACGTCGAAGTTGAATTGTGGGAACCGTTCGCCGACACCACCGTGGCCCACTTCGACGGGCTGTGCCTCGACGAAGTGCGGTTGGGGTGAGCGTCCGCATCGTCAGTGCCGGGGACATTCGCGCGAGCGTGAGCTTCGAAGATCTGATCGAGCCAGTGTCGCGGGCTTTTGAGGAGTCCAGCGCGGGTCTCGCCGACAATGGGCTGGTCGTCATGTTTCCCGCCGAGCGCCGCGAACTGGGCGACGTCTATGTGAAGACCGGCAGTCTACGAGGTCATGACGTCTATATCGTCAAGGTGTCGCCCTGGTTCAGCTCGAATGTCGAACGCGGGCAACCCCAGGGCGGATTTGTCGGCGTTTTCGACAGCCACACAGGGCGAACCCTCGCTCTGTTGAACGAGGAGCACTACCTCTCCGACATCCGGACCGCCGCCGCTGGAGCACTTGCCGCGCGGATGCTCGCGCCCTCCAACGTCAAGACCGCCGCTGTGCTCGGGGCGGGCGTGCAAGCATACTGGCAGCCCTTGGCGCTCTACCGCGAGCGCCCGTTCACAACCCTGTTGATCTGGGCGCGCAGCCTGCAGAAGGCCGAGCAGCTCAAGACCCGGCTGAGCGGCAAGTTGCCCGACGTCGACATCCGCTGTTCGTCCGATATCGAACTCACTGTTCGCAGCGCTGACGTCCTGATCACCGCAACGCTGGCGCGTGAACCGCTGGTACAAGGGGCGTGGCTGCGCGAGGGCCTGCACATCACTGCGGTCGGCGCCGACGACCCATCCAAATGCGAACTCGACTCGACGGCGCTTCAACGTGCGCGAGTCTTCGTGGATGCGCGAGAGACCACGGCGGCCAACGGTGACGTTCACCGAGCAATTCGCGCTGGCCGGTATTCCATCGAGGAGTTGTCGGGCGAGTTAGGCGAAGTGATCTCAGGCCAGACCGCAGGACGCACATCGGACACCGACATCACCATCGCCAAATTCGTCGGGATAGGCGCGCAAGACCTCGTCGCGGCGGAGGTGACATTGGCGAGGCTTTCCATCCACGGACTTGGTTAGGAACCGATCCCCTGCCCACCTCCCGTGACGTTATGCCCCTCGGGCGAAGCGTCCCGTCGCATGGTTGCCGGTCATCAAGAACTGACCTTCGCACCACGGGCAAGCACTGAGATGGTCCAACCAAGATCATCACCGTCGCGCGTTAACTCCCCTGTCGGGTTCATCACGCGGCCGACGTAAGCCGCCGCATTTTTGCCGACGGGTTGGTTTCGGGTCGATAGAGTTTCTGCCATGACGACGATGTCCGAGAACGAGCGATCCGAGCGGTTCGAGGCGCAACGGCAGCGCATCCGCGAGCAGTACCTGCGTCCCGCCGACCAGCGCTCGGCCTCGTCGGCACGGGGTTTGCACCACACCGCCCTGGTGAGCAGCGACGTCGAGCAGACCGTCCGGTTCTATCAGGATCTTCTTGAGTTTCCGCTGACCGAACTGATCGAGAACCGTGACTATCCCGGCTCGTCGCATTTCTTTTTCGACATCGGCAATGACAACCTGCTGGCGTTCTTCGACTTTCCCGGCCTCGATCAGGGCCCGTATCAGGAGGTCCTCGGCGGGCTGCACCACCTCGCGATCAGCGTGGAGCCGTCACGCTGGGAGCGGTTGCGCGACAAGCTCACCGCGGCCGGCGTGGAGTTCGCCGAGCACAGCGGCGTCTCGCTGTATTTTCGGGACCCGGACGGGGCCCGCATCGAACTGATCGCCGATCCGCTTGGCGAGATGTACGGCAGCAAGGTGCTGTAGCGCGTCAGATCGGCAGCGCGAGAATGCGGCTCATCACATCGAGCAGTTCTGCTGCCGGGTCGTCGGCCATACCGTTCGCCCGCCAGGCGATGTGCATATCGGGCCGCACCAGCACGCAGCCGTCTTCGCCGACATCGCGTACCCGCGCCCAGTCCTCGTAGAGATCCTGATACCCGCGGGCGGGGCCGATCACGTGGGCTGCCACGTCGATGCCGAGCTTGTCGGCGACCACCGCGGCGGCATCGGCCCAGGCGGTGCCGCTGATTCCGGTGAGCAGGCAGAACCGTCCGTGCCCGGCAAGATCGTGCGTGCTGATCGTGCGACCGTCGCGTTTACCCAGCCAGACGTGCGGGAGTCGCGCGCCCGGCCAGGTGGTCGGGTGGTAGTAGAGTTCGGGATCTCTGGTGTAGGCGGGCTCGAGTGTGCCATCGAGTATGACGTTTCAAGACCTTGCTGGAGGACCACGGTCCCGATGAGGCGCCGCGTGCGCAGCTGGTAGCGCCGAATCGCCAAGGGCGGTACCGCATGATTCGGAACACCCACCGATCCCCTGGTACCGCTGCACCAGCACCGCGACCACGGCGGCCGTATTGTGGTCCTTCCTGATGTCCTACACAGTTACTGCGGGTGAGTCGCGAGGTAGTCGTCGACCGGGATCGGTGACGTCGAGGCGTAGCCGATGGGCAGCAATACGTCACCCGCGGTCGTGTAATAGTAGGTATCCCACCGGTAATAGCCGGTGAACGCTGCGGGATCGGCCGCAAGCAGCGCCGCGTAATCATCGACTGCCCGCACGTACTCGGCAGCGTTGTTGTACCGGAAGATGGCGTGGTCGCGATCGTTGGCAAATCCGTTGGCGGCGAGGTATCGGCCAGCCGCCATGATGCTGTCACGGGGCGAGTGAATGTCGCCTCCGTCGCTGTAGGCGATGAATGTCGCAGGCAGAAACTGCATGGGTCCTTGTGCACCGGCGGTGCTCACACCATCGATGCTGCCGAACCTGGTCTCGATCAGATTGATCGCAGCCAGATAGTTCCAGCCGACGCCGGATGCCGCCTCCGCGTCGCGGTAGTAACCCAGCAACTCGTCGGCCGGGGCTGGGGGAACGATGCGCCACGGAGGCACCGTGTCCTTTATGTCCGCCATTGCGGCGAGCTGCCGACGCGCGTCTACATTGCGGTCGTAGATCTCCAGTAGCGGTGGTGGGATTCGGGGGCGTGTGATTGCGTCCCACTCGCTGTGGCGCCCGATGGCGCGGTAGGCCGCCTGCTGGCGGCGTGCCGCTCCCTCCAGCGCTGCCTCCGACGTCGACGGGTCACGCAGCACCTGCTCGTCGGCGACAAGGTCGTCGGCCAGCTGTACGGGGTCTGATGACAGCTCGGGCTGCGCGCCCACAGGCTTGGTCGTCGCGTCGGGCGCCGTCGTCTCGTCCATCATGGTCGCTACGACCGTCCCGGAGGCCGCCACGGTCGTTTCGGATGACGCCGGCGACGCGCTGTGCGCACAGCCAACGAGTCCGAAGATGATCGTGGCAAGTACCAGCGGCGCCCCGCGGCGCTGTGGAGCTGTGACTAACCGTTTTCCGCACACAGTTTCGAATCCGTCGATTGTCTGAAGCCCCGCTGAGCCTGTTTGGCTCGGAGCAAGTCTTCCCTATCCGTCCGTACGACAGCAATCGGTAGGGGATCAGGAGGCGTGGGCCTGGTACGCAGCAATATCGCCTCGAGGTACTGCGCGCATGGACACGTACCCGAAACCGGGCCAGGTTCTCGTCGTGTTGACGGCGTCAACACACATCGTGGTATCCGCACGTCATTTGACGTCGTTTCGCGTGCTTTGGCGTAATGAGCACGTTGGCATTTGCACATTTAAGAGGCTATTTCGGGGTGCTACTCCCCGCGGGCCACGGCGACCACGGGCACTCCGGCTTTGCGCAGCTGCACAACGATCGCAGCGCCGACCTCGCCGGTCGCTCCGACGACAACGGCTTGCTGGCGTGCCCTCGGTCACGATTTCGCCTGCCACCAAGCACATTTGGGGCGAGTAGAGGTGTACGAAACTCCGCACTCGATCCATCGGGCACTCCGATATCTCGGAATAGACCCGGGCGCTGGCCATCAGCAATTGCTGGACCCGCTCGTCGGTCTACTGCTCATCAGCCAGATGATGATAGGTGACGATCGGCACGGTCATGAGACCGCCTTGGCGGCGCCCGTCGGCGCGCAGTAGCGAATGCTCGCGTCGGATCCGAAGCCGCGACAAGGCTGTTCGTTCTGTTCGTTCTGTTTCGCAGGTGTACCGTTCTGTTCGGCCAGCCAGCACATGTCGTCTTGACAACCTGTGAGGGAGCTGTCACAGATCGGCAAGCTATTCGGGGAGTCGATAGAGACGGAGGTATCGCTGATGGGTCGTGTTGCGGTGATCACCGGGGCCAGTCGGGGAATCGGTGCGGCGACCGCACTAGTTCTCGCGGAGCGGGGATTTCGGGTGGTGGTCAACTACCTGTCTAGTGCCGAGCAAGCAGACGAGGTGGTCGGGGCCGTGGCCGCGGCTGGCGGTGAGGCCGTGGCGATTCGGGCCGATGTCACCGAGGCCGATGATGTGGCCGCAATGGTCGGCGAAACCGAACAGCGGTGGGGCGGGGTCGACGTGCTCGTGCACAACGCATTGATTCCCTTTGATGTCACCTCGTTCGCCGATCTGAGCTGGGAGCAGCTCGGCGGCAAGCTGGAGCGCGAGCTGCGTGCCGCGTTCCTGATCACCAAAGCCGTTGTGCCGGGGATGATTTCCCGAGGCTACGGTCGGCTGGTGTATCTCAGCACGGGGTTGTCGCGCCGTCCGCGCGAGGGGATGATCACGCTGGGCACGGCCAAGGCGGCACTGGATCAGTTTGTCCGGTATATCGCACTGGAGCTGGCGCCGCATGGGATCACCGCTAACCTCGTCGCGCCCGCCACGGTCGACGAAACAAAGGTGACCGAGCAGTTGACGACCGACCAGTTGCGCCACCTCGGCGCGACCAATCCCATGGGGCGCCTCGTCCGCCCCGACGAGGTGGCCAAGACGGTGGGTTTCTTGGCAAGTGAGGACTCCGGTTTCACCACCGGCCACTACCTGCCGGTCAACGGCGGCCTTGGGATGGATTGAAACGCGGTTCTGCCGCTACGGAATTCATCAGATTGGGGAAGGGTTTCGGCCATGCACACCATCGACTTGACCTTTGTCGGGAATGGTCTCCACGAGGAACTGGTCGCCTGTGTTGCCGACCAGGAGGGCTACTACGAGGATGAGGGTGTCCACGTCGCCATCCGCGACGGGGTCAGCTGGGAGACGGAGCGTGTGCGCCGCGGCGCGACGATCGGTCTGGGCCGCGCTACATTGTCGCGGCTGACCGACGGGATCGGTTGGAAAGTGCTCAGCGTCAACACGCATCGTCCGCTGTTCTGGTTTATCGGCAGCGCCGACGTGGCATCGATGGTGGATCTTCGCGGGCGCCGCCTGGCGGTCCACGCCGCCCACACGGCTCCCGGTTGTTTCGCCCGGATCGTCATGCGCAAGTACGGCCTGGACCCCGACCGCGACATGGAATGTGTGGTGCGGGCTCCGGGTGACTACCAGATGGACCTGCGACGTCTTCGGGACGGCTCCATCGACGCCGCCTATGTGGGGAGCACGCTGTCACCCGATCAGGTCGTCGAGGAAGAAGGGTTCCATCTGCTGGCCTGGGTCGGCGATCACTTCCAGATCCCCACCGTGGGCGTCGCCGTGGACCCGGCCCACATCCCGCTGGACAGCCCTGCGCTGCAGGCGCTGGTTCGTGCCAACCAGCGCGCGCTGCAGACGATCGCCGAACAACCCGGGTTGGCCGTCAACTACATCGCTTCGTTCCTCAACCGACTCACGCGTGATGAAGCGCAGCAGTACTACGAACGCTACATCGGCCCGTATTTCACCGCTGACGGCCAGGTGGACCTCGACATCGCGCAACAAGCGATCGACGCGGTCGCCGCCGAACTCGGTGTCGCCTCAATAGCCGCACACGAGGTTTATCACCCGGCCCAGTGAACGCGAGTTCATAGGGTGGGACAAAAGTCCACAACAGGAAAGAGGCAGTACCCATGACCGCAGATTTGCCCGATAGCGCACTGGAACTGCGTTCGACGGTGACATCGCAAGGCACGCTGGAGCTTTCACTGCACGACGTTCCCGTTCCAACCCCCACCACCAATGAGGTGTTGGTACGCGTGGAAGCGTCGCCGATCAACCCGTCGGACCTTGGCCTCCTCATCGCCGACGCTGACATGACTACTGCGAAGGTCGGGGGCACAGCCGAGCGCCCCACCGTCACCGCATCGTTGGGAGCAGGGGCACTGACAGGGCTTTCGGCGCGCGTCGACACACCGCTTCCCGTGGGCAATGAGGGCGCGGGCACAGTCGTGGCCGCGGGGTCGTCGTCAGCGGCGCAGGCGCTGCTCGGGAAAACCGTGGGAGTTGCCGGCGGCGCGATGTACACGCAGTACCGAGTGGTCGATGCCTCGGCATGTCTCGTCTTGCCCGAGGGTGCCACGGCGCGGAATTGGGCGTCGTCCTTCGTGAATCCTCTGACGGCACTCGGAATGCTGGAAACCACGCGCCGCGAAGGCCATTCGGGCCTGGTGCACACGGCCGCGGCGTCGAACCTCGGCCAGATGCTCGTCAAGCTGTGCCAGAAGGACGAGGTGCCGCTCGTCAACATCGTCCGCAAGCCGGACCAAGAGGAGTCGCTGCGGTCGCTCGGTGCAGTCCACGTATGCAACTCGTCGTCGCCGACTTTTTCCACAGATCTCGTGGAGGCTCTTAAAGCGACGTTTGCCACGCTCGGATTCGACGCCACGGGTGGAGGAACGCTGGTAAGCCAGATCCTCAACGGCATGGAGGAAGCTGCCAACTCAACCGCGGGGGAGTACTCGCGGTATGGGTCGACCATCCACAAGCACGTATACATCTACGGCGGACTCGATACCAGTCCGACGATCCTCACCAGGAACTTCGGCATGGCGTGGGGTGTTGGAGGGTGGCTGCTCACCCCGTTCCTTCAGAACGCCGGGCCCGAGACCGTCGGTCGGCTGCGCGCCGGGTGGCCGCGGAGCTCACCACGACGTTCGCGAGTACGTACACCCGGGAGGTTTCCCTTGCCGGCATGCTC
>CAVYPI010000085.1:0-83946 GCA_963770125.1 uncultured Actinomycetota bacterium | reverse complement strand
GATAGTGCTGGACAATTGCGAACATCTGCTCGACGCCTGCACGGATCAATCGTTGCGGTTCTCGATGCCAGCGCCGGCGTAACGCTGCTGACGACAAGCCGTGAGCCGATTGGGATTCCGGGCGAGGTGACATGGCGGGTGCCGTCGCTGTCACCCGAGAGTGAGGCGGCCGATTTGTTCGCCGACCGTGCCCGGTTAGTGCGGCCGGACTTCAGCTTGACCGATGACAATGCCGGCTCGGTGGTCGAGATCTGTCGGCGCTTGGATGGTTTGCCGTTGGCCATTGAGCTTGCGGCGGCGCGGGTGCGTGCGTTGTCGTTGGCGGAGATTCTGGAAAGCCTTCATGACCGATTCCGGTTGCTGACAGGCGGTTCGCGGACGGCGGTACGTCGGCAGCAGACGCTGCGCGCGTCGGTGGACTGGTCGCACGCGTTGCTGACAGAGCCCGAGCGGGTGCTGTTTCGCCGATTGGCTGTGTTCATGGGCGGATTCGACCTCGACGCGGCGCAACACATCGCCGGCGGCGGCGATGTCGAGCGCTATCAAGTCCTGGACTTGTTGACGCTGTTGGTCGACAAATCACTGGTGGTAGCCGAAGCGGCGGGCGAACGCGATACCGGTTGCTGGAGACGGTGCGCCAGTACGCGCAGGAGAGACTCGGCGAGTCCGGTGAGGCCGATGATGTCCGGTCGCGTCACGGCGACTACTACTCGGCACGGGCCGCGTTGCTCGATGAGCCAAGACAACCGGGGCATGAAGCGCTGATCGATGAGGCTGAGATCGAGATCGATAACCTGCGTGCCGCGTTCGCGTGGAGCCGCGAAGAATCTGACGGCAACCGTGCGTTGCAGCTGGCATCGGCGCTTTACCCGATGTGGTTTGCGCGCGGCCGGATCCAGGAAGGTCTGGCCTGGTTCGACGCAGTCTTTACGGACGAAGCCGTCGATCGCTTTGATCTCGAGCCTGCGGTGCGGGCACGGGCCCTCGCGGACAAGGCCATGCTCACCGCATGGGTAGGCGCATCGATAGCGCGGCCCACGCCGACCTTGCGGTGGCAGCAGCGCGTGAGCTCGAAGACCCGGCTCTCATGGGTCGCGCGTTGACGGCTCGTTCCTTCGTCGGGCGTGGAACGCCGACCTCGTTGGGGCCGATCTGGTTGAGGCGATCGACTTGAGTCGCGCAGCGAACGACCCGGTCGCCATGGCCCAGAACCTTGCCGGGCAAGCGTATGCCGCGATGATTGTGGGCGACCCGCGTGCGGTTCGGACAGCCGCGGAGGCGGGGCTGGACATTGCCGACTCCATCGGCGACGGATTCCATTCGCGGACAGCCGGATCTGGCTGGCTTGGTCAAAGGTGATCTGCGGCGACTTGGCTGGAGCAAACGCCCAGCTATACGATGTGGTGGCGGATTCAGACGCAGCCCATGACTTGTCATGGATGGCCGGCGGCCGGACGGGGCAAGCACAGGTACTGGCGTATCTCGGTGAGGTCGACGCTGCCCGCGCTACGGCCGAAGACAGCGTCGAGCGCGCTGGCCAGATCGGCGAGCTTTTCGAGGGTTACGCCCATTTCAGCGCCGTAGTGGCGGCGCTGGCCGCCGGTGACCCGGCTGCGGCGAAGGACCATGGCCAGACCGCGACACAGCTCCTCGCTGGTCAAAGCGCTGAGCTCGTGGCTGCCCTCCGGCTCGGCGACGCCGCACTGGCCCTTGGTGACGTAGACGCGGCACGAGGCTATGTCGATCAAGCCGTCTCAGCGACGCACGGCTGGCACAACATCGTCGCTCTGATCACGCGAGCCCGTATCTCACTGGTAGATGGCGAGCCTGATCGGGCCGAGCGCGACGCGCATGACGCGCTGGCGTGTGCCGTCGGATTCGGGACTGAGCTCGCTATTCCAGACATTCTCGAGTGTCTGGGGGCGTCCGCGGCTGAGGTCAGCAGTTATCCCGAAGCGACACGCCTTTTGGGGGCTGCACATGCGATTCGGCAGCGAATAGGAGCTGTCCGATTCAAGATTCACGACGCCAGCCATGAAGCCTTGGTAGCGACGATCCGTAACGCCCTGGACGAGAATGACTTTGATGCCGCGTGGACAGAGGGCGCGGCGTTGTCAACCCAAGACGCGATCGCATATGCACAACGCGGTCGGGGTGAGCGCAAGCGTCCGCCGAGTGGTTGGGCGTCGCTGACCCCGACCGAGCTCGACGTGGTGCGGCTGGTGAGTGAGGGTCTGGGCAATAAGGACATCGCCGCACGGCTCTTCGTGTCGCATCGCACGGTTCAGACGCATCTAACGCATGTCTATACGAAGCTGGGCCTGACTTCGCGCCTACAGTTGGCACAGGAAGCTTCACGCCGGGCCTGAGAGCTAGGGAATGAAGCGTTGCGTGAGACAACCGAGTAATCATCACCGTGAGACCGATGAGCGACACGCCCGACTAGCAGGCGGATTTTGGATCGCGAGAGCCTTCATAGAATCGACAATTGTCCAGATAAACGCGTCATATCGGTTGCTGTGAGTAAGGAGCCTGCGCATGGACCTCGACGAGATCGGCATCGGTGACGCCCTGGGCACTGACTACTTCCACCTGCGGGAGCAGATGACCGCCCAGCAGGCGGACTACCTCGCGCGGACGAGAGAGTTCGTCCGCACCGAGGTACACCCGACCATCATCGACTACTGGGAAAAAGCCGAGTTCCCGTGGCCGCTGATCGAGAAGCTCGGCCCGGTCGGGATCATCGGTGACGGGATCGTCGGCTACGGCTGCCCCGACATGGATCCGATGTCGGCTGGGCTGATCGCGATGGAGATGACCCGGGGCGACGGGAGCATGGGCACGTTCCTGGTGGTCCATGGTGGGCTCGCGATGAAGTCGATCTTCCTGCTGGGCTCCGAGGAGCAGAAGCGGAAGTGGCTGCCGCCGATGGCCCGGCTGGAGAAGATCGGCGCGTTCGCGCTCACCGAGCCCGACCACGGGTCCGACTCGGTCGCACTTGAGACCTCGGCCCGCCGCGACGGCGATTCCTACGTGATCAACGGCGCGAAGAAGTGGATCGGCAACGGGACCATCGCCGATGTCGTCGTGGTGTGGGCCCGCGACGTCGAGGACGGCCAGGTCAAGGGATTCCTCGTGGAGAAAGGCACGCCGGGTTACAACGCCAAGAAGATCGAGCACAAGGTCCCGTTGCGGGCGGTCTGGCAGGCCGAGATCGCGCTGGATGAGATGAGGGTGCCCGTCGAGAACAAGCTGCCCGGGGCGAACACGTTCAAGGACACGGCCAAGATCCTGGTCGGCACGCGGCTCTCGTGCGCGTGGGGCGCGCTCGGGTCGGCGGTCGGCGGGTTCGACGCCGCCCTGTCCTACGCCAAGAGTCGCAAGCAGTTCGGCAAGCCGCTGGCCGGCCATCAGATCATCCAGCAACGCCTGGTGAAGATGCTGGCCGACGTCACCGCGATGCAGCTGTACTGCCTGCAGATGACCCGGCTCGCCGAGCAGGGCCGGCTCGGCGACACCCTCGCCGGGCTTGGCAAGTTCCACAACACGACCCGAGCCCGGGCGGTGCTGGCCGAGGCGCGAGACCTGTTGGGAGGCAACGGAATCCTGCTCGACTACCAGGTGATCAAACACATGGTCGACCTCGAGGCCATCCACACGTTCGAGGGCACCGAGACCATCCAGGCGCTGATCGTCGGGCGCGACATCACCGGCATCAGCGCATTCGCCTAACGGCAGCGACCGCAACGGCCTCGCCAGAACGCGGGATGTCCCGGATACAACTTGCAGGACTCACTGCGCTCGCGGCCAGGCACGCGCGGAAAGCGTGATCCTTTGGAGCGATTGGCGCGCCGAAGAGTGCCATGATGCCGTCGCCGGTGAACTCGTCGACGGTGCCGCTGAAGCGTTGCACGACCCCCCGCGAAGTGGTCGGCCAGTACAGTTATCATTTCGCGCCGTCATCCTCGTCTCCGACTGAGTTTTGATGTGCTTTAACTGGTGCGCGCTCAAGCGGGTCCGAATGCCAGCCATGAGAACTGCCTTGGTCGACGAAATCCGCGAGCTGGTCTACCGGCGCTGCGAACACGATGACTAGCGAGGCAACGCGGGTTGTCGGCTACTTCACATGGTGGTGATCAAGCCGCCGTCGATCCTCAGGTCGGATCCGGTGATATTGCCAGACCGGTCGCTGGCCAGGAACACGACCAGGTCGGCAACCTGTTCCGGGGCTGTGAACCGGCCTGTCGCCGCGGCGCCGGCCGTGCCCGCCCTGACCTCTTCTGCGGTCTGTCCGCTGGCGCCGGCGATCGTGTCGGCGCCCTCGTCCAGCCACATCCCGGTCGTCACCGGTCCGGGGCGCAGATGTCGATAGCGCCAGACTGGGAACAGCGTGTCGGGGTAGCGGGCGCCTTTGACCCGGCGCGCGATCGGCCGGGGTCACCGGACGGGGTGTGCAGGAAGACGGGCGACCACGCTTGCCTAGACTCTCATCGGCTCCGGCACGGCAAATGATGGTTCAGATGGGGAGGAATCTCAATTCGTTCCCAAGCGGTCCGTACTCGGGGAGTAGCTGCCTTGGCATCGAAGTGCCTGTAGCGCTTTGGCTGACTCGCTGCCAGGTTCGGCGTGATACATCAGCAGCAGCTGCCCGCCCGAGTGAGGGACGTCGACGCGGGTCCGATGCAGACGAAGGTCACCCGCGTCGGGGTGACGCATGCGGATGATGCCTGAGGAGTAGCCGACGTCGGCGCGCGTGCCCTGATCGACGAGCTGTCAGCCGGCAGTGAACGCTTTCGTGAGCTATGGGCGCGGCCGGCCGCATCATCCGCACTGGCCGCAGGCGACGACTCCGGCTACCCCGAGACTGGCCCTGGAACTACCTCATTGACACCGGCTGGACCCGCCTGCGCACCGCCTGAACAACAGCTCGCACACCCACCAACCAAGGACCGGAGAACCGGCGAACATAGCGCCGGCAACCACAACTGCCCCGACAACGACGACCCACAACACCACCGCCGACCCAGCCGACAAACCACACCATGAACCTTCGAGGCTAGTCAGACCGGCGTCGAGAGTCCTTGGGAGACAGCTAAATTCGACCCATGTCCGACTGGGGGTCAAGTGGTCGCAGGTTCAAATCGTGTCAGCCGACCAAGTGTCAGCCGACCAAGAATAGGTCTCTAACCAGAGTATTCGCTTCCGGCGTCGGTAGCACGAGTGGTTCGACAAGCCAAAAGTGTCGTTGCCGGGTTAGCCACGCGAGAGCAGCTGGTACTGCAGCTCGAGCCCGTCGAGCAGGGCCTGCAGGCCCGCGTCGAACGCTCTCCGATCGACCCGTTGCTGCCGCGAGGCGAGCAGGTGGGCACCATCGAGATGCGGGTATTTGTTGCCGTAGACCGCCGCGTCCGCGGGGAAAGCTGAGGCGAACGACCCGAGCGCCGAGCCGAGCACGAAGTAGCGCATCGCGGCGCCGACGCTGACCGCCTCGCGGCGCGGCCACCCCGCCGACACAAGTCCACCGAACACTGCATCGGCAATCCGCAACCCGTTGGGGCGGCGTCCCAGCCCGGTGGCCAGCGCCGGCACGATGTTCGGGTGTTCGGCGATCGCCGCCCGGTAGGTGCGGGCCCACTTCTCCAGCGCCGCCCGCCAATTGGGGTTTGTCGTGCTCAACTTGGCGAACATCGACGTGTCCACCCGGGCCAGCACCGCGTCGACCATGTCGTCGAGCAGCTCCTCCTTGGTGCCGACGTGGTTGTAGAGCGAGGGCCCTGCCACCCCAAGTTCGGCAGCTAGCCGCCGCGTCGACACAGCTTCCAAGCCCTCGGAGTCAGCCAGCGCCAGCGCGGTAGACACGATCCGGTCGCGGCTGAGCAGTGGATGCGGTGGCCGTCCCACCTCACCTCCTCATCGTCGACGCCACGCTACCTTGCACCGCTAGTTTTCATGCCGTGGCGCGGATCACGTTGATTAAACTAGCAGTGCTAGTTTAACATGATTCTAAGCCGGACGACTTTTCGGTACGGCCTTGACGGGAAGCAGCCCGACGACATCGCCGGTGGTGTCCTTCCGTCGCCGACGACGACGCCGCGTTCGTCACCGGTCAAACCTCTACGTCGACGGCGGTCGGCGGCTCTAACCAAAGGAGGTGGCGCGATGCGCCGCACGAATTTCAACGACGATCACGAGACGTTCCGAAAGACTCTGCGGGCGTTCATCGAGACCGAGGTGGTCCCAGTATTCGACGAATGGTTCGACGCCGGGCAGGCGCCGCGCGAGTTCTACTACCAGCTCGGCGAGCTGGGCGTGTTCGGCATCGAGGTGCCCGAGGAGTACGGCGGCGCCGGGGAGGAGTCGTTCAAGTATCAGGCGATCATGTACGAGGAGGTCGCCCGCGCCGGTGTGGCGCTGGGCGGCAGCGGGGTGCATGTCGGGCTGTGCCTGCCCTATCTGAAGGCATACGCGACGTCGGAGCAGAAGCAGCGGTGGCTGCCCGGGTTCGTCACCGGCGAGATCATGTTCGCGATCGCCATGACCGAGCCCGGCACCGGCTCGGACCTGGCCGGCATGAAGACCACCGCCAAGCTGTCCGCCGACGGCACCCACTACGTGCTGAACGGCGCAAAGACGTTCATCACCGGCGGCGTGCACGCGGATCGGGTCATCGTCTGCGCCCGCACCGCGCCGCCCAAGCCGGACGATCGCCGCTACGGCATCTCGCTGCTGGTGGTGGACACCAAGACTGACGGTTACAGCGTCGGCCGCAAGCTTGACAAGCTGGGCCTGCGCACCTCCGACACCGCCGAGCTGTCCTTTACCGACGTCAAGGTGCCGGTGGAGGACCTGCTCGGCGAGGAGAACAAGGGCTTTGGCTACCTCGGCCAGAACCTGCCCCAGGAGCGGCTGGGCATCGCGATCGGCGCCTACGCCCAGGCCAAAGCCGCTGTCCGGTTCGCCCAGCAATACGTCGCCGAGCGCACGGTGTTCGGCAAGCCGGTGGCGGCGTTCCAGAACACCAAGTTCGAACTGGCCGCCTGCAAATCCGACGTCGACGCCTTGGAGGCGGTTGTCGACCGCGCGTTGCAGGCGCACGACGACGGCGAACTGACCGCCGCCGAGGCCGCCGCGACCAAGCTGTTCTGCACCGAGACCGCCGCCCGGGTCATCGACCGCTGCCTGCAACTGCACGGCGGCTACGGCTACATCAACGAATATCCGATCGCCCGCCTGTACGCCGACAACCGTGTCACGCGTATCTACGGCGGCACCAGCGAGGTGATGAAGATGATCATCGCCAAGGACATGGGTCTGTGATTTCGCAGACCCATCCGCAAAGGAGAAGAAAATGAGATACGCCGTCGATCACATCACGGCAACGGGCGCCGTGCTCGAGGACACCGCCCGCGCGCTCCGTGCCGCGGGAATGAGCGCTGCACGAACGATGCCCATCGCCGGGCGCGTGTTCGGCGCCGCGCCGCGCCTCGAGCTGGCCGGTCGTGTCGTGTTCGTCACCGGCGCGGCCCGCGGCATCGGCGCCGAGGTCGCCCGCCAGGCCCACGCGCGCGGCGCGCGGGTCGCTCTGGTCGGCCGGCGGCTGGAACCACTGCAACAGTTGGCCGCCCAGCTCGGCGAGGGCGCGGCCGCGTTCCAGGCCGACGTGGGTGACCTGGACGCGCTGCAGCGCGCCGCCGACGCCACGGTCGCCCGGTTCGGCGGCATCGACGTCGTGATCGCCAACGCCGGCATCGCGCCGCCCTCGGAGCCGATCCTGACCATCGATCCCGGCGAATTCGAGCGGACCGTCGACATCGACCTGCTCGGCCAGTGGCGCACGATCCGCGCCACACTGCCTGCGGTGATCGAGCGGCGCGGCCACATCCTCGTCGTCGCGTCGATCTACTCGTTCGTCAACGGCGCGCTCAACGCGTCCTACGCGGCCAGCAAGGCAGGCGTCGAGCAGCTCACCCGGGCGTTGCGGGTCGAACTCGCCCACCACGGGGCCACCGCCGGCGTGGCCTACCTGGGGTTCGTCGACACCGACCTCGTGGGTGACGTGTTCGCGCAGCAGCAGATCGTCGAGGCACGCTCGATCGCGCCTTCATTCGTCACCAGGCCGATCCCGGTCACCCGAGCCGGTCGCACGCTGGTCGACGGCATCGAATCTCGTGCCGCGACAGTGGCCGCGCCGGGCTGGATCCGGCCGCTGCTCCCGCTGCGCGGCCTCGCCGGCACGCTGATGGATGAGTTCATGCTCGCCAACCCCGGTCTGTCCCGAGCGATCAGCCACGCCGAGCGAAAACAGAACGAGCAATGAGCCTGATCGCGCCCCAGGACGCGGCGTTCCTGCTGGGGGAAACCGCGGCGCAGCCCACGCATGTGGCCGGCCTTGCCGTCTACGAGCTGCCGCCGGGCACCGACCCCGACTATGTCAGCCGCCTGTACCACGAGCTGCTCACCCACACCGCGATCCACCCGCGGCTGCGACAGCGGCCCGCCGACCCGGTCGGAAGCATTGGCAACGTCTGGTGGACCGAGGAGCACGACCTCGACCTGGAGTACCCGGCCGACGAACTGGCCATCCTGCAGAAGACGCAGGCGGCCGGCTGATGTCTGTCGCGCCGCCGGACAGCGCGCCCGCCATGGGACTTTATGTCACCGACCCGGCCCGGGCGATGGTCGAGTTCGGGCTACTGCTGGCCGCGCTGCCGCTGCAGCGGGCGCTGCCCGCCGGTGACGGGCATCCTGTTCTGGTGCTGCCCGGCCTGCTGGCCGCCGATGACTCGACGTGGCCGCTGCGGCGCATCCTGCGTGGCCTGGGCTACCGGGTGCACGGCTGGCGGCTCGGGCGCAACCTCGGCCCGACGGCCGCGGCGGTGGACGGCATGCAGGACCGCCTGCATGCTTTGCACACGCGATACCGCACTCCGGTCAGCGTGATCGGCTGGAGCCTCGGCGGCATCTACGCTCGTATCCTCGCGCGGCGCACACCCGCTGCGGTACGCCAGGTCATCACGCTCGGCAGCCCGTTTCGCCTGGCCCACGAACGTCAGTCCCGGGCCAGCCGCATCTTCAACCGCTACACCCACCTGCATGTGGCGCGGGCCCCGTTGCCGCTGGAGCACGACGTCGACGTCTTGCCGGTGCCGGCCACCTCGATCTACTCGCGGTTCGACGGCATCGTCGCCTGGCAGGCCTGCCTGGACCCGCCGTCCCCGCGCTCCGAAAACATCGCCGTGGTGGGCAGCCACTTCGGCTACGGCCACAACCCGGCGGTGGTGTGGGCCGTTGCGGACCGGCTGGCGCAGCCGCTCGGCGCGTGGACGCCGTTCCAGCCGCCGCGGGCGCTGCGGACGTTGTTTCCCCGAGCGGACATCCCCCCGCGCGGCTCACGTTGATCCACCCGCACATTCGCCGTGAGTCCGGCTAGCGCATAGGACCGCTGGGTGCCGCCACCGGCCAACCCGGGTCAGCACGTCGACGGCGGTGTCGGGGTGGGTGACTTGCATTGCCGCTCGTGAAGGAACGGTCTGCAACGAGTCGTACACACCAACCGAAAAGCTTCCCCGCGACGGTAAGCAACATGTCCACAGGACAACACGGCAGAGTCGGAGATCGGTGAGACCGCCCAGCGCCAACTGATGCCGACTCGCCCTACAAGGGCCACGCAACACCGCCCGGTACGGTCACCGTCTATTCACCCCCAATGACCGAGAATCGACCGGAATTGTCGAGTTCATGCCGGAGCTATGAAGCGACCAAACCGGTTGTAGCACAAGGAAAAACGAGCAACAACTGCTGCTGTCGGGATCCGCGGTTTGGTAATCCGTTGCTCGCGGGTTCGAGCCGCAGTCGATCGCTTGATCCTTTGGGTCGCTAGAGTTCGAGTCCGCTGCCGCGGTCATGATTGGTGCTCTGAACGCGGTCGGCGCTGAAGTCTCTCGTGAGGTCGCGGTAACGGTCGATGAGGTGATTTCGCCGCTGTAGGAGGCGGCTGCTTCGGTGTGGACGGCATCAGCTGCGCTGGTCCGTGAATTTCTGACTCGTGAAATACGTTAGCGGTCAGTCTCTTTGAGACTCGGCGCATCGGTGAAGCAGTGATGGCGGTATCGGGCTCGCCGGATGCGAAGCCCATCGTCACAGTGACGGAACAGTGACTCGACCCTCACAAGGCAATCCCGGTAGACGGCCCGCAACGAGACGAAACTCGAGCAGGACACTCATCTCTCAAACAAAATGCCATCGTCTCAATTTCAATGTCATCTCGATGCCATATATGACACGAAACTGAGAATA
Organism: uncultured Actinomycetota bacterium; assembly: GCA_963770125.1. Lineage (GTDB taxonomy): Bacteria > Actinomycetota > Actinomycetes > Mycobacteriales > Mycobacteriaceae > Mycobacterium. The sequence continues at coordinate 73,650 of CAVYPI010000085.1, read as the reverse complement.
AAGGGGCTGGGTGGTCCTATCGGGTCGTCAGTGAGCCGTCACAGATCCGACTGGCGAACGTGCGCTTTTGCGCTGACTATCGCCGCGAATGATTGATCAATCAGGACGTGCTGGGCGAGATGCGTTCCTATGGTGAGCGGTTCACCGGTATGTGGATCGCTGAGGCTGAACGAGCCGTCGTGAGAGTAGAGTACCGCAGCCGTTGGTCCGCCCGGCACTGATGCATCTGTTGTGGTGTCAGGAATACAGGGTGAACTTGGACGAACCGCTCTGCTCCTCAACGGTTTTAGAGGTATCGCGGTGAAGCACGCGGGAGTACGGGTCGGGACTGGAACTCGCTTCTCCTATGACGGAGAGGTCGTCACGGTCGTCGAAATCCACGCTGGTGATACCCTCTTGAATACAGGCGGCCGCCTCGCCCAGCGACCGTGCGGGTCAGAACTAACGACTCAGGACATCGGCGCGAATCGCGGGATGGTGGCGCGCGAAGTGGGCTGAAGCGCGTGTGCCGGCGGGGCTATGCTTGCAAGTGCTATGACCACCGTCACCCTCCCAAGTCGCCTCGCGGCCGTGAGGAATGCTGGTCACTTCGACACCGCAGTCGTTGACACCTTCGCCCGCTATCTCGCCGAGGCGCCCGACGAGAAGCTCTTTCGCATGAACCCCTACCGCTACGCGAAGGAGACCGGCACGCCGGAGCGCGTGACGGTAGACCTGTTCCTGCACGCCGCGCACGCGGGCGTCGTCGAGTTCAGTTGGGGCGTCCTCTGCCCGATCTGTGGGTCGTTCGTCACCACCGAGCACGCCCTGAGCGCGCTCAACGGGGAGCGCACCTGCGCCATCTGCGAAATGCCCATCCCGCCGGTGATTGACGACAACGTCGAAGTCGCGTTCACCGTCGCGCCCTCGACGCGGTCGATCCGCTTCCACGCCCCGGAGCAGCTTGATTTCCTCCGCGACAGCTTCGCGTTGTTCTTTTCGCCCAGCGTCGTCGACAGCTGCAACTTCATCCGCTGCATGAAGAACCCGCTCTGGTTCGGCACCGCGCCGCCAGGCGCGAAGCTGGAGACCGAGAAGGTGCTCGCGGTGGGGCGCTACGTGCTGGCGCTGCCGGAGTACCACGTGGTGCGGCGCTTCACGGTCGATGAGGGCGCGGACGGCTCGGCGTCGAGCTACGAGGTGCTCGCCGGCGGCCAACTCATACAGGAAGGCGAGCGGCTTGCGGCCGGCAAGGTGCGCATGAGCCTCCAGAACCGACTTGGGCGGCCGCTGGTGTTCGGCGCCTTCGTCGACCCCCGCCCGACGGCGGAGGAGGTTACCGAGGCCTGTGCCAACGGGGCCAAGCCGGAGCTGAACCTGCACCGCTTCTTCACCGCCAAGGAGCTGGTGACGACGCAGGTGTTCCGCGAGCTCTTCCGCGCTGAGAGCATTCCCTCGCAGGGCGGCCTGGGGTTGAAGAGCCTGACTGTGCTTTTCACCGATCTCAAGGGCTCGACCGAGCTGTATTCGCGCATGGGCGACATGCGTGCCTACGGTCTCGTCGGCGAGCATTTCGGCCTGTTGCGCGAGGTAGTCGCCGGGCACGGCGGCGCGGTGGTGAAGACGATCGGCGACGCGGTGATGGCGAGCTTCGCCACGCCGGCGCCGGCGCTCGATGCAGCCATGGTGATGAACCGCGAGATTGCGAGGGTTGGTGAACTGGAGCTCAAGATCGGTCTTCACGCGGGCCCGTGCATCGCGGTGGATTTGAATGAGCGCCTCGACTATTTCGGCCAGACTGTGAACATCGCGGCGCGCGTCCAGGCGATCGCTGAGTCGCGCCAGATCGTCTGCACCGATCCGGTGCGCGATGCGCCGGGCGCGGCCGAGGTGATCGCGGCGCTGACCCTCGTTCGCGGGCGTGAGCTGGCGGCCCTCAAAGGGGTAGCGGGCCAGGTGGGCGTCTGGCGGTATCAATAACGGACGGTTGGGAAAGCGTGGGCTCGATGATTGCCCACGTCGACCCCAACCCCGTCGCGGCAAGTGCCCGCAGCGCGGGCGAGCCGACGGATCGATTGGGCCAATCGTGCTCAAAGCGTCTGTTCCTTAGCAAAATGCATGATGCCGGCGAGCCGAGCGGCAAGCATGAGCCGAAGGAATATTCGGCCCGTTATCGCGCGATAAAGCCGAGGGCCCAAGACGGGCCCGGCGTTGTCCGGCGCCAACTAGATGTGTGACTGACGAGGGTCGGTGACAGGCTAGGTCTTCGTCTTTTGTAGCGGAGATGTCAGATATCAAGTGCTGCGGAATCTTTCATGGATACTGGGGGCTCCTCCCACTGTGCTGACACAAAAATTCCCGTCAACGGCCGGTGGGGTGATTCGGCCACGACTTGCTTAGTTCCGGCTGTCACGTGACGGAATTGCGCGAAGTTGCCTGGATGTAGGCCCAGAACTTCGGCCGGACTTTTCGGCGCGGTTTCTGCTGGGTTCTGAAAAATGACACGAGTTTGAGACAAAGCCTCGATGACATCGTGTGAGACAACTAGCATCGCCGCAGTTCAGAGGATCGCCAGATGACACGTGATTCGAGGACCTACACCACGAACTGCCACGAACGTGGAAGGGAGTTCTGTTTGTAGGTAGAGCTTCTTGACATGGTGCTGTGCAGGAGATGAAGGTTTGGCCCTTCGCCGCCGCCCTTGCGGAGGGTGGCGGCAAACCACCACATGCTGCGTTGGCTGAAGACCTTGTGAACATGAGTGGGGGTCAGGCTTGGTGTGCCTGGCCTCTGGTGCTGTATGAGGAGATGGAGGAGTTTTCTGGACCTCCGGAGTCGCCTTGCGGGAGGAGGCTTCAAACCACCTACCGGGGCCTTGGCTGAAGACCGTGGTCTTGAACGGTGTAGGAAAAGGCGCGGCAGTGATCGTGTCAGGTGTGGACCGGAAAGATGAGCGATGGGTCGAAAGGCCCTCTGCCGACTGAAGTGTCGAAAGCTAATTAGATGACATCGAAACCAGGGTTTGGTCTTTGCTCTGGGATGAGCCTGGGGGTTACCCGTCTACTGCCCAGGTGGTGTCCGGCGTACAGGCAGCATGAGTCCGGTCCGGGCTCTCGTACGGAACATGTGAAGGCGCGTCTCGACACGGTCACCGAGCAGTTGGTGGCGAGAGGGAGAACTCCAAGCGGCGGAATCCGCAAGGAGCCGAGTACCGTCGCGGGACGCGCCGGCGGACTCACCCGTAGTAGCTGTGAAGTCCCTGCGTATCGCAGTGGGGGCGGAGCCAAGGGGTGGGGTCGTCCTGGCTGATGAGTGTGATCAACCGTGAGGAAGGAATCGCATGAGTGAGCCAAAGTTGCAGGGCAAGTCGCACGACATCCCGAAAAAGCTGGTGTGGAGTGCGTGGTTGAAGGTCAAAGAGAACGGAGGAGCGGCCGGGGTCGATGGCGTGACGATCGGGCAGTTCGAGGAGAGGCTGAAGGATAACCTCTACAGGCTGTGGAATCGCATGTCGTCTGGGTCGTACTTCCCCGGGCCGGTCCGCGCGGTGGAGATACCGAAGAAAGGAGGAACGAGAGTCCTGGGCATCCCGAACGTGGTCGATCGGGTGGCGCAGACGGTGGCGGTCCTGGCATTGGAGCCGGAAGTGGAGAAGGTCTTTCACGACGACTCCTACGGATATCGTCCCGGACGGTCACCCTTGGACGCGATAGCGGCATGCCGCAAACGGTGCTGGGAGAAGGACTGGGTCGTCGACCTCGACGTGAAGGCCTTCTTCGACACGGTCTCATGGGATCTGACAATGAAGGCGGTCACGGGCCATACGGACCAGAAATGGGTCCTGCTCTATGTAGAGCGCTGGCTTAAAGCCCCGATGCAGATGCCGGACGGCACCGTCATCGAAAGGACTCGGGGTACGCCACAAGGCGGACCGATTTCACCGTTGCTCGCTAATCTGTTCCTGCATTACGGCTTTGATCTGTGGATCTCTCGGGAATATCCGGGAGTCCGGTTCGAGCGTTTCGCGGACGATGCGGTGATCCACTGTGTGACCGAACGTCAAGCCTGGGAGGTGCGGGAGGCAATCGGGCGTCGGTTCGCCGATATCGGATTGAGTCTGCATCCCGAGAAGACGAAAATAGTGTACTGCAAGGACAGTCGGCGGCAACGGGATCACCCGGTGATGTCGTTTACGTTCTGCGGCTATGCGTTTCGTCCCCGGAGGGCCTTCAACAAGGCCGAGGGAAGGGCATTCACGAGGTTTCTACCTGCGGTCGATCCTGGCAAGTTGATGGACATGAGCCGAAAGGTGGCCTCGTGGAAGATACATCGGCGCACAACTCTAACCCTTAACGACCTCGCGCGTGGCGTGAACCCGGCTCTCCGGGGCTGGCTCAACTACTTCACGGTGTTCTATCCAAGCATGGTGATTCCGTTGTGCTGGCGTGTTGATCGCCACCTGATGCACTGGGCGAGAAGGAAGTACAAACGGCTGGAACGCGGTGACAGACGTGCGCGAGAATGGCTGTGTGGGGTTCGGGAACGGGTGCCCTGCCTGTTTGCGCACTGGGAGCTGCGCTACACGACCTGGTAACTGGACGGCACGAGCCGGATGAATCGAGAGGTTCACGTCCGGATCTGTGAGGGCCGGAGGGTGAGACTCCCTCCGGCTACTCGGCGTCGTGGTGAGCGATGTGGAGAAGGCGCACGAGATGCGTCAGGTGGGGATCGGGAAGACGGTGCGCAGTCCTCGTTTTCGGGGATCGCTGTGGAAGTGTCGGGCGATCGAGCGGTTGTGCAGCGCGACGGTGTAGCCGTGATGGGCGAAGTTGCGCGCGATATTCGAGCCCATCACGGCGAGGCCGGTGACCCCGATCGCAGCGGTGCCCGTGGAGGAATTCGACAGGGTCGTAGTGGAATTTCAGTTAGGTTGTCGTGGCATATCAGAAACGGGGCCGGTGTTTAATCACCGGGCAACGCCCGGCGAGCCGGCGGTGTCGGTGAACCCTCCCTACCCAGTCAGCAGTCGTGGCCGGGTGAGCTTTCGTGCGGCGGCGCGGAGGGCTTCGAGGACGGTGTCGCGTTCCTGTTGGGTGCCGGTGGGGTGAACGATGGAAACGCCGAGGGCGAAAGATGGTTCACCGGATCCGCGGCCGGGGACGAGAACCGCGAGTCCGAGCACGGTGGGGTGCACTTCGCCTTCATCGGTGGCGTATCCGCGTTTGCGGGTGTGCTCCAGTTTGGATTGCAGCGTGGTGAGTGTGGTCGTCGATCGTTCGGTGAAGCCGACTAACTGGCTCGGGTCCCAATAGAGCTGCGCGACTTCCGCCGGGTGAGTTCGGAGAGCAGGGCGGTGCCAACCGCGGTCGCGGATGCGGGATAGCGGTCACCGACATTGGCGGAGAGCGGGAATCGCTCCCGCCCTTCATGCACGGCGAGGTAGAGCACACCGGCGCCGTCGAGCATGGCGATCTGGACGAGCTGACGCCGCAACACCTCGGAATCCTCGCAGACGCGGTAGAACTCCCGGATCTGGTCGAACCCGGTCAGGAAGGCTCCGCCCAGTTCGACGGTTCGGCGGCCGAGCAGGTAACCGCCACCGGCGCGGCGGATGAGTCCACCTTCCTCCAAGGCGACACACAGGTTGGAGACGGAAGACTTCGCTAGGCCGAGTTCACGGGAGATCTCCGTCAGTGTCCTTACTTGCCTGGGGGTGTCCGCAAGCAGGCCCAGGATGCGTACGGCGCGCGTCACCGCCGGCGCGTTTCCCGATGTTCGGTCTGGCCCCATGGTCGATCTTCTCTTCTCACTCGCCCGGAGAGCGTGCGCTGGCGGTCAGTAGAACTCGACAGTATCCACCCTGTTGAGCAGTTCGTCTCCGTCGAGGAACCGGGTGGCGTTGGCCAACGCCGGCAATCTCCCGCTGCTCGGATTCAATCCAAAGACCTACTCGACTACCTCGATAGCTGAGCCGATCCCATTTTCTGGGGATAACAACCGGATACTCTCGTCCCAGTGATGCGCTGACCGGTTGAGCTCAAGTTCGTTTTCGAGACGGGCCGATACAGGAGGCGGCGAGAACGCCGGGTCAGGACACTGCGCGCCGGGCTGCTGGGCATGAGGGGGAGGCGGCGAGGATGTGTTTTCCGGCACCGGCGGATGCTTACAGAGGCTGCACGGGCCGCTGCGGAGGCGCGGGTCCTCCCGGTCGGCGGATCCTCCGTTGCGCGTACCCGTTGAGCGCCGCACCATTGCGACTGTCAACATCGTAGGTCTACACTGATGAAATACACTGTAGTCAACCTAAGTCAGGTGCTAGCCGATGACCAAGCCGCCGACCGGACCAACCGGTTTCGGGCAGGCCGCCGACACGTCCGACTCCAACGAGGAAGACGACGAAAGCAGTCCGATCACCCGTGGCGCGGTACTGGCGAGTGCGCTGGCGATCATCGATCGTGACGGCGTCGACGGACTGTCCATGCGCCGCCTCGGCGAGGCGGTCCGTCGCGACCCGATGGTGCTCTACCGGCATGTGCCCAACAAGGCAGCCGTGCTCGACGGGGTGGTCGAGCTGGTGTTCGATCAGTTGTCGGTAGACGCCACCAATCCGGACTGGGCTGCTGCCCTGCGGGCCCTCGCACACGATTTCCGCGAGCTGGCGCGCAAACACCCAAACGTGGTGCCGCTCTTGGTCACCCGACCGCTGGCGACACCACTCGGGATGCGACCGCAAGGCACCCTGCGGCCACTGGAAAGTGTCCTCGCACTGCTCACCGCGGCCGGCTTTTCCGGTATCGACGCACTGCAGGTGTATCGGGCGTTGTTCGGGCTGCTCTACGGCCATGTTCTCACCGAACTGCAGGAGATCGTCGAACGGCCCGAGGAAACCGACCACGTGATGCGGCTCGGCCTGCACCGGCTGCCGATCGGCGAATTCCCCCACCTGCGTAACCTCGCGCCAACCTGGGCCTCCTACGACGGTCTCGCCGAACTCGACCGCGGCCTCGACATCCTGCTCAGCGGGCTGGCCGCCCAACTCGGCTCGCCCGACGACACTCCCGCGCCAGCGTTCACACCTGGCTGGACGTAAACAAACCACCACGATCGGACGTGACCCACGATGCTGCAGTACTTCTCCAATCTCCCCTGGTTGCGCGTCGTCCCGCGAGTAGGTCGCCAGGGCGCCTCGCCTAAATGTGCGTGAGGCGTCGATGGCCATCGCAGACGTAGCCGAATACGCCCATCTCAGCGAGGCGGACATCGAGGCCCTTGCGGCCGAATTGGAGGCGATCCGTCGCGACATCGAGGATTCGCGCGGCCAACGGGACAGCGCATATATCCGGCGCGCCATCGCGTTTCAGCGATGCCTCGAGGTTGCCGCACGACTCGCTATCGGTGCCAGCAGCAGCAAGGCCGGATGGGCCGTCGGCACCGCCGCCCTGGCCGTGGCCAAGAGCATCGAGAACATGGAACTCGCCCACAACATCGGCCACGGTCAATGGGATTGGATGAACGACCCGGAAATCCACTCCACCACCTGGGAGTGGGACATGGTCGGTCCGTCATCGCAGTGGCGGTACTCCCACAACTACCGCCACCACGTCTTCACCAACGTCGTCGGCATGGACGACGACCTCGGATACGGCGTCCTACGGGTCACGCGTGACCAGCGCTGGAAGCCGAGTGTTCTGCTATCACCATTGCGAAACGTGTTGTTGGCGATCACGTTCGAGTGGGGCATCGCACTGCACGACCTGCACTCGGACCATGAACGTGCGGCGACCGACGCCGAGAAATCCGCCCGCACCCGAGCACTGATCCGCAAGATTGGTCGCCAGACCGCCAAGGACTATCTGCTGTTTCCCGCCCTCAGCCGGCGGCGGTGGCGCCGCACGCTGAAAGCAAACGTGGCCGCCAACCTGCTGCGCAATGTGTGGGCGTACGTGGTGATCTGCTGTGGGCACTTCGCGGACGGCGCGGAGAAATTCACGCCGGCCGCGCTGGTGGGTGAGACGAAGCCCCAGTGGTATCTGCGACAGATGCTGGGTTCTGCGAACTTCAACGCCGGACCGGTGATGGCGTTCCTGAGCGGAAACCTGTGCTACCAGATCGAACACCACCTCTACCCCGACCTGCCGAGTAATCGCTACGCGGAGATCGCTCAACGGGTGCGGGCGGTGTGCGCCAGCTATGACCTGCCCTACACGACCGGTCCGTTGGCTCGCCAGTACCTGCTCACGTTGCGCACAGTGTGCAAGCTGGCGCTCCCAGATCGGTTCCTGTCCGCCACCTCCGACGACGCACCCGAGACGGCATCCGAGGACAAGTTCCGCAATGTCGCGAAACGATCGGACTTGTCAGCCGTGGGCGACGAGAACGCGCCGCGACGCGGACTGGGTAGCGCGATACTGGACCGAAAGAATCGGCGGGCCGCGAGTTGATCACCGCACCCGAGGGGTCACCGTCTGGAGGGTCGCGTCGGCGTGGCAGGATGCGACGGCCGCGACACGGCGCCGGGTGCGGCCCGTCGTCCTCCGTTGTCCGGACCGCCGTGGTACAACCTGGTCTAGTTCGGCAGGGCATCTGACGACGACATGGAGGTCGACGATATGCCAGCAGCGGAATGGAACAGGATCTCGCGGGTCGGCACACCCAATGTGTGGCGAAAGTCGCTGCACTCCAAGCAGATCGAAATCAGGGTGGACGCGGCCCCGGGGATACCCGGGGAGGCCTGGCAGGGCTACTTTGGCCGCAAGGTGGCGGAGCTTGGCATCAACGCCGTGTGCGAGTCCTATGGAACCAGCGGTAACGGTATCACCGCCCACGCCGCCGACGAGGACGACCTCGCGCGCGTCATTGAAGCGATCGACGTCGCCATCGAGTATGCGAACGACAGATACGAGTCCGACGTATTGCCCAACGTCCTGGCGCCTCGACAACGCCAAGAGCAGAAGGCCGCTGAGGCTGCGCAGAGCCAAGCCGGCCTCGACGAACTCGCGGCAAAGTTCGCCAAGCCGGATGGAGCCACCTAGCGATCGAGCTGGGGCATGACATCTCAGCCAGGATGGATTCGATGCGGCGGAACTCGGATTTAATTCCGTGAGGCACTACGGCCGTCTAATGCTGTGAGGTCAGGCTTGCGCTTCTCCGCGGCTGCCGTGTCGGCTTGCGGGAGTAGTTCGGGTCCGTCGCTAGTCGGCTGTGCCGTGCGCCGGGCGAAGTAGAACGCGAAGGCAAGGGCCATCCACACGAACAACCAGACCCACGTCGCGCCGGGAAGGGTTCAGCATCAGGTAGAACGCGGCGAGCACGGCGAGCACCGGTACGACCGGAACGCCGGGCAACGGAAGGCTCGCTTCAGATCCGGACGGGTGCGTCGCAGCACCAGGACCCCAACGGCGACGAGCACGAAGGCGAACAGCGTCCCGATCTTCACCAGTTCGGCGAGCTCGAACAACGGCACGAACGTCGATATCACGGCGACGACGACGCCGGTCAGGATCGTCGTGCGCCGACGGCGAAAATCGTGCCCGCGATGCCGAGGAAGAATCCGAACACCAACAGCAGCGGATAGGAACCGGCCGCTCCGGCGGCCCCGAGGGCCAGCACCGGCAGGATCGACGCCAGGGACACGGCGATGAAGATGACGCGGCACCGAACCGGTCGGTGAGCGCCCCGACGACGACCCGGCCGAGTGTCCCGACCAGGATCGAGGTGGCAACCAGCATCGACGCTTCGGTGCTGCTCAGCGACGGCTAGCCGGCGTAGGTGGTGGACAGCGGGCCGATCATGTTCCAGCCCCAGAAGTTGATGGCGGAGACCCAGGTGGCCAGCGCCAGGTTCACACTTCGCCAAGCGCCGGTTTCCCGCGTCGTAGCCGTGCCCACGGCTTCAGGAGACCACTCGGGCCGTCGCCTTAGCGCTGTTTCGGTCAAAGATGTTGCTGCACAACACGGCGGGCGCTCTGGATAGCACAGCAACACCATCACCCGGCCGTCGGGCGACGGTGCCAGAGGAACCGCAGGCACGCAACTGTGCGGCGCCGTCACCTGTGAAGGACGCTCCGTGCATGACGGCGAGCGTGGTGGGTTGCAGGCATTGCTCTATCGTCCGTCTTCCTGCCAGGCCGTTGCGCCAAAACGGGCATGCATAGAGTGCCCGCTCACCCCTGGATGATGCGCCTGCCCTGGTGCGCCTCGTGCCACGCGTCCATTGCCGCGTCCCACTCGTCGCCGCTGAGAGAGGTCAGCGAGGCCGGGAAGAGCCCGTCCTCCTCCTTGCTGATGTGCTCGTAGAGGTCGAACACCGCGTCGCGGATTGCCTGCTGACCCTCGGGTTCGAGGATGTCGACCGTGGCGAGCAGTTCGCCCAGTTCGCGGTGCTCGCGGATCAGCGGAGCTATGTGTTCGGCGAACATCTCCTCGGCCGCCATGACCCGGAACAACCCGGTTTCCTCACCGTGCCAGTGCGAGGCCAGTTCGGTCGCCATCTCGCCCAACAGGTGGCGTGCACGGCGCAGGTCGCCGCGGTCGATCGCGCGCACGGCTTCCCCACCGAAGTTGGTGGCACGCTCGTGCTCCGCGATGTAGTCGCGGAGCAAAGGCATCTCCCGGCACCCGCAGTAGTGCCACATTCCGTTTAGGCACTACCGGTCCTCGGCACCTCTGTGTCGAGGTTGCACCCAGGGTCGTGGACTCGCCCCACGCCCTGGGTGCAATGTCGACGCAGGGGCCGCCGATGTAGGAACTCGCAAGTGATGTCGTCGATTCGAGACCCTCACCTCGGTTTTGTCAGAGCCGTGTCGGTCGCGGATTCTTGGTAATGTGTCGGAATCCTCAGGTGACTGACCCTTGAGAGCGTCAGGACCCGCATCAGCGCAATCCTGACCGTGGCAGCTCCGGCGGCCTCACGCAGCAGCCCTATTAAATAGTCTTCAAAGTGACCGCCAAGCTGATCGTCGCGAATATGTTAGCGACGCATCGGCGCAGGTCAAGGGCATAATTGTCGACGGTAAAGTCGACGAACTCACGAGGTTCGCGTGCGCGGGCACACACGGTCCGTTGTCGCTGTTGGATGTCGGTCAAGGACGGCGTTTACTGGAGGTCTAGCGCCAGAATTGCAGCCCGCGGTCGCGGTCTGTGATCACCGAAACCGATGGAATCCGCGATGAGCGGTAAGAAGATCGCACACACAACCGAGGCCTGCCACGAAGCGTGGCCAGCACAGGAGTGTCACCATGGCGCCAAAACAGGACCGAACCGATGTGGGTCGACACCCGACACCGCCCGAACACACGCCGCGGTTGCGGCTGAAGCCCAAGGCACCCCACACCGGGTATGTCGATGGGGCATGGTGGCCGCACAGTGATGACCTGACCACCGAGCTTCCCGATCTGCTCGCGGTCCTCTCGGTGCGGCTCGGGCCCATCGACCGCGTGCTGTACAAGCTCACCGACTGGGCGAAAGCACCCACCAAACTCGCCGCCGGCCGACGAGCGGTCAAACTCGACGGATACCGACTCCAGCCGCCCAACACCGTCGAAGTCCTCGGACTCAACGGCAACAGGATCGTTCTGCTGGTTGTCCCGCCCCACACCGACCCGGACCGCGCACATGCCACCCTGATGGCCGCGGCGGCCCCGGACAACGACTCGACCGTCGATGGCCTGCTCATGATCAGCCTGCGAGATAGGGAATCCCGCACACAAAGAGCTGCCGCGCAAGAGCGCTGGGACTCTGAAGGCGGAGCCGTGCGATAGCTCGTCGGTGTCGACGACCCCGCGACCAGCGTGCCCCCGGATCTTACGGCCTGCTTCGTACACCGCCGGTGATCACAACCTTAGGAGCTGACGACAGTGACGTTCAACGACCCAGTATTTAAAGCATTCAACGATTTCCGTATTGACGACATGCCTGCGCAGGCAGATATTTCTCGGCGCATGCTCCGGCGACTTGAGGACATCGATAATGCGAGCACCGCCGGCCCTACTGCCCCGGCCGCGCGCGCAGCCCTGGCAACCAGCGTCGTCGCACATGCCGTGGTTGAACTCGAGACCCAACTCATAGAACTGAAAAGACAACTGGGGCAGGGATTTTCCACGCAGTCGAGCCCGACGTCGCGTCTGCGCTAACCATACGAATGCACAGGGTCGTCTTCCCACGCCCCCACCCACTTTTCGCCGAAAGCGACACGGGCTGGGGTCATCGTCCCGCGGGCTGGGCGGCCGCGCCCCTAGGATCCTGGGACTGACGTGGGTAACGGGGCCGGCCCGCTGGGCGGGTGGGCGATGCGGCTGGCGTGGCTGAAGCGGGCGGCTCGGCGGTGGATGCGGTGCTCGCGGCCGCGGGTGCGGTGTGGCGCTGCGGCAAGGTGCATCGGATCGGCCTAGAACACCGTCTTCATCATCTCGACGAGTACCAGGTAGACGATTGTGAACAGGACCAGCGCGGTGAAGAACTGCCACAGCAGTGTGGTGAACCCCAGTTGGTGGGCCAGCGGTGACACGGTCAACGTAACGCCCACGGCGACAACGGCGAAGGCGGCCAGTGTCAAACACGAGACCGGGCCTGCTGCGGAAGACGGCACCCGCCGGGTGCGGATCGCGAAGATGATCAGCGTCTGGGTGGCAAGCGATTCCACGAACCAGCCGGTGCGGAACTGGACCGGCCCGGCGTGCAGCACATCCGGAAAGTGCCCACAGCAGATCACCAGATACGCCCACACATTGCGCAGCAGGTTGGCGACCACGTTCGCCGTGAGCGTGCGGCGCCATCGGCGAAGGCTCAGCGCGGGAAAGAACAGATAGTCCTTGCCGACCTGCCGGGCAAACTTGCGGATCAGGCCTCTGGTCTGGGCGGTTTTCTCGGCGTCTGTCGCTGCCCGATGAGGCGCCGAGTGCAAGCCCTGCAATGCGATGCCCCATTCGAACATGATGGCCAACAACATGTTTCGCAAAGGCTGCAGCAGGTTACTGAGCCGCCACTGCTGGTCGCGGGTGACCCGCAGCTCACCGTATCCGAGGTCGTCCATCCCGATGACGTTGGTGAACACGTGGTGGCGGTAGTTGTGGGAATACCGTTACTGCGAGGAGACACCGGCCATGTCCCACTCCCAGGTGCTGGAATGGATTTCCGGGTCGTTCATCCAATCCCATTGACCGTGGCAGATGTTATGGCCGAGTTCCATGTTCTCGATGCTCTTGGCCACGGCGAGCGCGGTGGTTCCGAGCACCCAGCCGGCCTTGCTGCGGCTGCCGGCGATGACCAGCCGCGCGGCGACGTCGAGGCATCGCTGAAACGCGATAGCGCGCTGGATGTATGCCCTGTCTTTTTCACCGCGCGAATCCTCGATGTCGCGGCGGATCGCCTCCAACTCGCATCCGAGCGCCTCGAGGTCCGCATCGCTCAGATGGGCGTATTCGGCTACGTCTGCTATTGCCCTCGACGTCTCACCGACATTCAGGCGAAGTGGCGTGCCGCATTCGCGGGCCGACGGACATCTTCGTGGGATTCGACTGCGCCAACATCGTGGTCACGTCCGTTCTTGGTGGTGGTCTCAGTCGGTTGGGTATCGGTGGTGGGTGAGGGTTGCGGTCAGGCCGGGGAGCAGCAGATCGAGGCCGCGGTCGAGTTCGGCGGCGCCGTCGTAGGAGGCGAGGGCGGGGGCCAGTGCACGCAGTAGGGGGAATTCGGTGATCGCCAGGCGGTGCAGACCGAGCCGCAGCACATGGTCGGTTTCCTCGGGTCGCTCGATGACCTCCTGCAACTCGTTGAGGATGTGGCCGTACAAGAAGCCGAACAGCACCCGGTAGATGTGTAGGGCGTCGTCGCCGGTGAACCCGGCGGAGGTGAGCAGGGCGAGGACGTCTTCGAGTGGGCGCAGCATGCCCGGTGGCCGCTGCCCCAGCGGGGTGGCCAACGGTCGAGTGACCAGCAGCGGCACCACGTTGGGGTGGGCCAGGGCCAGCTGGCGGAAGGCGTGCGCGACGGTGCGCAACTGGGCGGCCCAGTCCGGGTCGGCGGTGTTCACCGCTAGCTGCGCGAGCACGATCTCGGCGACGCCGTCGAGCACGGCGGCCTTGCTGGGGACGTGGCGGTAGAGCATCACCGGATCTCGGCCCAGGGCCTCGCTGAGGCGGCGCATGGACAATCGGTCCACCCCGTCGCGGTCGACGATCGCCAGCGCGGTCTGCAGGATCATCGACCGGGTGAGCTGACCGTTGTTTCGGCCGGCCGCGGCGGACGGGCCAGCGTCGTCAGCGCCGGCGTCGGGGCCGGTCGGCGGTCTGGTCATTGCAACACCACTGCCCTTCTGCTAGGTGTCATCGAGGCACCCAGCAATCGAAGTCAACACCGTTGGTCAACACTCTAGACTAACATTGTATTCACAGTGTTGACAGTAGCGCTGATGGGGCGTGTACTGGATATCAAAGCATGATCGTTGTGAACATCGCCGGAAACCGCTGCGGATGCTTTCCCAGAGGCGCCTTCGGCCCGAGCGCCGAGCCGCGGCTCGCGGCTGCGGTAGACGGTGTAGGGCCGGCCAGGTAGCCGATCGGTGCGTTGATCTACGTGCACGAGCCGGGTGAACGGCCAGAGCGTGCACAGCAGCACGGCGAGCAGCCCGTAGGCCTGGAACCCGGAGCGGGCCCTGGGCCATCAGCTACGGGTGGGGTCCAGCCGGAAGATGTCCCGGCTGACCCCGGCCCGGCGGCGCCCGCTGCTGGTCAAGGCCGGCCGCCAACACCACCGGAGCGTAGAAGGTGACGTCAACATTTTCAAAAACCCTTGCTGCGTTGGACTTTCCCGAGCCCAGCGTACGAATCACGATCACCCGCAGTGAGGTTCACGTTATCGGTGAAAGGGGTCAGCGGTGCCCGGGGGGTAACCGGTCGACGCGGATCACGTTAATCTCCGCACACAGCACCACCAAGGTCGCCGTGACGTAGAAAAATGCGAGCATGCCGAGGACCACATCTAGTTGGATGCCATTATGCGGATTCAGTGCGGAGCGAGTGTGAACGTCATCTGTTTATGTGGTTCGGACCCAATGGGTTGACCTTTTCGACTGACTTACCGGGCACCATTCTCAATCAGGTGTGCGGAGCCCGGAGACTCGGGAGCACCGGTGACCGTCAAACAACAGGCTTGTGGGCATGATCCACGGCGCCTTCACCGACCCGACTTCCGAAGTTGGTGGGCACGCGAATCGGGAAATTTGTGGTTTGACCTGCGCAGACGCGGGATGAGCGGGTTTGGGTCGTGTTACTACACGACCGGGTGCTCGTGGAGCGGGGTTGTCAGTCGGCGGCAGCGTCGTTGCCGGGTGTGAAGTCGAGGTAGCGGGGCGGTTCGGGCAGGTCGAGGGCGGCGAGGATGGTCTTGTGCCCGCTGGTGGGGGCGGATCGTTGGGCGACGCGGCCGTCGGCGGTGGCGAGGGTGACCAGGTGCATGCGGTCGAGTTCGTGACGCAGGTTGCGCCAGGTGTCGCCGGCGCGGGTTTCCGCGACGCGGATGAGAAGCAGTGCCAGCCAACACAATTGGACGTGAGCGCGGATGCGGTCCTCGCGGTGGTGGTAGACCGGGCGCAGCCCGAGGCTGGTTTTGCAGTCGCGCCAGCCGCGCTCGACGGCGATGAGCTGCTTGTAGGCGGCGGCCAGGTCCTCGGCGGTCAGCGTTGGGTCGGAGGTGCGCAGCAGCCACTTGCCGTCGTAGTGGGCTTCGCGTGCGGCGGCGGCGCGATCGATGCGTAGCAGCCCGGCCTTGGTGCGCCGCAACAGCCTGCGCAGCCCGGGCTTGCCCTTCAGGGAGCCGACCAGCTCGTCGCGGCGGCGGTCGGGCCAGGCGTCGGAGCCCTCGATCAGGCCCTCGAGGTGCTCGATGAGGTGTTGGCGCACTCCGGCGTCGCGGTCGGCGGCGTCCGGGTTGTGGCACACCACGAATCGTTCCGCGCGCGCCCCGTCGGCGTTGCCGCCGCCGGGTGCCACCCGAATCTCCTTGACCCGCAGGTTGTCGGCGACGGTGTGGTAGCGGCCGGGGCGGGCCAGCGCGGCGGCGGCCTCGGCGTTGGTGTGGCGCAGCTTCTCGGCGTGGATGTAGTGCCCGCCACCACGGGTGAGGTAGGCGCGGTTGGCGGCGGAGGCGAACCCGGCGTCGGCCACCCACACCAGCCGGTGCAGGTTCCACGACCCGAGGTCGTCCTTGACCGTGCGGATAATCCGCTGGTCGCTCTCGCTGCCGGGAAAGGTCCAGCAGCGCACCGGGATTCCGTCGCGGGTGACCGCCATCGCGATCACCACCTGGGGCAGGTCGTCGCGATGGTCCTTGGACTTGCCGAACCGGCGAGCCCCGTACTCGACCGGCTTGCCGGCGCCGTCGTCGACCTCGGGTTCGGGCTGCAGGTCGGCCAGCTCGTCGGCGCCGTCGACCTCCCAGTAGGTGGAGGTGGTGTCGACAAAGACGACATCGACATCGAGGTTCAACAGGTGCGCCACCGAGTCGAAGATCCGCGCGGCGATCTCGCCCAACGCGTCCAGCAGGAAATCCATTGCCGCGTAAGCGGAGTCGTCGCTGAATCCAGGACAGTCGGCGATCGCGACCCGCTCGGCCACCCACCGTGTGGCGGCCAGCTTGCTGCCCGGCGCCAGCGCCCGCTGCGCCACCAGCGCGAACAGCACCCGCTCGGCCGCGCCACCGTCGATCCGCCGACCCGCCGCGACCCGGTGCAGGGCCGCGCCGACGCCGAGCCGCTCCCACAACTGGTCCAGCACCCACGCCCCGCCGAAGCGCCGCGAGTCCAGCACCTCGATCTCGCCGGCGTGCGCGGCCGCGATCGCCTGCTCCGGGTCCAAGAACCGCGAGATCGAGGACACCAGCCGGGCAAGCCCGTCGCGGTCAACGGCCTCGGCGCGGCCGAAGTTGTGGATCACCTTCGCCTGCGGCACCCCGGTGACCGGGTGGCGTTCGCTGTGCGCCAGCTGCAGATACGACACCGTCGACCCGTCGCGGTTGCGCCGCTTCGTCTCCCGCAGGTACACACCTACACCGCTATCACATATCCACTGGTGAAATCCAGCGACACGCCCGAACTCGTGTGCCTACAGGAATTCGCCGTTCGTGCGGTCCTCCAAAGCTCCTACCAGCGCATTCGCCCCGCGCGACCCCGAAATATGCCTACCAACTCCGGAAGTCGGGACCGAGGACCTGCCCACCTGCATCGCCAAGTTCATACCGTTGCACACCCCGGCGGTGACGATGTCGATGAACGCGGTAATCGGCGACGTCACCAACCGAAACCGGCCCGGCTCCGGCTTCGTGCCGATCGAGGCCTGAGGGCTAGCTGCGCCGCTACTTGCTGGCCCTGATCGTCTCGAACACGCTGGGATCCAGCAACGTCGAGGTGTCCCCGAGTTCACGGCCCTCGGCGACGTCGCGCAGCAACCGGCGCATGATCTTGCCGCTGCGGGTTTTCGGCAGCTCCGGCACCACGTGAATCTCCCGCGGCCGCGCGATGGGCGAGATCTCGCGGGCCACCTCGGCGCGCAGCTCGTCGATCATCTGTTCGCGCGGGATCTCGGCGTGGTGGGCCAACAGGATGACGAACGCGACGATCGCCTGCCCGGTGGTGTCGTCGGTGGCGCCGACGACGGCCGCCTCCGCCACCCCCGAGTGGCCGACCAGTGCCGACTCCACCTCGGCGGTGGAGAGCCGGTGCCCGGACACGTTCATCACGTCGTCGATGCGACCCAGCACCCAGATGGCGCCGTCTAGGTCATAGCGGGCGCCGTCGCCGGCGAAGTACCAGCCCTGCTCGGCGAACCGGGACCAGTAGGTCTGCTTGTACCGTTCCGGATCCCCCAGATGCCGCGCAGCATCGCCGGCCACGGCTGGTCCAGCACCAGATAACCCTGCACGTGCTCGCCGAGCTCGAGGCTGGACTCGATCAGATTGCCGTGGTCGTCGACAACGCGTGCGGAGATGCCGGGTAGCGGTGCCATCGCCGAGCCCGGCTTGGCCGCGGTGACACCCGGCAGCGGCGAGATCATCGCCGCTCCGGTCTCGGTCTGCCACCAGGTGTCGACGATGGGAGTTCTGTTGGCCCCGATGGCGTCCCGGTACCACCGCCACGCCTCGGGGTTGATATTTTCGCCGACGGTGCCCAGCAGCCGCAGGCTGGACAGGTCGTGGGCGTCGGGGATCTCGCGGCCCCACTTCATGAACGTGCGGATCAGCGTCGGCGCGGTGTAATAGATCGTGACGCCGTACTTTTCGATCACCTCGAAATGCCGATGCTCGTTCGGCGAGGAGGGTGTGCCCTCGTAGAGCACCTGGGTCACCCCGTTGGACAGCGGACCGTAGACGATGTAGGTGTGCCCGGTGACCCAACCGATGTCGGCGGTGCACCAGAACACATCGGTTTCCGGCTTGACGTCGAAGATGCTGTGGTGGGTGTACGACGCCTGGGTGAGGTAGCCACCGGTGGTGTGCATGATGCCCTTCGCCGCGCCGGTGGTGCCCGAAGTGTAGAGCAAAAACAGTGGCTGCTCGGCGTCGAAGGCTTCGGGGGTGTGCACGGGTGAGGCGTTCTCGACGGTGTGGTGCCACCACAGGTCGCGGCCCTCGGTCCACGGGACCTTGATGCCGGTCCGGGGCACCACCAGCACGTGCTGGACTGGGCTTTTTTCGCCGTCCGCGCCCGGACAAACCGCTTCGTCGACCGCCTCCTTCAGCGACACCGCCTTGCCGCGGCGGTACTGCCCGTCGGTGGTGATGACCAGCTTGGCCTCCGCGTCCTCGATCCGGGCCTTCAGCGCCGTGGCCGAGAAGCCGGCGAACACCACGGAATGCATGACACCCAGCCGCGCGCACGCCAGCATCGAAACGATGGCCTCGGGCACCATCGGCATATAGATGGCGACACGGTCGCCGGCGACCACACCGAGGTCGGTCAGCACGTTGGCGGCCTTGCACACCTCGTCCTTGAGCGCGGCGTAGGTGATGTTGCGGGAGTCGCCGACTGGCTCGCCCTCCCACTGGATCGCCACCCGGTCGCCGTTTCCGGCCTCGACGTGTCGGTCCACGCAGTTGTACGCGACATTGAGTTTGCCGCCGACGAACCACCTGGCGAACGGCGCCTCCGACCAGTCCAGCACGTCGGTGAACGGCGTCTCCCAGGACAACCGGTTGGCCTGCGCCGCCCAGAACCCCAGCCGGTCTTTCTCGGCGGCCTCGTACAACTCCGCGGTGGCATTGGCGTTCGCGGCGAACTCCGCCGGCGGCGGATACGAGGACGGGGCTTCGGTGTGCGTCTCGGTCATAATGTGAGCCTAGTCACAGACCGTTGCATCAATGCTGGCAACTCACACCTGTGCGGCGGGTGGCTCCCGCCGTGCGCCGGGCGTTGTGCATGACCGGGCCGCGGAAGTCTCCGTGGGTGGCCGAGGTGCTGCCGCTGCTGTACTTGCATGGCCTGTCCAGCAGCGACTTCGGCCCGGCGCCCGAGCAGTTCCTCGGGTCGTCACTATCACGCGGCTGATCGCGCAGTGGCAGGACGACGCCGAGGCGTTCACCAAGCGCTCGTTGAAGGACATCGACTACGTATACGTGTGGGTCGACGGGATCGTGCGCCACGTGGCGCTGTGTGGCCGAGCGGGGGTGGAAGACCCTTGCCGCCCGGTTCTCGTGGCAACGGGGTGAAGCCGGGGACAGCCTGACCCGGGGAACGCCGGGAGGGTGGCAAGCAGTCCCGACAACGACGAGACGTGCTGGCACTGCCAGACGGCGCGGGCTCGGCCAGCAAGACGGAAAGGCGTACGTGAGAAACCAGTTTGTAAAGCCCCTCAATCAACCCACCAGCTCGATCTGGCGGATATGGGCTGGGTTTCGGCGCGTACCGAACGGCGTTGTGCCGGGCGGGAACTCGTGGCCGGGGGTGATCCCCCTCGGTGGAGGCCACAGTGAATGCCCACGGCGTAGTCGTGGCGATGCCGCTGGGCAGAGTTGGGCGCCGACACCGTCGATCGGTTGCGTGGTGAACGCGGGGAAAGCGCCGGGATAAACCGGCATGAGGAAAGGGATGATAATGCCCGACATCGAAGGAGTAGCGATCCACGGTGGCCCCGAGTCATGCGTTGGCGACCCGTGAGGGGGCAGCGAAGCGTTGACAGGGGTACGTGCAGGCCAGCTATGGAGCCGCGAAATCACTGTTTCGGGGTGCCGACGTCGTCTCACGAGGCGGAAGGCCACACTGCCGGCGGCGTTAGCGCGAGCCGTCCGGTGGACCCCGCGCGGTCTGAGAACCTGTGCATGTACGGAGTCCTCATGTGCGAGAACCGGGAGATCCCGCTGCTCGCCCGTCCGGCTGATCAGCGGGCGGGCCGCTCACGGAACGCCGAGGCGGTAAGCCTGGGATGAACGAGCGCGGGAAGTCAGATGGGTGGGTAGTACCTGCGAAGCCGGCGAACAAGGCCGCGGTCGCGGCGGCGGAGTCGGTGGAGGAAAGGCGCCAGCTGGCAAGCTGCGTCGTCTCGGGATCGCGACCGTCACCGACCGGGTGGTCCAGGCCTCACTGAAGCTGGTGCTCATTTTTGAGGCGGATTTCCTCCCGTGCCGCTACGGGTTCCGCCCGACGCGCCGGGCTCACGACGCGGTGGCAGAGGTACGCCACCTCACGGCCCGCTCCTGCGAGTGGGTCGTCGAGGGTGACATCGAAGCTTGTTTTGAGATTTCGGATCCCGGCCTCATGGATCGGGTGCGGCGTCGGATCGGGGACAAACGCGTCCTGGCCAACGTCGAATCCAAGCTGATCGCACCGGCGATCTTTTCACGACGTAGTGCATCGCGGTTCGCAGGGTGTATTGGCACGTTTGAGCGACGCCAACGCACTCGCATCGACCTCTCCGGCAGTTCCGCCGGTGACGACCGTCCGCTGACACGATGTCCGGTGGCGGCACCTTTCGCGTTGTTGTCGGCCGCCCGATGGCCGGCCACCCCTCGAGGAGATTGGTCAGGCCGGTGCGTCGATGGGGACGACGTTGATGAGCTTCTTGTTGACGAACTCCTGAATACCGAAGCCGGCGAGCTCGTGCCCATAGCCCGACATTTTGACCCCGCCGAACGGCAGGTCTGCCCTGGTCCAGGTCGGGTGGTTGATGAACACCATGCCGGTGTCGATGCGCTTGGCGACCTCGACGCCGTGCGCGACGTCCTGGGTGAACACCGATCCGCCGAGCCCGTAGTGGGAGTCGTTGGCCAGCCGGACGGCTTCGTCCTCGCTGTCCACTCCGAAGAACAGTGCCACCGGCCCGAAGAACTCCTGGTAGTAGGCCGGGTTGTCGGGGGTGATGTCGGTGAGGATTGTCGGTTGCACGAACGCGCCGCTGGTGGGCACCGGCTCACCGAGTGGGATGGCCGTTGCGCCGGCCTCGACCGCGGCCTTGATCTGTGCGTTCAATTGGTCGGCGGCGGCCTGACTCGACATCGGCGGCAGCGTGGTCGTCTTGTCGAACGGATCGCCGGCCTTGAGGTCGGCAAGCGCCACCTGGAATTGCTCGAGGAACTTGTCGGCGATCTCGTCGATCACGATGATTCGCTTGGAGGCCACGCAGCACTGCCCGCCGTTGTTCATCCGACCCCACAGCGCCCACTGCACGGTCTTGTCCAGCTCGGCATCGGCCAACGCGATGAGTGCGTCCGTGCCGCCGAGTTCCATGGTGGACTTCTTGAGGTTGCCTCCGGCGCGGGATGCCACGATCGCGCCGGCCGCCTCGCTGCCGGTCAGCGCGACACCACGAACACGCGGGTCGTCGATCAGGGTCGAGATCTGGTCCTTGGTGGCGTAGAGGTTGGTGTAGGCGCCCTCAGGTGCACCCGCTTCCAGGAGCAGCCGCTCGAAGGCGGCCGCCGCCTGCGGCACGTTCGAGGCATGTTTGACCATGACCACGTTCCCGGCCATCAGGTTGGGGGCTGCGACCCGGGCCAGCTGGTAGTACGGGAAGTTCCACGGCTGTATCCCGAGGATCACTCCGAGCGGGGTGCTGACCACGACCGCGTCGCCGTCGTCCGGGTTGTTGGTGGGGATGGGTTCGGGCGCCAGGAAGGTTTCGGCGTTCTCGGCGTAGTAGGCGAGTATCTGCGCGGTCAGCGCCACTTCTCCCAAACTCTCGGCGTACAGCTTGCCCATTTCCAGGGTGAGCAGGCGGGCGAACTCGTCGGGCCGTTCGGTGAGGATGGCCGCGGCTCGCCCGCACACGGCGGCGCGTTCCGCAAACGATTTCTGGCTCCATGACTCAAACGTTCTCTGCGCCTGCGTAATAAGCGTCGTCAGCTGCTCGTCGGTGAGGTCGTCGAAGGTGGCGACTGTCTGGTTGTCGTACGGGTTGACGGTCTGGTATGCCATCGTGTTTGTTCCTTAATCTGTTCGCGGCGGTCCTTCGCCATCGTCTCTTCAAGGCGGCTTGGCTGTCGGGCATTACAGCTCTGAGCGCCTGCCGGCTCGCGCGTCGCTTGTCCTATCCGCACCCGCTCCTGGGATGGGTCGACCGCACCAAACCACCTCTCAGATGACCAGCGACCCCGTCTGACGTCAGCTCTTTCGGTAGTCGATGACGATGCGGCCGTCGATCTGGCCGCGCTCCATCTTGGCGAACACGTCATTGATCTCGTCGAGGCCCGCACTGGCCACCGTCGGATGGATTAGACCGCGGGCGTAGAAGTCCAGCGCCTCGGCCATGTCCTGGCGGGTGCCGACGATCGAGCCACGGATCGTCAGACCCTTGAGCACGATGTCAAAAATGGGCGCCGGGAAGTCGCCCGGCGGCAACCCGTTGAAGACAATGGTGCCGCCGCGACGGGCCAGACCGATGGCCTGCCCGAACGCCTGCGGGTGCACCGCGGTGACCAGGACGCCGTGCACGCCGCCGGTGGCCTTCTGCACCTCGGCGACCACGTCGCTGGTGCGGGCGTTGACGACGACCTCGGCGCCCAGGCGGGTGGCCAGCGCCAGCTTGGAGTCGTCGACGTCGATGGCGACCACGCGCAGACCCATCGCCCGCGCATACTGCACGGCGATATGGCCCAGACCGCCGATGCCGGAGATCGCCACCCACTGTCCGGGCCGGGTGTCGGTGACCTTGAGGCCCTTGTAAACGGTGACGCCCGCGCACAGGATGGGCGCTATTTCCAGCGGGTCGACGCCGTCGGGGATTCGTGGGGCGTAGGCGGCGTTGACCAGCATGTAGGTGCCGAAGCTGCCGTCGACGCTGTAGCCGCCGTTCTGCTGGCTCTCGCACAACGTCTCCCAGCCGGTGCGGCAGTATTCGCAGCTGCCGCAGGCCGACCACAGCCAGGCGTTGCCGACCTTGTCGCCGACCTTGAGGTCGTCCACCCCGGCACCGAGTGCGACGACGGTGCCGTAGCCCTCGTGGCCAGGGACAAACGGTGGCTGCGGCTTCACCGGCCAATCACCGTGCGCCGCGTGCAGGTCGGTGTGGCAGACGCCGGAGGTCTCCAGCTTCACCAGGGCCTCACCGAAGCCGGGTGTGGGCAGTTCGAGATCGGAAATCTGCAGCGGAGCGCCGAATTCGGTGACCACCGCCGCGCGCATGGTGTCGGTCGTGGTGTCGGCCGGGGCAGGGATGTCGAGGGTGTGGGTCATGGCTTCTTTTCTAATCGTGAATGTGGTTGAGGGAATGGCGTGTTGAGTTGTCTTAGGCTCAGAAGAACCCTTGCGCCTTGTTGCTGTAGGAGACGAGCAGGTTCTTGGTCTGCTGGTAGTGGTCGAGCATCATCTTGTGGTTCTCGCGGCCGATGCCGGACTGCTTGTAGCCGCCGAACGCCGCGTGCGCGGGGTAGGTGTGGTAGCAGTTGGTCCACACCCGGCCGGCTTGGATATCACGCCCGGCCCGGTAGGCGGTGTTGCCGTCGCGCGACCAGACCCCAGCCCCGAGGCCATACAGGGTGTCGTTGGCGATCGAGATGGCGTCGTCGTAGTCGGTGAACGACGTCACCGCCACCACCGGACCGAAGATCTCCTCCTGGAAGACCCGCATCTTGTTGTTGCCGGTGAAGATGGTGGGCTGCATGTAGAAGCCGCCGGACAGGTCGCCGCCCAGTTCGGCGCGCTCCCCGCCGGTCACCACGCGGGCGCCCTCACTCTTGCCGATCTCGATGTAGGACAACACTTTTTCGAGCTGATCGTTGGAGGCCTGCGCGCCGATCATGGTCTCGGTGTCCAGCGGATCGCCCTGCCGGACCGCCTTGGTGCGGATGGCCGCCAGCTCCACGAACTCGTCGAAGATATCGGCCTGAACCAGCGACCGCGACGGGCAGGTGCAGACTTCGCCCTGGTTGAGGGCGAACATCGTGAACCCCTCCAGCGCCTTGTCCTGATAGTCGTCGTGCGCGGCCAACACATCGGAGAAGAAGATGTTCGGGCTCTTGCCGCCGAGCTCCAGGGTGACGGGGATGAGGTTCTGGCTGGCGTACTGCATGATCAGCCGGCCGGTGGTGGTCTCGCCGGTGAACGCGATCTTCGCGATCCGGTTGCTCGACGCCAGCGGCTTACCGGCTTCCACCCCAAAGCCGTTGACGACGTTGAGCACGCCCGCGGGCAGCAGGTCACCGATCAGCGACATCAGGTACAGCATCGACACCGGGGTCTGCTCGGCCGGCTTGAGCACCACCGCGTTTCCGGCGGCCAGCGCTGGCGCGAGTTTCCAGACGGCCATCAGGATCGGGAAGTTCCACGGGATGATCTGCCCGACGACGCCGAGTGGCTCGTGGAAGTGATAGGCCACGGTGTCGTCGTCGATCTGGGAAAGTGACCCCTCCTGGGCACGGATCGCCCCGGCGAAATACCGGAAGTGATCCACCGCCAGCGGGATATCCGCATTCAGCGTTTCGCGCACCGGTTTGCCGTTGTCCCAGGCTTCGGCGACGGCGATCGACTCCAGGTTCTCCTCGATCCGGTCGGCGATCTTGTTGAGGATCACCGCGCGCTCCGCCGGGGAGGTCTTGCCCCAGGCGGGCGCCGCCGCGTGCGCCGCATCCAGGGCATGTTCGATATCGGCCTCGTCGGAGCGGGCGACCTCGCAGAACACCTGGCCGGTGATCGGGCTCGAATTCTCGAAGTAGCGGCCCTGCACGGGCGCGACCCACTCGCCACCGATGTAGTTCTCGTAACGGGGCGCGAAGCTCATCAACGAGCCCTCTGCACCCGGTCGCGCATACACAGTCATGGTTTTTTCTCCTGATCCTGGTGGTAGGAGTCCAGTACACGCCCCATCCGTGCTGGAGTCAACAGTGTTATTAAAGGATGTAGACATACACTGTGATTCACCGTGTAGATACCCGAGGTCTCGGCTGCTCCAAGACGAAGCAGAAGGCCAGAAGGGAGTGCTGCTGCAAATGACGAGACAACCGACAGGGCCCGACGAGGGCGCTGGCGACGGTGACCCGCGTGCGGTGGAGTTCAGCCTGACCGATTCTCCTGAGACCGCGTGTCGTATGGCCGTCGACCTCGCCCTGTTCTGTGTTTCCCACGGATTGCTTGGTGAGGGACGCCGGTGGCTCGACCGGGCACTCGCCGGTACGCCGGGCGATCCTCGCCGAGCCGGCGGGTCCTTTCACCGCGCGGGCCCTAACCCGCAACGCCGACCGAGGTGCCAGCAACCCGGAACACCATTGGATGGAGACCGGTTCGCGTGAGCGAGATGAAGTTTGTCGAGCTGCACGGCGAGCGGGTTGCCTATCGGGAGGCGGGAGCCGGCGAGGCGCTGCTGCTGATCCATGGCATGGCGGGAAGCTCGGCGACCTGGCGAGCGGTGCTGCCCCAGTTGTCGAAGAAGTACCGGGTGGTGGCACCGGACCTGTTCGGGCATGGTGAATCCGCCAAGCCGCGCGGTGACTATTCGCTGGGCGCGTTCGCGGTATCGCTGCGTGATTTGCTCGATGAACTTGGCATTACCCGGGCGACGGTGGTGGGTCACTCACTCGGTGGCGGTGTGGCCATGCAGTTCATTTATCAGCATCGCGACTACTGCGAGCGGCTGGTTCTGATCAGCAGCGGTGGGCTGGGGCCCGAGCTGAGTTTCACGCTGCGGATGCTGTCGGCGCCCGGGGTGGAGCTGGTGTTGCCGGTGGTCGCGTCGCGGCCGGTGTTGAACGTCGCCAACAAGCTGGGGTCGTGGCTCACGTCGGCCGGAGTCCACTCGCCGTCCGAGAGCGCCGAGATATGGAACGCCTACTCGTCGCTGTCAGACGGCCAGACCCGGCAGGCGTTCCTGCGGGCGCTGCGCTCGGTGGTGGACTACCGTGGCCAGGCGGTCAGTGCGATCAACAGGTTGCATCTGGGTTCTGGGCTACCGATCTTGCTGATTTGGGGTGATCAGGATCGGATCATCCCTGTCGCCCATGGTTACGCCGCTCACGACGCCGTGCCGGGTAGTCGGCTTGAAGTGCTCGCCGGAGTCGGGCACTTCCCGCAAGTCGAGTCCCCGACCGCGGTGGTGGAAATCCTTGACGACTTCATTGCCACCACCGGGGCCATGCCGATCTGACGAATCGAGCATCGTGATCAGGACCGTGGCGCAGCCAACGTCGACTTCCAATTCAGAAGGCTCTGAAGCCGCCTCACGGGCACCTTCGGACACTGTCAACGTAGCGGCCTACGGCGGGTCCGCTCGCCTGCCTGGAAAGGGTCGTGGCATCGGGTCGGCCAGCGAGCTGAGTCCGCCAGACCCACCGACATTTTGGTGTATCGGGCCATGGCGAAGCTGTAGAGGCCGTAGGTGATGATTCCCAGGCCGGCCACGATGAGGAGCGCTACTCCGTAGGGTTGGGCCCCGAGTGTTTTGAGGGCTCCGTCGAGTCCGGTGGCCTTGTTGGGCTCCGAACGACTCGCCGCGACGATGACCAGTACCCCGGCGCCGGCGATCACCAGGCCTTTGGCGATGTAGCCTACGGTGCCCAGTCGTCGCACCAGGTCGCGGCAGGTGCCTTTGAGGTCGTCGAGAAAGTTGCGGCTGGCTCCCTTGTAGACGTGATAGGCGCCCACCGCGACGATGATCACGCCGGCGGCGATGAGTGCGATGGTGCCGGCGCCGGTCTGCATCAGGCGTGCGCTGATCCCGGAATTCTGTGCACCGGTGTACTTCCCGGCGCCCCGGGCGAACCCGAACGTGGAGTACGCGAACCCGAAATAGACCACCGCCAGCGCGAAGGCCTTCGCCCGATCCAGCACTTCCGAGGACGCGCCTTGGGATTTCGGGTCGGTCGAACGACCGAGGGCCGTTTCGACGAGCCGCCACAGCGCCATCACCAGGAATGCGACCGCGGCGACCCAGAGCGCGGCGATGCCGCCCGGTTTGGCGGCCACCGCCGCGAGCGCCCCGGATTGGTCAGCGGTGCCGCCGCCGCTGCCCAGCGCGATCCGGATGGCGAGGTAGCCGATGGCCAGGTGCAGTAGGCCGCTCACGATATATCCGGCGCGGGCGAGTCGTTCGAAGACGCTGTTTTGCGCCACCTGTGCCACGGTGGAGGAGGCGTGGTCAGACATTGGGGTCGCTGCTAACCGACCGGAGGAATCATTAGGGGCGGTGCTGCTGTGCGAGATGTCGCATGTGACGTGCACGCACCCGTCGGCGGACTCACCCGACGGACCGCAGGCCCAGACATAATTTGCGCTGCCACGGCAGGGGTCGGTCGGCGATGACCCGGCCAAGTCCGGGCGTCGGCGACCTCACCCGGATCTGGGCATCGGGGGTGGGCCTTGCTTGCCGGCGGGGGTTCCTCGAGGTGTCTCGCGGGTTTCGGAGTCTTGTCGCGGTGTGTCGCCGTTGGCGTGCGTGTCCGGATCGATCGTGTCGGCGCGCTCGAACTCCTGGTTGACCTCGTCGCGGGCGCTGGCCGCGTCGGTGCGACGCATTTCCGCTTGGTGTTGTAGGCCCGTCGCGTGCGCGGCCTTGGCGTCGGCCTCGGCTTGAGCGGCGCGGGCCTTGGCCGCGGTCTCATCGGCGAGCGCTTCGCGTTGGCCCACCTTGTGGGACTGCTCGGCGGCCTTGTCGCGGATGTCCCCGGCCTCAACGCGACGGTGTTGGATGCGTTTGTTGCGCGCCACCCACGCGATGGCGGCGATGAGCAGAATTGCCACGACCGCGACGACGACGATCAAAACGATGGTGTTGGTAGTCATGTCGACTCCTTGGATTGGTTGAGCAGGTCGATAAATCACATCGGTTGGAATTGAGCTGTGGGTGTTTTCAACTGGGTTGCGGCACGTTGCAGTCGGTCACCTTGGGATTGACACCCACATAATTGAGCGGTCCGGCGAGCACGGTCAACGCGATCGTGCCCGCGCTGGCACAGCTCTGTTCCGCGTGGGTGAAATACCCGCGCTGGAAGGCCGCGAAAGCGCCCACGATCAGCCACACCAGCACCAGCAGCCCTACGACACGCATCATGTATCTCTCCTTGGATAGTCGCCCGGCGGCAGGCCGGGGAGGCGAGCCGTGACATGGGGCGGCGCTCCACCCGGTGACTCAGGGTGCCCACGTTGTGCACACCCGTCGCCAGCGAGGCGCGGTGTTTGTCTGGTCGTGTTCGCAGTGCGGCCAGTCATGTGTGCCGTCGAGTCGGGTAAGCCGGTCGGTTACCTGTGGCCGGCTAGTAGTAGTGGCGGCGGCCGCCGACAGCGCGTCCCATCCTTCCCATCAGCATCAGCACCACGCCGATGACGAGAAGGACGATCCCGATGGTCCACAGGATCGAGATCTTGAGCACGAACCCGGCGATCAGAAGGATGATTCCGAGGATGATCATGACGTTTACCTCGTTTCGATACAGATCGACTGGGCTGGCGGGTCAGTGTTTGAAGGCATCTTTGACCTTGGCCCCGGCCTGTTTGGTGTTGCCCTTGAACTGATCGACGCGTCCCTCGGTGCGCAGCCGGGTGTTGCCGGTGGCGCGGCCGAAGTACTTCTTGGCGGCGCCCTTGACCGCCTCGGCCTTGTGCGCGATCTTCTTACCGATGCTCATTGCGGACTCCTTCGTTTTCGGTGCTTCGGGTTGGGTGCCTAGCGGGGTCCGTTGACATGCCCGGTGCCCGCCTGTTGGCGACCGCGCGACCAGCGACCGAGCAGCGGCACCCTGTTGCCGCGGGTGGTGGCCGCGGGCGGGTTCGCCGCAGTGCCGGTGACGCTGCGCCGACCTGCTGGCTGTGTTCGAGCCGTTGGTCGCGCTCCCGGTTCAGAAACGCCGTTTCACGTTGGGACCTTTGGAGTTCGTGTCGGGCGTCGCGCCCGCGGCCCGCGGTGCGCCGCGCACCGGCCAGCAACACGCACAATCCCAGCATCCCCACCGCGCCGACCACGATCCCGAACAGGAACAACGTGCCGGTCGACCCGGTGACGTGATAGCCGAACACGGCAAAATTCTCGGTCAACGGGTGCGCGGCCCCCGCATTGGTCAGCGCCCCGGTGAACCCGACAATCACGGCCACAAGCAGAACAACTAATCCAACGATGACGATCATGTCGAGGCCTCTGACTCTGGTGCTAGAACTCCAGTACACGCCCCATCTGCGCGACTGTCAACGGTGTGAACACGCTGTTGACTAACCCGTTGTTCTACGATGTAAGTGTCCGATGTTTGGACGCTGCTTCGATGACGAAGCAGCAGCTCAGAAGGGAAGTGCTGCGGCCATGACCAGCCAGCCGACCGGGCCCGACGCGGGCGCCGATGACGGTGACCCGCCCGTCGCGGTGCCCGGCCAAGAGAGCGCTCAGCTCAGCCGGTCTGTGATCCTGCAAGCCGCGCTGGCGATCGTCGACCGCGACGGGGTGGACCGATTGTCCATGCGCCGCCTCAGCGAGGCCCTGGGCCGGGATCCGGTGATGCTCTACCGCCACGTCCCCAGCAAGGCCGCCGTGCTCGACGGCGTCGCCGAGATCGTGCTCGCGCAGCTAGCGGTGGACACCGCCGACCCGGACTGGGCCGGCCAACTGCGTACCGTCGCACGCGCCTTCCGCCACTTGGCCCTGGCGCACCCGAACGTGGTGCCGCTTTTGGTCACTCGACCGTTGGCCACCCCGCTCGGGCAGCGGCCACCGGGCATGCTGCGGCCACTGGAAGACGTCCTTGCCCTGCTCACCTCCGCCGGGTTCACCGGCGACGATGCCCTACACATCTACCGGGTGCTGTTCGGCTTCTTGTACGGCCACATCCTCAACGAGTTGCAGGAAGTCATCGAGCGGCCCGAGGAAACCGACCACGTACTCCGCCTCGGTTTGCACCGCCTGGCGATCACCGAATTCCCCGTCCTGCGTGCGCTGGCACCCAACCTGGCCTCCTACGACGGCGCCGCCGAACTCGACCGCGGCCTTGATCTGCTGCTGCCCGGCCTGACCGCAACCCTCACCCATCCCGACGGATCACCCCCAACCACCTGAGCCCGACGCGCACCGCTTCGTCCGCCAACGGCGCGGCGAGCTTGGGCCGACCCGCCCCACCACAACCACCCGGGTAATGACACGCCGTCCCGACAGGAGGGCTTCCCTCACCCACCGACGATTGGGCCGCAGCGGGCCAGCGATCGTCCACTAAGACAACGACAACAACCCTGCCGGTCAGCCGTCGATGAGTAGGCCTCGCATGGGTCCGACGAGCCGCTCTGCCCGCCGGGAGACGGCGGGCAGTTGCATGAGCCGATGTGTCAGCGCGAGACCGTTGCTGCGACGGTGCACCTGTTCTTCGGCGATCGGCCTCCACAGGCCATCGATGACTGTGGTCGGGTCGTGGTCGATCTCCTCGACCGTGCGGTCGAGGTGTTCTGCCCACAACGCCAGTCGGGTGTGGCGGGCCAGCATCGGATCGCAGGTCGCGATGTTGATCTCGGTGTCGTTGAACAGTGAGTGTTCGTTGAGGTTGGCCGAACCCACGGTGAGCCAGCGGTCATCGACGATCGCGACCTTGGCGTGCACGTAGAGCGCCTCGGTGCTGCCGGGGTTGTGGCTGTGGATGGTCACGGCGAGCAGCCGACCTGCGCCGTGGTCGGCCTCGAGCAGACAGCCGAGCTGGCCGCGGGTGGTGTCGGCACCGTTGTCCGGCTTGGCGGGCAGCAGCAGCAGGATCCGGAACTCCTCGGTCGGCGGGGTGCGTAACTTGTCGACGAGAATCTGCGCGATCTCGCTGGACCACAGGAACTGATTCTCGAGATAGATGAGGTGCTGCGCGGACCGCAGTGCCCGCCCGTAGGCCTCGAGGATGCCGAACTCGCCGCGCGCCGAGAAGCCGTAGGTGCGTTCGGGCACGGTGCGCAACACCTGTGCTGTCACATCCCCGGCCGGCGCAGGCACCACGGGCACCGGCAGCACCTGCCCGGCGGCCTCCTGCCAGCGCTGCCGGAAGTGATTAGCGACATCACCGACGATCGGGCCGCGCAGCTTGGTGGCGACATCGTGCCAACCGAGACCGCCACGAGGGTGGTGCGACGTGCTGTCCCATCGGTCTCCCGACAGCGAGGTGAGGTCGACGCCGCCGACGAAGGCGACCGTGTCATCGACGATCACCAGCTTCTCGTGATGGCAGTGCATGCTCCGCTCCCGGGAATCCAACACACACTCAACCCTGCTGCCGGCCGTCAACTGCGCGCGTACCGCGCGAACCATCGTGCGGGTGGGTTGAAACGCGGGCACCGGGGGGCCCGCCCACAGCAACACCCGCACCTCGACGCGCTCGGCCAGACGAGCGAGGATGTCACGCACAGTGGCTGTGTCACCGTCACGGGTCAATTCAAAACCGGGAGTGAGATGCCAGCCGGCGATGTGGACCTGTGCGTGAGCGCCCGCCAACGCCTTCGCGATGGCACCGCACACCCGCTCACCGTCCACCAAGACCTCGACCGCATTACCCGATCGAGGTGGCGGATCGGTTAGGGCCCACAGCCCCGATCCGGCCGCGAACTCGAACACCGACGTGTGACCCAAGCGGCGAAGCCGCCGATGGTGATGGCCCCGCACCAAGCGTTCAAGACCCACACCGACCCCCCGGTCAACCCGGTCAAGCATCCTCTGAGCTGCACCCATCAGCCCTCACCCTCTGCCACACCTCCCCCCGGGGCGCGTGCCCGAGGCGGCGAGACTCGACAACATCATCACCCACCCGGCAGACCCACAGGTCAACGATTCATCGGCAAGCGCCGTCGGACGCCACCACAGCTACTGCCCGCGTCACCGGCGGGTTGTCAGTATTTCCTCGACCCGGCAGAGGCGGTCGACAGCTCGGCGACGTCAGCCTTCGTGGCGGCCTGCTCGGTGTGTTTTCAGGGTGAGGACCAGCTGCCCGCCGGGTTCGAGCCGGCCGCAGTCGACTTGACCGATGGCATTACCGTTTTGTAGCCGCACCGCGTGTTCGAGCTCGCTTCGCCGCAGGCCGAGGCGGCGCAATTGTGAATCGATGACGCGGCCGCCGTCGATGACCGTCGTGGCGCGGCCCCCGAAGAGGCGTTGCGCTGTCGGGCTGATTGCGGTGAGCCGGTTGACACCCAAGTTCACCGCGACCTCGATGACACGCACAAGATCGCCCTTGAGGCATGCATTTCGGACCTGGCTCCCGATCTAGGGCCGGTGGCGCGCAGCAACAGATTCGAGGATTTCCTTCTGAAATAAGCGCGGCCGACACCCTTATGTCAGAACGGGCTGCTGTTCGACTGCCACTTGGCCTCTTCCGGGCGCGGTCCGTACCGCCGGATGTAGTCCTCGTGGATGCGTGCGTCTTTCTTGCGCTTGATCACGTCGACGAGGTTCGGGTCGAGTCCGTGTTGCGCCAACCGATATCTGCGCCAGATCTTGTTCAGCGCAAGCGCCATGAGCAGGCCCCAGGCGTAGATAGGTGCTGTCATCTCGAGGTGCACGTAGAGCGAGGCTGGGAGCAGCCAGAACGGGGCGAGGACCAGAAACGGCGGGATCGCCATCCGGATCATGTGCCTGCGCACGGCTCCTTGACCAGCCAGATCTTCGGCAACCCAACGTCGCATCGAGTCGGGCAGACATCGGCCGTAGGCGTACGCGACGTACTGCAGGGGGGTGGGTCTGGCGGTGGTTATGTCGGGCTCCTCTGGTGCGGGTGGTTAGACGTTCAGTGCGCCGGCTGCCAGCGCGGCGGAGTTGATGCGGGTCAGCACCCGGCGCAGTTCGTCGAGTTCGGCCACGTCGACTCCGAGTCGAGCCACGACGGCGGGCGGGATTGCAAGTGCGCGGTCGCGCAGGGCGTTTCCGTCGTCGGTGAGCTCGATGTGAGTCGAGCGCTCGTCGGCGGTGCTCCGGGTGCGGGCGATGAACCCCAGTGCTTCCAGTCGTTTGAGCATCGGCGACAGCGTTGCCGAGTCCAACTGCAGTGCCGTGGCGATCTGCTTGACCGACAACGGTGAGCTGCCCTCCGCGGACGCCTTCTCGTGATCCCACAGTCCGAGCATCACGAGGTACTGCGGATGTGTCAGGTTCAGTGGCTCGAGCAGCGGGCGGTATACGGACAGCACCGCCCGGTTGGTGATCGCCAACGCGAAACACACCTGTTGTTCGAGAGCTAGCGGGTCGACGTCAGCTGCAGTTGGTGAGGGCACAAATTGATCGTACCCTAATTATTAGGAGAAGTTCGAACCTTCTCGCGTCTCGGGCCATGCGCCAGAGGTCAGGTCCGGGTTTCGCAACAGGGCAACCGAACAGCGCGTGGAGTTTGGCCCAGCGGAAAAAGGACGTGGGGATCGAATCGTCCACTCTTGGAGCCTGATCCGACAGGGCCGCCCGCGGGTTCGGCGCTGATAGTCGTGGAACGGGGCCCCAACGCCGGATCCCGGTTCCTGCTGGATCCGCCGGTGACCTCGGTGGGCCGACATCCCCGCAGCGCCATCCTCCTCGACGACGTCACCGTGAGCCGCCGGCACGTGGAGTTGCGGTGGGAGAAGGACGATTTCCACGTCACGTCGCCCGGCCACAGTGCCGCCAACTCTGTAAGTGCCGCGACCGACGCCACAAAGCCCCCAAGAAGAAGCCGTCGCTATCCCAGCACCGATTCTGGCACCCTTGCGGAGATGGATGCGCGTCCGGAGCCGGGTCTCAATGATCCGTTCGAAGAGGCGATTGACGACGCGCTGAGCTCCTTGCCGGCCGATCTCCGTGCGGCGATGAGCAACGTCGAGATCGTCGTCGAGGACGAGCCTCCCGACGGGCAGCCGCTGCTCGGCCTGTACCGCGGCGTACCGCTGCCGCGAAGGAGCAGCACGTACAGCGGAGTGCTTCCCGACAAGATCAGCATCTTCGGCGGGCCGATCACGCGACTCGCTGCCGGTGACGCGGATCGTCTACGCCGCGAGGTCAGGCACGTCGTGCTCCACGAGATCGCGCATCACTTCGGGATCAGCGACGAGCGGTTGATCGAGCTCGATCGCTACTGACGTGGTGCTGATGCCCGGATCCTGCCGTTGCCGACAGGTCGATGAATGATGGCCACCATGACCCACTGGGTCGCCAAGTTCAGCCGTTAATCGGTTGCCCCACAATCTTTCTCTGGAGAGAGACTTCGAAAGATTGGAGTCTGCACCGCAACAGCGGCCAACGGGCTCGTTTGGTAGGCAGCGACTAGGGGAGTCTGCTCATCGTGACGTGCGGTCCAATTCACGAGACGCTTCGCCGTATTCCGCGGATCGCTCGACGGCGTCGGTCGGTGTGGACCTGGCATTGGTCTCGAGCACTTCGGGGACGTGGGTTTCGACCCACTCCCGCGCCGGCGGAAGCGGACGTGGCAGTGCGTCCCAAAGTCGTCAAGACGTGTTCGACGGGCGGCGGTCACCCCTCCAACTCCGCTGGCCGCACCGACCCGTCGTGCTCGAACGACTGCGAGGCCCGAGAGTCCTCCTGCGACGGTGCATCAAGCGTTCTCGGATCGTCGTCGCATCCCTGGATTGCGCAGTCGTCGGCCAGGCCGTTGGCCGCCGCGCCGTTCATACCGCGACGGTGACGCCCTCTGCGGCACTGATCCGGGCCGCGTCGAGCACGGCTAGGGTGCCTACGGCCTCGGCCGCGGGGACCGGCTGGGGACCGGTGCCGGCGACCGCCGCGGCGAAGCGGTTGTAGTAGTCCGTGTAGGAGCCCTGCGCCGACGGCACCCGTTGAATCCCGTCGGCGGTCGAAAGCGTGCCCCAGCGCTCCTCGGTCTCGTACCCCCAGCCGTCTGGGTCGTCCGCGGGACGCAATCCGGCGAAGATGGCCTGCGCTTGGACGTCCGTCTGCGAGGACACGTAGCTGCCCAGCGAGCCGAAGAGGCGGAGTTCGCGGGACTCGAGTCGATTCAGCTTGCTCGACGAGATGTGCGAGTGGGCCACGCCGGCCAATTGACAGGCTTCCGCCGCCACGATGAACGGTGCGTGAAAGTACCTGCCGCCGACGCCGTAACCGACCAGCCCTATCCGCACCATGCCTCCCGTGACGTAGCCGGCCGATGGCTCCGGCAGGTCATTTTGTCAGGACAATAGCACATTTCATCTTGCCAGGCGCCGGGCGCGGCGTGCACGTTGCGCAGCGTTTTGGTTCAGCCCAGTGCGCTGGTCGATTGCACTGGCTCAGGTCAGGTAGGCGCGGGCCTCGTCCATGCCGGAGACCGTCTGAAGAACGACAGCGCTGCCGTCCACATCGGATCGCCTCGAGGGCCGCGTCGAGAGGTTCTCCGCGAGCAGACAGCGCCATCCGGCTTGACGCGGGCCTCGGCGAAGATGGCTGACGTCCGGGCTCTGATCGCCGCGTGCTGGGCGGACGGCTCCGTCGAAGCCGCCGAACGGGCGGTCGCGGTCGCCACCGCCGCTCAAGACGCGGTCGCACACCAGGCCACGACTATCTGTGGCGAGATCGACCTGGCGCAGCTGCACCCGATGCGGGCTGTCGTACCAGATTCTCGGTGGTTCTGGCTCT
Source organism: uncultured Actinomycetota bacterium (assembly GCA_963770125.1). GTDB lineage: Bacteria > Actinomycetota > Actinomycetes > Mycobacteriales > Mycobacteriaceae > Mycobacterium. The sequence continues at coordinate 37,718 of CAVYPI010000085.1, read as the reverse complement.
GACCCATCGACGCCGAGCCGGCCGACGATACGAGCCTCGGTGACCTCACACGAAAGAGGTTGCGCGGGGTTGCCTGCGAGCCCCGATCACAGTCGCGCTAGGCGGTCGACCGGACGCGCCGCCGGCCGCGTCGCGGCTGCCCGACGGCTGCTCGCGGTGCTGACCGATGCCTAAGCCGTGAGGGCGAGCCGCTTGGTGGCATTGTCACGGCGCGACTGCCGCACCGTCGAGATGGCTGTCTTCAACCCGCGGCGACGGCCGGTCGCCGGGTCGGTGCGGGCGAATCCGGGCTCGAGTTGGGTGAACATCCGCTCGCTGCGGGTTTCCGGGGCGTTGTCGGCGGTATCGCGCAGATACTTGTTCGGCAGCGAGAGCTTGGCAATGGTCCGCCACGTCTTGCCGTACTGCAGCAGGAATGAGCCGGTGGTGTAGGGCAAGTCGTACTTGTCGCAGACCGCACGCACCCGCACCGCGATCTCGGAGAGCCGGTTGCTCGGCAGGTCCGGATAGAGGTGGTGCTCGATCTGGTAGCACAGGTTGCCGCTCATGAAGGCCAGCGTGGGGCCGGCGTCGAAGTTGGCGCTGCCCAGCATCTGGCGCAGATACCACTGGCCCCTGGACTCTCCCACCATGTCCGTCTTGGTGAATTTCTCCGCGCCATCGGGGAAGTGCCCGCAGAAGATCACCGCGTTGGACCACACGTTGCGGATGACGTTGGCCATCGCGTTGGCCGTCAGGGTGGACCTGTAGGTGGCCGCCGGCGACACGACGTCAGCGCCGGGTAGGCGACATAGTCCTTGACCACCTGCCGCCCGGCCTTGGCGGCGAACTCGCGCATCCGGACCCGGGTGGCCCCGCGATCGTCGCGACCCTTGGACATCTTGCCCAGCTCCAGGTGCTGCAACCCGACTCCCCACTCGAAGCCGAGCGCGAGAATGGTGTTCAACAGCACGTTTCCAAGGTTGAAACGCTTCCAGCGCTGATCACGGGTGACCCGCAGCATGCCGTAGCCCACATCGTCATCCATGCCGAGGATGTTGGTGTACTTGTGGTGCATGAAGTTGTGGGTGTAGCGCCAGTGCTTGGAGGCCCCGCCCATGTCCCACTCCCATGTCGAGGAGTGAATCTCGGGATCGTTCATCCAGTCCCACTGACCGTGCATGACGTTGTGGCCGATCTCCATGTTCTCCACGATCTTGGCCACGCCCAACGTCACCGTGCCGGCCCACCACGCCGAGCGGCGTGAACTGGCCGCCAGCATGACCCGGCCGGCCGCCTCCAGCGCGCGCTGTGCGGCGATGGTGCGGTGGATGTACCGGGAATCGCGTTCGCCGCGCGCGTCTTCGAAGTCCTGCCGGATCGCGTCCAGCTCGACGCCCAGGCTCTCGATGTCGGCGTCGGTGAGATGTGCAAATTCTTCTACATCTGTAATCGCCACTATCCTGCCTTTCTGCAGTCGCTTCCCTACTCTAGCGTAACCTACGCCTCCGTAGGTTACCGGCGGGTAACGTCCAGTCGGCCCAGCGCGCAGTCGCCGGAAGCAGCGGAAATGCATGTTTGCACCGCGCTGCGCTCCAAGACATCGCCGATCAGGTGCGAGCGGCACTCGGCACCGTCAGGGCGCCGCACCCGAACCCGGCACCGACCGCACCATCCGCGTCGGAGTGCTGTCTCGGCTGCCGTCAACCACGCTTGATCCGGGGCGCCGTTCCCATGACCACATGCGCACCGATCTCGTCCAGGCCGCGCTGGCGATGGCCGTGGTGATGCGCGGCTAACTCGCCGATGAGGTGATCATGCACGTCGGCCGCGGCAGCCAGTACACCTCGGGCCAGCTCGCGCGGATCGCCCGCGAGCACAACTGAGTCCGCTCAGTCGCCCACACGGGGGGTAATACTGGAACAACGCGCAAGCCGAATCATTCGGGACCACAATGAAAGTCGAGTTCTACGATCGATACTTGTGGCCCCCCGAAGGCGGCAGCCAAGCTCGCCGTCGGCGACTGGATCGAACGGGTCCATAACAGACGTCGACGCCACTCAGCGCTGGGTATGATCAGCCGCGTCAACTTCGACGACCGACTCACTCAGACGGCACAAGCCGCCTGACCCTGTGTCTACCCCAACGCTGTCAAGCCCAGTTGGACCAGCGTCAGGACCTTCGCCATCGCCGAGATCAGGATGATCGGGGATCTGCTGATGGGCCGCGGCTGAAGCGGGTGAAGGCATCGGTCCACGCCTGCATCATCTGCGTGAACGGCTCGGTGGCCGCCGCCCCCGTCGCCCACGTCGGTGGCGTCAGCAGCGCCCTCGCCGCCTCCATCTGGCCCTCGCCGGCCGCCCGGAGGTCGTCGACGGCGGTCTGCACCAGCCGGACCGTACGCTCCTGCGCGGCCGCGTAGCGGTCGACGACCTCCCGATAGCCCTCCAGGCTCTGCCGCAGGGCGCGGTTGGTCTCCTCCTGGCTGGCCAGCACCCGCTCCATCGCCTCCAGCGAGGCGGCCAGGGTGGTCAGGTTCGCCTGCGCGTCCTCCGACTGCTCCTTGAGCGTCGCCAGCAGCGCGTCCGACCAGCTCCGAGCCAGCGCCATGTTGCGCTCGGTGGCCGCCAGCGCGAACTTGGCCAGTTCGCCGAATGGATTGGCCCCGGCCGCGGGGTCAGGCGTCATCCCGGACATGTGCGCCTCCCCCTGCTTGTACCAACCGCCACTTCGTCGTGGGTGTGGTGCCCTCTGGGTAGCCCACCATAACCCGGTGCTTGGAAAACGCTCAGCATGGCATCCTTCACGATGAGGCCAGATGGACGACCACGTCGGCTTCGGCGGCCAGAACGTCGACGGCTTCCCGATCCAGGATGTCGCCCTGCTGGTACGTCGTCTTCGTCCAGCCGTGCGACGCCGGGTCGAACGGCCGGCGGGCCATCCCGACGATCCGATCCACGACGGGGTCCTTCTCCAACGCGGGCACCGCCGAGATCCCGAGCTCGCCCGTTGGTCCAGTGTCAGCCACAGCAAGTCAGACAAGCGGACTCGCAAAGCTCTGGCGGAACAGTTCTGAAGTTGCGGTCAGATCGTGGTCGAGATGCCGTTCGACAGCCACCTTCGTCCCGGCGGTGTGATCGACGGGACAGCCCACATGGACCCGGCGACGCGACGGCGGTTCGTCGAGATCGCTGCCGCCCTTGCCGAGCAATTTCCGACAGACACATCCGGCTAGCGACGGATACCGGCGATGATCGCCGGGCGCGTGGTCGTCGAAGTCTTCGGCAGCGCCGGCGGTTTTGGGGGCGAGCGTGATGTTGACGGTGACCGGGGTGGGCAAATCCAGTGCGGCGAGCCGACTCTGCACGGCCGCGGTGAGATTCGCGGCGTAGTCGGTGTACTCGCGGCGTTCTTGATCCGCGAGGGTGTCCCAGAGGTCTGTGATGGCTTCGTGGGCCTCGTCGTACGCGATTTCTCCCGGGGTGGGAGGTCTGCTGGCCCTGGCCTCCGCGTGGAGTGCGGCGAGCAGTGCGATGTCGGCAGATCGTCGCCCCAGCCTGCTTTGCCCTCCACGACAAGATAGCCCTGCTCGTCCACGCTGATCCAGTCGACGGCGGCGATGCGCGGGTCGTCAGCGGAGAAGGGGCCAGGGGGTAGCAAGGTGCGGGCGAGCAACGCGTACGCGATCCTCAACTGGTCCGCACATCGTTCTGCTGCGTAATCGCTCAGCCTTCGGCTTCATGCGTTGGGAACGGATTTGGGAACGAAACGCGGCGCAACGGCCGAGATGGCGTGGAAGGCGGTGTGATGGTTGGGACGGGCGACGGCTCGCGACCTGTGCGTTTGAGACCCGCGAGGCGACTGGAGACGGCGACCGGTTAGCTCATAACCCAGAGGTCGCAGGTTCGAATCCTGTCCCCGCTACCAGCGGAAATGACCCCAGAGGTGCGACCTCTGGGGTCATTTCCATGCCCGATGGACACGCATTTGGACACACTAACTAGGCTTACGAGTTAACTGACCTGTACCTTCGTTGCTGGATTCCAGCCTTTTGCCGGGCGTGATGGCGTTCCCTTTCTTCGGTGGCGCTTCGGTGATCGTTTGCCGAGGCGCTGATTTAATCGCCATTCGATCTCGGCGCCCACCCCGAGGAGACACCGCAGCAGTGACCGCGAAATGTCGGGTGTTTGGACGTGGTTTGCCAGGTCCAACTAAGTGCTCGCTCGGATAGCAGGCCAGGACGCGAGAGTTGGCGTCTTCAGAGTTTCACCGTGAGGGGGACCTCGCATTGGCGAAGACATGTCCGACAAGGACGATCACCGTCGCGTATCAACTGCACTTGTCACGGTTTACCGGTAAAGCCGCATATTCGATTCCTCCGGCCGCCATGCCTGGTCGCGAGTGGCCGCAACGGGAGAGGAAGCTGCTGCCCGGTCGCCGGGCATGGGTTGCCACGAAGTCAGGCCTGCATTGGACTGCCGGTGTACGCGGCTGCGTGCGTGTTCGCGTCGGACCTGGACACTGGGACGTGCCTGATGCGTGCGCAGTCCTCCCCGAGGCGTGGCAGCTCGTGGAGCGCGGGCACGTCGCAGTAGACGATTTCAAGGCCTTCACACACGACAACGCACTCGCACTCTGGGGAGACGAGATGTTCGCCAACACCGTCATAGGAGCCCGATGACTGCGCGCTGGCAGACCGGGACCGTCGCGTGCGGCGGCGAAGAGATCTATTACGAAGTCAGCGGCGACGACGATCTGCCCGCGATCATGCTCACGCACGGCGCCGGCGGCACGCATGCCGCGTGGTTCCAGCAGGTGCCGACGCTCGCGGCCAATGGCTTCCGTGTGATCACGTGGGACTGCCGCGGCTTCGGCAACTCGACGTTCACGTCCGGCGTGCACGGCAGCGCGGCGGCGGTCGCCGACATGGCGGCGGTCCTCGATGCGACGGGCACACCGAGCGCGCACCTCGTCGGCCAGTCGATGGGCGGCTGGTGGGCGACCGCGTTCACGGTCGCCCATCCGGCGCGTACGCACTCGCTCACACTGTCGAACACCGTCGGCGGGCTCTGGACGACTGCGCTCCTCGACTACTTCCGCGAGTGGATGACCAAGGCGGCCGCGAACTTCGGCGCCGAGCAGCGCATCGGCGCGCACTTGGCCATCTCCGCCACCTTCGTGGAACGCGACCCCGCCCGCGCGTTCCTGTACCAACAGCTGAACACCTTTCACACGCCCCCGATGGCGGCAGTCGGCGCCTCCCTGATCGGCGACGCGGTCGCGCACAAAGACCTCGACGCCACCGGCGTTCCCGTCCTCGTGATCACGAGTACCGACGACGTGCAGTTCCCGCCGCACCTTGTCATCGACAGCGCGCAGCGCCTCGCCAACGCGTCTTTCGTCGAGGTCGCCGGCGCGGGCCACTCGACCTACTTCGAGCGGCCCGATCTCTACAACGACGCGTTGATCCGTTCATCGAGAAAGCGGGACGATGAGCGAAGTGGTGACGGCTGAACAGATCGAAGCGTTCCGCACGAACGGCTTCGTCGTGATCGACGACCTGCTGACCGACGCCGAGCTCGACACGTTCGAGCCGCTGGTCACCGCCGCGGTCGCGTACCGCTCCGCCGGCGACGAGCGCACACTCGAGGAAGGCGGCGCGGGCGGGAGCCCAGTAGTCCCCGCGGCCACCCATGCCGTGGATGAGAACGACGTGCTTGATCTCGGACATACCACTAAGGGTGACAGCCATTCCGCCCAGGCGAGCCCGAAGCGTGTGTGCCGTCTGTGCCGCCAGCGTGTCGGGCTCTCAGGTCCAGCATCCGCGCCTGCTCCGCCGTTCGAGCTGGTCGGCTATCGCCTGAATACGCGGCATGCACTCGGCGATTCTGCGCCGTTACCAGAGTCAGCCGTTGCCGAAGAGCATGGGGCCCACCGGATATGGGAGGGACGGGTACAGCGGGCGGGAAACCACCGGCGGCGAGCTGACGATACCAACGTGGCCGGGCCGCTGGCAGACGGTCGAGTTGCCGGTGCTGGTGCACTGATTGATCGGCCCAGACGGTGCGGCCGCGGCGACCGGGGCCAATCCGATCGTCGCCGCGGCTGCGGCCGTGGCGAGTAGCACGATGTAGCGCAGGCTCATTGATGCCTCCTGGATGACGCGGCGTCACGTCCGTTAGGGGCGTAGCGTCGTGTTTCTGAACTCAATGTTGGTTTCAACGGGAAGACCGGCCGTGGGGTTCACCGACAGGCAAACGTCCGCCGCAGGATAGTCGTAGCCGCACAGTCCTGGACCGGTCACGACATCAGCGTGGCTCCGTCGAAGCCGCACCACACGAGTAGTCGGCTACTCGAATTCACAGGCAGGTCGCCACGCGGCGCGGGGTGCGACAAAGTGTTCGGCCCGCCACGAGGGGAGCGGGTGGCGGGCCGAGGGGAGCGGTTTCGCGCCTAACGCCGTCCACGCTGCTCCCTTCGCACGGCGCGACCACTCGCGTTGTTCTAGCCGCAGGCGTTGGAGATCCGCACGGTCGCAGGCCCATCAAAGACACCCTTGATCTGATATTCGAGGATCAAAGTGTCGGTCGCTGACCTCATTTGGGATTCGGCTCACCGAGAAGAAGGACTTCGATGCGGCGCTGTCCGCAGACCGGGAAGCTGTAGCGATTTACGCGGCACTTCTTTCCCTATTCCCTCGATCCCCAGCGGTATCAAGATCCGTTGGAGAGGGCGGTCCGGAACCTCGCTATACACCTGAGGGATCTCGAGCGCGGCGAGCAAGAGATCGCAGACGAACTCAACAGCTTGTTATCGGCTGACGACGACTGACCGGCCTTCGCCACGTCCGCCTGACGAACGGTTTACGGCCCGCGTGGCGGTGTTGAGGGCGCTGGACCGTGGGCGCCCGGCACTGGGGTTTCTGCGGGACGGCATCTACGGTCTTACGGTCGGGCGGCTGCCTGGTGCCGTTGCTGGGCGCGGTAGACGGTGGAGCGAGCGACACCGAACAGGTCGGCGAGTTCGGCGGTGCTGTGCTCACCGGCCTGGAGCAGGCCGACCAGATGTGCTTCCTGCCGGGGGTTGAGCTTGGGCTGCTTGCCGCGGAGCCGACCCTTGGCCTTCGCTACCTTCATCCCTTCGCGGGTGCGCAGCCGGATCAAGTCGGACTCGAACTCCGCGACCATGGCCAACACGTTGAACAGCAGCCGGCCGACCGGGTCGTTCGGGTCGTAGACCGAGGCGCCCAGGCTGAGGCGGACCTGGCGGGTGGTGAGTTCGTCGGCGATCGCCCGCGCGTCGGGCAGCGACCGGGCGAGGCGGTCGAGCTTGGTCACCACCAGGGTGTCGCCTTCTCGGCAGGCCGCCATCGCCTCCCGCAGGCCGGGCCGGTCTCGGGTGGTGCCGGTCAGGCCGTGATCGACGTAGATCCGGGCTGGCGAGACACCCAGTGCGGTCAGGCCGTCGTGTTGGGCGGTGAGGTCTTGCTGGTCGGTGGAGCAGCGTGCGTACCCGATGAGAAGCGCCGCCATGGCGCACCTCCTGTGTGAGGCCCGGCCGCCGCGGCGCGGCGACTCAGGCAGCGGCCGAGCCGCTATCAGCACGACACTCCGAACACGTGGCTTCGCAAGGCGATGGGCATTCGGACTGCGACAGCGATCGACAGTGCTTCGAATTGAGATCATCTCCGGCGCAGGGAAATCCACGCTGGCAGCCACTAGGTCACCGCAGGTCGGGCCGCAATGCGCGTCGGTCCTGCGGTCGCCTTGTCGAGCCGAATCATCAGCGCGACCACTCCTGCGACGATGGCCAGACCAACGACAAAGACCAGGATGGCTGTCATGACATCTGACCTGCACTTATGTAAAAAGTGTAGGCCGGTTTGGCCCTGCCGATGGCAACCGGCTCACCGCACCGTGGAGATGTAGGTGGGAGGGCCGACCCACGTAATCGAGTAGTCCACTACTCATTACAAGGGTGCTTTTCGGACCGAAGATGTCGTTGCAAGGACAAATGCGGCGCGTCTCAAGGAAAGGAACCCACCATGAACCGAACGTCGCGGTTAGCAGCGACTGTGTTGGTGTCTGGTGTACTGGGTCTAGCCGGTTTGGGGCTGGCCGCAGGTACCGCCCAGGCCGCGCCTCGCGGCCCATTTCAATGGTGCCCAGGCCAACCCTTGCCGGCGACTTACGTGAATTGGGACATGAGTATCTGCCACACCTGGTACCGGGTCGACTCCGGGTTCCAGGCAAATGTTGGTTCATTCGTTTATGAGGGAGATCGTCCACCGGCGAATATTGGGTGCGCCGCCATTCGCTGCTTGCCCAGCATCCCTGCCGGCACAATTTAGACGCAACTGGACCACGGCAATGCGGTGGATGGCGGTATTGATTTGCCTGTTGTCTGAACGGCATACACGCAGGCAGTAGCCACCGCCGCTCACCACCATCACTCCGACGAGGGGTCCTTAAGGTCGAAGACGGGGTTCTTAAGGTCGAAGTAGCTCGATACCAATGCGTCGCTTGTCATGGCGCGGGTGTGAAGGGTCCCCAGATCGTTTGCCCGGGGTAGTTCACGTAGTAGGACAGGCATGCGGGAACGCCCCTGCAGGCAATGATCGCGCCCGCATCGGGCGCTTGGCCGCGGACCCGAGGCCCCCGAGGGGGGAGGTTGCAGTTGACGATGTAGGGGTTGAGGGGGACGACTCCGTTGACACACGGAGCGCCCACAATTTGGGCAGATGGTGTGGAGGTCTCGATGGCCAACATGGATGGCCCGATGGTGACCGTCACCGCCGTCCCCCCGAGCAAGAGAAGACGTACTGCGCTTCGTCGGAGGGTCGCCATTTCATACACCTACCGTCCGTTTGCCAGGCGGCGGATGTGCTCAGCGTACTCCTGCGACCAAGCCCACCAAGCCCACCAAGCCGGTGACCGATTAGACGTCTGGGCCCGAGCATGCCTGTCGCGGCTGCTCCATGGTGGGTGACCACGTGGGCCACGTACCAAACGGCAAGGGAGGCCCCGGCGTTGGCCGCCGGGTGTGATCGAGTCGGGTGAAGCGTCGCCGTAAACGGGCCAGAACGAGGGCGCTCGTGGCCGCGGCGGCAGTTGCGGGGCTAGCGCTGCTCGGACCACGCATCACTGCCGCGAACACAGGCGTTTGCTCGGTCGGGGAGCCGAGCACGTTCACTCGCTTTGTCGGACGGAGTGGCGTTTCATCGGTAATAGCAGCCCGAGCTCGCTAACGAGTACCGACAGCCGAAGCCCGGGCCGATTGGAGATAGAAATGATCACCCTCTACGCGCTGGCCGCAGCGTTCGGCATCGGTGTGCTCTGGCTCGGAACGACTATTAAGGTCGTCAAGCAGTTCGAACGCGGCGTCGTCTTCCGGTTCGGCCGTGTGCAATCCGGCCTCCGCGGGCCGGGACTCACGATGTTGATTCCGATCGCCGATCGCCTCGAAAAAGTGAACATGCAGATCATCACGATGGCGGTGCCCTCCCAAGATGGCATCACCCGCGACAATGTGACCGTCCGTGTGGATGCCGTGATCTATTTCAAGGTCTCGGATCCGGTGCGTGCGGCTGTCGACGTGCAGGACTACGTGTCGGCTATAGGCCAGGTTGCACAGACATCACTGCGTTCGATCATCGGCAAGAGCAATCTGGACGACCTGCTGTCCAACCGCGAGCATCTCAATCAGGGGCTGGAGTTGATGATCGACAGTCCCGCGCTGGGCTGGGGTGTTCAGATCGACCGCGTCGAAATCAAGGATGTAGTGCTGCCCGATTCGATGAAGCGGTCGATTGCACGCCAAGCCGAGGCGGAGCGTGAGCGACGGGCTCGGGTCATCACCGCCGAGGGCGAACTTCAGGCGTCCGAAAAGCTGGCCCAAGCAGCCGAGGTCATGGCCGAGCACCCAGCCGCGCTGCAACTGCGACTGTTGGAGACCGTCGTCGAGGTCGCCGCAGAGAAGAATTCCACCCTGGTACTTCCCTTCCCTGTCGAACTGCTCCGATTTCTGGAACGCGCCACACCGCCAGCATCCGAGCGCCGGGACCAGGCCACCGGTACTGACGCGGGCGCAGCTTCCAACCGCGAGACGTTGACGCTGGAACCACCACGGATTCCCGACGACGCCCGCGGCCTGGAACTCCACACACGCATCGCGGACACATTCCAGCGGGATCAGTAACGTCCGAGACAAGCCGGACAATTACTGGGCGCCGTGCACCACGACACAGCATCGGCCCGGTCGTGGGTTCAACTCCGCGTGCGCGTCGTGGCGTGTACTGCCGTCGATGACCCGCCACCCAAGCAAGATGACGGGCCAGCCCGAGGGGCTGTCAGGGCGTTCGGTCGCCGTTGTGATGACGGGCTGCAACGCACACCGTTAGTGCTATGGCGACACCGATCGTCACGACGGCGATTAAGCAGGCCCAACTACCCGCTCCGATGTGCACAGGGCGGCCAAGTATTTCGGCGCGCCGCCAGTACACCACGCCGATCAGCAAAGCCTTAGCGACGACGACGACAGACACAATGCGCAGGGCAGTCGCCACCCGCATTAGTTCTCCCTGCTAGCGCGCTCGTCGAGCACCTCGTCGACCTGAAGGCTCCCCGGCTGACCGTCTTGCTCGCGGATCGACCATCGCACCGCGGCCAGCAGCCGCAGCTCGGTGTAGTGGCCTCGCCATCTCGCATGGATCAAGCCTAAAGCCGCGTTGCATAGCTCCTGGCGGGGCAGCCGACGGCGCCGAACAGCGTGGGGTAGACATCGTGCCCGCCGTCCAGTCAAACGACACATCGTCTACGGTCACGGGGGACAACACTCCGGTCTCGTCGTACCCGGCGGACCCGTCTTGGCCGGGGAGCGGATGGGGCGTTGCGGACGGCTGACGGTCGCGACGGGAGTAGACGGCGCGAAAGTCTGTTGTACCGCTAGCGGAATGCATCGCGCGCACCTGGTCGGCCGGATGAAGGACGCACTTGCGAAGGGTGCGACCAGCGGTCCAACCGCAGAGGCGTGAAGCAGTACTGCTCTTCCGCATGTTGCATCATCGACAACGAGCTGGCCAAGACTCAGCGGGTCTGCGAAGCAGTAGGCCCTAGCCCCAGCTCAAGTGAGCTGTGGCCTGCCGCTGCCGCATTGAACGACGCGGTGACCGAGTACCACCGGTTGCACCCGCAGTTATTCGGGGTTGCCCGGTCGGTCGGCATCACCGAGGACGCCTGGTTCGCCATCAAGCGAGGCAGCTAGGTCGATCGCCGGCCACGGCCGGGCCTGGCCGCGTTCCAATCATCAACCGTCTGGGGAGCCATCCTCTGACCGTCCCGATCCGCGCGTCAGGCTCAGGCAAACGGTATCGACTCAGCGTGTCGGGTCGAACACCAATGCGCTGGGCGAACTCGGCCCTGCTCAAGTACCGGACTGTCACCTGTGCACCATACGAAGGAAGGCGGCGGGCCGACAGCTATGCGTGATGGCAAACGTGCGGCTGTGCGTTCGGCCTCAACGCCGTGTCAGTGGCAGATGATGTCGGCGGCCAGTCAGCTTGGATGATCCTCGACCACCTGAGTGGAATGAGCGCGGCTGCTCGACACCTCACCCGGCGCATCTGGATCTGCCGGAACTACTCAGCGGCATCCAAGCCGGGAAACCCCCGATACAACCGCCCACCGAGAAACGTCGGGTGAATGTAGTCCGGCGGCCTTGCACAGGTAGCCGACGTAGCGGGATGATTCGCGCACCCCGACCAACGTCGCCGGGCTTGCGGTTTAACTTTGCCCCTAGGAAAGGTTTACCGTGATGCCGGAGGTGAGCGGTGCGACTCGGTGAGCTTGCAAGACGTGGGTCTGTTTCGGTCAAGGCGGTTCGGTACTACGAGCAGTTAGGGCTTGTGTCGCCGAAGCGTGCCGCCAACGGCTATCGAGAGTACTCAGACAGCGATGTGAGCATCGTGGCCGAGATCCGCGAGCTGCACGCCCTGGGCATCCCTCCCAGCAGTGCCTACACATTCATCGACTGCCTGGGCGCCGGGCATGAACATGGCGAAGACTCTGTGAGCTCCTTGGCGGTATATCACGACAGCATCGTCGAGCTAGATCGCATGATTACGGCCCTGACCGCCCGACGAGACCGGATTGCCCGCCGACTCAACCAGAGCGCGCGTCCCGTTACTACCCGAAGGAAACCGTGATGACTGACTTCAGCGTGCTGCCCGACAACCTGCCCGTGCCGCACGACGACGGCGCAGCAGACCACCTCCCCGGGCAAGCGATGCCGTCACTCACCCTCACGACCAGTGACGATGCGGCGGTCAACCTGGGCGATCTCGGTCCGGGGCGAACGGTCATCTACCTGTACCCCCTCACAGGACGGCCCGGAACCGATCTGCCGGCGGGATGGGACACGATCCCAGGGGCTCGAGGCTGCTCCACCGAGGCATGTGACTTCCGGGATCACTTCGCCGAACTTCGACACGCAGGCGCAGCCCGCGTCTTCGGTTTGTCCAGCCAGAATCCCGCATACCAGGCGGAAGTGGTTGAGCGGTTACATCTTCCGTTCACCATGCTTTCTGACCCAGCACTCGACCTGGCAGACGCACTTGGCCTGCCGACATTTAGCGCCCCCGGCCACGACCGTCTCTACGCGAGACTGACCCTCATCATCCGCGACAACCGGATCGAGCATGTGTTCTACCCGATCTTCCCGCCCAACACCCACGCGCAGCAGGTTCTCGACTGGCTCACTTCAAACCGGGAAAGCGATCACCGTCGATGAGCTTGGATTCCCGTAACCCATGACCACCCAACCATTGGCACCATCCACGACGCCACCGCAACTTGGACATTCGCGATTGCCATCCTCATAGCGGTCGCAGCCGTGCAGACAGTTGTTGGCACCCTCGCCTCGCGGCCGACCACCATCACCTACCGCCCAGCCCGAACGCTCTCTGGAACGACCGGTCGATCAGCACCCCACCCCGTCCCGTCACCCCACTCCGAAGCAGCCCGCCACACCCAACGCCCGCCCCGGCAACTGCCCCCAAATCACCAGACACAGCCCTACAGACCTCTGATCGCGCCAGCTGCTAGCCGCCGGGCGAAGCTCGAACTCGGGATCTTCGCCCACCCGTTCCCATCGGCAGCTAAAGAGGGGTTTGATGGGTGCACCTACCTTGGCGAAAGAGTAGGGATGCGGCGAGGTTGCCGAGCTTATGGACGCCTTGGCGGGACTGTTCTTTCGAGGCTGCGCGGGGGGATGGCTGCTTTCGCTAAGTTCACCCGACGGCGGAGTGACCGGCTTCCCGGTCATGCCGCCGACCCGCCCGCGGTGATGCCGGCAATGTCGGGGAGGGGTCGGCTGCAGATCTCGCGGGCCTCCGCGGCCGGTACCCCGAAGATGCTCAGCAGGTCTTCGGCCATCTGGTCGCTGGCCTGCGCGTCGTCACGCTCGGGCTGGTCTTGCAGCAGTTGGCCCAGCGCCAGCAGCGTTCCGGCGGCCATTGCCAGCGCGAGTTGGGGATCAGCGACGTGAAAGCGGCCGGCCCGGTTGGCGGCGATGATGTCGCGCAGCGCCCGCGGCGCCAGACCTCGGTCCGACAGGATTGGTCCTATGCCGACATTGAGCAGCACACGGCATTCCTGTGGGCGGAGCCGAAAGAATCGACCGGCTAACCGGAAGCTGCGCGCAAACGTCTCGGCTGGATCGTCCACCTCGGGCAGGCTGTCAAGCACCGCCCCGTAGGCGTCGAAGACGTCTGTTACCGCCGCCTGGAACAGTTGCTCCTTGCTGTCGAAGTGGTTGTAGAACGAGCCCATGCCGACATCGGCGGCCTGGGTGATGTCCAGCACCGGCACATTCGGCTTGCCTGCGGCGATGAAGGCCTGCGCGGCCTTGATCAATGCCGCGCGGGTGCGCTGTTTGCGCCGTTCCAGCCGGTTCTGCCGTTCGCCATCACCGTCCACCACGTTGTCCACCTCGTCCCGCGCCTGCTGGCTCGCCCAGATACTAGCCAGTCTAGCAGGCATCCTCAGTTCTGATGTTTTCGGCAAATAGCCGGACCTGAGGACACAATCGTGAGTGACGATAGTGTCAATGCACCTCGCGGAGGCAGCGCTGAGCCCGCAAAAACTGGGCGGCAGCGGCCGCAGACACGGTGTTGCTGCCCGTTCTCATGGCGTCGAAATGATCGGCGTGCTCACATCACCTGCTATCGACGCTGTCGGTAGCACGGAGGGCGATATGCGGCTTGCCGGCGGGTTGTAACAGCGGTGTAGCCGCCACGACGATGTCAGCTCAGGGACGAACCCTCAGTAGTGAGATTATCGTCACAGAGGGTTGACTGATGTTATGCTCGTGAATGACGATATCGTCAGTTCAGTGGAGAGGAACAGCAATGAGCGAACATGTCATCGGCGCCCACAATGGGCTGCACAGCGAGCAGGGCGCCCTGCGGGGCGAGCATCCCGGGCGCTCGGCCAACCCGATCATCAAGGTCCAAGACGTCGGCTGGCTCGAGTTCGAAAAGCCGGATCTTGCCCGGGCCGAGGCGTTCGCCGCGGCGTTCGGTTTCACTACCGCGCTGCGCACCCAGGATGAGCTGCACCTGCGCGGCGCCGACCCTGGCGCGCCGTGCGTGCTGATCCGCCGCGGCCCGCGCTCGCGGTTTGTCGGGCCGGCGTTCGTCGCCGCCGAGCAGTCCGATCTGCTGCGGTTGGCCGATGCGACCGGCGGCACAGTTCGCCCGCTGCCCGAAACCCTGGGCGGGGTGGCGGTCGAGCTAGTCGACCCCAGCGGGCTGGCGCTGCGCGTCGTGTCGGGCACCCACCAGCTGGAGGCGCTGCCAGCCCAACAACCGCACGTGTTCAACGTCGGCCACGAGGTGGTGCGGGCTAACAGCACCCAGCGGCCGCCGCGGGTACCCACCACGGTGCAACGGCTCGGCCACGTGGTCGTGCAGACCCCCAAGTACATCCAAGCGCTGAACTGGTATTTGGATCACCTGGGGATGATCGTCAGCGACTTCTGCTTCTACCCCGGCCAGCGTGAGCGCGGACCGATCATGAGCTTCATCCGCTGCGACCGCGGATCGGTCCCCGCCGATCACCACACCCTGGCGATGGCGCTGGGCCCGGTCGGTCGCTACGTGCATTCGGCCTATCAGGTCGGTGACCTCGACGCGCTGGCCGCCGGCGGGGAACACCTGCGCGAGCAAGGGTATTACCGCTCCTGGGGCATCGGCCGCCACATCCAGGGCAGCCAGATCTTCGACTACTGGCGCGATCCGGACGGATTTTTGGTCGAGCACTTCACCGACGGCGACATGTTCGACAACACGCTGGAGCCGGGCTGGGCGCCGATGGCTGCCTCCGGGCTGGCGCAGTGGGGACCCCCGCCCAGCAAGGACTTCCTGGGCGTCGGAACGCCGCGCGAAACGGCGACCGAAATTGCCTTAATGCTAAAAGCCTTGCGCCACAAGGACAACGAATTCGGCCTGGGCGCCCTGCGCGGGCTGGTCAACGTCGCCCACTCCTGACCTGCCAACCCACCCAACCGAAAGAAAGAAAGAAGGACCCTGTTATGACCATCTCGATCCTGCGCACCGCCGAGGGGTGGTGGGTGCCGACCGCCACGGGCGCGGCCCGCATCCGCACGGACGCGACCACCACGCGAGAGCTGCTATCCGACCGCGCGGCCATCGAGGCTGCCGCCCACAACATCGGCCCGGTGCCGGTGGAGAGCCTTGCGCTGCTGTCCCCGATAACGACACCGTGCCGAGTGGTCGCCCAGGCCACCAACTACGCCTCGCACGTCAAAGACGTCGGCCGCGACCCCGCCAAGACACCGCTGACCTTCTTCCGCAAGGCCTCCGGCTCGGTGTGCGGGCCGTTCGACGACATCGTCAAACCCGACCATGTCACGCTGCTGGACTACGAGCTGGAGATCGGTCTGGTGATCGGCTGCGAGCTCCCGGTGGGCACCGAGGTCACCGAGGCCAACCTGGCCGACTACGTCAGCGCCCTGGTGGTCACCAACGACGTCTCAGCACGTGATATCCAAATTACCAAGGCGCAATTCTTCGAATCGAAGTCCTATCCCACCTTCACCCCGGTCGGGCCCGCGCTGGTACTGGTCGACGCCGACGAGCTCAAGCGCTTCGGCGATCTACGGCTACAGCTGCGGGTCAACGGGCAGATCCGCCAGAACATGGTTGTCGACGGTGACATCCTCTACCCGCCGCTGCAAGCCCTGCAGGCGCTGACCAAGTTCCAGTACCTCGAGGCCGGCGACATCGTGCTCACCGGCACCCCGGTCGGCACCGCGCTCACCACGCACGGCATCGCACCCAAGGGTGACATCGACATCCTTGCGTTCTTGTCCGCGCAAGCCGAAAACAACCCCAACTACCTACATCACGGCGACGTCGTGGAGGCCACCGTGGCCACCGACGACGGCGCCATCAACCTCGGAACCCAACGCAACAAGGTGGTATACGCATGAACGCGCAATCCAACGGCACCCCGTCGCTTCCGGACTTCGTGCCGGTAATCATCGTCGGTGCCGGCCCGGCCGGCATCACCGCCGCCACACTGCTGGCCCAGTACGACATCGAGTGCCTGCTGCTGGACCGCCATGAAACTGCCTACCCGCTGCCGCGCGCAGTGCACGCCGACGACGAGATCTACCGCATCCTGGCCCGCCTCGGCGTCACCGACGAGTTCGCCGCTCACGCCCGGCCGGCGCTGGGTCTTCGGCTGCTCGACCCCGACATGCGGGTGCTGGCCGAGATCAAGCGCAGCCCCCAGCCCAGCGCCAACGGCTTCCCGCAGATGAACATGTTCGACCAACCCGAGCTCGAAGCAATGCTGCGCGCCAACCTCAAGACATACCCGCACGCCGAAATCCTGGGCAATGTCGAGGTCACCGGCGTCACCCAGACCCAGCCCGACCGGGTCCGGGTGAGCTTCCTTGACCGTGTGCGCGGCGGCGAACACAGCGTGCAGGCCAGCTACGTGCTGGGCTGCGACGGCGCCAACAGCGCGGTACGCGCCGGGATCGGCGCGCACATGTACGGGCTGCCGTTCCAGCAGACCTGGCTGGTGATCGACGTGGACACCGACGCCGAACTCAACCAGTGGGAGGGCTGCCACCAACTGTGCAGTCCCCAGCGCGCCGGCACCTACATGCGGGTCGGCCAGACCCGCCACCGTTGGGAATTCCGGCTGCTCGACGGGGAAACCGCCGCCGACTACCAGAACATCAGCGACATTGAGCCGTTGATCGCGCCGTGGCTGGGCACCACACCCGTCGAGCAATTGCGGCTGGTCCGCGTCACCGCATACACCTTCCGCGCGCAGGTGGCCAACCGCTGGCGCGACCGCAATGTGTTCATCCTGGGTGACGCCGCCCACCTCACCCCGCCGTTCGTCGGGCAGGGCATGGCAGCCGGTCTGCGGGACGCGCTGAACCTGACCTGGAAACTGGCCGGCGTCCTCGATAACACGTTGCCCGAAAGCGTGCTGGACACCTACGAGCAAGAGCGCAAATTCCACGCGGCGGCCATGATTTTGATGGCCGTGTCGGTGGGAGCGGCGATGACCGGGGGCGGCCGGCTGGGCGACCTCATCCGCCACGTCGTGTTCCCGCGCCTGCAAAACCTGCGCCTGCCGGGCACGCGCACCAGCGCCGCCGACGGCGTGGCGCCCGGGCTGCGCCGGTCGGCACTCGTGGTCAAATCCCGCACCCCCGGGCAGCTGGCCGGAACGCTGTGCCCCAACCCAATTCTGGGCGACGGCCTGCGTTTCGATGAGATCGTCGGGAACCGCTTCGCGCTGATCAGCTCGTCGCCGCTGCGCGATGCGCAACTAAACGAGCTCAGCAACCGCGGAGCCGCCGTCGTGCCCGCCGCCCCCGGCAGCGAGCTCGACCGCTGGCTGCGCAGCGGCCGCGCCACCGCCGCCATCATCAGACCAGACCGCGCGGTCATGCAAGCCGGCCGAAACATCCAGGCCATCTGCGACGCCATGCCGACGTTCTCCGCAGTCCATGGCGCCCCGGCTGAAACCCAAGGCGCACACCGATGACCGAATTGCTGGTGCTCAACGATGGCAAACAAGAGATGCAGGCGGTGTCGCTGGACGGCACCCGGGTGCGCACCCTGATCACCGGACTCGATGAGCTGCCCGACGGCATCGTCGTCGACCAGGCCCGGGGCCACGTGTACTGGACCAACATGGGCGCCCCCGATCCCGGTAGCACCGGCGGAGATCTGGCCTACACCCGCAACGGGTCACTGGAACGCGCTGATCTCGACGGGGGTAACCGCGTCACCATCGTGTCGCGCGGGGCGTTCACCACCGGCAAACAGCTCACCGCCGATTTCGACGCGGGCGTGCTGTACTGGTGCGATCGGGAGGGCACGCAGGTGCTGTCCTGCAATCTCGACGGCAGCGACCTACGCGCATTGGTGGTGACCGCTGTTGGCGACGAGGCAGCCCACATCGACCGCAACCACTGTGTCGGCATCGCTGTCGATCTGCATCGGCGCCTGCTGTATTGGACGCAGAAGGGCGCGCCGAATAGCGGTGAGGGCAGGATCTTTCGGGCCCCGCTCGACCTGCCCCCCGGCACCAGCGCGCGCCACCGCGACGATATCGAACTGCTGTGGAAGGACCTGCCTGAACCCATCGATTTGCACCTCCTCGGCGACGGCGCAACGCTGGTGTGGACCGACCGGGGCGATGAACCCGGGGGCAACACGCTCAACCGCGCAATGGTCGTACCGACAATCGGTGCACCCGAGATCCTCTCGACCGGATACCGGGAGGCGATCGGGCTGGCCGCGGTCTCCGACGCGGAGTTCTACGTCGGCGATCTCGCTGGCAGCATCCGCCACGTCAACCTCGACAGCGGCGTTGACGCCGAACTGGTGCACCTCGGCCACGGCCTCACCGGCGTCGCGCTTGCCGAAATCTGAGCAGCGAAAGTGGTTGATTATCAGCCGATGTTGGTGCCGTCGGTCCTGACCTACCGCACCAAATGCCGATTGCGGCTGCCGCTCAATGTTGATCGTACGTCCACGGGGAAGGCAGTAGGGAGGCAGAGATGAACGGCTGGTTCAACATCTGGCACAACCTCACCCCCGGACAAGGCACACTCCTCGGCGGAGCATTCGTCCTCTTCGCGGGCATCATTGCGTTCGGCACCGGAGCACACGAGCGTAGATCGCGGCACATGCGCTTCCACTACCAGGAGCTGAAGACGCTCTACGCTGAGGCATTGAGGATAGGCAGGGACTTCGAGGTCATCAAGGCGCTTCCACCAGACGATCGCGGTCCGATACTCACCGAAAAAGTCGATGCCATGCAACAAGTAATCAGCGAACTCGCTCTCACCGGTAATTACCACACCGCTGATCTGGCCATCGCTTACACCTATCAACAGTCTGTTCAATTAGCCGGCTGGGCAAAAGAAGTCGAAAGCGACGTCGGCTGGCCAGACCAGTTTCAGAAGTGGGTCGACAGTTTGACCGAAGAAGAGCGAGCCGCATTGAAGAGCTACGAGGACGTGAACATCAACCGTCGAGACGTGGTACAGGCTTTACGCCAGGAGTTGGCGTCGTATGTGCCGGTGTGGTCACGGCATCGACGCGTCATGCGAAAGACGATCGAAGCCAAGCGATTTGCTCTGAACTGACGTAGCGGCGCAGCGCATTACCGGCATCTGAACCAAGAGCACATAGCTCTAAGCCTGGTCCGTGGAACAGCCTTCGGGGTGGTTTATGTCAGCCGATTTGATCCATCGCGGCCAGCACCGCATGGCTGAATTCGTCATTGCTCAGCGAGCCGCCGACGTCGCGGGTGCGGGTGGCGGAGGCCGCGTCGCCGGAGAGAACGCCCTCGGCGGGCAGGCCCGCTTCGCCGGCAGCCTCGGCACCCAAGTCGTCAAGGTCTTCGACCTGGTAGCCGCGCGCACCGGGCTACGCGAACACGAAGCCCACGCCGCCGACCGGGGCTGGACACCCGTCACGACTGCCTCCAGCCCCGATGACCACAAGGCCTACTATCCAGGCGCCACACCCATCAACATCCGCATCACCGGCGACCACAGCACCGGCCAACTCTTGGGCGCCCAACTCGTCGGCCACCGCTCCGCTGAAATCGCCAAACGCGTCGACACCTGCGCCACCGCCCTCTTTCACACGATGACCATCGACGCCATCAGCGAGCTCGACCTGTCCTACACCCCCGCCGCTCGGATCACCCTGGGACGCAATCCAAGTCGCCACCCGGGCGTGGGTCCGCGAACACCAGCTATTGACCCACCAACAAGCACTAACCGCATAGCGCTTGCCTACTTGGATGCCGTCGCGGGGGCAGACCAATCATCAACAGCGGGATGGCGACGTTCTCCACCGCTCGAGCTTGAATGGGTCGAATCGCCGGGTCACCCGTCTGTTGCTTGTCTAGCTGCTGCCAAATACTGCGCTCTACCTGTCACAATCGCGCCGACCTGGCGATCGCGAAGCAACAGCTCAAACAAGCGAGGGAAGTGTGGTGGTGGAGCCGCCCAGACGGACTCATGCAGATCCTCCCCGCTACCGGGGCCGTTGAGCACTCAATGCAGCTGCAGCAGTACCGGATTACGACACCACCGTGGGCAGCGCACACGATCATGTGGAGGCCCAACGAGCCACCCACAGAGGAGGTGAACGGATCTGAGCACGCGCACCCGTTCGTCAGCGTCCTCGGCGCGGCGTGACTGATCATGAGCCAGCCCAACCTTGCCGAGACACGCACAACCGAGCCCGCGGAACCCTCACCGCCGGCCGCCGACACCGGCGGCGGCACCGCCCAGCCGCGTCCACCATCGACGGTCACCATCGTCGAGCTGCGCCGAGCAGTCGCCGCTGCCCGCTCGACCGGCAAGTCAGGCCGGAAACTCAAGAACCGTACGTGGGTTGCCTGGCCGAACGGATTCTGGGCGCCAACAGGCCTATGGACCCGGCCATAGCCCCGGCCGACCTGCGGTCACCGAGATTCACCCCGCATGGGCGGTCCTCGGCCACCAGCACCGTCGCATCGGATAGTCGCCATACACGTAATCGGGCATCTTCCTCCTCCTCCTGGGCTGGCCGTGTGCCTGCCCATGTCTACTCACCGGCCCTTCTCGAACTGGAACCGCATCACTCCGGTGTCGGTGGGATTGTGCTTCGTGGTCAGCGGGGTCGTGTTGCGCCCCGGTCGGATGTAGTGCGCCCCCTTGGGCATCTTGGCCCCATGGCTGCGGAACCATTCGGCGTCCCACTCCAGCGTGGAGCTGCCCCAGAGGTTGCCGCTGTAGAAGCCACCAGGCACCAGCTGGCCGCGTATCCAGGCACCGGGATGGCGGGCATCCCATTCCCGGTAATACTGGCCATACCAGGGACCCGGCTTAGCCCGGCCCCGCCAGTCGGTATTGATCATCTCTCTCCTCTATTCGACGGGACGGTAGTAGCCCCGTTTCACTCGACGTACCAGCTCGCGTTTGAGCAACTGATTCATCCGCCACACCGCCGCCGCTTGAACGTCCAGCGCCTCGGCGACCTCCTTGGTGGACGCGCCCTTGGTGCGGTCGTTGGTGACGATCCACTGCCTCACCACCTACAAGGAGGCGTGCCAACGTGGCGAAGTCGCCATTGGGAAGATGTTGGTTGTCGAGACCAACCAACTCCACGGACCAACGTACGTCATCAATTTCCCCACCAAGAAGCACTGGCGCACCGTCGCAGCTGTCTTACATCGACGCTAGACTTGTTGATCTCGTGGTGCCGATGTGCTGTATTGCACTAATCATGGTGGTCGCCAGGCGAATTCGAATTTTCCTACACTCGAGCTCTTGTCCAGTGTCGTGGCGGCGGCCGGGCCGTGGTAGCGGACCGCTGGCTCGCCGGCGCACTCGCAGGTGGGTCTGCTGGGCGCTGCGTATGGCTGGCCACGGCGCTGGCACCCCCCGTTGCAGGTCTTCGGGGGCTGGGGGGCATCGTGAGTCCTTCAGCCAGGAGTGCTCTCGAGGCGGATCAGGGGAGTGCCGGGCAGGTCAGCTGGTGTTGGCGTTGCCGCGATCGCGGCCGCGATGGCGGCGTCGATGGGATTGATCGCCTCGCCCAGCAGGGGAGTGGTCGCGTGGCGCAGATCCACGCCAGGAGGTGCTTCCGTGATCGTGATATCGCGGAGGCGCACAGGTCTGCAATCGCGCGATTCGTCGATTGGCCGCGGAATCGCGTTGGGCCAGTCCGGACTGGCGTGCGCGGTGCTCGGTCTCACGCTCTGCAGCGCTGGTTCGTCTACACAGTGAAGGCACCGGAACGGTCGAGTGGTATCCGATCACGTTGAGGGACCACGAGGATCTGAATCTGATGGGTCATCTGAATCTGACCGGCCAGTGCGTTCCTCGGTGCCGAGCAGCCCCCGCGCTGTCAGGACAAGGCGGCGGGATGTCCTGCCGTAGGAACGAAGGAGCAAACGTGATGAGCAGCAGCGATCACACCAGTAACGGCGTCGAGGCGCTTCAGCGCTTCTATCAGGCCGAGTCGGAGTACGTGCAGACTGGCGGTGAGGACTTTGGGCCCGTGGCCGCGACGCTTCATCCGCAGATGGTGATGATCCAGGCCGATTCGCTGCCGTTCGGCGGGCAGTGGCACGGCCGCGAGGGCTTCGAGAGGTGGATGCAGGCCTACGGCGAGGCGTGGAGCTCGGCCAGTGCCACAGATCTGCGGTTCTTCGAGCACGACGACACCGTTGTGGTGGTCGCCCAGATGGAGGCCACGGCGCGCGCCAGTGGACAGTCTTTCCGCGCGCCGATCTGCCACGTCGTCCGGATCCGCGACGGCCTGTTGATGGAGTTCCGGATGTTCTACTGGGACACGGTGGCGACGAACCGCGCGCTAGCGCGCGATCAGCACTTCGTGAAGGTGATGCCGCGCGACTTCGTCCGCTAGCGCGCCTAAGTGGGACCGGCGGACTACCCGGATGAGTGAAACGTCCGAATACTCATATGAACTCTGTGGTCGCGATCCGACCGAAGACTTGTACTGGTTGCGGCAGAGGGGCCGACCGGTGATCCGACGCTGTTCTGGCGGGCGGCTGCCCGGCTCGGAATCGGCACCGACGCCGCAGTCCCCCAGCGGGGGAGCGGTCCTTCTGAATGTGCGCGGGTCGAAGGAGGCCTATCTTGCTTGGTCGGAGGAGCCCGTGCCGAGGGGTACCGAGGTGTTGGTGATTGATATCCGAGGTGCGCGCACGGTCCTGGTGGAGCCATGGACCTTGTGAATTTCACACCGCAAATTCCCTGACCAACGACACGAATCTGGAAGGAGCCCAACATGTTCGGCTACAGAGTGCCCGCACCGGACCAGGCGATGCTGATTTCCGGCGGGCGAGCAGCAGGCAACGCCCCGTTTCGTGTGGTGACCGGTCACGGCGCTTACATCATGCCGTTCTTCCGCAAGGTTCGGTTTCTCACTTTGGCAATGTGTGAGGCCGAGGTCGCGGAAAAATGCGTCACCCAGCAGGGGATCACGTTGAACGTTCGAGCGGTTATTGCCTTCAAGGTCGGCAACGACAGCGAAAGCATTGTCAGCGCCGCGCAACGGTTCTTATCGGACCAAAACCAGATGGCGGTGCTCACGGGGCGGATCTTCGCCGGTCACCTGCGCTCGATCATCGGCTCGATGACCGTCGAGCAGATCATCAAGGAACGGCAGAAGCTGGCCACGGAGGTCCTCGACGGTTCCAAGCAGGAGATGATCAAGATCGGATTGACCGTCGACGCCCTGCAGATCCAGTCCATCGACGACGGCTCGCTGGGGTACATCCTGGCGATGTCCGCACCACACAACGCGGCCATTCAGCAGCAGGCGCAGATTGCTCAGGCAAAGGCCAATCAGGCCGCGGCCGAGGCCGAGCAGGAATCCCAACGCAACCAGGCCGAGTACGCTCGGCAGACGGCGATCGTGAAGGCGCAGTACAAGGCCGAAGTCGACAAAGCGCAGGCCGAAGCTGCCCAGGCGGGACCGCTGGCCGAGGCGCAAGCCCAGCGAGAAGTGCTCGCGATGCGCACCGAGTTGGCACAGCGCGCCGCGGAACTCCGTCAGCAAGAGCTGGTCTCAGAGGTGGTCAAGCCGGCCGAGGCGGAGGCAGAACGCGTCCGGATTCTGGCGCTCGCCGACGCCGAGAAGATGAAGATCCAAGCCGAAGCGGCGGCCTCGCATAACCGGGTGGCCTTGGACCGGATGCTGATCGACCAGCTGCCTGAAATCGTCAAGCAGGCCGCCCAGGGTCTGTCAGGGGCAAACCTGACAGTCCTCAACGGCGCCGACGGGCTCGGCGAGATCGCCACCGGCCTGGTGGGACAGGGCCTGGCAATCTTCGATTCTCTGCGCGGCGGACTCGGTCAACACACGTCCGGCGATGGGTCCGACCAGATCGAACTCAACGCACCGCACAACGACCAGCCCTGATCGCCAGGAAAGGTTGTGCAGTAGTTACCGACGCGCGGATGCGGTCCGCTGGCCACCGCCGGCTTTGGTGCCGATCGCGGCGGCAACCATGGGCGGAGCCCTTCGGGACGGCGCCATTCCGGCGGGTGTGGGCGGGCCGATGTTGAAACCTACTTGCCGCTAGTGGACGATTGCCTTCTGGCTGGCCCAGGCACAAACCCGTCTAACAACTAGGCCGCAATCAGCGACTCACGACGCTAGGCGCCGATGATGTAGCTGCCCGCGGGGCTCAGCACGAAGCCGGTCTGATCGCGGCTGTTGGTGCAGATCGTCGTACCACCGCCGTCGACACCGCAGCTGATCTCGCGGAAGCTCAAGCGGGTGTTGGGCGGTAGCGGCTTGACGGGCCCAGCCACCCCGAAGATCGGGCGGGCGGTGTTGGCGAAGCTGGGCGCGCCGACGGCGCCGCCGCTGACCAGGTTGGCCCCGTTCGGCGCGGTCGTGGCGATTCAGGTCACTACCGCCACCAGCTATGCCAAGCCACCGGCCGGGACGATCCCGCTGTGACGACCTTCCACCAGTTCGCCTGGCGGCGGCGAATAACGGTGATGTTCGGCATTTTCAGCCTCCAATGAATTAGGTTGCACGGCAACATTTTCCGCGCACAACAAGATCGACGATTGTCCCGATGTGGCAGTTTTCAGCGGCCTACTCGGCGGTCACTCTGTCGAGCGTGGAGGACGATGGCCTCGGGTAGAGCTCCGGGTGCTGTTGGCGCACTCGATGCGAGGGCATCACACTGCCAAGGCCGGCGGCATGACCCGCCTCGACCCCGTCCGGTGAAGCGAGGTTTAGGTCGTGGTGCGCTGGTCGGATGAGTCGCTGGGCTCGATGACCTTTGTTTCCTCAATTGCCCCGGGGGTGATCTCAATGCGGCGCGGCTTGGCCCTTGCCGCCACGGGGAGGGTTACGGTCAGCACCCCGTTGTGATAGGTGGCGGCGATGTGGTCGGCGTCGATGTCCTGACCGAGGGACAGGCGGCGCATGAAACCGCCGGTGAAGCGCTCGGAACTCAGCCACTGCACGTCTTGTTCGGTGCGTTCGCTGCGTTGTGCCTTCACGGTGAGGATGCCGCCATCAACGCTGACGTCCACCGAATCGGGGTCCACGCCCGGCAGGTCCGCGTGAAGCACGTAGTGATCACCGGAGCGGTAGAGGTCCATCGGCATGGCCAGTGGGACTCGGGCGGATCCGGGCGATGTACCGAGCAGCTGCGCGGCGAGTCTGTCGATGTCACGGAAGGGATCGGGATGAAGCACAGCAACCACCTCCTACATGTTGGTTGCCGCACCCTCGCCACCGCGACGGGTGTCGGCTGGCTGCGCTCCTTCTGGTGTAGCACTCCACCTGCGCGAGCACCAGGGGTGCCGGCGCTGCGCCCAGGTCTTCGGCGAATATGAGGACTCCTGGTGTCCAGGATCGTGTTCCACATGAAAGGGGGACGCGCCTCGATCTGCTCGCCGATGTCGGGCGACATCGGCGTCGGTGCTGTCGATCCGGTCCAACATGGGCGCGAACAGGAAAACGTGCGCGCGAACAGGAATTGGTGATGGTTCGGCGAGATGCCCCGTTGAACGCTCGGCCCAACTCATTTTGTTGCTTTACCTGGATAAACGGGGTAGACCTAAGGCACGGATCCACGGCAGACCAAGGTCGGACCGGAAGAGAAGATTCCTCCTCTCGGCTGTGGCGCCCAGCACGAGCACTAGGCACCCACGCGAAGCAAGGCCCATCAACTGGGCACAGCGCGGTGGGCTTGCGTCAGGGTGGGGAAATGTCTCCTGACGCCGAGGCCACATTTCACTGCGCCATCATGCACGCTTGGTAACCAGGTGGTTGCTGCTTCGGACGGCCCTCCTTTTCGTCGGGAGTGCCGTCCGACTCGTGTATGCCGAAAGAATCGCGCGGGTCGACACGCCCAAGGTGAAGGCGACGTGGCAGCCGAACGAGATCCAAATTGAAGTGAATACTGCCCCGCGAAAGCCTGAGGGCTGGCAGGGCTACTTCAATAAGAAGGTGAAGGAGTCCGAGGTCTACGCCGTGTACAACTACTCGGGGGTTGGCCGCGATGGGGTCACCTCATTCGCCGCCTCGGAGGACCTGGAGCGCGTCGTGAAAGTGATCGACTCGTGAAAGTGATCGACATAGCCCTGGAGTACGCAAACGACAACTACGAGGCCGACGTATTGCCTGGGGACTCGGCGGCTCGGCAACGCAGAGCATAAAGCTACAGAGGCCGCGCAGCGACAAGCCGACCTCGACGAACGCGCAGCGAAGCTCGCATGACCCCTGAGCGCAACCGCCGACCAAGGAGCGGGAATGAAAAAAGACCAAGCAGACGAATTTGAACAGGAACTGTTGCAGCCGCTCGCAAAGGCTCTCCGCACGACTCTTGGTGATGCAGGGCAGGTGCACGTCAACAATGAGCCGCACCTGATGACCGGCAATCGGGTCGAGTACGAAACGTGGCTCGAAGTCGTGCTCAACGATGCACGAACCGAGGTCATCTTTCGGCCCCTCAGCCGCGAAGACTTCTCAGCGGTCTGGCAATGGGGAAAGAGCGGCCGATTCATCTTCCCGATTCCACAAGAGGGCGGCGGTTCCGGCGACACCGCTCGAGCATCCGTTGACGCTGTCGCCGAACGGATCCGCGAAACAGCAAGTATGTGGGATGAGGAGCCGCCCGAGTGGTTTGGCTGGTCCGTCACCTGAAGGCAACTTGGCCGCCGAACGCTAAGGACACGCGAGTAAATTAACGCCACGTTGATGGTTTTGGCCTTACGCTATGTGATGTGGTGACGGCCGCCGATCGCGAGGACGAGCTATCCCGCAAGTTCGCGCTGTTGGCGCCGGTGCTGGACGAGCGTCAGCGCAGGCTGTGGATGGCGGTGGAGGCGCGGGAGGCCGGGCGCGGTGGGATCACGGTGGTGGCTCGGGCGACCGGCGCGGCGCGTTCGACGATCACTCGGGGTGTGGACGAACTCGATAGCGGCGCAACCAGTTCCGGGACGGTGCGACGCGCGGGCGCT
The DNA here is from genome assembly GCA_963770125.1 of uncultured Actinomycetota bacterium. GTDB lineage: Bacteria > Actinomycetota > Actinomycetes > Mycobacteriales > Mycobacteriaceae > Mycobacterium. The sequence goes on along the minus strand of CAVYPI010000085.1, from coordinate 10,163 downwards.
GGGCGCAAGCGGGCGGAGGCGGTGGATCCGGCGCTGACCGCGGCGCTGGAGCGGCTGGTCGATCCGGATGCCCGGGGGGATCCGGAGTCGCCGTTGCGGTGGACGATCAAGTCAACGCGGCAGTTGTCGGCGGCGCTGAGTGGGCAGGGCCATCGGGCCAGTGAGTGGCTGGTGCGGCGGCTGCTGCACGAGGCCGGCTACAGCCTGCAGGCGGCGGTGAAACAGATCGAGGGCACCCAGCATCCCGATCGTGACGCGCAGTTCCGGTATCTCAACGACCAAGTGCGACAACATCAGTCGGCGGAGCAGCCGGTGATCAGCGTGGACACCAAGAAGAAGGAGCTGGTCGGGCGGTACAAAAACGCCGGGCGGCGCTGGCAACCGGTCGGGCAACCCGAGCCGGTGCACACCCACGACTTCCCGGACAAGGAGCTGGGCAAGGCGGTCCCGTACGGCGTCTACGATCTGGCCGCCGACGCCGGCTGGGTCAGCGTCGGCGCCGACCACGACACCGCCGCGTTCGCCGTGGCCACCATCCGCCGCTGGTGGCAGGCGGTCGGCACGGACCGCTACCCGGATGCGTCGCGGCTGCTGATCACCGCCGACGCGGGTGGCTCCAACGGCTACCGCACCCGGCTGTGGAAGACCGAGCTCGCCGCCCTCGCCGCCGAGACCGGGCTACAGGTCACGGTCTGCCATTTCCCGCCGGGTACCTCCAAGTGGAACAAGATCGAGCACCGGCTGTTCTCCCGTATCTCCTCCAACTGGCGCGGCGAGACCCTGACCAGTCATGAGGTCGTGGTCAACCTGATCGCCGCGACCACCACCCGCACCGGCCTGACCGTGCGCGCCGAACTCGATCACGCCGAGTACCCGAAGGGAATTAAGATCAGCGACAAGCAGATTCGTGAACTAGAGGCGCGTGCCATCACCCGCCACGACTGGCACGGCGAATGGAACTACACCGTCACCCGCGCGCCATCTGGCCCGTGAGCACCGCTATCGGCCAAATATGCGCGTGTTATTTCCTCGCGTGTCCTAACCTCACTCAACCTCTGCAGTGGTGTGTGCCCCGGGGCCGCCGAGGAGGAAGTCAGCCACGCCCGGGCCACCTTCTCGGCGCTGGAACGGCTAGGCGCTAGGAAGGTGTACCGGTTGCGGTACATGAGTGGGGCTGACATGAGTGGGCTGACAGGATTTGAACCTGCGACCACTTGACCCCCACAAAAGTGCGGTAACGCATTTCCGCTGGTCGCCGCCGGTTTGTAGCCGTTGGATGCCGTGCGAGACGTTAACAGATGCGCAGGTCGTTCACCATCGCGCATCAGGTGTGGTCCCAAAGTGGTCCCAAACATGGGGTCCGATCCTCGCCACGACCGCGTAAACGACCGGCAATGCTCGCCTGGTTCAATCCCAGTATTGCGCACAGACAGTTTCCGCAGGTCAAACGCTATTTTTGGGGCGGGCTTTTGAGGGCCGTGCCAAATACGTGCCAAACCGCGGACTGCGTCGCTCGGTTCGGCGCACACTGGCACCCGTGCGTGTGCAGGAAGCCGCCGAACTGCTCGCACTCGACATCTACACCCGCGCCGAGAAATCCGGGGCACACCTGTGTTGAGCGTTGCGAGCGGACCAAGGTTGTCTGGCCCCTACCCCTTCGTCTGAAGCATCTTCAGGTTTGAAGCATCTTTAGGTTCTCGATTGTCGGGGGGACCCCACGGCCAGGCGGGAGGTTTCTCCACCTCAACCCGACGTTGAGGCTCTAACGCGTTAGAGCGTGGCTTGGCTGGACGGCGGACGCGGTAAGGGTTTACCACGATGATCAGAGCCATAGGCAAGGTGTGAAGTTGCCGGTCAGTGCGCCGTCAGGGTGCTCGTCGCGACCCCAACACCAGCGCGACGGTTACTGCCAGGATGATCGTGCCGATGGACTCCACCACCAGCGTGGTGGGCACCAGCTTGAAGCTTAATACCTCGTGAATGCCAAACAGCCCGACGGTCAGCGCGAGCACCAGCGCAAGCAGCGTGCCCACCATGAACAGCAGGCTCAGCCCCGTTGCCAGCGACAGGAGCCGCCCACGCAGCACGATGATTGCGATTGCCAGCACGAGCGCGCCGACCGCGTTGAGCACGAACAGCACGCCAAGCGAGCCGCCTACGCCGTCGAACACGAGGTACAGATGGATCCCGCCCATCACCAGCAGCATGATCGCACTAAGTAGTCGCCAGGCCATCAGTGTGCGGTGGCTGACACCGACCCATCGGAGTGAACCGGTTGCCCGAGTATGCGATGACATATCCTGACCTGCCTTTAACGTATGGCTCGGTGCAAGCCGAGGCCCTCTGCGATGTACACGCACAATCCGCCCGAACGGTTCAGCCTGGTGACACGAGCGGAATCCACCTGTGTCGAGCGTTGCGAGCCGAGCAAGATGGATCACCCCCCTTCCCCCTCCGTCTGAAGCATCTTCAGGTTCGCGAAGCATCTTCAGGTTTGAAATCTCGTGGGGGCCCCACAGCCCTCCACCTCAACCCGACGTTGAGAGATCACCCTCCCGACCGTGGAACAGCGGCTTACCCAATTGCTCACGCATCAGTCCTGCACGTGCCGGTTGTGTGAGGCCGCTGCCCGGGTCCAGCCGTACCGCGTGTATCTGATCCCGTCCTCGTGGCGGAAATCGATCGAGGGCACCCGGCACCGCGCCGCACGGTGAACCGAATCTGGTAAATGCGACCCATGGGTCGTATTGCCGCCCAATTTCCTCCAGAATTTGGGGGGAAGGTTGCCCAATAAATCGCCGCACTGACCGTCGGACCTTCCCCGCAACAATGGGTTCATGACCCAAAGCGAGGGCCTCGACGAGTCCTTGCGCCACCTTGAGTACGAAATGGCCATGATGGTCGCGTCTCCACGGATGCTGGCCAAGCACCAGCTGACCCCCGCCCAGAACACCGCTCGGCCAGACGGCTACTACTGGGCCAACGACAGAGCCGTGGCCTACCTCGCAGCGATGGAATCCGCGCTTACCCACGCTCGGCTGCTCAATGACTTCTTCAAATACGCATCCGATGCCTTGCCGACCAAAACTCTTAAGGCCAACGATCGTTATGCCGCCGAGTACTGCGCGACTAACGGCTGGAAGGGTTTCGCGGTGCTGACTCCGGATCAGCACCGCACGATCAACCAACAGGTGTCCCATCTCACAACGCAGCGCCAACCGCGCAAGCCTCACGAAATCGGTCGTTTCGCCCAGCGGGCGGTCGACGCACTGATAGTGCTAACCCGGCGGGCAGATCCGGAATGGCAGGATCGGCTGGAGGATATTCTCGCGAAGGTGGCGGCTGAGCAAAGGCGCATCGATGACGCGTGGAACCCAGTTGACCTCGCCTAAGGCGCGCTGGCGTTGGTGGAACGGCGGCCCCCACCCAGCTGCTCACTCATCGGTCGGGCCATGCGAGGCTGCCGTCCGGGTCCAGCCGTGCTACCTCCTCGGGGCGGCGTCGCGGTCACCTGGCAACGCGCCACACGGTGAACGTATCGAATCTGGTAAAAGCGGCGCATCCGACCGATTTGCCGCCTGATTTTCCTCCAGATTTTCGGGGGGAGAGGCCCAATACCGTAGGCACTAGGCCGCCCGTCTGACCTGCAGAGATGCGAACCCCCTACCCGTCATCAGTTACAGAGGGAATGGTGGTTGTAAACGCAGCAGTGATGTCCCGGGTCTATCGGGGCCACCTTCGCGATGCCGCGGTCCTGTCTGATGCCGTCTTGTCGGCGCTGTTCGGCCGGGTCCACGCCCAGCGTGCTGTTGTTGTAGTTGACCGACAGGTCGACGTTTTGCGTCACCGGGCCGGGTAGCGCGCCGCTACCGTGTGATAATCCCGCCGTGCCGATCAGCGAACCCGGCAAGATGAATGCACCGATGACCTTCTACAGTCACGGCGACCTGGGCGACCAGATCACCGTGGAGATCGACCACGCCGCCGCGTCGGTCAACATCTCGATTCGGCGCGAAGCCGACTCGTCGCGAATCGTCCAACTGCCAGGCCAACAAGCGACGTGGTTCGGCCACCTGACGTTGCACCAGCATGACCTCACGACAGCTAATCAATTCCTTGATGAGTTCGACCGGCTCAACACTGATGACGACGATTCGTTCGCGACGGCTTGCACAGCGTTGTGGATTGCGGCGCTGGTCACCACGATCAAATGTTTCGGCGGGAGCGCAGCACGGCAACGACTCGATCCCGACACGATCTTTGATGACCTGCAATCGCCGAACGTGGCACCCACTCGAACTGACTTCGATCACCTGAAATACGTTCGAAATAAACACATTTCACATGACGAGAGCGATTGGATGCAGGGTATTCCGACCGCGATCATTGACGAGATCGACGGCCAACAGTCATTTGGCGGTGTGCACGGCATGATGATCGAAGCGAGGGATCAAGCGGTGCAGAGGAATGGTCGCCGTCATGGCAGCGCCTCGGGCTTGTCGGTGTGTAGAGCCTCGACTGCTTCGCCGACGGAGGCGAATAGGTGGTCCTCGCCGATCCGCCGGAGCAGGCCGCTTCGCGCCAAGCCGGCGCGGACCGTTTTGCTGGTTCTTGCCATCGCGAAGGACACGCCGCTGCGGTCGAGTCGGTCGAGCATCTGGCGTAGCGCGTGTGATCCGGTGTAATCAAGATCAGTCATTCCGATCGTGTCGAGCACGACGAGCCTGATTGGGTGACCCGCACGGTCGATCGCGGCAGTCATCTCGGTCCTGAAATGACCGGCGTTGGCGTACCAGAGGGGTGTCGCGAACAGCACCACGAGTACCCCGGGAACCTCGATGGCGTGTTCGGTGCCGCCGAGCGGGCCCCAGCTGGTGGTCGACGGGATGCAGCCCAGGACGTGCATGTGCGGGCGGGCACTGAGGCGGGTGCGGTCGAGGATAGCTAACGCAACCGCGACGGCGATGCCGTGCTCGACGCCGACGAGTGCGACCGTGAACAGGGTGATGAGAGCCAGTCCGAACTCGAAGCGGTCGTAGCGGGCGATGTCGATGAGATCGTGGATGTGCAAGATTCGGGTGGCGATGAAGATCAGAACCGCGGCCAGGGTCGCCAAGGGCAGGTCCTCGAGCAGGGCGACGGCAGGGATCAACAGCACCAGAGCGCCGGCAGCAGCGAGACCGGCCACCTGGGTCCGCCCGGACGCCGAGACCACTGCGGCGGTTCGTGGCGGGCTTGCGTTCACAGGGAAGGCGCCGACCAGGCCAGCGACGACATTGCCAGCTCCGACGCCGAGGAAGTCGCGATTGACGTCCACCTCGTAAGTGCCCTGGTCGGCGAACGCGCGGGTCGTCGCCGCTGTCTGGCTGACAATTACCAGGGCGACGACGCCGGCGATCGGCGCGACAGCGCTCAGCGCCGACCAGGACAGCCCGTGCAGCCCGAGGTGCGGCGCGCCGTGGGCCAGCGCACCCAACAGCGGCACGCCGTGAGCATGCAGATTCAACGGACCGGCGAGGATCGTCGACGCGATCAGCGCGACCAACGCCCCGGGGAGCCTGCGATCGACCCGTTCGGCGACGAACACGATGGTGAACACGCCGACCGCGATGCCCAGCGCCCACCCGTTGATTCGATGCAGGTCGCTGACCGCGACACCCACGCGGTGCAGTGTGCTGCCGCTGCTGCCCGGCAGGCCAAGCAGGTCAGGTAGCTGGTGCACCACGATGATGATCGCAACCCCGCCAAGGAATCCGCTGACGATCGGCGTCGACAGAAACTCGGCGACCCACCCCATCCGCAGCAGACCGACCAGGGCCACCAACACACCGACCATCACCGCAACGATTCCGACCAACTCCACGTAGTGCGGCGAGATGGCCGACGCCAAGGTGGCGATGCCGATGGCGAACAGCGGGGCGATGGTCGAATCGGCGCCGACCGACATTTGCGGGTTCGATCCCAACAGCGCGAACATCACGCTGCCCGCGATGAACGCGTAGAAGCCGGTGATCGGCGGCATACCGGCCAGCCGGGCGGTGGCTAACTGCTCGGGCACCGCGATCGCCAGCAACGTGAGCGCTGCGACCAAGTCGCGCATCATCCACGACGATCGGTAGCCGAGCAGTGAGGACAACAGGATCGACCGCACCCCCAGCACCCGCGCCATGAATGCTGCTGCTGGCTGCATTGACCCATCATCGCAACTCCGCCAAACCAGGGACCGCCGCGCCGGGAAACGGTCTCGGCACGCGCAATTGTCGGCTCCGACGAGGGTTTCTATTCCCGCGACACCGGAATCAATTGGGACGTCAACTTTCTCCGGTTGGGTGATGGCCGTCGATCAATGCGTGACGATTTGAAGCAAGAACTGAGACTAAAGTCCGCCAGCCGCGCGTGAGACGACCGGGCTTGACCCCGTTTGGTGGACACACGGTGTCAAGCCCATAGGCAACCGTGACTGGTTACGCCTGAAAGTAGGTTTTGTTCGGACACCCCCAGCTTGATCGCGGCATACGTCCGCCACCGCAAAGACGACGATTTAGCAGATTTGGCCAGCCACACCCGAGGCTGTCGGCTGAGCGGGTCCACGATAAAGGGATGGAAGAGCATCCCCCGCCGGCACCAGGGCAGCCCGGTTACGGCCCACCGCCGGGCACCCCGACATCGAAGGGTTCCGGACTGAGCCGCGTCCGTCTGCGCAACCCGCTGTCGATAGTCCTGATCGCGGTGATCGTGATCGGCTTAGTCGCCGCCGGCCTGCTCGCCAGTGAGCTGTACGCCCGTCACCGCGCCGAGAACATGGTGGCCGCCGCCACCGAATGCGTGGTGCAGGACAAGGCGAGTGTGTCGTTCGGCGCGACGCCGCTCCTGCTTCAGCTCGCGACCGGCCACTACAGGAACATCTCGATCCACACGGCCGGCAATCGGATCGGCAACGCCCGAGGCATGCAGGCCGACGTGCGGATCGACGATGTCCGGCTGGATGGCGACGCCGACGCCATGGGCACCGTGGGAGCTCTAGACGCCATGATCACCTGGTCTGCCGACGGCATGAAGCAGAGCATCCAGCAAGCGATCCCGCTGTTGCGTGGCTTGGTCACCGGGGTCCAGACCAACCCGCACGACGGCACCATCAAGCTGCAGGGCAACCTGGGCAGTGTCACCACCAAGCCGCAGATTACAGACGGACGAGTGGCGCTGCAGGTGGTCGATGTCACCGGGCTGGGTTTGTTGCTGCCCAGCCAGATGGTGCAGTCGGCACTAGACGCGTTCACCACCCATCTCACCGAGAATTATCCGCTCGGTATCCATGCCGATAGCGTGCAGATCACCTATGACGGTGTGACAGCACATTATTCGACCCGAGACACGTCGATCCCGCAGGGCAACCAAGGCAACCAGGGCAACCAAGGGAACAAGGACAACCAGGATCCCTGCTTCGCAAACCCATAGGCCGGCGAGCATGGCGCGGCGGCCGAAGGCGGCGAGCGCCTACGCGACGGCGTGGGCAGCAATTTCGCTTAAGTCGTTGGTGCGCGGAAGTCTGCTTATCCAGCGTGAGCGGGAGGTAAGGTCCGCTCCATGCCGCTGCGATACGTCGATCCCAACCGGAAGCAGAGTCGAATCTATCGCGCCGACATGCGCTTCGGGCGCACCCGCGCGGGGCAGTGGGTTGGCCGCCATGTCAACGCGCGCATCGACCCGTGGTTGTACCGCAAAACCCGTGGACGTTATCCAGCATCGCTGCCTGTGATCGCCAGCGCACCGCTCGCGACCACGGGCGCGAAGACGGGTCAGCCGCGAGAGAGGTCCAACTCGCGTACTTCCACGATGGAAGCGATCCGATTCTGATCGCCTCTAAGTACGGAGGACCAAAACACCCGCAGTGGTACTACAACTTGAAGACGCACCCTCAATGTGATGTAACACCGTCATAGATCAACAGTCTCGGCCGCACACCGAGCCAATCCGGCAGCGACGCGCAACCTTCAGCTGAACAATGCAACTTCGGGTGCGCGAGCACCAGTGGTGCCGGCGCTGGCCCAGGTCCTCGGCGATGAGGACCCTGGTGTCCAGGATCGCCTTCCGCATGAAAGGGGCCAGACGCGCCTCGATCTGCTCGCCGATGTCGGGCGATATCGGTGTCGATGCTGGCGATCCGGCCGCAACGTGTGCGCGAACAGGATTGTGTGATGGTCGGCGAGATGCCCGTTGAACGCCCGGCCCAACTCAATTTTGTTTGCTTTACCTGGATAGGGGGTACTCCTAGGGTACGGATCCACGGCAGACCAAGGTCGGACCGGAAGAGAAGTTTCCTCCTCTCGGCTGTGGCACCCGGCACGAGCACTAGGCACCCACGCGAAGCGAGGCCCATCAACTGGGCACAGCGCGGTGGCCCTGCGTCAGGGCGGGCAAATGTCTCTCTGACGCCGAGGCCACATTTCACTGCGCATCATGCACGCTTGGTAACCAGGTGGTTCGTGCTTCGGACGGCCCTCCTTTTCGTCAGGAGCGCCGTCCGACTCGTCTATGCCGAACTCCCGGACCTCGGTCACTGCCCCAGACGGGGTGGCGGCACTGACCGCGGCTGGCTATCAGGTGTTCGCGATCAACCCGCTGGCGGTCACCCGCTACCGCGACCGCAATGTCTCCGCTCAGTTGACTGGCAGGGTGCACGTATTCCTAACGTGCGCTATTCCTGGGATTGAGTAGCGACGAGATCCCGCAACCGGGATAAGGTCCCCGCCACGCTCCACAGCTGACTCGCGAAACATCGCGGGAGGCCTACCGTGGTTGGGGGTTGGTAGGACGAGCGACTCGATTTGAACGTGCACTGGCCTACAAGCTTTAAGGTCATTGGCGAGTCCGCGCCAGTGTCCCCGGCGTCAGCGGTATGGCTGCATCAGGCGGTCGACTTTCACATCATCGGTTGCGGGATACCGAACACAGAGATTGAGCTGTTGCTGGCCATGGCTGAAGTAGGTGGGATTCCGCTGTTTCCCACTGCCCGCCTGCACGTCGACGCGGCCGTTGACGTCGCACTGGAAAGCCGACCAACACCTGGTCTCTCAGTCCGAGATCGCTGCCAGGGCTGACAGCCGGCCACCGACCTGGGCGGCCATTATGCGGCGGCTCACGCCGATCGGCAAGGGTTGCCTATTAGATCACAACCGTGCTCGTCCCGGACGAACTTGCTTGAAACGGCGTATGGTCCACCGCCCGCACGCACAGACGGCTCAGCGCGAAGTGTGCACAACTGCTCCGGGCCGTTGGCGCGGCGCCCGCCGGTGGAGGCGTTGACGCCGATCCTTCCGGCCGGTGGCCGTGAGCGGGCTCCCAGCCAGCCGAACGGGCCCGCGCACCGACGCGGTGCCGGCCGGCGGCGGTCCCTCGTCTTTTCTTGTGCGGGCAGCCCGCGGCGGGTTCAATCGCTCCATGGGCGACAAGACAATCATCAAGGTCGACAGCACGCACTCGCCGCACGGCCCGCTGGGCCAAATGTACCTGGCGACGGGGGTCGGCGTGGGGATGCGGTTGTGGCGCGACCGGCCTCCGGGTCCGCCGGTGCCGGAGGTCGCACGAGATTACGAGACGGTGGGCTATGTGATCTCGGGACGCGCCGAGCTGCACAGCGAGGGCCAGATGGTCCTTCTGGAGCCGGGCAACGCGTGGGTCGTTCCCCGGCACGCCCGGCACACGTACAAGATCCTCGAGCCGTTCACGGCGGTTGAGGCGACCCACCCGCCGGCTGAGATCCACGACCGGGACCGCCCGGTCGGCCAAGGGAATCGCAGTGATTCGGAACAAGATTCGGGGTAGCGGAGGTTGGCGTAGGTCAGCGGACGACAACGACGTTCCCGTTGAGCAGCACCCGGCGCTCGCAGTGCCACTGCACGGCGTGGGCGAGCGTGAAGCACTCGGCGTCTCGGCCGACCGCGACCAGCTCGTCGGGGCCGAGCTCCGGGGCTTGGACGCGGTGGACCGGACAGCCCAGCACATCGGATGCCGGCACGACGACTTGCCGCGGCGAGTTTGGGAAACGGTATGGTCTCGCCCTAAATGCTGCTGTAGCACAACGGGCTGAGGACCCGATGGGTGTAGGTCGGGGTTCGCACACCGCATTACGCGGGTGCCCCTCTTCACGATCCGTTCGTCTTCGA
>CAVYPI010000084.1:0-195918 GCA_963770125.1 uncultured Actinomycetota bacterium | reverse complement strand
GCTCCGACTGGCTCCAAGCGACGAGGCCGCTACGGTCACGCCGACCGCTGGCTGTTGTACGCGGCCGAGAAAGACTCAGCCAGACCTTGTGCGCGTCGGTGATACTCCGCGTTGTCAAGACCACTGCCGCCCAGCACAAATCGCGAAGCCAGCCGAGCCAGCGCATCCGCGCCCTCATTGAGGAAATCGCCCTGGTGTCCCTTCACCCACAGCGGGTTGATGTTGTCGCGCTCCGCGTAGATCATCCGCTGCGCCGTTACGAGCCCGGGCGTCTTGCCATTCTCGCGATACACCCTGTAACCCTCCGGCAGCACGAATTCGCCGGCCATCCACCGCTTCACCATCGCGATCGCCAGCTTGCTGTCACTCAGCATCGTGATCTCGCGACCGCGAAACTTCTGCACTGCCTTGGTGATCGCGCGCAACTCGGCCACCAGCACCACCTTTGGGCCAATCTGCTTCTTCGAATGCCGGAACCCCATCAAGCCGTATTCACCCGACGACGCCAGCCAGCCGTACCCGGTGACCTTGCCCCGTACCGAGCCGTCCGTCGCGACACACACCGGACCCGTCTCTCGGGGCGTCGCCGGTCGATCGGCATGCGGTCGATCGGCATGTAGCCCCGCGCACGCCGCCCTCATCAGCCGTTCGTCCGACAGCCTCGGCCGCTCGACACACACCCCCGGCATCACCACGCCGATCTCATCGCGCAGCGCCCACAACGTGCTTCGCGGCGACAGCTGCACCAGAAACCGGATCCGCTCACTGTCCGACGTCTCACGCACCCGGCTGATCACATCGAGAATCGCCGTCTCCATCGACTCGGCCATCAACACGCCCGTCCAGCTTTGCTCATCGGAGCAAGCCGAATACCGGAACACGCATTCGTCGCCACCTGCCACGACCGTCGCGACCGACGTGATCGGACGCGGGCGAGCTGGCACGATGTCGATCCGCCGCGGCCTGACCACGGGTTTCGGCGCCGTCGTCAGCTCCACTGCTGCTGCTTCTTCCATGCTCAGTACCTTATTTGCCCGGTCCGACAAGTCCGGGTGCTGTGGCGGTGCCATCGCATCTACTTCGCGAACTGGATACGCCGCAGCGCCGCCCTGAACGCCCGGTTTGGATGTGCACCCGGCAGCACCGCCGTCACGTCCCGCACCGCTTCGTCCACGTTGACGCCCCGGAGCCGCGCGCCGTACAGCGCGCCGATGGTCGGCGTACGGCTGTACGCCGCGACGCAGTGCACCAGCACCGTGCGTCCCTCCTGCCGCAACTGCTCGATCAGCCGCACCGTATCCAGCAGCACGAAATCAAGGTAAGGGTTCTCGTCGTGGCTGGTGCGGTCGATCAGCCGTATCTCAACGTGCGGGATGTCGTCGCGCATGTCCTCGTCGGTCACCCGGCACAGCGACACCACCGCGTCGACGTCTTCGGGCAGGTTTCGCAGCATTCCGATGCCGCCGAGCACGACGCCGTCGTCGTAGGGGTGCAGTGCGCAGGTGTCGATCGGGGAGCCCGGGTACGAGTAGTCGAAGAGGTCCGGCTTGCCTCCACGCTCGATCGCCGTCGCCAGCGCCACCAGGCCATGCGCCGTGATACCCGGCCAGCCGTGCAGCACCCTGCGCCAGGGGCCCGGAATCGCCGACGCTCCATACGCCGCGCCGAGCAGACTCCCGGCGATCGCCGCCACCGTGTCGGTGTCGTACCCGGCGCGGACCGCGGCGTCCAGGACCAGCCGTAGGTGGTCGGCCCGAAACACACCAGCATCAGGATCGTCGACCGGAACCGGTGTCGTCGCGATGGCCGACCATGCCGCCTGCATCGCGGTCACCACCCATCCGTTGTTGGGGAAGGACGCGGGCGGCGCTGACTCGGCGGCATCCAGACGCTTGGTCCAGAGGTCACGACGGTCGGAAGCGATGTGTCGCAACCCGACTCGCACATCGAGCTCACCGGTGAGAACCGCATGACGGATTGCGCAGCACCACAGCACGCAGGCGTCTCCGGCGTCTGGGTCGTAATGGGTCAGCTCGCTGATCGCACGGGCGGCCTCCACCATGGCGTCCTCGTCGCCGAGGTAGGCAAGCGCCACCGGCGCGGTTCGCATCAATGACCCGTTGCCCGCCGTGCGGCCGGTGCGTTGGTGGTGAGCCTCCGACGCAGTCCGCGCCTCCGCCGCCGTGATGCGGCCACCGCGCGATGCGGCCCTGAGCACCGAACCCGTTTGGATTCCAATGTCTTTGGTGACGCGTGACCATTCCAGCCATCGGCTCACGATCGCGTCCTGCGCAGCTGCGTCTCGCAGATCAGCGCCTGTCGCCGCCACCTCGGCGATCGCGATCGCCATCGAGGTGTCATCAGTCCATTCCCCGCGCTCCCATAGTCCGCCGCCGACCATTGCCACCTCGAGCTCTGGTCCGCGCGGCGGCTGGAACTCGTATGGCGCACCCAGCGCATCCCCCGCTGCGGTTCCCAGCAGCACACCCTCAACGCGGTCGTTGTATGACGTCATGTTCTCCGCCTCCTCCCGATGGCTATTTTGCGCACAATTGCGCTAATTGTCAAACACGGTACGCTGTGGCTCCGACATGAGCGAAAACAAATACCGAGACACCAGCGGGCGGAATCTAACCGACTACCCGCGGCCCTCGGTCGCAGTGGACACCGCGGTGCTCGCGCTGGATCCGGAACAGGGTTTGGTCGTGCTCGAAGTGCGTCGTCCGACCGGAATGGGCTGGGCGCTACCGGGCACCTTCATCCATGAAGGGGAGACACTCGCCGAAGCCGTCGACCGGTCACTGCGGGTCAAAGCCAATGTGCGCGGACTACATCCGCGTCAGCTTCACGTCTTCGACGACCCGACGCGCGATGACCGCGGGTGGGTGTTGTCCGTAGCCCACGTGCAAGTGGTCCGGCAGGAACAGTTGGCGGACCGCTTCGCCGACACAACGAGGCTCGTGTCAATCGACGCGCCTGGGCGGCTGCCATACGACCACGCCGACATCATCAAGCTTGCAGTCGAGGACGTTCGTACGCACTATCTCGACAAGCCGGATCCGGACGGACTTCTCGGCGACGAGTTCACGCTTCGGGAATTACGAATTGCTCACGAGGCGATCGCCGGACAGCCGTTGCAACGCGACACCTTCCGACGTGCGATGGAACCGCACCTTGTCGCCACTGGTACCAGCAGCGTCAGCGGAAGGGGCCGCCCTGCCGAGCTTTTCCGCCGATCCAAGTGATCAATAGTCGCACTCGCCGGCATGCTGCAGGTTGCATTGCGGGCAGACCTGGATTACCTGCGCGGTCGGTTGTCGGCCCGGCGCCGAGCCGTGGTTCCTGGCAGCGCGCGGATCTGTAGCGGCTCGTTGATGCGGACCTCTGGATTGATAGCGTTGAGCTGTCGCAAGAATCTCGTTGTATGACTGCGCAATTCGGGCGAGAGATCACAGCCAAGCAAGTAGCGATAACCGTAAGAGTTGACGAGGGCGGCCGACTTGGTCGTCGGCAGTGTTCCGGTGAGCATGGCTTCGACACTGTTCCTGAAGTTCCGCGCATTGCCGCGGCTTGTGTCCATCTGGTCCACGTCGAGCCCCCGTTCCATGGCGCGGAAAACCTTTCCGTGCCGAACGGGGTTAACACGCAGGTGTCTGTTGATCTCTTCCAGCAGTTCGGGTGTCAGCGACGTCATGGGTAGCTCGTCGACGGCATTCGTCGAGCACATCTCTGAAGTGGTGAACCTCGGCGGATGAAGGCCATCGACGTTGGCCGTTCCAACCTGACGTGGAGCCGCTTCGCCCCGCACCACTGATGGGTGCACTTCGACCGGATAGCCGCATTGCAGCGCTGCCACCGACAGCGCGGGCGTCACCACTTCTGCGGATTCCACTCCGATGTCGTCGATCGCCACTGCATCGACGTAGCCCGCCGGCGACCAACGGTGCAGAGCGTCGTCCCAAATCAGCCGGAAATCGTCGTCTCCGAGAGTGACGAAGACGCCATCGGGCAAGGTCGCCAGCGCAGTCATTGTCCATGGCGCCCGCCGCGATTCGTTGAGCCGCCGATCGAGGTCCTTCGGGCCGTCCAGCGGTTCTTCGCTGCCCTGGTTCACCGCATCCATGTACGACCGGTACTGCGAACGTCGACATTCGCCGCACGGGCGATGGCCCGCGGCGAGGGCGACGGCCTCGTCCAGAAAGAAGAGCTCCGTGTATGTTCGGGGGCTCATTAGGGGACGCCGGCGACCCTTGAACTCCAGGCGGCAGATCAGCCACATCATGTTGCGAGACGTCCGGACGATTTCTTTGTTGTCGTCGTGCAGAATGCCGCGGTTGCCCATGAGCGTGCCACGGGCGGAAGTGGCAATGAGTTCCCCGCCTGGAGTGACCCGGTTCTGCAGCGGCATGCGGTCACGGTATCGAGCGCGTCTGACATCCGCGGTGTCTTTTGCACGTGCGACAGATGACCGGCAGAGTCTGTCCAGACGCCTTCGATGACTCCGTCGGCTGAGCATCTAGCAAACGATGACGAGCTCCAATTGTCGTATCCTTCTGGGATAATTACGTAGTGACGCAAACTCTTACTGAACGCCTACATATCGTCGAGGGGACCGTCTGGAAGGACGCAGTGATCTCCCTGCTGGACTCCCGGTGCCGATACCAACCGTGGCGATTCGGCTTCGGCGAGGCCCGTATGGGCGATCCGGTTGCGATCGTGTTGAACACCGATCCGCCCTCCGTTCTCACGGAGCTGGGCACCCTCGGCGCCGACGGCAGGCCCGATCGTGCACTCATCAAGTGGCCCCTACGTGGTCCCGGCCTCATCGACCTGACAACGCTAGCGGTCGTTGGCGACTACGCGCAGGACCCTCGTCGCGTATGGCAGCTGCGCGGCGACTCCGCAATTCAGATGGAATTGGCCTTGAACGAGTGCTCGTATCGGCATGACCGATCGATGCGGTTCGGGCACTCCTCCGTGGCCGAGGCTCGAATCTTGTTGCATTCGCGGGGCAGATGCACCGGATGCAGAGACGACATCGACTTCGTGGCAGAGGATGCGCGCGATGTGTACATCCATACCGTCGACGCGCCGTCGCGTGATGCGTCGGAGCCAGTCGTCCGAACCGAGACACACGCGAGCTATCGCTACGACCCGATACCCGACAGCTGTTGGCTGCCGGAGATTCCTGCCGACTGGCCCGGCGTGTTGTGCGGTAGGTGCCTGTCGTGGATGCAGCAGGAGGGCTACACCAGCCTGCTGGACTTTCGGTTCGCGCGGCATCCGAAGTGCCCCCGTTGTCGAGCGGAGCGGACTCAGAGAGCGCTGTACGGGGAGTTGGCGCATCGAGACATCCCGCCGTGGCTTGACCCACGAGGCTGCTGCAGAACGAGCGACGACTGGACATGCGCGGCATGCGGGCTCAAGTGGTGATGGGTTCGGCGGCCCTCGCGATGGTGAGCCAACGGTTTTAGCGCGTCGTCACCCGGCACGGCTCGCCGCCCGTCCCTTTGGTGCCGCTGATCCTGGACCACAACATGCGCAACACGAGGCAGACGGCCAACGCCTTCCAGCCGCTCGTCGACCATCCGACGCGATTCCTCGGCGGCGAGGTGCCGGCGTGAAGTTCGTGGCCTGTGGCGTCGCAGCTCGTCTCCCGAAATCCCGTCAACTCGGCGAACCGATCGGGCTGCATGCCGGGAACGTTTGCATGAGCGACCCGACGCGAAGTGCTTGCTGACGTTGCCACCGCTGAACGGAACTCCGGCGGAACGGATACTTGTCGGACCGTTGGCGCACACTCACTGAAAAACGTGGACGGACGTAGGGGGCAACGGTGAGGCATCGGCGGTCATTGTCGGATCGGGTGCTGCGATGAGCCGACGCCGATACAGGTCGGGGAGCGGCGGCGGTGGGTTCGCCGGCCTGATTGGCGTGCTGTTCATCGTCGGGCTGATCATCAAGTTCATCTGGTGGATCATCGGCGCGGCCGCCCTCGTCGGCCTCTTCTACCTCATCCGCGCGATTCTTCGAGCCAACGCCCGCCAGCGCGCCACTTGGCCCAACGCATGAACGAACTAGCCGCGCGTGCCGACCAGCAGCACAACTGGGTGATGCAAGGCGATGACCGCGGGATCTACGGGCCGCAGGGCGCAGATCTGATGCACTACATCGAGCAGCCCGGCGCGGTAACCCCGCTTACACAACGGCGGGTCAGTGGCCCGTAGGTTCTCGGACTTGGCACGCGTACCAGTGTTGGGTCACAGCCCTTGGGGGCGTTCTCCTGTATGTCCTTGTAGGTGGACGCCGTTCCACCGATGTAGGTCTTCGACCCCCGCCAACGGCGTACCGTTGAGCAGCCGCGAGGACTACGTTCGATCTCTCGAGGACCCCGACGTCCAGACGGAAGATGCTCAGTAGCGCCCACACTTGTCCGGTGAACGTCAGGCAATCTCTTCTGTGCCGTCGACACTCTGGGCGACTGGGGGCTTTCGCCGCGACCTGCGATATAGCGAGGGGCTATCCAAAGCCGAGCGTCAATTGGTCGCCGCGAGTTCGGTCATCTGTCGGGCTGGGCGCTGCAGAGGGGTCAAGAAGCACTTCACCATGACTTAGATCCGTTAGTTCCAGCGCACCTTGTTCGACGAGCGCCTTATTGCCGGGGCCACTGCCGGCGCCGACCCACGACGCAACTCGGCCATACCCCTTCTTCAGCGCTTCGACTGCGCCCGCCCATGTGCCACCGGTGTCTTGATCGCTGGCCACCACGACGGTGCATCGAGCCAGCCCGTAGATCATCTTGTTGCGCGCCATGGCATTTCCGACCGAGAACGCAACGTCGGGTGCGAACGGTGTGACCAGGCAGATCTGACCGCGGGAGACCGCCTTCCTCATACCCGGCTTGGCAACAGCTCGCTGCAGCGAATCAGCGAGGACGCCGACAACGTGGCCGCCCTCGTCGAACGCACTGTTCATCGCGTCGCGGTCGACCCCACGCGCGGCCCCAGATATGACAGGCATACCGAATTTCACCGCCATTCGAGCGATCGCTCGGGCCACCTCGGACCCTCCCTCGGAGACGTTGCGCGAACCGACCACCGCAAGGCCATCGGTGTCCAAGGGGGACATGTCGCCGACACCGTGGAGCACAACAGGTGTCGCGTCGCGAAGTCTGGAGCGCAATCGCTCGGGGTAGATCCGACCGACGCCGGTAACGGTCCATATCCCGGAGTGATCCAGCTTCTCGACGGCGAGTGCGAGTGCGGCACTGCGATCAAACAAGCGCGCGATCCGTTCGGCGGTGTCACTGGGAATCAGATACTCAGATGCGATGTCGGCTGCCGTCATGCCATGCAACGCCGACGGTTCAACATCACGACGCAACGCCCAGAATTCTCGTGACGACAGAGGTTTGACCGGCGAATCAACCAGGCGGCTGGTCAGCGCCAGCGCGGCCAGGTCCTGGTCGTCGAGCATCGTCATCCCTTTGTCGCCGCCACGACGAAGGGGTACACCGGACCGGACCCCTCGCTCAACAGCAGGTCGCCCAATACGGTCATTGTCCACCTCGAGTCGGCGACATCGTCGACAAGCAGGATCGGGCCCGACGGCACAGATCCTCGGATCTCGAACACTCCGTCGACATTGCTGAGCTGCTGCGCACTGTTCTCCATCAACTTCTGCGGCGAATTGTCCCTCACTTTGACCAGACACTGAGATAACTGCAGGTCGAGCTGCGCGGCCAGGCGACCCGCGAAATCCTTGACCAGCTCCCGACTGGGATCGATGCTCGGTACGTAGACGACGGTCCCATCGAATCCGGGCATCCACTCTTCGATCAGCGCGGCCGACGCTTCGACCATTTCATCGCTGAGAACCGCTCCGCTGCGCATCGTGTCAAGGAACTCGTCGCCCCAACCCGGATCGGTTAGATAGCACAGCGCGCGGCCGGGCTCGAGTCGATTCGCGATCCTGCCCGAACGATGTCCCGCCCACTGCTTCCGTGGGTCGATGGTGATGGGCCGCCGCCGGATGAACTGCAGTGCCCTACCTACCAGCTTTGCGTCGGTGGTGTCGTCGATGTGAGAACCGGTGCAATTATCGCAACGGCCGCACCCAGCAACGTCGTTGTCGTCGAGGGCATTACGAAGAAACGCCATCCGACATTCGGACGTGGTCGCATAGTCCCGCATCGCCTGGTGCTCAGCCAACCGGGCATCCCTGACCCTCTCGATTCGTGCGGTGTCGAACGACCACGGGCGCAACGTGCGTCGATACTTGGAGCGCTCCTTTTCGACCGCGCCCTCGACATCAAGAACTTTGAGCAGCCCCGCGATTCGCGAAGCCGGCATATTGATGTGCTCTTCGATCTCGCGTTGCCCAACCCAATCCATCTCGGCTGCGAGATACTCGACGACCTGCTGAGCGTGCCACTGCACGGGCAGACCATGGTCCAGGAAATATCGCCAGATGTCCTCGTCACGTTCACTCCACAACAAGACGACCTGGGCGTGGTCGACCGCGCGGCCGGCGCGACCCACCTGCTGGTAGTAGGCCACGGGAGAGTCCGGTGACTGGAAGTGGATGACAAACGCGAGATCGGGCTTGTCGAAACCCATACCCAGCGCCGACGTGGCGGCGACGACCTTCAGCTGATTCGCCTTGAGCTGCTCCTCGATCTTGAGTCGCTGTTCGGGATCCGTCTCGCCGGAATACGCTGCCGCGGCAATGCCATTGGCGTTCAACCAGTCCGCTACGCGAGCGCTGTCTGCGACCGTGAGACAGTAGACGATCCCGCACCCGGCGATCTGCGGAATCCGATGAGCCAGCCACGCCATCCGCTGGACAATCGTCGGCATCCTGATCGCCGACAATGACAGGCTCTCACGGTCGAGGCTGCCGCGTATCACCTTGAGGTCGGCGCCGAGTTGGTGCTGGATGTCAGCGACAACGCGGTCGTTGGCTGTCGCAGTCGTACAGAGCACGGGGATGTGACTTGGCATCAGGTCGAGCACGCGAACCAACCGGCGATAATCCGGCCGGAAATCATGTCCCCAGTCGCTTATGCAGTGCGCCTCGTCGATCACCAGAAGCCCCGCACTGGCAGACAGCGGCCCAAGGAGCTCGTCCCTGAACTCGGCATTGTTGAATCGCTCGGGAGATACCAGCAGGAGATCGACTGCGCCCGCCAACAGGTCATCCTTGACCTGCTCCCAATCCTCTTTGTTGCTGCTGTTGATCGTCACCGCGTTCAGCTGGAGCCGCGACGCGGCCTGAATCTGATCACGCATGAGTGCCAACAGGGGCGAGACAATGATGGTGGTGCCGGCACCGGTGTTGCGGAGGAGCCGAGTGGCGACGAAGTACACCGCACTCTTGCCCCAGCCGGTGCGCTGAACTACCAGCAGCCGAGTGCGATCCTGAACCAACGACGCGATGGCATCTAGCTGGCCGTCCCGGAACTGTGCTGACGGGCCGAGTGCCTGGCGCAGTATGGCCAGGGCCTTACCCTCGAAATCGGTGCTCAACGCCCCCAGTCCCTCCCCGCCAGCAATCTCGCCTTTCGTCGCGCAAGACTATTCCGAACGACTGACAGGTTCACTGCCGTCTGCCGCCGCGTCAGATCAGCTATGCCGCACTTTCCTCGCCGCCAATGTCCTTAGCCGTCGCGCAGTTCCTTCGCCACCTTCCGGCCCGCTTCGGTCAGGCCCAGCCATATCGAGTAGTCCCACGATGTCGGCTCGTCGTAGTGGCCGACGAAGCGCTCGTGGAGACGGTCCATGGCCTCATCGATCGGCTCCCACGCGGGGAACCGCCCCGGGATGTCCGGAGACGCCATGCTCGCCTCGCGGGCGCGTGGGTCAGCCTAGTTCTGGCCGTCCGCCGAGTGGTATCACAGTGGTATCATGCCGGCATGGGTATGACGCTGCGTACTAGCGAGAAGCAGACCGAGGCGCTGCGTCGGCAGGCCCTTGCCGAGGGCCGTTCGATGCAAGCTGTCGCGCTGTCGGCCATCGACGAATACATCGAGCGCCGTGCTCATCAGACCGAGGTGAACGCGGTGTTAGACAAGGTGATTGAACGCGAACGCGGAGTGCTGCGACGACTCGCTGATACGTGACCGTCTATCTCGATCTCGATGACCTGCTGTTGGTGGCGGCACGAGCCGTTGACGGCAGGGTTGTGGTCAGAGACTACGGGCTACTGGAATCGGCGGTGGCGCGTCCTAAGACCACGGTGGTCGGGGCCGAGGCCTACCCCGATATCCACACCAAGGCCGCAGCACTCTTGCATTCCTTGTGCCGCAACCACGCTCTCGTCGATGGCAACAAGCGGCTGGCGTGGACCGCCTGCCAGGTGTTCCTTGGCCTCAACGGCGAGTGGGTGGAGGCCAGTGAGGACGACCGGTTTGACTTGATGATCGCCGTGGCCTCCGGGGCAATCGACAATGTGGACCAGATCGCTGATCAGCTGCGAGCCTGGTGCAGCTGAACGCGCCGAACCTCTGGCAGTTGAGTCAATTGGCGCTCGTTATCCGTCGAGCATCGCAACACCGTCGCGCCACGCGTTGACGATGTCGTCGACACGGTTATCCACTTGTGCGCGAGCCGATTCGCGGTCGATACCCGACATGAGCAGTGCGTCGTAGTCGGTGTCGACATGGCGGACGGAGGCGACGACGGCCAGGCGTACAGCGTCGCGGTCCAGGGCTCGCCCGGCGGCGCTTCGCCCGACACGGCCGCTGCCGCGTGCCGCCGCGTGAAGTGCAATCGCCTCGGCGCGGTCGACCGGACAACCTGGGAACTGCTCACGGATCGCGGCGGCGAACTCGCCGCCGAAGCGCATGTCCTGATCGGCCCGGCGGCTCTGCTCGCGTGTCCTGCGACGGGCGCGCAGATCGGCGTCGGACAAACACTCTTGCGCGGCCTGTTCGATCGCGGCCGGCTCGGCCAGGATGCCCTGCCGCTCATAGCGATTGCGTCGTGTGCTCCAGCGCACCACGACGGCGGACAGTCGGCTGGCCTTCGTGGCGCGGCGGGTGAGCGTGGCATCGCCGGAAGGCAGAAACTCGAGATGGCCGAGGTCTGCGCAATCCAGACACAGTGCGCCTGCCTTGTCCTTGAGAAGGAAGTCGCCGGCACCGCTGCACGATGCGCACGTCCACGCGTTGTGCGGAGAGATCACGACGATACGGAGGGAACTGCGTGGGCGCTCGACGATAGGTTCAGCCATTCCGGCCGACGCCCAATGGGTGCGGTAGGCGCGTTCGGCGTCAGCGTCACCGTCGGCGGTGAACGTCGTGAGCCGGTACTCGGCCTCCGACGGCTTGAGCCCGTGGTCCTCGGCCCAGCGCTTCAACGCCGTCAACGCGGCCGCGACCTTGTCGGCGTCGACCTGCACGCACCGATCGAGCGAGGCAACGCGACCCCGCTCCCACCGGTCGACGTTCGGCTGCGCCAGCCAGCCGATACCGACAAGTATGTCGATGGGGCACACGGATCGCCGTTCGGCCAGAGTGGCCTCAGCGATTCGCGCGACTCGTGTTTCCAGGTTTGCCATGACGTCGCCGACATTATGTCTTCAGTCCGACAGCACACGTGCGTTAGGTCCCGCCGATCTCCCATCCGATCGTGAAGCGCGCGACCACGACCTCTGCGCGGCCGCTCCGAGGCGTCGTGAGCCGGTCGCGCCGGCGAACCATTCGAGGGTCACACCAGTAGCACATGTGCTACTGTTATGAGTATGGAAGCCGTTGGTCTGCGTGAGTTGCGTCAGAACGCGTCCGACCTCGTCCGTCGCGTAGAGGAAGGCGAGGAGATAGTCATCACCGTTGCTGGCCGACCCGGCGCCCGGCTCGTGCCGGCCGCTCCCCGGACCTGGCGTCGATGGGATGACGTAGCCGAGCTATTCGCCGGGCCCGGAGACCCCGCGTGGAGCGCCGACCGTGAGGAACTGGCAGCCGACATTCGAGATCCGTGGGACAACGCGTGAGAGCAGTTCTCGACACCAGCATCGTCATTGCCACGGACGTCCCTCCGCTCGAGGGCGAACTGGCCGTCAGCGCTGTCACGTTGGCCGAACTACATTTTGGTGTCCTCGTCGCGAAAGACCAGAATGTGCGTGCTGAACGACTGCGTCGTCTGCTGCTGCTTCAGCGGGCGTTCGACGCTGTACCAGTCGACGACGCCGTTGCAGCCAGCTACGGACAGCTCGCAGCTGCCATTGTCGAGGCGGGCCGCCGACCGCGAGCACATTCTATGGACCTGTTGATCGCAGCCACCGCACACGCGCACTCAGCCCGGCTCTACACACGCAACGCAGCAGATTTCGTCGGTTTGGAAGGCCTGGTCGAGGTTATCGCGGCGTGATTTTCCGTGTTGACTGGACGCCTCACGGGTCCACGCAGGGAGACGGTCGGCGCACGCTGGCCGTCGTGGGTCACCAAGCGGTCGGGACTCGATCGTCCTTGTGGGACAAGTCGATCCGTCAGGGTGTGACGGGGCTGTGGTAAGGATTTCCACGACAATGCGCTATGCGCTGCGCCGACGCCGGCACGCAGGACAGCTGGCGGGATTTATCGGCCGGACTTCCGGTATCGCATGCGCTATCACGTGCGTGGGACAACATATCGCCAGTTCCAGTGACAGGCGTTACGGGAGAGGCACGCATCGCCGACGACTTGCCAGATCCCGTCTGACACTCGCGCGTGGACCAACTCGTCGTCGGATACCTGTGGACTATTCGATTGGTTGTCGACTAGCGCCAACTTCGGGGCGTCCCATGCGGCGGGCGCTATTCGGCCGTTCCGTTGCGTCCTTGGTCATTGATAATCGTCTGAAGAAGGCCGACGATCTGTTGTTGCCCGGCAGCCATGACGTCGAACTTCCCGCGCATCTCGGTGAATCCGTTGTCGACGTGCGTACGGAGGCCGACGAAGTCCTGCCGGAGGTCGACGAAGTCCTGCCGAACGGCGTTGAAACTTGCGGCGGTGGCCCGGCGGAACTCACGGATTTCGCCGCGGAACTCGCTGACGTCGCGCTCGGCGGCCCCAGACTCCGCAGCTCGAGCCTACCGGTGATCACCGACGAAGGGATCACGAGTTTTCGTCCCGGGCAACGGGGGTCGACTCTTGGGCCTGCCTGTCGAGCCGACTGACGTAGGTTCCCACCATGGAGCTACTACGCCATGTAGTTGTCTTGCTGCACATCGTCGGCTTCGCGATCACCTTCGGCGCGTGGACGGCCGAAGCCGCAGCCAAACGGTTCCGGTTCACCCGCACAATGGATTACGGGCTGTTGCTCTCGCTGCTAACCGGCCTCGCCCTGGCGGCGCCTTGGCCCGCCGGCATCGAGCTGAATTACCCGAAGATCGGCGTCAAGCTCGTCATTCTTGTGGTCATCGGCGGGGTGCTCGGCATGGCAGCGCACGTCAACGGCGCACCGGCAATCCGGTTGCGCGTCCGCTGTTTATTTCGGTCGGGGTGCTCTTGGTCGATCCCCAGCAATTGGTCCACGGTGGATGAGAGTCGTTCATCGTTGAGTGCAGCGGGCAGCGTACCGGGTGTGGATTCCGGGGGAGCGGCGGGAGTTTAAGGCGACCCGGTTCCAGTACTGACGCGACGACCGGGTCATCGGACGACACGGTAGCGCAGGTGGGCGACGCCCGGGGCTTCGAGCACCCGGACTAGCTCGAGTGCGGGCTTACCCGCCTCGAACCCGTCGAACAGGCGCTCACCCGAACCGAGTATCACCGGGTTGATCTGGAGATCGATCTCATCTACTAGTCCTGCTGCGATCGCCTGCCGTGCGCACGAGGCTCCTCCTGCGATCGAGATGGCGCGCCCACCAGAAGCCGCCTTAGCCTGGGCGTAGGCGGACTCGATCCCGTTGGTGACGAAGTGAAAGGTGGTCCCGCCCTCCATCTCGATCGGGTGGTGTGGGTAGTGAGTCAGGACAAACACTGGGCAGTGGTAGGGCGGGGCGTCGCCCCACCAGCCCTTCCAGTCCGAGTCGTCCCATTCGCCACGAATTGGGCCGAACATGTTGCGGCCCATGATCGTCGCTCCCATGCCGTCCATCATGTCGGAGACCACCTGCCGGTTGACAGGATGGTTCTTGGCGGGGCCCAAGTGCCAGTCATGAAGCGCCCCGCCTCCGACGCCGAGCGGCTGCTCCTCGCACTGGCCGGGCCCGGCAACATAGCCGTCGGCAGAGATCGACATCGAAAGATTGGTTCTGGACACATAGCCTCCATCCGGCTGTGATTACGTCGGTTGCATCTAAGAAGACTGAGGTGGCCTGAAAAACTCATCGTGACCGAACCCGTGAACTGGTCCACGGCGAACGAGAGTCGTTCATCGGTGGGTACAGGTGGCAGCGTAGCCGGCTGGCGGTTGGTAGCCCAGCGATGAGTGCCGATGGTGGTTGTAGTCGTGCTTCGGTGACGACAACGCGGGCGTGCGCCAGGGACCAGAAGCTGTTGATGTTGAGGCATTCGTCGCGGATGCGGGAGTTGAACGATTCGACGTAACCGTTGCGCCATGGCTCACCGGGAGGGATGAAGTGCAGCCCGACCTGCCCGTCGGCCCACTCAGCCATTGCGCTGCAGGCTAATTCGGGTCCGTTGTCACAACGCAGCACCGCGGGCAGGGTGCCCCGCTGGCTGGCCAGGCGGTCCAGCTCTTCGGTGAGGTGTTCACCGGTGATGCTGCGCTCGACCATACCGCCGAGGCATTCGCGGGTGTGCTCGTCGATGATCGATACGATCTTGATCGGCCGCCCATCGGTGGTGGAGTCGAACTGGAAGTCCACCGCCCACACCCGGTTAGGCGCATCGGCGGTCACTGTCGGCGGAGCGGTGGAACTACCGCGCCGTTTGCGGCGGCGGCGCTGCGGCACACGCAGCCCCTCCTCTCGCCACAGCCGTTGGACCTTCTTGTGATTCACCGTCCAGCCCTCGCCGCGCGCATTATGGTATGCAGGCCGGAGGCCACCGCGAGGATGGTCCTTGGCGTACTGGCGAAGCCAGGCCCGCAGCGGATCGTCAACCGTCTCGCCGACGGACTCATGGCGCTGGGTGGCGCGGTGCTGCCCGGCCACGCGGCAGGCGAACCGCATGAATCCGTCACTTCCCTTGGCATGCCGCACCTCGTGCACGTCACCATTTCGTACGTTGCGCACGGTGATGTTCTCACCGGGGTTCACCCTGTCCACTTCGAACACCGACCGGTCCACCAGCAGCCATTGCTCGGCCAGCAGGCGCTCGTCGTCGGGCAACAGCGACCCCCGCACCTGAAGGAATTCCGCGAATGCGCCACCCTCGAACAGCACGACATCCATCGCCAGCGGGTCGGCCATTGCTGCGTCCAGCGCCTCGCCCAGGTCGATCAGAGGGAGCGGCCAGTCAGGATCCATCGATTCGGCCGCCAGCAGTTCCCGCTCGGCCTCCTCGATGTCGCCGATCCGCACGAGTGCCACCGCGCGCAGCCACCTACACGCCACCCGCGCCGCCCGTGGCACTCTCGGCTCCAGCATCTCGGCGAACAGGCCCAGCGCGGCCGCACCGCCGCGGTCGGAGCCGACAGTCTCGGTCACCAGCAGCCCGGCCAGTAGCGGGTCGGCAAGCTGCGCCCCGAGCTCGCCGAGCGCACCGGAAGAGTCACCAGCAACAGGTAATTCGGGAGGCTCGTCCGCTCCGTCGCTTTCGATCAGCAGCAGCGCCACTCGGTCGTACAACTCGACGAGCGAGGTGAGCGACAGTGCGTCATCGAGGTCGAGGCCGTGACGCTCGGCCAGGAGTTCACACCGGCGCTCGAATTGCCAACGGCTGAAATCGAATCCGCTGGGCGCGAGCCACTCACCGCGGTGCGCCAGTCCGTAGTCCTCGACGATCTCGGTCAACGGCGGCAGTGGATCGGTGAACACTGCGGGATCCGCGACATACGCGGGCCAGGCCGCCGCCGCAAAAAAAGACGGTTCGTCCGCGCCGAGAGTCGCGGCCAGCCCCTCGCCCGCCGTGTGCTGCGAGATGACGTCGACCCGCTCGAGGACGATTCCCTCTGGGGTCAACCGCAGACCGACCGTGTCGCCGTCGCCCACGTCGAGCGCTGCGAGCGCGCCGGGCTTCAGCAGCAGCGCCCCGGCCGAGTCGATCGCCTCGGCCGGTATGCCCCGCACGTCGAGCAACTCATCGTCGTAACCGGCCAGCACGATGCAGGCGGTCGACCCGTCGGCGAGCCGCTGGTATTGCTCGTGCTCGAAGAGTTAGTGATCGGGTCCAAGTCCGGCGTCACGGTGAGCACCTCGTGGGTTGACTCATCCGCGCTGACCCGGTGGGTGAACACCCGCCCGGCCAGCACCGCCGGCAGCCACACCCATCGATCGTCGACCAACTGCCCCGCCGGACAATCCATTTCGAGTAAGTTCCACTGAATTGCGGAGTCCGGATCGTCCATGCCGCGTTCCCGACAGTGTTGCGCGATCTCGTCCTTGTGCAAGGGGCCGTGTTGGGTGAGTATCTCCGCAAGGGTCGAAATCGCTTCATGCGTCGCCGCCACGCCGACCACCCTATGCGGGCGTCGCGCATTCACTCGGAAGTTATCCACAGCCGACGGCCGCCAACCCATCCACGCCTCAACTTGTCTGACGGATGACCGACACTCGCCCCAGCGACGCGAGCCGAGACCGCGTCATAGGGGAGTGGAGAGACATGGGGAACAGGGCGAATTTCGTCATCGTCAAGGACCAGGACTGGCAGCTCTATTACTCGCACTGGGCAGGCTGCCGCATGCTCGACGCGCTGATCGGCGGACCGGAACTCGCGCTGCGCTACGCGGCTTCGCTCCGGCGATGCGAGAAGAACCAGTGGTGCGACCCGACGTGGACTGACGGCGGAACGGTGGTGGATCTCGACCGTCGCCGGGTCTTGTTCTTCGGCGAGCCGCTGATGGTGGAGATGAACGAGCGCCGCGCCCTGATGCGTGTGCTCACGACGGTGTGGCCCGACTACGAGATCTGCTGGGCGTACGACGGAACTGAAGAACTTGCGGGATATGTCGGAGCCCAGCTGCGGCCCTACAGATGGGACAGGCAGCCGACGCTGAAGCTCGCCCGTGGCCGAAAACACCTGTGCCACCTCATCTCTGTGGTCGACGCCGACGGCCAGCTGCGGTTCTGGCCGCTGTGGTGGCACCTCAGCAAGGCCTGGCATGGGCCGGCATTGCTGGACAAGCTGCCCGGCCCGGGTATCCGCCGAATCAGGCTCGGCAAGATCCCCGAAGGCGGGGCTCACATCGACGTGCGTCGAAAGACGCTGGGGGCCTGGCAAACCGCCGACACAATGGGATTCTTTCACGCTCTGCCCGAGCTGTGGCCCGGGTGGCAGACCGAGGTCTGGGAGGACCGCTTCGAGGAGCACGTCAGCCGATGCGACGGCGCTCTCCGCGTTCCCGAACTGGACCTGGTCGCGGGCATCGACAGCGCAGAGGCGTGGATCCGCAAGCGGGTATTCGAGAAATTCGAAGACAGCCCGGCCGGGCACATCGCCAAACTCGCGGGGCTGCTGGCGCCCGTCGCACCCGGGTTCGTGGTCAGCCCCGAAGCCCTAGGCGACTGTGGCGTACGCCCGACCAAGGCCGAGTGGTCTCGCTTCCTCAGCGCGTGCGACCTGGTGCGATCCGTCGATGCTGAATCCGCGTAGCCGCTCTGGTCAGTGGTACCATCCGACTAGGTAGAAAGGTACCAATGGCTCTGAACATCAAAGACGACTCGGTCCATGAGGCAGTCAAGCGAATCACTCTGATCACCGGAGAATCCCAAGCTCAGGCGGTGGCCACGGCCGTGCGTGAGCGGCTGGCCAGGTTGGAGAAGGACGAACTCGCCGCCCGGCTCCTGGCCATCGGCCACAAGAGCGCAAGCCGCATGAGCGCCGACGCCAAGGCGCTAGATCATGGTGCCCTGCTCTACGACGACCGGGGGCTGCCATCGTGATCGTCGATACGTCGGCCGTGATCGCGATCCTCACTGCCGAGGATGACGCGGCGATCTACGCTCACGCGATCGCCGATGCAAGCGTGCGACGACTGTCGGCTGCGAGCTATCTCGAGTGCGGGATCGTTCTCGATCACCAGCGAGATCCGGTCATCAGCAGAAGCCTGGACGAGCTACTTGCGGAAGCGGAGTTCGTGATCGAGCCGGTGACCGAGCACCACGCCCGGCTGGCTCGTCAGGCCTACGCAGACTTCGGCAGAGGCAGCGGCCATCGTGCTGGACTGAACTTCGGCGATTGTCTCTCGTACGCGCTGGCGCTCGACACACGCGAGCCGCTGTTATGGAAGGGCGACGATTTCGGGCATACGGGTATTGCGTCGGCGCTCGAGCGGTAGGTGCGTGCTCCCGTGGAAGATCATGCTCGCCCGCACCAGCTCCCGTTTGTTATGCCGTTCCTCATGGCGACAATGTCGTCACCGGCGACATTGTCGCCAGGAGCCGGGCACCGCACCACAGCCGGCCGATCAACGTCAGTATGGCCAGTATCGGTTTGGCGGGGTGCGCGTCAGATAATCGCCTTGTGTCGGCGAAGCGAATGAACCGCGAGCAGTTCTTCCGGGTGGTGTCGGCGCTCGACGAGGATCGCCTGCGGAAGGCACTGTGGAACCTCTACTGGCGCGGCACGGCGGACGTGCGCGAGCGCATCGAGGTCGAGCTCGCCAGCGACGGGCGCGCATGCCCGCCGCGTCCCGCGAAGGAGCCAGCCGATCCGGAGATGGTGCACGTACGAGGTCGACGACTTCGTGTCTTTGGCGCGGTCCGGCGCGTACCTGGGCGGGAACCGGCGGGTGTCGCCGCGCGAGCGATCGCGCTGGCGTTTCACCTTCAAGCGGCTTGCTGACGAAGCGCAGGACGCGCTGCGTGCCGAGGATGCCGGGCCCGCAGCGTCCGCGCTGGAGCAACTGATCGACCTCGCGTGCGAAGCCCACGATTACGACTACTTCCGCTCGGACGATCCGGTGGCAGCAGCGGGTTTCGTTGTGTCCGATGTGGCGGCCGTATTGTGGGCGTGGACGTGGGAACGCCACGGGTTCCGGGCGTTCGCTGAATCCGCTGCGCCGCAGTTGATTCGGTGGGAGTCCAGTCACGGTTGGACTCGTTACGGCGAGGGCCCGGTGGCAGCGAAGGAGACGTCGCTCGCCGTTGCACTGGCGCACATGCTGCGTGTTGCGGACACGTGGGAAGGCTTCGCCGAGCGGTACGTGCGGGCGCTTGATGGGCTGTGCGACGGCGGCGCATCGACGCGCCGAATACGACATTCCGCCGCCCGGACCGAGCAGGAACGGTCGCGGGCGCTGGCGCAATGGCACGGCCTCCTGCTGGAAAACCTCGCGGACACCGAGGGCGGCCTGCTCGACAGGATCGCCGGGCACGCCGCTTTGGGCGGTCCGGAGCAGACGTTTCTCTCCGCACGGCTCGCGCACCGACGCGGCAACAGCGATGTCGCCCGCGACCTGACCGCGCAATGTCTACAAAAGCTGCCCGGCCACAATGACTTCCGCGAGTTCGCTGCCGAGATTGGCGCGGCGGCCCCGGGTTAGAGGACCTCAGCGGCCAGTCAACTCATCGAGCGCGAATTCCATCTTTGTCGGCTCGTTCACACGGACCCTGTCTCCATCGAGCGCCGTGACTCGTCGATAGATTTCGCCGTCGAGGCGGTAGGCGAGAAATCCGTCATCAGTCGGTGCGTCGGGATCGACGATCCAATAGTGCTCGATGCCCGCCTTGGCATACTCGTGCAACTTCATGACGTGGTCTGTTCCGCGCGAGCCCGGCGATACGATCTCGACGACGAGCACGACATCCGCTCGCCGCGACCCGGGCAGGGCGCTGATCGAACACGCGATCTGGAACCACGACGATGTCAGGATCACGCACACTCGGCGGGAACGACACGTTCGTTGTCACCTCGATCTCGGGAACCGCCTCGAGTCCGTCCGGCAGATGATCGTCGAGTAGCCGGGTGAGCCTTTTGGAAATGCGCTGATGCCATAGCTGCGGGCGCGGCGACATGATGAGGGTCCCCTCACTGAGTTCCCACCGTCGCGTCGGGTCGAGTTCAAGCGCATCCCACTGCTCGAGGCTCAGCAAACCGCGCGGCAAGTCTGCAAGATCGGACACCGCGCCCTCCTCTCGCATCGAACTCGAATAAGTGCAGACTACGCGCAACGGCGATCACATCCGAGTCTGGTGGACCCCACCGACAACAAATGCGCGCGACGGTCGGATACGCGGTGTGTCAGTCGAAAAGGCCGCCCTGGATGGCTTTGCTGCCGAGTTGTTCGAATGCCCACCGTCGGATGGATGCGTCTGGATCACTGCCGGCCAGCGTCTGCGCTAATTCATCCTCGCCGCCGACGAGCAGCCGTTCCAGGGCTGCCTTGCGGGGTGCTTTATGTCCCCAGGCCAGCGCCGAGTTCAGCACGGTACGCGCCTCATCTTCGTCAAGGTCGTCGGATACGCGTACCGCTCCGGTCACCACGGCGGCAGCGTCGCGCGCTGGCAGCGACCGTGCGTGTTCGAGGACGTCGCGCACTAATGCCCGGCGTCGAACGAGGACACGGCCGGCAGCCCAAGCCCGCAGCGGCGGCCATACCGAACGGTGCGCCGTCGTGGGTGTGTTGGGATCGACGCGGATCGTCCGGCCCGGTCCCGGAGAGTCAAGGTCGAGTTCGACGAAGGTGGTGTCGATCCACCAGATAGGGTGCCGATAGTGCACCTGCTCGTGCCACAGCAGCGTGTCGGCAAGCCGGTCTTGGTCGTCGTCGTCGAGAATGCCCGAATCCACGATGCCGACAATCACTTTCGCGCTCACGGTGCGCCATTGCCAGTCGGTGCACAACAACAGGGCGGAATCGAACGCGCCCGCCTCGTCGCCGCGGTGGGCTCGCCGGAAGGCATCGACCGCCACGACGGCTGCGCCGCAACGCCGATCGCACCCGACACCAGCCGCCGCCACAAGGTCAACGCATCCGTGATCTCGGCGATGTCCATCGCCACCGGGTGAGTCACCCATCCATGTTGACAGCGCTTCGCACGGCAATGAACTACCGCCGTCGGCGTGGCGAGCGACGATCAGGCCAGGCTAGCGGTTTCCCGGGGTGGGCGCCGCGGTGGGCGCCGGTACGCACGGCGAAATCGCAGAGCGGGCGATTCGCATCCGCCTCATTCGTCACACATCGGCGTGGGTGGTCGGTCGTGTCAGTGGTCGCCGGTACGGTCCAGCGCAAGCAAGCACGCACCAGGCCGTGGGGAGGCCGCATGACCGTCACCATCGACGCCGGCGAGACGTCCACAGCAGACTTGTCCGCCTACCTGCCATTGCTCGCGCGGTTGCGCAATGGCGCACGGCTGCAACCGGATTGGTCCGCACTGGTCGATGACGCCGTCCAGGTCTGGGCACGGCCGGGGTTCGACACCTTCCTTGCGCTACCGCGGTTACGGTTCGAGCCGTTCGACTATCAGCTGCAGGCCGCGCGGACCGTGCTGCGGCGGATGCGCGGACGAGGCATCCTGGCCGATGAGGTCGGGCTCGGCAAGACGATCGAGGCCGGGTTGGTGCTATCCGAGCTACGCATGCGCGGGCTCGCCGACCAAGTGCTGGTGATCGTTCCGGCGGGACTTGTCGACCAATGGCGCGACGAACTCGAGCGGAAGTTCGGGTTGCCGACCACAATCGCCCAATCCGGGTCGACACCTGCCCGCGATACTGGGATAGACCGGCCGGTCACTATCGCGTCGCTTGCCGCCGCTCGCCGCGATCCACTGCTGGATAGGCTGACCGGCACCAACTGGGACCTGGTGATCTTCGACGAAGCGCACCGGCTCCGTAGCCCTCGAAGCGCGTCGGGCAAGCTCGCGCGCAGGCTCCGCGCCCGCTATCTGCTGATGCTGACCGCAACGCCGGTGGAGAACAAGTTGTCGGACCTGTACCAGCTGGTCAGCCTCGTCGCGCCCGGACTGCTCGGCACACCCGCCCAGTTCCGCGCCAAACATGGTGTGGCGTCGGTCGAGTCGAAACCGCGCAATCTCGAGGAGCTGCGCGCACGCACGCGAGAGGTGATGGTCAGACATCGCCGCAGCGAGGTTGCCGTGATGCTGCCGCCTCGGCTCGCCGAGACGACCTTGGTGGCGCCCGGCATCGACGAGGCCGGCCTCTATGCCGACATCGTCCGGCGAGTCAGGGCTGCGGCGACTGGGTCGGGACGCAGCCGGTTGGCCCTGCGCGGCCTGACCCGGTTAGCCGGCTCCAGCCCCGCGGCCGCCGCACCGACGCTGGCGAAACTCGGCTGGAACGACCTCGCCGAACGCGCCCGAGCCATCCCGGAACCGGACAAGGTGCGTGTGCTCATCGAACTCCTTCGACGCCACGTCACCAGAGGCGAAAAGGTGTTGGTGTTCACCGGGTTTCGGCAGACACTGGATGTGCTCGTCGCTGCGGTCGAGCGTGCCGGGCTGTCGTCGGCGGTGTATCACGGCAGCCTCACACGGGCGGAGAAGGAGGCGGCGATCGCGAAGTTCCGCGCCGACACGCCGATCCTGCTCTCGACAGAGTCGGCGGGTGAGGGTCGTAACCTCCAGTTCTGCCATGTGATGGTGAACTTCGATCTGCCATGGAACCCGATGCAGATCGAGCAGCGACTCGGTCGGCTTCACCGGGTCGGGCAGGAACACGACGTGACGCTGACCAACCTGGTCTGCCGGGGCACCATCGAACAACGGGTCATGCACGTGCTCGAGGCAAAGATCAATCTGTTCGAACTGGTCGTCGGTGAACTTGACATGATCCTCGGCCGCGTCGATGACGACTTCGATTTCGAGAACGAGGTTTTCGATGCGTTCGTCGATGCCGTCGATGACAACGAGTTCGAGCGACGGCTCGACGCTCTGGGCAACGCGCTCGCCGAGGCGAGATGCAGCTATCTGCGAAGCAGGGAAGGCGTCGACCTGTTGGTGGGTGAGCCGGCGTGACAAGCACCGATGTGGGGCTGGACTTCTGGCTGCGGTATGTCGAGGGCAGCGGCGGGCTCACCGAATTCGATGGCGACACAACGCTGGTGATGCTCCCACCGACCCTGCAGACGATGCTGGAGCTGCCGGAGGTCCTGCAAGTCACCGCCGATCCCGATGTCGCTCGCGAGGACGGTGCGACCTTGCTCTCGGCCGGGCATCCCGCGCTGAGTCGGTGCGCCGACCAGGTGTTGGCGGTGGGTGACGTCGCCGCGCTGGCCGTCCCGGTGACCGCCACGCCGCCACCCCCGGCCGAGCATTTGCAGGCGTCGGCGCGCGATCAGTTCACCGTCGAGCACGGACGGGTCGACGCCAGGGGCGCACCGACCCGGTCGGTTCGCGCGATACTGCGTGTCGGGGCGCTGGTCGACTACACGCTGTCAAGCGACGACCACTACCAGGAATGCGCTGAATGCTGGGTGGATGTGCAATCGCAACGCCAGCTCTCAACCCACGTCAGTATGAAGCTTGCCGCCTTATCGGCAGTGCCAAAAGATGGTGCGCCGTTGCTCAACGGCTTGAGCGCGGCGATTCGATGTGCGGACCGGGTTATCGAGCAGTGCGCCGAGCGGCGGCGATCCGAACTCGGTGACGACATCGGCAAGGCGCGCGACGCGGAGCTTGACCGCGTCGAGACCTACTACCGGGATGCGCTCGCGACGCTCGAGCGTCGGCGCGCGCAAGCACCTGCCGATCGCCGGGAGCTGCTGGATGCACACGCCGAAAGTGTACGGAACGAGCGTGCCCGGCGGATCGAGGAAACTCGGCAGAAATACCAAGCGAGCCAGGAGATCCGGCCCTATCGGCTGCACATCTACGAGATGCCGGTATGGCGGTTGCCGGTCGACATCCGTCGCGGCGACCGACGTTTCCCGCTGACGCTCGATTGGCTGATCCCGCTCGCCCGTTTCGCCGACGTCGCCTGTCCACACTGCGGTGCCGATGAACGACTCGTCGCCACCAAGACGAGGCTCGGGTGCGCCAACTGCGTTCCCCGGCCTACGGTCCGGCTCGCACCTGAGCCCACGAGACCGCTGGCAAAGCCGACCTCGAAGACGAAACAGGTTGTCACACCACCGCCTACACCGAGGCAGCACCGGCCGGTGGTGCGCGCCGATCCCGGCCCGACGCCGGCCAAGCTCGACAAACTCGGCGACAAGCTGACCCGAAAGGCGTGGGACGCGGTGGTTCGCAACGACCGGCGGCTGGCGCGTATCTGTGCGCCCGATTCGCCTGCGGCGGCAGCGATCCGGCTGTACGGCCCGTCGGGCGCCGCCTGGGCGGTCGGGCTCCCGCCGACCGAGGACCCGGTCGCGGTCGCGTCACGCACAACAACGGCGTCGTCGGGCGTACGCCATGCATCCAACGGCTACGTGGATACCGCGGCGGGGCATCGCTTCCCCTTCCTGCTCCGGTGGCAGGCGGCGGGGAGCGCTGGACAGATCGACGAGATCCTGCCCTACGACTGGCCGTTCGAGTCGGCGCACTTGCGCCGATGGGTGCAGGGACCCGGCCGGGCGGGTGTGCACGCGCCGCCGCAACCCCGAGTCCCGCTCGGCCCTGTCGGCGAATCGTTGTGGCGGAGCGTGATTCCCATCTTTGGCCTGCCCGCCGTTCTGCGTTGCCTCGCTGCGCTGTGGCGGCTGCCCGACGAGGGCGTGTTTGTCGATTTGCACGGCCCCGCGGCGGTCGCGGCCGGCATCGAACGAGTGGTGTGCCTACGAGCGAACCTGACAACCGGCCGCTTCGCTGAAGTCGCTGCGGCTTACCGCGTCAAGGAAGCCGCGGTGCGGGCCGCCGACGCCGACCTGCAGAAGTGCCTACAACTTGGCCCGCAGAGGTGGTGGTAGCCCTCGGGATACCGCCAGTTCTTGCGAGGATCCGGTCGTAACCGGCGTGGTCGATCACGCCGTCGTCGGGAATGGGATGAGAGAAGTGTCGGACCTCTCGTCCGGCCTGGTCGGCCGCACGCTCAAGATGCTCGCGGTAAGAGTCGAGGTGGTCCTGCGGAGTCGTCAGATCGATGATCGACCCAACTCCTGCGTCGATAAGCAGGCGCGCCTTCGCGGCGGCCTTCTCCGGCGTCAGCGCGCCCGGATACTCACCGGCCAGCAGGCGTCCCGGTTCCACCCACCACGCATGATCGCATCATCGATCCACTCGTCCGCGTTGCCGAACACCCGCCGCCCACACGGGTATCATCACGATGTTCGACCATCCAGCCCGCGACTGTTCGACCGCTGAGAGCAGCGTGGCCTCGTAGGCCGCCTCCAAACACCAAGCGCCCGAACGCCTCCCACTCGGAGCGCCGACCGCTACCATTCGCGACCGGAAGCGCCGAGCAGAACGCCTGCGAGACAAATCGAGGCGGGCCCTCACGCACGTCCGTGACCTGTACTCCACTGTGCAGGCCGATCGCCAGCTGCCCCCGCAATTCGTCGCTCAACGCATCGTCCCCCTCTGCAAGCAGACGGCTGATTGCGTCAAGGCCTTGACTACCCTTGGTAGTTGTTTGCTATGGCGCGATCGAGGGAAGACGCACAACGAGTGAACGGCGGTCACGCCTGTACTCGGGGGAAGCATGCTTCGACGATCGGCTGCAGTCATCGGCTTGACGGCGACTGCGGTGACGGCCGTAACGACTCCGTCGGCAGGCGCGGACCCGAGCGACTACCAGCATGTCCGTACCGGCCAGATAGCCAACGCCATGCCGCCGCTCGTCGATCACTTGATGCGCTACATGTCAGCGGCCTACGCCGCGCCGAGAATGTGATATCGGTGTTGAAGCCACTAGCGCCCGCGAGAATGGAGACAACGACACGCTGATCAGACTGCGCTCCAATGGCTTTCGCGCGTCAGCCCAGCAGCGCAACAGCGGCGCTAGCCAACGTTCACGAACGGGCTGATTGCGTCACGCGCAAATTGGTCGACATTGACGGACGGGTTCCCAACGGGGTAACTCACCGTCGCCAAAAGTTTCCCTCCGCGTCGGCGAAGTCCCCATCGGCGCGCCCCTGATGCGTCGTCGACGTCACCAGGATGATGCCCGACATGTCGGCTTGCTTCGCCAACGGCACCGAGAACTGAGCGTTCTGTACCGTGCTATTGGCCCTGTCCTCCACAATGATTCGATTGTCTGGAAAGCCAAGGAGCTCCAGCATTCTGCGCATCGGCCCGCTTCCGTCTTACCGTTTTGTGGGTTGCCTCCGGTCACGATGATCGGCGACTGCGGGAAGAACTGGGCGACGGTGAGACCCGTAAGCGCCGTCGGAGAAGTCACTCTTGGGTTCGGCCGAACAGAGAACACCCGTAGGGTTAGACGCCGACGATGGTCAGAAGATGTTCGATGTCTCGGAAGTCGTCGACGTTGCGCGTGTAGAGGGGCAGGTTGGCGGCCAGGGCGGTGGCAGCGATCAACAGATCGACCGCCCGGGGGCCACGCGCCTTGCGCCCGGTCGCGACGATCGCCGCGTAGACGCGTCCGTAAGCTCTTGCAGAGTCGCCATCGAACGGCAGCGGGTCGAAGATGGCCTCGGCTCGTTGTAGGCGATCTTGACGTCGCGCGCGCTCAGCGGTATCACCCGTGGCGTGCGGCCCGGCCGCAAGCTCTGCCATGGTAAGGGCGCTGTTGGCGAGTTCATTTGGGAGCTGCTCGGCATCGATTTGATCCAGCTCGATCACGACCGAGGTGTCGATGACGCCTTGCGACGCACGCGGAGCCTCAGCCACGAGGCGCGATCTCCTGGCTGGCGGCCCGATCGAGGTCCGCGCGCAACCGGTCGAACTCCACGCGCGGAGCGCCCCTGAACGCCGTCAGAGCCGCCTCGGCCCTTACGAATCGATGCCGACGCAACGGAGAAAGCTCGCCAACCGGGACCCCATTCCTGGTCACAACGAAGGATTCGCCCTGGTCAACCTGGCGCATGATCTCGCCGCTGTTATTGCGAAGCTCACGCTGGGTGATCTCCCTCGTCACACCCGAAAGTGTGGCACGTGTGCTACACGGCCGGTGCACGTACACCGAACCGGCTACGGTCACCGGCGAAGCGATCACTAAACGTGGACAATCGCCGGACGCTCGGACACATGTTCTCCGGCGATGCCATCGGCCCGATCCAGCGACGGCACTTGACGGCGCAGCCAGCACCTCTACCGGAGATAATCGCCCTCGTGTCGGCGAAACGAATGAACCGCGAACAGTTCTTCCGGGTGGTGTCGGGGCTCGACGAGGATCGACTGCGGAAGGCGCTGTGGAACCTCTACTGGCGCGGCACGGCGAACGTGCGGGAGCGTATCGAGGTCGAGCTCGCGAGCGACGGGCGCGGTCGCCCGCCGCGTCCCGCGAAGGAGCCGGCCGATCCGGAGATGGTGCGGGACGACGTCGACGACTTCGTGTCGCTGGCGCGATCGGGCGCGTACCTGGGCGGAAACCGGCGGGTGTCGCCGCGCGAGCGGTCGCGCTGGCGTTTCACCTTCAAGCGGCTTGCTGCCGAAGCGCAGGACGCGCTGCGTGCCGAGGATGCCGGGCCCGCAGCGGCCGCGCTGGAGCAACTGATCGACCTCGCGTGCGAAGCCCACGATTACGACTACTTCCGGTCCGACGATCCGGTGGCAGCAGCGGCCTTCGTCGTGTCCGATGTGGCGGCGGTGTTGTGGGCGTGGATATGGGAACGCCATGGGTTCCAGACGTTCGCCGAAACCGCTGCGCCGCAGTTGATTCGGTGGGAGTCCAGGTACGGCTGGACCCGCTACGGCGAGGGCTCGGTCGCGGCGAAGGAGACCTCCCTCGCCGTCGTGCTGGCGCGCATGCTGCGCGTTCCGGACACGTGGGAAGGCTTCGCCGAGCAGTACGTGCTGGCGCTGGACGAGGTGTCGCGCGGCGGCGCATCGACGCGTCAAGTACGACGTTCCGTCGCTACCGAGCAGGAGCGAGCCAGCGCGCTGGCGGAATGGCACGGCCTCCTGCTGCAGAACCTCGCGGACACCGAGGGCGGCGTGCTCGACAGGATCGTCACCCACGCCGCCTTGGGCGGTCCGGAGCACACCTTCCTCTCCGCGCGGCTCGCGCACCGACGCGGCAACACCGACGTCGCCCGCGACCTGGTGGCGCGATGTCTGCGAAAGCTGCCCGGCCACAAAGACTTCCGCGAGTTCGCTGCCGAGATCGGCGCGACGGACCCGGCGTGAGCACGGCCCGCTCGGCTACCGCAGGCCGAGCGCGGCGCGCAGCCGGTCGACGTCCATGCCGCCGCGGCTGGCTTCACCGGCGGGGAAGGTGTCCAGGAGTTTGATCAGGTCGCCGCGCCGGGTGGGGTCATCAGCGGCCTGCCGCGGGGTGTGGCCGTCGAGCGCCGGGATGGGTTCATCGACCCACTTGGTCTCGTAGTCACGGACGAACTCGTCAAGGAACGCGGCCAGCTCGGGGTCGTCGGGGTCGAGCGCACCCTCGCCGGTAATGGGCATCTGCTTGGCCAGCTCGGCAGCCTCGCGGGCGTCGCGCAGCGGGCGGCGGGAGTCGTCGAGCACGTTCATCGCGGGGTCGAGGCGTGCCAGCGTGGCCAGCACACGGTCGATCCGCTTCTCGCTGTTGGCTTCCACCCGCAGCGTGTCGCCGTCGAGGACCAGCGCGGCGCGGATCCGCGGCATGCCCTGGGTGGTGACGTGCTCGAACCACCGCGGCGGCTCGTCGCCGTCGACCCGGTCGTAGGTGTCGTCGAGCGCGGCCTCGATCCCGGCCGGGTCGCCGACGCGCACGGTGGCCTCGCAGATCGCCAGCGGATCGCCCTCGGTGTTGGCCAGCGCCGGCGGCGCGAACCGGCGGCTCAGCTGCGCCACCAGCGTCACCGCGTCGGGTCGCGTGTCGAGCAGGTCGATCAGCGGGTCGCGCTCGTGCAGCGCGACCGGTTCCAGCCCGCCGAAGAACTGCATGGTGTCCCCGGCGGGCACCACGCGTGCGCAGACCAGCTGCCCGGGCTTCAGCTGGCGGCTGGCCGCCCGCTCACGCACCTCGTGCGTGTCGCCGGTGCGCACGTCGCGCACGGTGACGGCCTGGCCGCGGTGCACCTGCTCGACCTCGAACACCGACCGGTCCACCAGCAGCCATTGCTCCGCCAGCAGCCGCTCGTCGTCGGGCAGCAGCGACCCGCGCTTCTGGAGGAACTCCGCGAACGCGCCGCCCTCGAACAGAACCGCGTCCAGCACCAGCGGATCGGCCAGCGCCGCGGCCAGCGCGTCGGGATCATCGTCGGCGTAGCGGCAGCGTTCGTAGCCCGCCTCGGCCAGCAGGTCGTTCCAGCCGCTCAGCAGCGCGTGCTGGCCGGCCTTCGTGTACAACCAGCCCACCCGCTCGGCCAGTGGCAGCTCCTCGTGCCCGAGATGGCATTTCTTGTACTTGCGGCCGGACCCGCACCAGCACGGCTCGTTGCGGCCGAGGTCGCGGCGCGGCTCGGCCCGGTACCGCTCTAGTAGCTCCACAAGCGGGTGGTCCGGCCCGGCGCCGGCGCGGCGCAGCAACGCCAACCCGCGCTCGACGTCGCCGCGATCGGAGGCGATGCGGGCCAGATCGAGCAACGGCAGCGGCCAGTCCGTATCCATCGACTCGGCCGCCAGCAGCTCGCGTTCGGCCGCGTCGATGTCGCCGATCCGCTCCAGCGCCACCGCGCGCAGCCAGCGAAACGCCACCCGCGCCGTGCGCGGCACCTTCGGCTCCAGCACCTCGGCGAACAGGCCCAGCGCGGACGCCCCGGCGCGGCCGGTGCCGACCGTCTCGGCCAGCAGCAGCTCAGCCAACAGCGGATCGGCAAGCTCGCCCCCGACCTCAGCGACCAGATCGGCGAACCCGTCGACCTCGGGTGTTTCCGCGCCCTCGCCGGCTGCGGCCAACGCATCCTCCAGCGGCGCGTCCGCGTCGGCGGCGTCGATCAGCAGCAGCGACATCTGGTCGTACAGATTGACCAGCGTGTACAGCGCGAACGCGTCGTCGGAGTCGAGGTCGTATCGCTCGGCCAGCGCTGCGCACCCGCGCTCGAAACGCCAACGGTCGAAATCGAACTCCGCCGGGTGCGAGCCACTCGCCGCGATGTGCCAGACCGTAGTCGTCGACGATCTCGCACAGGGGCGGCAGCGGCTCGGTGAACACCGCCGGGTCCTCGACGCACGCCGTCCATACCGCCGCGTCGAAGTACACCGGCTCGTCGGCGTCGAGCATCGCGGCCAGCCGGGCGCCCACGGCGGAATGCGCGAGCGCGGTGACCCGCTCGACCACGAGTCCCTGCGCGGTCAGCCGCACCCCGACCAGGTCCCCCTCGGCCACGCCCATCGCCCCCAGCGTGCCCGGCACCAAGAGCAGCGCCCCGAGCGGGTCGACCACCTCGGCCGGGATGCCCCGCTGCTCGAGCAGCTCATCGTCGAACCCGGCCAGCACGACCTGCGCCGCCGACCCGTCGGCGAGCCGCCCAAACTGCTCGTGCTCGCACAGCGCGGTGACCGGGTCCAGGTTCGGGGTCACAGTGAGCATGTCGTGGGCCGCCTCGTCTGCGCCGAGCCGGTGCGTGAACACCCGCCCGGCTAGCACCGTCGGCAGCCACACCCACCGATCGTCGACCAACTGCCTTGCCGGACACTCGGTTTCGTCGAGAACCTGGTCCAGTACGGTGTCCGGATCGGCCACGCCGCTGTCCCGCAGTCGTCGTGCGATGTCATCCTCGTGCAATGGGCCGTGGTCGGCCAGAATTCTCGCAAGGATCCGCATCGGGTCGAACGCTTCCGCCACGGCGACCACCCTATGCCGCGGCCAGCCGAGTCGCGAGGTCCGCTACCAGCCGACGGGTTGGATCGAGACTGGACTGGCCAAAGTCTCGATGCCTCCCACGGGCGAACTGCCGTCGACGTGGGGTTACCGACCAGCTGGGTGAAATCTGCGTGATCGCGAGTGTTTATGAGTGTCCGTGAGTGTGTTGGCGGTTCTTGTCGGTCTGCCACGGTTGTGTCATGCGGCGCGATGATGGCGCGGTTCGAGACCTTCGGCATGCTGTTGGGGTCCGAGATTCGCCGGCGCGGCGTCGACGGTTGGCTCGTTGCGAACGGCGTAGACGTGGCCTGACCGGCTGGCTGGTCCTTCTCGGCGGCACCAGTGGCGACCGGCCTTGCTGTTTTCGTGCACGTTGTCGCGGTAGCAGGCGGTGTGGTCGAAGTTGACGCGATTGGATGCGGCCACGTCCGCGCCTCAAAGGTCAAGCGTCAGTTGGTGTCCGGCAGCCTCGTCCTTGACCGGCGGCGGAACAACCGATTCGTGAAAAAGTTCTTCCAGGCGGTTTACGTCGGCCAGCTCGGCGGCACCATGCTTGACGAGGGCGCTGTTGCCAGCTCCGCTGCCCGCCCCAGTCCAAACGGCTACGCGGCCATAGTCATTCTTGATCGCGTCCGTGGCACCCCCCCACGTGCCGCCCGTCTCGTAATCGCTGGCGACCACAATCGTGCAGCGGGACAGGCCGTAGATGATCTTGTTGCGCCCCATCGCATTTCCGACCGAGAATGGAGCGCTGGGCGCAAACGGCGTCACCAGGCAGATCTGACCGTCAGCCACACCGCGCCGAGTGCCGCGCCGGCTGACAGTGCGCTCCAACGCGTCGGCGAGTACGCCAACGACCTGCCCGCTCGCTCTCAGAGCGGCATTCATCGCCTCCTGGTCGACGCCTCGCGCCGCTCCCGAAACCACCGGCAGACCTGCCTTCACTGCGCGCTGCGCGATCTCGCGTGCAACTTGTGAGCCGTCGGCTGAGATGTGTCGCGAGCCAACGACTCCCACACCCTCCGTGTCGAGCAAGGAAGTGGCGCCCACGCCGTGAAGCACGACGGGCGCCGAGTCGCGAAGTCGGGTACGCAGTCGCTCGGGGTAGTGCTGACCGACGCCGGTGATGGTCCAGATTCCGGAATGGTCCAGCTTCTCAAGAGCCATTGCGAGGCCGCCAGCGCGTTCGAACAACCGGGCAATGCGCTCGGCTTCGTCACCGGAGATCGCCAATTCCGCGGCGATGTCCTTCGCGGTCATTCCGTACAACGCCGACGGCTCAAGGCTTCGGCGCAGTTCCCAATACTGACGAGAAGACAAGGGCTTAACCGCCGACTCGACCAAGCGGCTGGTCAGCGCCAGCGCAGCCAAGTCCTGTTCGTCGAGCATTTTCATCCCTTTGTCTTGCCCACAGTAAACGGATAAACCGGGCCACTGCCCGCCGACAGCAGCAGGTCGCCCAATACGGTGATTGTCCACCGGGAGTCCACTACGTCGTCGACAAGCAATACCGGACCGCTCGGCGCCTTCCCCCGGATCCCGAACACGTCGCTGACGTTGCGGAGTTCTTGGGCGCTGTTCTCCATCAGCTTCTGCGGAGCGTTCCTTCGTACCTTGACGAGGCAGTCGGACAGCCGGACGTGGAGTAGTCGAGCGAGTCGGCCCGCGAAGTTCTCGACCAGCCTGCGGGTGGGATCGAGACTGGGCACATGGACGACCGTGCCGTTGAATCCGGGCATCCATTCTTCGATTAGCGTGGCTGAGGCCTCGACGAGCTCGTCGCTCAGCGGCTGACCGCTACGTTTCGCCTCGAGCAGCTGGTCGCCCCATCCCGGGTCGGTCAGGTAGCACAAGGCTCGGCCTGGCTCGAGGGCATTACTGATCTTGCCGGATCGATGTCCCAGCCACTGCTTGCGCGGCTCGATGGTAATCGGCCGCCGCCTGATGAAGGTGAGGGCCTGTCCGACCAAACTCGGATCTGTCTTTCCGTCGTATCGATCACCGGTGCAGTTATCGCACCGGCCGCATGCGCCTACGTCGGTGTCATCGAGAGCTTTCCGCAGGAATGCCATGCGGCACACTGACGTGTTGGCGTAATCCCGCATGGCTTGGTGCTCTGCCAACCGAGCGGTCCTGACTCGCTCAATACGCGCACTGTCGAAGGTCCACGGGCGCAGCGTACGACGGTACTTCGAGCGTTCCTTTTCGA
Source organism: uncultured Actinomycetota bacterium (assembly GCA_963770125.1). Taxonomy (GTDB): domain Bacteria; phylum Actinomycetota; class Actinomycetes; order Mycobacteriales; family Mycobacteriaceae; genus Mycobacterium. The sequence goes on along the minus strand of CAVYPI010000084.1, from coordinate 162,863 downwards.
CCGCACCCTCGACGTCAAGAACCTTGAGCAGTCCGGTGATCCGTGAGCTGGGCATGTTGACATTCACCTCGATGTCACGTTGGCCGACCCAATCACCTTCGGCCTCGAGATACTGAACGACCTGCTCGGCATGCCATTGCACAGGAAGGCCGGTTTCAAGGAAGTGCTGCCAGATGTCCTCGTCCCGCTCGCTCCACAGCAAGACCACTTCGGCATGGTCGACGGCGCGGCCCGCCCGGCCCACTTGCTGGTAATACGCCACAGGCGAGTCGGGTGACTGAAAGTGGATGACGAAGGCAAGATCTGGCTTGTCGAACCCCATGCCCAGCGCCGAGGTCGCAGCGACAACCTTGAGCTCGTTCGTCTTGAGTTGCTTCTCAATCTCCAGTCGTCGTTCTGGATCTGTCTCGCCAGAGTAGGCGGCTGCGGGAATTCCCTTGGCGTTCAACCAGTCCGCCACCCGCGCGGTGTCTGCGACAGTGAGGCAGTAGACGATGCCCGACCCTGTCATGCGCGGGATCCACTGAGCAAGCCAAGCCAGCCGCTCCACAATGGTGGGGATCCTAATCGACGACAGCGACAAGCTCTCGCGGTCGAGGCTGCCGCGAATCCATTTGAGGTCGGCACCCAGCTGATGCCGAATATCTTCGATCACGCGGTCATTCGCGGTCGCGGTTGTGCAGAGCACAGGAAGTCCCGGTGGCATGAACTCGAGCACTCGGACAATACGGCGGTAGTCCGGGCGGAAGTCGTGCCCCCAGTCGCTGATGCAGTGTGCCTCGTCGACGACGAGCAGGCCGGCGCTGCGACTGAGCGGTCCGAGGAGCCGGTCTCTGAAATCGGCGTTGTTGAATCGCTCCGGGGACACCAACAAGAGATCTACCGCCCCGCGCAACAGATCCTTCTCGATTCGATCCCACTCTTCAGTGTTGCTGCTGTTAATCGTCACGGCGTTCAGATGCAGCCGAGAAGCCGCCTCGATCTGGTCGCGCATGAGCGCCAACAGCGGCGAGACGATGATCGTGGTGCCTGCACCCCTATCCCGCAGCAAGCGAGTGGCCACGAAGTAGACCGCGCTCTTGCCCCAGCCGGTGCGTTGCACGACCAAGAGGCGGCTGCGCTGTTCCACCACGGCCTCGATCGCTTCTAACTGGCCTTCGCGGAACTCCGCTGCGGGCCCCAGAGCCCGGCGGAGGACTGCCAGCGGAGCTTCCTCGAAACTGGTGTTCAACGCCTCAACGCCTCCCCGAGCAAACTGTTATGGAGGGGAGCCTAGCGAGCGAGGCCGACAACCTCGATGAATACGCCGGGAGCTTCTACTCGGCCGACAGTCTTGGAGCTCATTCCGCGATGACCGCTGACGGGCGTCACGCCCAAGACGGCGGAAAGCTGATGTCCAGCCGTTCGCTCTGCTTGTACCCCGACCACGTCGGCACACCGGAAGGCTGGCCGCGATAAATCCCGCGGGCCGCGGCCACGACCCGGTCATGCTGGGTCGGCCACTGCAATTCGGACGCGATCTCCTCCAACATCTCGCGTTCACGCTGCAGCACTCGGTCGATGATCCTCACCGCCGGCAGCGCGCCGCTCTTGTCACCGTTACAACGTGCGCAGGCGAGCACCAGGTTGGCCAGGCCGTCGATGCCGACCAACGACCACGGCAACACATGGTCGATCGGGTTGTTGCCGGGCAGGTGCGTTCCGCAGTAGAAGCAGTGTGGCCCGAACGCTTCCTTAAACGGCTCGCGCACGGCCGCCAGGGCGGCGCGCTCGCGACCGAACAAGTGCCCCGCGACATCTGGGACCTCGGCGTCGAGGAAGCTGTTCATACGGCGTACGTCCTCGACCCACATGATTTCGAGCGCCGGCTTGAGCAGCCCGGCAAGTCGCGCGAGACCGTGCGCAACACCTGGCTTCAGTTCGATGGCATCGCCGTGGGCACGCAGTGTCGACCGCGACACCTGGTCGTGCAAGAACGAGTCGTCGTAGAGGAAGGTGTCACTTGTCGATGCTCCGGGCAGTTTCTGCAGCCGATGCAACGGCTGCTGCGCCAAGCACAGCGCGATCTCGTCGATGGCCTTCTGGTACGCCGCAGGAGCACGAACCTTGGCGATGTCGACTGACAGGCCCGTGCGCCCAAGCGCGACTTCTTGACGCAACGCGTTGGTGGCGATCAGGATTCGGGCGCGCGGCTGAGTCGACTGACGCAATTCGTGGCCATCAAACGGGCGAACTTGGTGCCAATAGATCTCGAGCACCCGATGAGCCAAGTCGGGTAGAGGTACCCGAAGCGTGTCGCTCGGCTGTGCCGGGAGGTTCTCGATGCAGTGTTCGATCAACGCCATCAACGTGGCGAGTTTGTACGTCGCCGTGCGAAGGCCCGTCTCGAGGATCGCGACCACCCGCTGTCCAAGGAGCAGCGGATCGGTTGCATCACCGTCCACGGCGCATTCCCGATGTCGGCACCGCGGGATAGAACTGCACCAACGCATTATGGTCAGGGGGATCGACGTCGTGGGAAAACTCGTGCGGGACAAGATCCCCGACATCATCCGCGCCACAGGCCGTGCGCCGCGCGTCAGGATCCTTCCCGCGGAGGAATACCGCTCGGCGCTGCATGACAAGCTGCACGAAGAAGTCGCCGAACTACTCGCGACAGCGGATAGCCACGCCGTCGTCGACGAAGCCGCCGATGTCCTCGAAGTCGTTGCCGCGATCGCCGCCGAATACGGCGCGACCCTCGATAGCATCGTCGACGTCGCACGACGCAAGCGCGCGCAACGGGGAGGATTCGAGATGCAGCTCTGGCTCGAAGGTGTCGACCGGGGGCCGACAGCACCTTGACCATCACCATCACCGAGCCGCCGCGTCTGGCTAACCCCGCCGAGCGGCGCACCTGGCAGGCCCTCGCCGACCATCTCGAACCCAACGACATGGTCGTGTCCGGACAGCGGGTGACCGATCACCTCAAGGACCACGAGATCGACTTCGTCGTCGGCATCGAAGGCGCCGGCATTGTCTGCATCGAGGTCAAGGGCGGCGAGGTATGGCACGACGGCGAAGGCTGGCGGCAGAAACGCGGCGGCCACGACCACAAGATCGACCCTGTCCGCCAGGCCCGCGAAGCCTGTTACGCGCTGCGCGACTACGTCGAGAAGGACCCCCGCTGGACCCAGGGACGCCTGCGCTGGGATCACATCATCGTCCTGCCCAACACCGAACTTCCCGCCGACTTCGACCTTCCGGAGTGCCCGCGGTGGAAGGTCGTCGACCGCAACGAGCTGCCGACCCTCGTCGACAAGCTGCGATACGTCCTGATCCGGCAGGAGCTCGACCGCCCCCTGCTCACCCAGGAGGGCATTCACCAACTCACAACAGCTCTGAGTGGTAGGGGATTACCACAACGCGACGTCGTCGCCCGCGCTCTGGCCAACGACGATGCCGCCGATGCGCTCACCGAGCACCAAGCCGTCATCCTCGACGCCACCCGTCTCATCCATCGCGTCGAAGTCCGCGGTGGCGCTGGCAGCGGCAAGACCTTCCTCGCCATGGAGCAGGCGCGGCGGCTGGCGCAAAAAGGCCAACGCGTCGCCCTCGTCTGCTACTCCCATGGTCTCGCCTCCTACCTCGAGCGCATCAGCGCGGCCTGGCCACGACGCCAGCGACCCGCCTACGTCGGCGAGTTCCACGCCCTCGGCGTGCTGTGGGGTGCACCCGAAGGCCCCGACGAGTCGCTGCGCACCGAACAGACGGTGCAGTTCTGGGAACACGACCTCCCGCTCCAAATGACCGAGCTTGCAGCGCAACTCGAGCCTGGCCATCGATTCGATTCGATCGTCGTCGACGAGGCACAGGACTTCGCCGACCCCTGGTGGGATCCGCTTCTCGCGGCCCTCAAGGACGACGAGGCGGGCGGCCTATACGTATTCACTGATGAGGGCCAGCGCGTCTTCAGCCGGCACGGCTCTCCGCCAGTTCCGTTGGTGCCGCTGATCCTTGATCACAACGTGCGCAACACACGGCAGATCGCCAACGCATTCCAACCGCTCGTCGACCACCCGATGCGCTTCCTCGGAGGAGAGGGGCCAGCCGTGAAATTCGTGGCCTGCTCCCGCGACGACGCGATGGATGCAGGCGACGACGAGGTCGAGCTGCTCCTCGACGAAGGATGGCGTCCCGAAGACGTCGCTTTGTTGACCACGGGTACCCGACACCCCGAACAGAAGGAACGTCAAGCCGCCGGCAACGCCGCCTACTGGGACAGCTTCTGGGATGCGGAGCAAGTGTTCTACGGTCACGTTCTCGGCTTCAAAGGACTTGAGCGCCGCGCCGTCGTGCTCGTCGTCAACGAGGAGTCAGCATTCGAACGGTCCCGCGAACGCCTCTACGTCGGCCTGTCGCGTGCGCGCGACCAACTTGTGGTGTGCGGAGACCCAGACTTCATTCGCGAAGTAGGCGGGCCTGACTTGGCCCACCGGCTGGACCTGCCGTCGACCTAGTCTCGTATCTTTACGGCCGTGAACTTACCGCTCCGTCTGATGGTCGATGAAGGGATTGCCGTGCCGATCCTTGCAAGGCATGACGGCGCACCCGAGACGCGGCAACCCATGTTCCCGTGCGCGTGGAAATCAACGCACCGCGGAAGCCGACTGCACGCGTAAGATGAGTGCATAATTGCTGGTAGAAGCGTACAATAGCGGAGGATGGCCGCCCTCGATGGGGCGGCTGCACTTCACCATCGACGGCTCACCAACCGGCGAAAACGAGCACTCCGCCGCCCCGAGGAGATCGGCAGAGGCCCATTTGCTGACGGAGGCCGAGAAGGTGCAAGAGAATCCCGCCGGGTGTCCACCCCGGTGGCCAACGCCCACGCCAAATGGAAGGCACACGTGACCAATCCCAACAGGACCCTGCTCGCTGCCCTGCTCGACCGCTCCGGCTCGATGGAAACCTCGAAGAAGGCCACCGAGGACGGCTGGCGTGAGCTCATCAATGAGCAGCGCAACCAGCCTGGGCAGTGTCAGGTGACGCTGGCGCAGTTCGACACCGTCTACGACGTGCTCTACTCGACCACCGAGATCGCTGACGTGCCGGAGTTCGTCGTGCAGCCACGCGGGATGACCGCGCTGCTCGATGCCGTCGGCAAATTCGTCACCGAGATCGGCGAGCAGCTATCGGCAACTCCGGAGGACGAGCGTCCCGGTCACGTGATCTGCCTGATCATGACCGACGGCATGGAGAACTCCAGTCACGAGTGGGATTGGGAGGCCGTGCGGCGGCTGATCAAGCAGCAGCAGGACGAGTGGAGCTGGAAGTTCATCTTCCTGGGGGCCAACATCGATGCCGTTGAGGTGGGACAGCGGATGGGCTTTGCCGCCGGGGACTCGATCACCTACGACGACTCCAGCTATGCGGCGACGACGGCGGCGGTGCGGTCGGCCAGGGAGATGGTGAGCTCGGCGCGGAGAGGTCGGTCCTCTGCCTTCTCCGACGAGGACCGCAAGGCGGCGATGAGGGGCAGGCCGAAGAAGACGAGGAAGACGACGACGAATTAAGGGTGCGACCGTCGGAGCGCTCCACGGACGTAGGTGACATAGTCCCGCCGTCACCGCGAGATCGCAGCCGACCCCGGTGCCGTTGCGGCCCTTGCCGCCCCAGCAGGTGACGTAAACGATTCTGCCGGCGTTTCTCGTCTCGATGAGTGCAGAGTCCTCCAGGCCTTCGATCGAGATGGTCATGTCGGGAATGGGATAGGCGAGTGACGAATGGCGACCGCGTTCTCGACGAGAGACGCAGCGCCTCCGCTGCCTCTCAGGTGTCGATGCGCCCGGGTATTCGCCGGCGAGTAGACGTCCCGGGTTCGACCCACCAGGCGTGGAGGATCTCGTCATGCGGCCACCGCTGACTGTCATCCATCGAATCGCTCGGCGATCGCTTGAAACGACTGGTGCACTTGACCGTAACTAACCAGCCGGACATCCAGCCCGGCGTGCTCCACGATTTCTAGCGCGCGCACGATCGCGTCGTCGATCCATGCATCCGCGTTGCCGAAGACCCCGCCGCCCACGCGCGTTAGTAGCACGATGTTCGACATGCCAGCCAGCGATTGTTCGACCGCTGCAAGCAGCGTGGCCTCATAGGACGCTTCGAGGACCAGGCGCCCGAACGCCTCCCACGCCGACTTTCGGCCGTCCCCATAGTTGACGGGAAGCGCCGAGCAGAACGCCTGCGAGACAAGGCGCCTCGGGCCCTCACGCACATCCGTGACCTCGACGTCGCGGTGCAAGACCGATCGCCAATTGCGCGCGCAGTTCGTCACGCAGGTCGTCGTCGCCGTCCGCGAGCAGGTTCGTGATCGCCTCGAGGCCCTCTCCGGTGCACAACGCGTAGCCGTTGCGCATCTCCCAGAGTTCGGACACCGGCCGGCCGAGTTTCGTAGACAGTGCCTTACCCACGTCGGCCAAAGCATCGATCTGACGCTCGCGCGTCTGACCGATCTCACCGTCGACGGGGGCGAAGTAGTTGCGGTAGATGGTGGCCGCCCCAGCCGCGATCGCGCATGCCGGTCCCTGCGTGTGATCACCGCTGTACCGCGTGACCCCGTCCTCTGGGGTGACGCCCGGCCCTGCCATCTCCAGCAGGTTGAACTGCGAGGCGACCTGAAACAGAGCCCCCTCCAGTTCGGGGTCGGCGTGCATGGCCCGTGCCTCACCGGTGACACACCGCACGGTGCTGCGCTTGTCCGAGGTACCTCGACGCGCGTACGCAGGTGCGCCCAACGTCGGCACTTCAAGGTTGCCGATGCCGTAGCGCTTTCCGTTGACCGTCGAGGCCAGCTCGTCGCCCTCGACGACGAGCCGACTGCGGGTGAGGTCGTAGCCCTCTTCCCGAAAGCCCATGAGATTCGCGAACCAGTCCTGCGGCACAGCGAGCATGGTTTCACGGGTGTCCGACACCTTGGCTCCGAACGGTGAACTCCCGGTTCGGAAAGCGCGAAAATTGGTGTCTGATGGTCGCGCAGCGAGATTTTAGACTGACGACATGGTTGTGCTGGAGGTCGACACGATTGGTCTGCGAATGCTGGCTGCCCATTGCCAGTCGTGGGCAGCCGAAGTGGGGACTGCATCCCCACCGGACTCGCCTGAAACGTCATGTCAGGCCACGTACGCCGCGGTCAGCGCTGTTCACGCCGCCGTGGGTACGGCCGGCGAAGCGCTGGCGAGCCGGATGCAGTCAACCGCCGCCAACCTGATCGCCGCCAGCGTCGACTATTTCGGCACCGATGAGCTCTCCGGCGCCGAGCTCCGCGGTCCGGCGACTGCACTGTAGATGCCTTCGAGCCATGCTGTTCCCACCGTTTCTCAGGTGCGGCGCTGGGATACAGAGCATTTGACCGAAGCGGCCACCCACTGGACCAACACCGCGAATCTGTGGGAGGAAGCGTTCACGCAGGCTTCTCGGCAGATGCCCTCGCCCGGCGGAACCCCGTGGGAGGGCGCCGCCGCCGCTGCTGCACAACAGCGGGCCGACACCGACCGGCTTGAAGCCCTCGGACTGGCAGACCAACTGCACAGCGCGTCCGTCGTCGCCCGTACTGGTGCAGAGCAGATTCACGCCGCAAAGCAGGGAGTGCTGGCCGCGATCACTGCTGCCGAGGCTGCCGGATTCACAGTGGGGGAGGACTTTTCGGTTACCAGCCGCCACGCCGTCGATGCCTTCGTCGTGGTCGCACGGCAATCTGAAGCCCGGTCATTGGCCGCCGAAATCCGCCGCCGGGTGGCGGAGCTGGTCGCCGTCGACCAAGAATTCGCCAAGAGGATCACGACAGCGGCGGGCAGCCTCGCCGACTTGTCCGAGACGGATCGTGACGCCACCATCCAGGCGGTCGATAACCGTGTCATCAAGGACGCTCCGCCCCAACCCCCGCCACCTAATCCCCAACCGGGACCGCTACCACCCGTTAACGATGCGCGCGACGTCAGGGAAGCGCTGGACCCACTGCCGAACGGAGGAAGAAGAGGGTCCAACGAGGTGGGCACTAAACCGGATGTCAAAGAGGTGTTCGATACAGGCTCGATGAAACGACTGTGGGACTACCTGACGCGCAACGCCGCCGACAGTCAAGGACCACCACGCTACGACGGGACTGTGCGAGCACTCCCCGACGGCACAAGGATCGGCCTACGCCAGAGCAGTAATGGATGGGACGACACGATCGACATTTGGTTTCCGGACGGAACTGATAAGAAGATCCACATCCCGTACACGCCCTACTTTCCATCACTTATCAGTTCACCGCCGCAGCTCCCTCCGATGGCCAATTCGGGCCCTGTACCAATCCCGCCGCCCGAGGTGGGACACGCTCCCGTCACTTTGCCACCCGCCGGAGTCTTCGACCCGAATGGTCTGCCCCCATGGTTGGAGAACCCGTTGGCGCCGGGATTTCACGCGCCCACTCAGCCGGCGACGATCATGCCCGGCGTCGCACTCCCTGACTCACCGCAGCCGACCGCCTCGGCGTCCGGCGGCTCATCGGTGTTGCCCGACCTGGGCCACGGCCTTGCCGAAGCAGGGGAGACCGTTGGGGCCGGAGTGGTTGCCGGAGTGGTGATTGTCGGCGGTCTCATCGCGGACGTGCTTACACCGAGCGGCCAGATCGCGCGGTGACAAGACCGCAGCAGATCAGAAGGTTTCCTTCACCTGGTCATGCTTGGGAGCATTCATCATCTCCACTCAAGCGGTCGACATTCCAATCCATCACCAGCAATTCGAGCGCGTGACTCAACGTCTCGAACCCGAGCGCAGAGTAGTCGTGCGGATGGCGTCGCGGTACCGCCCGGGCGACGCTTATGGCCAAGGCTCGCCCGCATGGTAAAGCTCTAACGCTAGCTTCTTGCCTTTATCGGTCTGATTCAACCAGACGATAGTGACCCAGCCCCAGCGGTCATCGAAGTTCTTCACGTACGCCTCTTCGATCTCGGCGATCGCAGACTCCAGAGGTAGGTCCCACCGGGTAAAGCCTGTCGGGTCTTTCTTATTCGGCACACCCAGCACAAACAGACCCTCGTTTACGAGCTCCCGGATCATGTTCAGCGTCATCTCCTGCGCCTCGCGCCTCGGACGCTTTGGCGTGCGATCATCGAACATAAACGCCGTGTGGATCTCGCTTAAGTGAATGAAATCCTGCAGGCCCTCGATCAGCAGGTTTTCTTTCACCTGATCGTGCTCAGAGATGTTCATAACCCTGACCAAAACGGCAGAGAGGTCGAACCACCCCTCGGTACCGGCAATCACTCAACGACCTCTCCGCGAGAGCGACTCGTGCTCTATCGAAGGCGATCAACGTTGTACACGTCACCATCAAAACCACCAATCCCGGCTCGCAGGCGCCCGCCGCTCCCAAATCTGTTGCAGAACCATGTTAATCACCAAGCGAGCGTGCTCGAATCGCCTTTTCGACCCGTGTGCACGAAAGCAGCAGTCACCCGCCAGCCTGCAAGCGAACTCCGAACCCCCGACGCACGTAACCGCGGTTCTCCACCGCTGTCCTCGCCGCTGGGCAACTCGTCACAAGTCCGCGTCGGCGAGCCGGTCCTGGCCATCGGCAACGCCGGCGGGAGAGGATTGAGCCGCGCCGACGGAACGGTGACACCTATGGGCCAGACGATCGTCGCAACCGACAAGCTGGCCGCATCCGAGCAACTGAACGGCATGATCGAAACCAACGCCAACGTACGTCGAGGTCGGGCCGTAACTTGGATAAGGCATCAGTTACCGGATCATCACAAAGAGGGAGAAGGGCAATGGCCGCTTACGATCTTGCTGCGTTGTGGGATACGCACTGTCGGTACGAGTTCGAGACGCGCGATGTTGACGCCACCATGTCCACCATGGTCGCTGAGCCCTACGTCAACCACGTTCCCACCATGACCGGAGGTGTCGGCTTCGAGAAGTTGCGCCATTTCTACGCCCACCACTTCATCGGGCTGAACCCACCCGACTTCGAACTCGTCCCCGTCAGCCGCACCATCGGGGAGAGTTCCGTTGTCGACGAATTCATCGTGCGCTTCACTCACACCACGCGAATGGACTGGATGCTGCCCGGCATCGAGCCCACCGGCCGCAGAGTGGAGATTCCTACGGTCGCCGTCGTGCAATTTCAGGGTGACAAACTCGTGCATGAGCACATCTACTGGGATCAAGCCAGTGTGCTCGTTCAACTGGGTCTTCTCGATCCCAATGGCCTTCCCGTCGCCGGCGCCGAAACCGCCCGCAAGGTGCTCGACGTTTCCCTGCCTAGCAACACACTGATGAAACCTTGGCAGTAGCAAGCCGTTTCCGCCGAGTCACTTCAGGGCATCAGTACCCTGAACCTGACGACCCGATTCTGGGGTCAGCCGGGACAATGGTAACGACGACGTGCCGATCAGACTGAGCTGCAATGGCTTTCGCGCGTAAACCCAGTAACCGCGCCGGTGGCTGCTAGCCGACGTTGACGAACGGGCTTATTGCATCATGCGCAAACTGGGCGACGTTCACGGATCGGGTTCCCGTCGGGGTAACTCACCGTCGCCAGGAGATTGCCGCCTGCGTCGACGAAGTCCCCATCGGCCCGCCCCTGATGCGTCGTGGAGGTCACCAGGATGATGCCCGAGGTGCCGGCTTGCTTCGCCAACGGAACCGAGAACTGGGCGTTCTGGACAGTGCTGTTGGCCTTGTCCTCCACAATGATTCGATCGTCTGGAAAGCCAAGGAGTCGCAGCATCCCGCGCATCTGCCCAGCCTCGGTCTTGCCGTTCTGTGGGTTGCCTCCGGTCACGATGATCGGCGATTGCGGGAAGAACTGCGCCACGGTGAGACCCGTCAGGACGCGACGCCGGAGAATCGTGCGCATGGTGCCGTCGGGGTTGAGGCCGTACCCCAGAATGACGATCGCAGGCTTCGAAAAATCCTTCGTGGCGGGCGGCGGCTCAGCCTGGGAAGCCGCCGGAGAAAACCCGCCTAATGCAGCGGCAACAGCGATCACCACTGCCCCGGCAGCAGCTTTCCATCGAAGTCGCACGCGTCCTCCACAACCGTTGGGACTGATGGGGTTGATGTTGCTGGAGTTGTTATCGCGTCGACATCGTCTGACGTTACGGAACCAGCCTGGTGAAATGAACCTGCGCGATCCTTTCCAGCTCGGGTTGTGCCCCGACGCGCGCAATCCATACCGTCGGCGGCTTGACGCCGGCTGGTTCACTTACCGGATGGAGTTACCTTCCGACGACGTCGGGCAGCCAAGCGGACAGCGACTGCCCTTCTGGCAGGGTCCCGCCCCTCGTGTGCTGGGCGGCTTTGTTGTCGGGCTCGCCGCGACCGGCGTGTCTGCTTGGAGGGGGTTCACGTGGTTCTCATTGCTGATTGGGTGGGACTTTCTCGCGGTGACGTTCATGGCGTGGACGTGGGCCGTCGTCTGGCCGTACGGGCCGGACCAGACCGCGTCCCACGCCGAATATGAAGAGCCCGGCCGTAAGACTGTGTTCGGGCTGATCCTCGGTGGTGCCCTCGCCAGCCTCGTCGGTGTCGGGCTGCTGCTGGCCAAGGCGCGTCCGGACCACTTCGAGCACGTGGCGCCGTGGGTGGCGGTGGCCAGCGTGGCGATCTCGTGGCTCGCCGTGCACACCGTCTATGCGCTCACCTACGCCAAGATGTACTTCTACGAAAAACCTATCGGCGGAGTCGATTTCAATTTCAAGAACACTCGAGATCAGCCTCGCTACAGCGACTTCGCCTACGTCGCTTACGCGGTCGGGATGAGTTTCGCGATTTCAGACACCAACCTGACGTCGTCCAGGATGCGGGCCACCGCTCTGGGGCACGGTCTGTTGTCGTACGTCTTCGGCTCGGTGATCGTGGCCTCAGTGATCAACCTCATTGCCTCGGGACTCTGACCGCCATCCCGGTATACGCTAGCCGACGCTGACGAACGGGCTGATCGCGTCGCGCGCGAACTGGACGACGTTGACCGTCGGGTTTCCGTCCGGGTAGCTCACGGTCGCCAGAAGGTTGCCGCCCGCGTCGGCGAAGTCCCCATTGGCACGGCCTTGATGCGTCGTCGACGTCACCAGGATGATGTCCGACGTGCCGGCCTGCTTCGCCAGCGGCACCGAGAACTGAGCGTTCTGCACTGTGCTATTGGCCTTGTCCTGCACAATGATTCGGTTGTCCGGAAAGCCAAGGAGTAGCAGCATCTTGCGCAACTGTCCGGCTTCCGTGTTGCCGCTCTGCGGATTGCCACCGGTCACGATGATCGGCGACTGCGGGAAGAACTGTGCGACGGTTAGACCCGTCAGCACGCGCCGGCGCAGAATCGTGCGCATCGTGCCGTTGGGATTGAGCCCGTACCCCAGAATCACGATCGCCGGCTTCGAGAAATTTTTCGAGGCGGGCGCGGGCTCAGCCTGCGAAACCGCGGGAAAGACATCGCCGAATGCCGCCGCGACGGCGAGCGCTACGGCACCGGCAGCAGCCTTCCATCGGCGTCGCACGTGTCCTCCGTAACGGTTGGGACTAATGAGGTTCATGTTTACTGCGTTGTAATCGCGTCAACGGTGTCTCGTGTTACAGAGCGTGCGATCGCGGCAAGTTGCCTTTTCAATTGATGCGGCGAGGTAACGTTCCGGCTGGACACAGCGTGGACACAGAAAGGGAGTAAGGGTGAAGATCCAGAAACTTGTGGCGCCGGTCGGTGTCGCCGCGCTCGCGATCGGCATGGGAGCTGCGACAGTGGTGCCGGCGTCGGCGGCCAACAACATCAAGCCGTTCGGTACGCAGGAGACGCTGAACGACTACGGCACCGGCGCGCCGATGATCGGCTACACGGTGACGGGGCTTTCCCCGAGCTCCGACCCCGTGCCCCACAACGGCCAGCTGTATGCAGCCACCGTGAAGGTCGAAGGTCTGGGTGGTTGGGCCACCCCGTTGGTCCCGCTGTTCAACGCCCGCGCTGAGGGCGGGGCGAACTACCGTGTGATCGGTGGTGGCGTCGACCCGGCACCGCCAGGTGGCTCGACGACCGGCAGGCTCTACTTCGATGTCGTGGGCGACACCCCCAACAGCGTCGTGTACAACGACGGTGTCCAGGATCTGCTCGTTTGGGTGCCCGGTCCTCTCGAGGGCGGTACTAATACCTCTGGCAGCGGCGCCCCGGACGTCGCAGGCGAGTCCACCGAGAACATCGGCGGTGCACCTACCGGCGGCGGCGGTGAAGTGGCGAGCGCACCGGCGGAGGCACCGGGCGCCGCCGAGGTCATCGCGCCGCCCCCCTTCCAGCTCACCGAACCGGAGGTGGCTGAGCCAGGGTTCAATGCAGTTCCCGGCGGGCATCGGTGATTGTTCCGTCACCTAGCTAGCGGCACCTGTCAGCGTCGCCGCGATCACGATCAGCATTGCTGCCAGTACGGTCATCCCCGCGTCGGCGGCCAACAACATCAGACCGTTCGGTCAGCGGGAGACGCTGAACGACTACGTCACCGGCGCTCCGATGATCGGTTACAGGGTGAGTGGCCTCTCCCCGAGCTCGGACGCCGTGCCCCACAACGGAGAGTTGTATGCGGCAACCGTGACGGTCGAAGGGCTCGGAGGTTGGGCCACCCCCTTGGTCCCGCTGTTCAACGCCCGCGCTGAGAGCGGGCAGAACTACCGTGTCATCGTCGGTGCACCTGGGGGCCCCGCCGCGGCGCCGCCGGGTGGCTCGACGACCGGCACGCTCTACTTCGATGTCGTGGGCGACGTGCCGAACAGCGTCGTCTACAACGACGGAACTCAGGATCTTCTGGTTTGGGTGCCCGGCGCCCCCGAGGGAGGTGTGCCTGGTGGTAGTGGCGCACCGAACAGCGCTGGAGAGTCCACCGAGATCATCGGCGGTGCACCCGCCGGCGGCGCTGAGTCTGAAGGAGCTATGGCACCGGCGGCCCCCGCCGTCATTCCGCCCCCCGAGGAGGTCAACCCCTTCGAGACTCCTGAACAACGCGCAGCGCGAGAGGGCCGCCGCTAAGCAGACGCGGTAAAGCCGGATCGAACGGCGGAGTCGTAGCGGCGGTTATCGTCGTGCGAAGTCCGGCGCGTGTTGGGGCAGTAGACCGACGCCGACGACGTACGCAGGAATCACCGTCAACTGCGGAAAGCGCTCGACCAGCTTCAGCAGCGCCACGGGCGGCTTCGCCTCACGACCCTGCAGCACCGAACCCAGCACACCGCGGTGCAGCACGCGTTGCAGCGTCTGGGTAGCGATGGTGGGCAATAGTCGGCGTCGGCGCACGGCGGCGAGGCGCTTTGTCGTGAGCTGGCGCGTCCCAAGCGGTTTCGCCAGAATGCCGGCGGTGGCGACGGCGTCGGCGATAGCCAGATTGATACCGACACCGCCGACCGGAGACATGGCGTGTGCGGCATCGCCGATGCAGAGCACCCCGTTGCCATGCCACCGGCGCAGGCAGTCAAGCCGGACGTCGAGGACCTTGACGTCGTCCCACGACGTGATCGCCTCGGCCGACGATTCTGGGATCAATTCAGCGAGTTCGCGGTGAAACGCGTCGAGCCCACGCGCCCGCCGCTCCGCGTCGCTTCCCTTGGGAATCAGGTATGCGATCTGGAAGTAACCGTCGCGGGGAATCATGACCAATGCTCGCCCGGGTGCGGTGCGCGGGATCAGTGAATATTGCCCGTGCTGTTCGCGCGGCAGCCGAAACCACCACACATCGAATGGCACCGGGTAGTCGTGGATGGGCAGGCCCGCGTCGCGGCGCACAACAGACGTGCGCCCATCGCAACCCACGACGAGATCGGCTCGTAGTTCGCCGGGGCCGTCGGGGCCGGTGTAGCGCACGCCGGTGATCGTGTCTCCGTCGCGCAGCAATCCGGTGACATCGGATCGCATCCGCAGTCTGAAGCTGGGCTCCTTCTCGGCGGTTTCAGCGATCAGGTCGAGCAGGTCCCATTGCGGCACCATCGCCACATACGGGTGGGGCTGCCGGAGGCGACGGAAGTCGACCAGCGTGAACAGATGACCGTCCGCCTCGAACTGGCCCTTCTCGACGACGCTGTGCGGCAACTCGTCGAACTTCTCGAACAAGCCGAGCTCGTCGAGCAGGCGCATGGTGACCGGGTGCACCGTGTCGCCGCGGAAGTCACGCAGAAAGTCGGCGTGCTTTTCCAACACGGTGACCTCGACACCGGCGCGCGCCAGCAACAATCCTAGAAATAATCCCGCCGGGCCGCCCCCAACGATCGCGCATGTTGTCGTGTCGCTCACGCTGCCACCTGTACCCACCTAGTAGACGCCCCCACGCTAGACGACTCGGTCGACGACTGGCACCCACGAGCTCATCGTGCAGCGCGCCGCCGATTCGGCGAGTATCAGAAGAAGACCGACCGGATCATCCCCGTCGTCGAACTTTCCCCCGACGGGTAGCCGGGGCTCCCGCTTAGGCGCTCGATGCTCTCGGTATCGCCAGCGCACTTCGATGCCGGGCCAGCGCAACGTCGATTGCTGTGATGGACACGCGCAGACTGTAAGTGCCTGCGCCACAACATGATAGGTGCCAGGGCACGGCCGATTCGAGTAGTGCACTACTCACGCCATGATCCCGGCCGCGCCATACCTTCCCCTATGTACGAAACGCTCTCGGCGTCGCCGGGGTCCAGATCGAGCCGGCTTTCGAGCTCGGCGGACACGCCTAGACTCGTGGGTCGCTTATTGGGGACGTAACAACCCACTTTGCCCGCGTAGGCAGCGACAATTGCGTTGTCGCTCGCTACGCGGGCACTTTCACATACGTCCGTCCCGCCGAGCTGTCGTTGCCCTGTTCGGCATCGGCTGGCGGATGTCCGGCGACCCGTCGATGATGAGTGCATGACCCGAGACGAGATCACCCAGCAGATTGTCGCCGCTCGCCTGGCCAAGGGCCTGACGTGGCAGGAGCTCGCCGACGCCATCGGCAAGCCCGTCGTCTGGACCACCTCGGCCCTGCTCGGACAGCAGCCGATCCCACCGGAGGCCGGTCGCAAGCTCGTCGACCTCCTCGGCCTCGACGAGTCAGCGGTGCCGGTGCTCGCCGCCGTCCCGATGCGTGGTGGCCTCCCCACCGCGGTGCCCACCGACCCGACCATCTACCGCTTCTACGAAGTCCTTCAGGTCTACGGCGGCGCCATCAAGGAGCTCGTCCACGAACAGTTCGGCGACGGCATCATGAGCGCCATCAACTTCAGCGTCAACGTCGAGAAGAAGCCACACCCGGCCGGCGATCGCGTCGTGGTCACCTTCGACGGGAAATTCCTGCCCTACGACTGGACCGCTGCGGAGGCCTAAACCTGCCCTCGACCGTGAAGTGCTGAATTCACCCACGCAACAAGACGATTACGAATTCACGCAGGTTGGGCCGCGTTGTGCCAACCCCGACCCCGTTTGACTAGGATTGAGCCGTTGCGGCCCTCGCCGACCCACAATGGAGAACAGTTGACGTCTACTCGCCGTGCCCGCCGTGCCAGCCTGGCGGCCGTGCTCGCGGTCCTCGCGGTGCTCGGCGGCGTCGTCGTCACTAGCCGTCCCGACTGCGCCGACCACTGCCAGACGCTGAGCGCCGCCCCCGTACCGCAGGTGGCTCCGCGGCCGTCGCCGATCGTGCCGGCGGCGCTGTCGGTCCTGCCCCCGGCGGGCGCCACCGACGTCAGCCCCAGCGGCCGCGTCATGGTCATCGCCAACAGCGGGACCCTCGACACCGTCCAGCTCGTCAACGACGCCGGCAAGGTCATCCCGGGCGTCGTGACCCCCGACGCCAAAACCTGGAAGCCGACCACCCAACTCGGCTACGGGCGGACTTACACCCTGACGATCGCCGCCCGCGGCCCAGGCGGAATGCCGTCGCGCCAGACGTCCAGCTTCACCACCCTGGACCCCAGCAACCAGACCGAGGTGTACCTCAACACCGTCTCCGGCGCCTCGCTGCAACAAGGCGGCACCTACGGCGTCGGCACCGTCGTCGTCGCCCACTTCGACGAACCGATCACCGACAAGGCCGCCGCCGAGAAGCGCCTCGAAGTGACCACTACCCCCAAGGTGACCGGGGTCGTGGAACTGGATCGACGATCAGACCGCGCACTGGCGGCCCGAAAAGTACTACGCCCCTGGCACTTCCATCACCGTGGCGGCCAACATCTACGGCGCCGCGTTAGGTGACGGGCTCTACGGCCAGGACGACGAACAGGTGTCCTTCCGCATCGGCGACTCGCACGTCTCCATTGCCGACGACACCACCAAACAAGTCAGTGTCTACGACGGCGGCAAGCTGGTCCGCACCATGCCGACCTCGATGGGCATGGGCGGCACCGAAACCATCGGCGGCACCACGCTGAGCTTCTGGACCCCACCGGGCGTCTACACCGTCATGGACAAGGCCAACCCGGTGATCATGGACTCCTCGACCTTCGGACTGCCGATCAACTCCCGCCTCGGTTACCGCGTGACCATCCCCTACGCCACCCGCATCAGCGCCGACGGCATCTACCTGCACCAGCTCAACGCGACAGTGTGGGCGCAGGGCAACACCAACACCAGCCACGGCTGCCTGAACCTCAACCGCGACAACGCCAAATGGTTCTACGACTTCTCCGTGCCTGGCGATGTCGTCGAGGTGCGCAACACCGGCGGCCCGCCGTTGCAGCTGTCGCAGAACGGCGACTGGACTGTGCCGTGGGACCAGTGGCGCAAGGGCAGCGCCCTGTCCTGACGTCGACCATCGACGTGTCGAACACTAAGAAGCACTGAGGCGCAACAACTTTTGCTGACCGGTGTAGGGTGATGGCATCGGCGGTATGTCGCACGCGACCATCTGAGATTGTGTCGTCGCCGGTTCGAGTGAATTGGGCCGTTCGAGGCTCAGACGGGGTCATGCCATGGCACAACGAGGAAGCCGTGCCGATTCCGGTCGGCGCAACTCAGGGCCCGAGCACACGCCGCGGCTGCGCTTGAAGCGCAAGGCACCCATCACCGGGTATGTCGACGGGGCATGGTGGCCGCGCAGCGATGATCTGCCAACGGAGCTTCCTGATCTGTTGGCGGTGCTGTCGGTGCGCCTCGGCGCTGTCGCACGAGTGACGTACAACCTCGCCGAGTGGGCGATGGCGCCGCGGAGGGTACCGATTGACGGACGAATCATCCGACTCGACGGTTACCACCGCCAGCCGCACAACACCTTGGGCGTCCTCGACGCCTACGGCAACAAGATCGTCCTGCTGGTCGTCCCGGTGCACACCGAACCCGACCGTGCGCACGCCATCGTGATGGCCGCCGCCGCGACGGACGATGCGTCCAGTGTCGACACCCTGCTCACAGGCTGAGCGGGCGGCTTCCTTGACACTGGCGGTACTCCGCCCGCGATGACCGTAAGCAACGAAAGACCAGGGGACGCTGATGGTCACTCGGCTGTCCGTCGCCAACGCGTTGGCGCTGCACACCCAAACCTCGACTACACCGGCGCATACGGTCGCCGTGATCGTGCTCGAGGCGTCCGCTAACTTAAGCCACGACCGACTACATCGGCTGGTGGCCTCGTCGCTACCGCAATTGGCGCGCTTCCGCAGTCGACTGGTGGGCAAGCCACTGGGCATGGGCCAGCCGGTCTGGGCCGAGATCGACGACTACGACCCGACGCCACACATCCAGTGCGCGTCGGTGCGCGCGCCGGGGGGCCGGAGCGAGATCGCCGATCTGATCACGCAGCTGAGCGCCGAATCACATGATTGGCGTCGATCGCTGTGGAAAGCGTGGACCATCGACGGTCTGGCGGGAGGCCGCTGGGCGCTCGCGGTGAAGATGTCGCCGGTGCTGAGCGACGGGGGCCGCGGCGTCGCCTCTGTCTGGGAGCGCCTGCTGACCGGCGGGCCGAACGACTCAGCAGACACACTCCCGATGGAGGCCAGCCTGGGCCCTGCACCCTCACTGGGCGAGCTCGTCACCGACACAGTGAGCGAGATCTTCGAGAACCAGATCACGGGCGTTTGGCTGGTCGCCGAAGCCGTGACGGGCGTGCTGCAAGCGATACGCCGTCGGCCGCGCAGCACGGACGGTCCGCCCGTGGATCCACAGGCCACGTCGTCGATGAGCGGACCAGTGCCGCAGACCGTGTTCAACGCCCCACTGACCAAGCGGCGGTCGATGGCCTTCGCCTCGATCCCGCTGACCCACCTGAAGACGGTCAGCGACGCATTCGGGGGCAGCACCGCCAATGTTTTCCTCGCCGCCTGCACACTGTCCCTGCGTGCCTGGCTGCAGCGGTACGACGTCGTCCCCGACGATCCTTTGGTGATGCAGGTCCCGCTGTCGTTGCCGGCCGGCGATCCGGCAGAGGCGGGAAAATCGTTGACAACGGGCCACGTTCGCGTGCCGGTTCAGCTCACCGACCCGGTGCAGGTGCTCACCAACCTCCACACGGCCGCCGAGAGGTTGAACATCGCCCACGACTTCAACGACGAAAAGATCGATCCGGCAGTCGATCCCGCGACCGTCGTGTCGCTGCTCCCGCCCGCGGTCGCGCGCGCAGGGATGCAGGTCTACACCGAACTTGGCCTGGCTCGATGGCGCGCACCGAGTTGTCACGGGCGTGTCTCGTTCGCATCAGCTGAGCCGGGGCCTGCGTACTGCGCCGGCGCCGAGGTCGTCGGTATGCACACCGCTCAGCCGCTGGTGGAGGGCTGCGGGTTGAACATCACCGTCACCTCACACGCCGACGTGATGGATCTGTGCCTCTGCGCCTGTCCCGACAACGTGCCCCGGGTCGATGAGATCGCGACCGGGATCGTCGAAGCCGTCGATATCCTGCGGGCGGCCGCCGCGAAATCGCCGCGTGGCGAGGGCCGATCCGTCGTCACAGAGATTACGTCACACACCACCAAGCGCTCGCGCCGTTAGCTTGGCGCGCCGCGCACATTCGGCACGCGCCGCGCGCACGATGTCGTCGGCGGCTCGGTATGCCGGGGTGTCCAGGTGGCTGCGCATGATCGGAAGGGCGGCGGCCTGGCGCAGCACCATCACGGCAAGGGCTGTGGTAGTCCGACACGGCACCACCAGGAGATTTGCCCGCGCGCGGCTGCCGGTAACGGTCATCACGCGTTGGTGGCGTGTCTTCCAACCGGGAACGGCGTCAATACCGCGACGAGTCAAGGAGTCGAGGTCGAGTACACCGTCGAACGCCGACCAGTTGACACCGATATCGATGATCTGACCCAAGCGTTCACCGAGCGCGTCGATCAGTTCGGGCAGCTCGCGTGCTACGGACGCGGTATGCGGCCACCACGCCCCGTCAAGGTCGTCGTCGCCGAGTATGGAGGCCAGGGTAACCCGGGTCCGGCTGGCTACGCGCCTCCGCTCCAGCGCACTCATGGTGTTGCAGTCGCGACCGGGCGGCCAGCCGAAATCGTTTGGCCTGCAAGGAGACCAGTGTGTACGTCCGTGTGATCCATGGACAAATCCTTCGCTTCGAGGCCGATCGGGCTGTTTACTGCCTGCCCGCCGAAGGGCAGTAAAAGTGGCTGAGGCACAACAGATTTCAATGCGCGGGCCCCTACACGTCCATTCTGAACGGCGCCGGCGAACGTGCCCCTCAGCGCTTCTTGTGATCGATTAGCGCCTCGACTGCTGAGTGTTTGGCCGCCACCTTGGCCTGCTTGGCAGCCCGTTTCTCCTTCAGAGACTTTCCGGACTTCTTGGACATGGCTTGCCGGGGAGACTTGTCAGACATCGCTGGCCCCTCGATCATGGGGGCCTGGTTGGTCCCGATCCCTTGACCATACTCCTCGAGTCCCGCCCGCGGACGATCAGCGGTAGCGCCGCGACATCCGAGTCCTGCCGTCGCCGCCGCCTTCCAGGGTGTAACGTCAAGCTGTTAGGAACCCAGCCAGTCCGGGATGTATCAGCCGATTTCCGCTGATCTCGCCGAGCACCCGCTCACGCCGGACACGCCGGTAAGCAACCGCACGTCGGGATTACCTTGAACGCTCTGCCCACCTACGAGTCGATACTTGCCCCTGTTGCGCCGCAACGGTTTTCCCGCACTGTACGCTTCGGCATCCTCAGTACCGATACGTCCCCACCGTGCGGGCTGGCGAGGTTCAGCGCGGGCCTATCCGATGCGTTAAGCGCTGATGGGTCCGACGCCGGCGTCATTCGGGTGGCCGACGGGCAGCCTTCCTCGAGCAGTCAGGTGATCGGAGAGCCGGTCGACGGCTCGGCGCCATCCCTCGCGGCATGCAAAGACTTGCTCAACCAGTTTGACGTAGCGGTCATCCAACACGAGCACGGCATCTACGGCGGTGTGGCCGGCGACGAAGTGGTCGACATCGTCGACGGGTTGCGTGTCCCGTCGATCGTCATCGCCCATACGATCCCCAAAGATCCTACGTCACACCAACGTTCGGTGCTCGAGGCGATCGCGGCGATGGCGGATCAAGTGGTCGTCATGTCCGAGGCCGCACGGCAACGCCTGTGTCTCACCTACGCCGTCGATCGCCGCAAGGTCACCATGATCCCGCACGGCGCGACCATACCGAGCACCCCTCGTGTGAAGCGCCCGAGTAGACCCACCATCTTGACGTGGGGCTTGTTGCGCCCCGGAAAGGGCATCGAAAGAGTCATCGACGCGATGCGTTCGCTCAACGATGTGCCCGGTCGGCCCCGTTACCTCGTCGCCGGTCCGACGCATCCCAAGGTCTTGGCCGCTGACGGCGAGGCATACCGCGATGCCCGAATCGAACAGGCCCGGCACAGCGGTGTGGCGGATTCGGTGAAATTTGACCCCGGCTACTACGACGGGTCAATGCTGACCGAGCTCATCCAGCAGGCCTCGGTCGTCGTGCTGCCGTACGACTCCACAGAGCAGGTGACCTCCGGCGTACTCGTCGACGCCATCGCGAACGGCAGGCCCGTCGTGGCGACCGCATTTCCGCATGCTGTCGAGCTGCTCAACAGCGGAGCGGGCATCATCGTCGACCACGACGACCCGGTGGCGCTGGCCTCAGCGCTGCGCCAGATCGTCACGCAGCCCCGCCTTGCCGGCTCCATGGCGGCCGAGGCGCGACAACGCGCACCGGAGATGGCTTGGCCGGTCGTGGCCACCGCCTATTTGCGGCTTGCACAGCATCTCCTCGCCGAACGGCGGGCACGGGCGTGACCGCGACGATGTCGCACCTGGCGGTGGCGCTGCTGCGGGCCGTGAATGTGCCGGCCGCCTAGTTGCGGTGTATGCGCCGGGCCTGTCCCCGATGGACTTCCACGCGGTCGCAGAGGCGTTCGTCGAGGGGGAATGGCGAGTGGTCGACGCCACCCTCTTGGCTCCGCGGCAGACCTTGGTGCGTATCGCCACCGGACGCGATGCTGCCGACACCGCGTTCCTGGACAACCACAAGGGTGCCATCACATTGAACAAGTTGGTCGTCACTGCCGTCGTCGACGGCGCTCATCCCAGGGACTCGATCGACGAGCTGGTGTCGATCGGCTAAGACATTGCGCCTGCTACCGCGCGGACCGCGTGCGGGTAGGCGTCGTCACGGTGCTGAAACGACAGGATGCCGGGGTTGAGGACGGCGCCGTCGTGAATCTCGATGGCCCGGGAGATCGTCAGGTTCGCATTCCACGCCGCTGGCCCGGCGAGAACCGTTTCGAGGTGCGGCAGCAAAGCCTCGCTGATCTCCCACGTCGCCGAGTTCCAGAGATAGGACGGGCTATGGTCCACGGCGTAGTAATGCACGCCGTTGGCCACCTCGATGCTTGGTCGGGTGAACGAGGTCGGTTGCGCCCAACTGAAGCCCATCCCCACGTCACAGGAGACGTCGATGATCAGGCTTCCCGCAGTGAAGGCGGCCAAATCCTCCTCGGTGACGAAGACCAGGGGCGCGTCGGGATCCTGGAGAACGCAGTTGACGACGATGTCGTTGTCCGCGAGGAAGCGGGCCACCGGGATGGATCCGTCCGAGGTATCCGCCAATATCCGTTCGGGTGTGTCCGGGTCGCGTCCCATCTGGATTATCTGCGTCGAGTGAATCGGCGAGCCGACGGCGGCGATCTCACGATTGGTGAGGACACGCACATCGTCAACACCGTGGGCGTTCAGTGCGGTGACCGCGCCGCGGGCGGTTGCGCCGAATCCGATGACGGCAGCGCGCAGCCGCGGACCATAGCTGCCGGTGATTCCGGCCAGTTGCATGGCGTGCAAGACCGAGCAGTAGCCGGCGAGCTCGTTGTTCTTGTGAAAGACGTGCAGGCCGAATCCCCCGTCAGCCTGCCAGTGGTTCATCGCCTCGAAGGCGATCAGCGTCAACCGCCGATCAATGGCGATCTGAGTCAGGGCGGCGTCCTGCACGCAGTGCGGCCAGCCCCAGACCACCTGTCCCACATTGAGTTCCGCTAGATCCTCGGCCTGGACCTTGGGCAACAGGATGACATCGCTGTAGGCGATGAGCTCTTCCCGAGTCTTGATTCCACCGACGAGTTCGGCCAATGCGTCGTCCGTGGCGCCAAAGTCCGAGCCGTAGCCATGCTCGACGAAGATCCGCGGCCGCACCCGACGATCGATCCTGCTGAAATGCGCCGGGTGAATCGGCAGTCTACGTTCGTTCGCCTTGCGCGAGCCAGCCAGGACGCCTAGCGAAAGCTGTTGTGCCTTAGTGCTTCTTGTCATGAAACAAAGCCTCGGTGGACGAGGCCCGGGCTGCTGCCTTGGCGTGCTTAGCGGCGCGCTTCTCCTTCAGAGATTTACCGGACTTCTTGGTCATGGTTTGCCGAGGAGATTTGTCAGTCATAACTGGCCCCTTGGTCATGGGGGCCTGGTTGGTCCCGATGCCTTGACCTTACGCCCTTGGGTCTTGGCCGGCGGGACCAGCTAGTATCGTAGACACACAGCATTGACGCACTGCGTTGTCGCCATTAAAACCCCGAAATTCACTCGACCACGTGGAAGTGGGACATGGTCGGGCTCTCCTCGCAGTGGAAGTATTCGCACAACTACCGCCACCACGTGTTCAGCAACGTTCTCGACATGGATGATGATATGGGCTTCGGCGTGATGTGGGTAACCCGCGATCAACCGTGGAAACCGCAATATCTGTTGCAGCCTATTCAGAACCTGTTCTTGGCAGCCACCTTCGAATGGGGCATCGCCCTGCACGACGTCGATTTTGAGCGGACTTGGGTAGCGACGCTCGCCGAAAGAATCACTCAGGCAAGGGTTTTGATGGCAAAGGTTGCCCGCCAGGCAGTCAAGGACTACGTGCTCTTGCCGGCGCTGAGCCGATGTCGGTGGCGCAGAACCTTGGCGGCGAACGCGACGGCCAACCTTCTGCGCAACCTCTGGGCGTATGTGGTGATCTTTTGTGGCCACTTTCCTGACGGCGCGGAGAAATTCACCGCCGACGTACTCGAACACCGAACTCGGCTGAGTGGTACCGCGCAGATGCTGGGTGCCGCGAATTTCAAAGCCGGCGACAAGTACGACCTTCCTTACACCAGCGGTTCGCTTGTGCACCAGTATCTTTTAACGCTGCGAACGATCCACAAACTGGCGCTTCCCGACCGATTCCTGATGGCCACGTGCGACGAAGCGCCGGAAACCGCTTCGGAACGGAAGTTCAGTGCCGCCGCTACGTCAGCTACCCGATTGGGCGGCCCGATAATCGGACTTCGAAGCGCGTTGCGGGACCATGCACGCCGCAATCTGGGAAGGGCGGTCACATACGCTCATGCCACTCCTGGAGGTTAGCCAGTGCCGCACCGACGGTGTCGACGGCGGGCAGCGATCCGTGGGGGTCGCAGATTCGTAGCAGTCGGGAGACCGCGGCACCAGATACCACCATCCACCCTATTTCAGCGCGCGCGCAGCGAACCGAGACTCTGTGCAGCGCCGAGAAACCCTCGGTACCAAAGAATTCCACACTGCTGAGATCCAGGATCAGTCCGTGGCAACGCGCCGCATTCACGAGTGCATAATCGGTGAGGGCGCTTGCGTTCGACCCGTCGATGTCGCCGTATGCGCTGACAATGGCCACCGACGACATCGTCCATCGGGTGTCGAATCGCGCTACGGGACGCTCGGCGAGTGATCGAGGTTTGGTGCGAAGAACAAGCGTTTCAGTCATGGTGATCCCGGCGGGCAGACGATCACCGGCGTGTGGGGGCTCGGAGCCAGCGCTCCTTGAGTTCAGCGGCGGGCAGCCGAACCCATCCCGGACCAGCTGAGGTTCTCAGCAACCACGACGTTACACCCTATGGAGTGGTTCGCACGGTGAGATCCGGCGGCGGGCCGGAGTCAGCAATCTGCGGCCCAAAACCCATTAGTGTAGGAGCCATCTCGCGGCGACTACGCCGCGAATACGTGGCCGGTGGCCGCAGTGCACGTCGGGTACCGGCGGGAATGTGAACGCAGGTGCCGACGATGGCGGAGTTAACCGCAGACGATGACAGATCGCGGACATCGGAGCAGGTCAGCGCCCATGACGCCGATTTGCAAGCTGGCATTGGCAACCTCGCGGGCCTGGTTGCGGGCAGTCGCGGTTTGCCTGAGTTGCTGGCTGAGGTGGCCTCGTTCGCAGTGGGGGCGATACCCGGCGCCGATGGTGCTGGAGTGACGTTGTTGCGGGTCGACCGGCCGGACAACATGGTGGCGGCCTTGGCGGCCAGTGCTCCGTTTGTCGCCGAGATCGACGAAATCCAGTACGTGACTCTCCATGAGGGGCCTTGCATCACGGCGGCGCTGGAACGCCGCACGGTGCGTTCCGGGTCGTTGGGTGGGGAGAAGATGTGGCCGCGCTTCGGTCCGCGCGTCGGCAGGTTGGGTGTGCACAGTGCCCTGTCGCTGCCACTGCTGCTGCAAGATCAGGTGGTCGGGGCGATCAACGTATACGCCCACGGCAAAAACGTCTTCGATCAGCACGCGGCCGAACTTGGCGAATTGTTCGCCAAGCCAGCGGCGGTCGCTGTACACAACGCGCAGATCCTCGCCGACGCTCTCTCTCTCACCGTCCAGTTGCAGACGGCGCTGTCGACGCGCCCGGTGATCGATCAGGCGATCGGCCTCATCCGGGGACGTACCGGGCGCAGCGTCGAGGATGCGTTCAACCACCTGCGGGCGATGAGCCAAGCTGAACACCGCAAGTTGGCTGACGTGGCTCAACAAATCGTCGACGAAGCCGTGCGCCGCGCCCGCGCCCGGCACAAACCGACCGAGTAGGTCACCAGGTGCGCGGAGAGCGATCAGACGCTCGCACACCCCGGTTCCAGAGCCGCGCCGTTCGCCGGCTCCCCGTTGGTTGTCACTGGCGCCGGTAGTGCCGATGGTTTGGCCGGGGCCGGCGGGGGTCTGATCCCTTGCGCGGCGGCGGTTTCCCGGGTGAGGAAGCTGCTGATTTCGCCGATCGCGCTCATCATTGGCGCTGGGAACACCACCGTGGTGTTCTTCTCCACCCCGAGCTCGGCCAGCGTCTGCAGATTCCGCAGTTGCAAGGCGAGTGGGTGCGCCATCATCGTGTCCGACGCTTCCCCCAGGGCGGCAGCGGCCATCGATTCACCTTCGGCGGCAATGATTTTTGCGCGCTTTTCCCGCTCGGCCTCGGCTTGCCGGGCCATCGCGCGTTTCATGCTTTCGGGCAATTGGATATCCTTCAGCTCGACGAGGTTCACTTCGACGCCCCACTCGAGTGTCGCCACATCGAGGATCTTCTGGATGCTGGCGTTGATGACGTCGGTATCGGAGAGCGCCTCGTCCAGGGTGTGTTGACCGACCACCTTGCGCAGTGTCGTCTGTGCGATCTGGTTGATGGCGGCGTCGACGTTCTCGATGGCGATCACCGATTTCACCGGGTCGACGACGCGAAAGTAGGCGACTGCGGAAATGTCGACGCTGACGTTGTCGCGGGTGATGATGCCCTGCGATTGGATCGGCATGGTCACAATCCGCAGCGACACCCGCACCAGTCGATCGATCACCGGGATGATCAGAGCCAGGCCGGGTTCCTTCACACCCACCACTTTGCCGAGCCGGAACAACACACCCCTCTGGTATTGCGTCACGACCTTCACCGACAGCGACAACCCAATCAGGGCGACAATGGCGAGCACCATAAGAGTGACGATCAGAGCATTCATGACATGTCCTTAGTGGAGGTTCGGGGGGCTGCCAATAGCTATGTCGCAGCCGTCACCCAGCGAGCCGGGGCACTGCGGTTGGCTGTCCGGCTGTAGTTAGTTTGTCCGCGCTGTCCGTCTGCTCGTTCAGTCGGTCGCGGGAGGCGGCTGCCTCGCTGCGATGGACTGTCGCTTGCTGTTGCAGGCGGAAGCCCGGATTGACGCCAAAGTCGGTCCTTCTGGGCCTGATCGGGGACTGTCTCTTCTTTGATGCGGCGCCCTTCGGTGCGTGTCTTGTACGCCACCCCGACGATCATGCCGGCGAGCACAACTGCCGCTATTGCGGCGACGCCGATCAAAACGGTTGTGTTGGTGGCTATTTCGGCCCCTTAGATGGGTAGAGCTTGGTTGACGGTTCTGTCGATTGCGAAGTGCCCTTGGTCGGCTTGCTGTTGGTGTTCGAGCCGGGTGTCGCGGGCTCGGTTGGTGAACGCCAAGTCGGCCGCTGCGCGTCGGGCGTTGTGTCCGCGGTGCGTGGGGCGCCAGTCCAGAACACGCCCAGGTGGAGCGGGGCCACCGCGCCGACCATGATCCCGAAGAGGAACACCGTGCCGGTCAACCCCGAAAGGTGATAGCCGGTCACGCATAGTTTCGGTCGGTGGGTGGGCCGCCTCTGCAGTGCTGCACTCGTCCACGATCGGGGTGATCCTGGCGACGAGCAAAACACTCAATCCAGCGATGACAAGCATGTCAACGCCTCTCATCTGGGAGCAGACCCCCAGTACACGCCTCCTACCGAACATTGTCAACATTGTGGGCAGATGGCGTTAACATGAGGTGTTGATCGACACCAAGGAAGGTGGCGCCCGCAATGACGAAGCAGCCGACCATCGCCGGCGTTGACCGAACCGAGCCATCTGCCGCCCACGCAGGCGACGGTCAGGTCAGCCGCTCGGTGATCCTGCACCACGCGCTGAGGATCGTCGACCGCGACGGGATCGACGGCCTGACCATGCGCCGGCTCAGCGAGCAGGTGGGCCGCGATCCCACCGTGCTCTATCGACACATCCCGAACAAGGCGGCACTGCTGGACGGCGTCGCCGAGATCGTGCTCGGCCAACTACGGGTGGACACCGCCGATGCGGACTGGGCCGCCCAGTTGCGCGCCGTGGCCCACGACTTCCGCCGGTTGGCGCTGGCACACCCAAACGTGGTGCCGCTGTTGGTGACTCGGCCGTTGGCTACCCCACTCGGGCAGCGGCCGCCCGGGATGCTGCGGCCACTGGAGGACGTCGTCGCGCTGCTGAGATCCGCCGGCTTCAGCGCAGTCGACGCGCTGCACATCTACCGGGTGCTCTTCGGCTATCTGTACGGCCACATCCTCACCGAACTGCAGGAGGTCATCGAGCGACCCGAGGAGACCGACGCTGTCCTGCGTCTTGGCCTGCACCGCCTGACGATCACCGAGTTCCCCCAGGTGCGCGCGCTGGCATCCGCGCTGGGCTGCTACGACGGCGCCGCCGAACTCGACCGCGGCATCGACCTTCTGCTCATCGGCCTGACCGCCACACTGACACCACCCAACGGGCCACCCCGATCCTGACACGGCGACGCGGTCCAGGCGAGCGCCCCAGAGACGTGAACGGCGTACCGTCGTCGGTATCGGGCAACTCGGTTGCGAGCCAACATGCCCGACTGAAAAGGAACTGCGATGGTTACCGTGAGACTCCCGGACGGTGGAACCGACAAGTACATGCGGTCGGGTGACGCCTACATCAAGCACAACGACGGCACGCTCGATGTCGTCCGTGTCGGCGCTCAGCAGCCGCACAGGTACGCGTCAGGGGAGTGGACCGACGTGGCAGGCGACGAAAAAGGATGGAAGAAGCACCACTTCTGGGGTTGATCGACCGCGAGGCCGTGAAGTCCTATTGGTCGCCCCACGGATAGTGTCGCGATCGCAGATTTGTACACCACGAGAACTACGATGCGGTGATGGCTACCGACGTCGACCTGCTGAAAAGCCCGGTAGTTACCGCCGCCGTGGGTACGGCGGCGATGGCAGTGGACGTCGCGGGGGCCGCTTACCGTGTGGCGGAACGACTGCCGGTGTTTGGGCCGTTGATGCGGCGCAGCGTCGCCGGACTGTCCGAGCGAGCCGACCGGTGGGTGGCTGAGAGCGCCGACCAATTCAAGGCTCTGGTGGCCACGGTCGCGGTCGGTTTGGTCGACCTGATTCTCGACGAGATGGATCTGAACGCGCTCGTGCGCGAGCGCCTGGATATCGACGCGCTCGCCGCCGATCTCGACGTCGAGGCGGTGATCAACCGGGTCGACCTGATCGCCTTGGCCGACAGGGTGATCGAGGGCGTCGACCTACCCGCGATCATCCGCGAGTCGACGAATTCGATGACCGCCGAAGTGATGACCGACGTTCGCACGCAGGGCGAGCGCGCCGACGACGTCGTGGCCGGAATCGTCGGCCGCATGCTGGGGCGTGACCGGGAAAACCGGTGACCTCATCGGAGCCGGTGCCCGACGCTGAGCGGGCGGCCGGGATCGTCACCCGGGGACTGGCCGCAGTCATCGACCTGCTGGTGGTTCTGCTGATCATGAGTGCGCTGTACGGCGGCCTGGTGTTGGTGAGGCTTGTCTATTCGCCCGCGGCCTTCAGCCTGCCATCGCTGAACGCCGTGTTTTCCACGGTGGTCACCTTTGTCGTCGCGGTGATGTATCTCACGGGATGCTGGACGGTCTCGGGATCCACCGCGGGTGCGGTGACGATGGGCCTGCGGGTCGTCGGGCGACGGTCGCAGCGAGTGCACCTGCCTGTCGGATTGCTGCGTGCGATCTGCTGCGTGGTGTTTCCGATCGGCTTGCTATGGGTCGTGATCGACCGGCAGCGAAGATCTTTGCAGGACATCGTGTTCCGCACGCGGGTGGTCTACTCGCGGCCGGCAGCCGGGTGACTCCTCACATCGATGATATCGGCATCCGTCGCGTTTCTTCCGGAGGGTATGCGACGAGTACAGAAAGTGGTGTCACCGGCGGTACCACCGTTCATCGGGCCTTGACCAATACGTTAGCCACCGTCGTCGATGTGGATCCGGGTAAGCACGTGACGTTCACGTGGGGGTGGGAGGGCGACGGCGATCTGCCGCCGGGCGCTTCGACGGTGACGGTCACGCTGACGCCGGTCGAGGGCGGCACCGAGGTGCGGTTGGTGCACGACGGGCTGACCGACGAGCAGGCTGCGCGTCACGCCGAGGGGTGGAATCACTACCTGGACAGGCTGGTCACAGCGGGAGGGCGCGGCGACGCAGGCCCCGACGAATGGGCGGCTGCACCCGATCCGGTCGATGAATTGTCCAGCGCTGAGGCGACTCTGGCGGTTCTGCAGCACCTGCTGCGGGCCATGGATGCCTCCGACCTGACCAAGCAGACGCCGTGCACCGCATACGACGTCGCGCAGTTGATCGACCACTTGATGGGCTCGATCGCGACGATCGGCGGGTGCGCGGGTGCGCAGATGCCGGACCGCGATCGGGAGATGCCGCTGGAACACCAGGTGGCTGATGCGGCTCAGGTGGCGCTGGAGGCCTGGCGTCGACGGGGGCTGAGCGGTACGGTCGAGTTGGGTTCACGTGAGGTATCCGCAGTCATGCCAGTCAGCGTCCTCTCACTCGAATTCTTGGTTCACGCTTGGGATTTCGCCAGGGCTACCCGCCGAGATATAGTGGTCTCCGAGCCGTTGGCCGATCACGCGCTGGAACTGGCCGGCAAGGTCATCACTCCGGAAGCACGGGGATTCGCCGGCTTCGCCGAAGCGCTTGACACGGGGCCCGACGCCCGAGTGCTGGATCGGCTCATCGCGTTCACCGGCCGGCAACCGGCCGTTGTCCAAACATCCGCCAATTGACGAAAGGTCTGTAATGCCAAAGAAAACCGAGTACGAGCAGGGCACACCGAGCTGGGTCGACCTGCAGACGACTGATCAGGACGCAGGCAAGATGTTCTACGCTTCGCTGCTGGGCTGGAGCTACGACGACCAGCCGATGCCGCAGGGCGGCACGTATTCGATGGCGTTGGTGAACGGGGAAACCGTGGCGGCGATCGCCCCGATGCCCCCGGGCGCGCCGGACGGCAGGCCGCCGATGTGGAACACGTATCTTGCGGTGGACGATGTCGACGCGACGCTCGAGAAGGTCGGTCCCGCGGGCGGGCAGGTCCTGATGCCGGCGATGGACGTCGGGGATGCCGGCAGGATGACGTTCGTGGCCGATCCGACAGGTGCGGTCGTGGGGCTGTGGCAGGCCAATCGGCACATCGGCGCGACGCTGGTCAACGAGCCGGGGGCGCTGATCTGGAATGAATTGATCACGGACAAGCCGGATTCGGCGCTGGCGTTCTATGAGGCTGTGCTCGGCGCGAGCAGTTCGACCGTGGAAATGGGCCCGGGGCAGACGTACCACCTGATCAAGATCGGTGAGGCGGAGGTTGGGGGCTGCATGGAATCGCCGATGCCCGACGTGCCGAACCATTGGCACGTGTACTTCGCGGTGCAGGATGCCGACGCGACAGCTGCGCAGGCGGGCGCTGAGGGCGGGCAGGTCGCCGTCGAGCCGTTCGACATCCCATCCGTTGGGCGGTCGGCCGTGTTGGCGGACCCGCAGGGGGCGATGTTCAGTGTGCTGACGCCGGCGGCCCAACAATAGGGTTCTCGGCTATTCGTTGTCGCCGGCTGTCGCGACGGTGGCGTCGACGGTGGTCTGTACTCCGGCGTCGCGCGCGGCGGGCCATACCCAATCGCGCACCTCCGGGATGTCGTCGCCGTGCTCCCGGGTGTACTCCCGGGCCGCAATCCGCTTGTCGACCATCTGTTGGCGCAGCGTCGCGCACTTCGACTGCAGGAACGGCACGCGGTCGATCACGTCCATCACCAGGTGGTAGCGGTCCAGGTCGTTGAGCATCACCATGTCGAATGGGGTGGTGGTGGTGCCCTCTTCCTTGTAGCCGCGCACGTGGAGGTTGTTATGCCCGGCACGACGGTAGGTGAGCCGGTGAATCAGCCACGGATATCCGTGATAGGCGAAGATCACCGGCTTGTCGCGGGTGAAGATCATGTCGAAGGCACGGTCGGACAAGCCGTGCGGATGCTCGGTTTCGTCTTGCAGTCGCATCAGATCCACGACGTTCACGAAGCGGATCTTCAGGTCGGGCAGGTTCTGCTTGACCAGGTCGACCGCCGCGAGGGCCTCCAGTGTGGGGACGTCGCCGGCCGCGGCGATGACGACATCGGGATCCTCGCCGAGTTGCTCGGTGCCCGCCCATTCCCAGATGCCGAGTCCCCTGGTGCAGTGCGCGATGGCCTGCTCCATGGTGAGGAAGTTCGGGCTAGGCTGCTTGCCGGCGACCACCACGTTGACGTACTGACGTGAGCGCAGGCAGTGGTCGTAGGTGGATAGCAGGGTGTTGGCGTCCGGCGGTAGGTAGACCCGGACCACCTCGGCGCGCTTGTTCACCACATGGTCGATGAAGCCGGGATCCTGGTGGCTGAACCCGTTGTGGTCCTGGCGCCAGACATGGCTGGACAGTAGGTAATTCAGGCTGGCGATCGGCCGCCGCCACGGAATGTGATTGGTGACCTTGAGCCACTTGGCGTGCTGGTTGAACATCGAGTCGATGATGTGGATGAACGCCTCGTAACAGTTGAACAGGCCGTGTCGCCCGGTGAGCAGGTAGCCCTCGAGCCATCCCTGGCACTGGTGCTCCGAGAGCATCTCGACCACGCGCCCGGCGCGGGCGAGGTGCTCGTCGACCTCCGGGCCGAAGAACTCGGCGTTCCACTGCTTGGCGGTCACGTCGAACACGGCCTGCAGGCGGTTGGACGCGGTCTCGTCGGGACCGAAGATCCGGAAGTTGTGCGGATTGAGCCGCACCACGTCGGTGAGCCATTGACCCAGCACCCTGGTGGCTTCAGCGATGGTGGCGCCCGGGACGGGGACGTCCACGCCGTAATCCCGGAAGTCGGGCAGCCGCAGGTCCTTTAGCAGTAGCCCGCCGTTGGTGTGGGGGTTGTCGCTCATCCGCAGCGTGCCCGCCGGCGCCAGTTCGGCGATCTTGGGGTCGAGCTTGCCGTCCTCGTCGAACAGTTCGCCTGCCCGGTAGGAGGCCAGCCAATCCCCGAGTACCTTCAGATGTTCCGCGGTATCGCGGGCGTTGGCGAGCGGAACCTGGTGTGCCCGCCAGGATCCCGTGGTCTTCTTGCCGTCGATGTAGGCCGGACCGGTCCATCCCTTCGGGGTGCGGAAGACGATCATCGGCCACGTTGGCCGCCGTTCGTCACCGCCTGCGGCCTTCGCCTTGATCTCCGTGATCTCGTTGAGCACCGTGTCGAGCAGCATCGCGAACCGACGGTGGGCGTCCGCGATGTCGCCGTCCTCTGTTGCCTCGAAGAAGTACGGGTTATGGCCGTAACCCCTCATCAGGTCGCGCAGTTCATCCTGCGGGATGCGGTCCAGCACAGTCGGATTCGCGATCTTGTAGCCGTTCAAATGCAGGATTGGCAGCACCACGCCGTCGTTGACGGGGTTGACGAACTTGTTGGAATGCCAGCTCGTCGCCAGTGCCCCGGTCTCCGCCTCACCATCGCCGACCACGGCCGCGACGAGCAGGTCGGGGTTGTCGAACGCGGCGCCGTAGGCGTGGGAGAGGGCATAGCCCAGCTCGCCGCCCTCGTGGATCGAGCCCGGCGTCTCGGGCGCCACGTGTGACGGAATGCCGCCCGGGAAGGAGAACTGCCGAAACAGCCGCCGCATACCCTCGACGTCAGGGGTGATGTCGGAGTAGACCTCCGAGTAGGTGCCGTCGAGGTAGGCGTTGGCCACCAGGCCCGGCCCGCCGTGACCTGGTCCAGTGATGTAGATCGTCGACTGGCCGCGCTCTTTGATCATTCTGTTCAGGTGCGCGTAGAGGAAGTTCAGGCCCGGCGTGGTTCCCCAGTGGCCGAGCAGGCGCGGCTTGACATCGTCGCGCCCCAGTGGGGTCCGCAGCAGCGGGTTGTCCAACAAGTAGATCTGGCCCACGGACAAGTAGTTCGCAGCGCGCCACCATCCGTCCAGCTGGGCCAGCGTTTCATCCCTCAGGGGGTGCAGATCGAGGGAATGCCAGTTGGATTTCACAGCGGTCATGGCAACACACGCTCCTACGGCGACGGGGTAGCTATCACCCCCATCCAACCGTGGAATCGCCATTCTGCGACAGACCTACGCGAGTTTGTTCACCAATGGGCCACCGGCCCTGAGGGCCAGCCGTGATCCAGCGAAATCGACGGAGGTTCGGCGCGGGCGCCTCGACCCCTTCGCGCCCGCGCGGCGGCCTGGTGCGGTCGCTATTCGCCTGCGGGACTGCACTATTCGCTCCGTGGTGCGTCGGACGTCTAGCGGACACACAGGATCGACGACCGACGGGCGAACACCGGTCGGTTGTTTGGTGGTGACGCGGCGCTTCCCCATGCGTACACCGGCCGTTCGCCTGTTGGTCACCGGAGGAGAAAGGCGCTAGCCGGGGTGGTCGTCGAGCCCAGCCAGGCCGGGGTCGCGCTGCCCCACAGCCGCGAGGCGATGTGCCACCCGCCGCGCGGCGGCGCGAATGTAGTCGTCGCGCTCCGGGTTGGCTCGGGCGGCCCACGAGTCGGGTCCGTGGCGTTTGAGCTTCTCGCTTAGCCGTTCCTCGATGGTCGTGATGGTCCCGTCCGGTCCGGTGGTGTTGTCCGCGACCGTCAGCGCATCTGAAAGCGGATCCTCGACGAATTCGAACTCGCGCATTCGATCGTCGAGGCCGCGAACGTGCGCGACGAAGCGGCTACCCGAATGATGCGCGACAAGGTCGTACACCGGCTTGGGCCAACCCTCCCGGCGAAGGTACTGGGCGTCTCTAGTCGCCGAGATCGACAAAATGGCGCATTCTTCTCGCACTTTCGCGCCCGTTTGTCCGTTTGGGCGTCAGTGGCAGCATCAATGGTCATTCCGCCGTTCGTGTCGGTGGGAGAGCAACTGCCAGTGGACCTGTATGACAGCGAAAAGGAACGCCGTGCTGATGCCGAACAGCAGCACGCCGTTCACCGCTTGGAGGGCGCTTATCATCTGGAAACCGGGACGGCAACGTTAATCCCGGTATTTCGAACGTCGTCATGGTGGCCAGGGCATAGACGGACGCGTCCGTGAACGAGTCGAGCGCGCCGAGCCACCAATATGCCGACGCCCACAACACGCCCTCCAGCCCGTGCAGAGCGGCCAATATCAGCGCGACGGCTGCGATGTGGCCGATCACGGTCGGAATCGCCCGCAGCCGATCAGGCTTGTGCTGCCTCGACCCGGACCCGAATCCTCGTTTCCAGGCCGAACGCCATCAACACCACCGCGGTCGTGTGGATCGCGATGGTCAGCACGATGAGCGAAAGGCCCAGGCTCCAGCTCGCAAGATCCACCCGTTTTCCTTACCATCGGCCACATCGGCAGACGGCCACAACTACCGAAGTTGATCGCTCGACTCAGACAGCGCGCTTGCGGGTATCTAGGGTGAAAGGGTTGGAGACCCTACATGCGGAGGTAAGCCATGGGCGACTTCGGGATAGCGGGTCTTTGGCTGCTTCTGGCCTTGGCCCTTGTCGTGGCGGTATTGGTTGGCGGCTGGCAGCATGTGGCTGGCGGATCGCACCCTCTCGAAACCGGTGAGCGAAGGGCACAACGGGGCGCTGTCGCCGTTCATGACCTGTGTCGGCCTCGTGTATGGTGCCCTGCTCGGATTCACCATCGTGGTCGCGTGGGAGCAGTTCTCCTCCGCGGAGACCAACGTCTCCAACGAGGCGTCCACTCTTACAACGATGTACCGGCAGACCGTCGGCATGCCCGTCCCGGAGCAGACCCAGATGCGGGGACTGCTCCGCAAATACGCGAAGGCGGTCGAGGGCCCCGAATGGGAGAATGCAATAAGCGCCGGCGGTGGAACCGAAAGCGCACGAGACGCGCTCAACGAGATGTACAGGGTGCTCGGCAGTGAGCAGTCCAGCGTCGCGTCGAGCCCGATAAGTCAGAAGTTTCTCGGACCAGCTGACCACTTTGGCGTCGGAGCGGAGTCAGCGAATCCTGGACGCCAAACCGCGAATACCTGGCGTGCTGTGGACCGGGCTGCTTTTCGGCGGTGTCGTACTGCTGGGGCTCGGCGGCTTCATGCGCCTGGGGAGCATGCGCGCACATCTACTCCTGCTGAGCGCGGTCGCCGTCCTGCTCGGCTTGCTGCTGTTCATCGTCTACTGGCTCGACCATCCCTTCGGGAACCAGCTGGGCGTCACTTCGGCACCGTTCGAGCAATCACTGAGCGTTTTCGATTCAATCGACCGTGGGACATGATCAGGACAGGTCAAAACCCCAAGCCGATGCCCAGGCCGAACTCGAATTCCACATTGACGGCCGGCACATCAGTGACGATGTTCGCATTGGGGTTGCCCACGCAGTAATCCACCTCCACACCGTCGATAACGTCGCTGGTGCAGTTCGCCACGGGTTCGGCCACGGCGCTCGGTGCACCGGTGATGGCGAACACGCCGAATGCGCCCGCCGCCACCAAAAGTCGACCGGTCCGCGACCGTGTTGGCCACGCTGTCATTCGCACTGTGCGATTCTCTTGATCCGTTGGTCGGGTAAAAACTACACCGGGCAGAGCCGCCTCTAGCGAACAAATCCTCGAGCCCGCTTACTACCACGGCGACCAGTCCCGCGTCGACGCCGCCTGCGGTGCTACGTCGCGAGCAGCCGGTGGTAGAGCTCGAACGAGGCCTGCTCGACCCAGCCGCGCTGCAGCTTTCCGTCGTCGACGGTCCAGACCGCGGTGCCGGTCATCGCGATCGGCTTGCCGTTGGATTCGGTGCCGAGGATGCCGTTGTTGGTCCCCGTCAGCACCCATCGAGACGTGACGCGGGTGCCGTCGTCGTTCTGGAATGTCTCAATGGCGTCGACGTGCAGGTCGTTGACGTGGTCGACGAACTCTTTCACCCAATTCTTGACGTTGTCTTTGCCAGAGATTTCCTGGCCGCCTGCCTCGATGACGACGTCGTCTGTCACGAACCGGTCGACGGCATCGGGTTGGTGGGCGTTCCAGACGTCGTCCCAGAACGCTATGACAATCTCGGCTGATCGCATGCTTGCACGATTCCACCGTCACAGCGCCGCCGCAGGGAATTCGACACGCACGTCGGAATGAGTTTGCGTGGATGATGGCTGCCGACCGAGCGGAGATCCTCCGGCCTCCCTCGCTACGGTCGAGGTGATGCGGGCGCCCGACGAATCCCCTTGCGCGGCATGGCTTTTTTGTGTCCTAGGTGTGTGGTTCTGGGACCGGCCGCCGAAGTGCTTGTGGCAGGGCGACTTTGTCGGCACCCCGGTGTTCGTTGGTGGCGCTCATCCCGACACGTATCTGGTGTACTGCCTGGCGCCCGGATCACCGGGCAAGGGCCGGGCCACCGATGGTCCTGACGTGGGTATCCGTTGCATGGCCGGCCCGGGCAATTCCTAGGCGATTTCGGCGCGCGTACGGTCGCTGAGCGGGCGTTAGCGCACCGAAATCGTAAGCACTCCGGTGCCTCGGTGACGTTCGACGCCAGGTCATCGAACTCTGCACTGCCGCGCCATGTCACTACGTGTGGGAGGACGACGGGCCGGACGGCCCCGGCGGTGAGCAGTGGCCACTAGGCACTGGCGATGTTCTGACACGCTCCTTCTTGGATCCCGGTACGAAGGACGTGCGGCTCAAAGTGACTGATGCAAATGGCGGCACTGCGACGGTTATGCACACGGTGACAGTGCACTAGCCTCGATTTTTCGTGCAGCCTGGCTGGGTCGGGCGGAGGCGGTGCGGGCTGGCTTGTGGGGTTGATTGTGGTGGGCGGGTATGACAGGTCGCCCGGTGTCGCTCCGGTGGGGCGGGCTTTCCTAGGGCCGGTGGGGTCTTTCGTCTTGTCGGGTCAGGGCCAGGACCAGGTGTTAGGTGAAGGCGGTGCGGATCCGGGTCCAGGCGGTGGCGATCGCCGGCGCCCAGCGCCAGGTGGAGTCGATGCGCAGCCGAAGTTGTCGGGCGCTGCGGGTGATGCGGGCGGCAATGTGCAGGACCCGGTAGCGGAACGTTTCGATCTCGCAGCGCGCCAGGTCGGGGTTGTCGGTGAATCCGATGAGTTTGGTCCAGGCGATCAGATCGGTTGCGGCCATGATGATTTCGAGCCAGGCCGCGTTGGCGTCAAAAGAGTTGAACGGCAGGTTGGCTAGCCCGGTGGCCTTGGCTTGGCGGATCCGGTCCTCCACCCGGGCGTGTTGGCGATGGCGCAACTCCAGGCCGGCAAGCTGGCCCGCGATCACGCCGTTGGCGGTGTCGGTGAGAAACCCGGTGACCCGGTGCCCGTCGGCATCGGTGAACCGCAGCTGCGCGCCGGGATGCGGGCGTTCCTTGCGCAGGATCAGTCGGGTCCCGGCAGGCCATGTCGACAGGTCCACCAGATCGGTGGCCTCGGCCACCCAGGCGCCGTCGCGGATGGCGCCGTCGGCCTGCATCGCCGGATACCACCCATCGGCGCTGTTGAGGGTGTCGACCGCGTCGCGGATGGGCGCGTCGATCGCGCAGCCCAGCGAGAACCCCACCCGGGCGTGGCGGCACGCGGCGGCGAACCCATGGGTGGCGCCGGCGGAGTCGGAGCGGATCAGGATCTGCGGCGCGCGCGGGTTATCCGGGCCCGGGCGGTAGTGCGGTGGCAGCGAATCGAGTGCCTGGCCCAGCACGGCGATGTGATCGGCGGTGGTGTTACTGCCGGCGTTGCCCGCCCGCAGCAGCCCGGCCAGGGCCTCCCCGGCGGCGATGTCGGGGCGATCCAAAAACATCAGCAGCGAGTGAAAGCCGAAGGTGTGCTTCCAGGTCGCGGCCGCGTTCTCCTTGTTGTCGGAATGATCGACGGTGATGGTGGCATCGACATCGATGTGCAGCCAGCCATCGTGGGCCGGGGCAGCCCCTGCGGCCCAGGCCCGCTCCCGAGCGTGCGCTCGCGCCGCCCGGATCCGCGGCAGCCGGGCGGCGCCGATGCGCTCATCGACGCACCGCCACAGTGTGGTCGTCGAGCCGACCGGCCCGAACGCGTGCTGGCGATCCCCCCACAACTGACCGACCCCATCGACGCAGTCCGCGCCGTCGGCCACCGCGGCGGCCAGATCGGCGAACACATCCCCGGGCGCATGCGTCCACGGCCCCCGGTAGGTGTCCGCCAACGCGGCGGTGACCTGCCCAGACAACCCGCTCAGATCGGCTACCTCGCGCAACATGCCCACCCCGGTGTGCGACACCACGCCATGGCCGTCCGCCGACACTTTCACCCGACAAACCGCTGCGCTACCCTTCACCTAGAAAGTGCCTTCCCGCTCGGAATCATGGACTCTCGATAAGCCTCATCATTCCCTGCAGGACAGGCACTTTCGCCAACTCAAGCCCGTGTCACGCCGAGTTTCGCGAAAAATCTAGGCTAGGGGCATGAGTGGCGATCTCGCTCGAACCTCCGGTTCATGGGTCGAGGCGACCGCCGAGGCCACCCCGACGCTGGTCGGCACACCGGCGGCCGACCGTCAGTCCATTCGGTGACCTCGATCCAGTTACGACGACGACCGTGCACCGGCATCGATGAAGGTGGGCCCTTCCAAGGGCCGCGGTGGGGCACCTGAACGGAGCAATCCCGGAGCAGCACCCGAACCCCTGCCGGGACACGCCCCAGCGGTGGGAATTATGTGACGGCGGGTGGGGAATTACGTGACGGATAAACCACTCATACCTGGGAATGACAACCCCTCATACCTGGGAATTACGTGACCGCTGACAATAAGATATCGATGTGCAGCGAATCGGTGCGGACGTGCGGGCGCGGCTGCGAAGTGGTTCACTGAGCACGACCGGTTGACAACACTGCGCGACTAGATCGGGATACGGTGGCGGTTGAGCCTTCGGTTCCGCCGCGGCGGCCAAGACAGCAGAACGATGCTTCACTGCACGAAGCGGTGCGGGCGCACTGGCGTGAGGTGGTTCGCCGCGCACGACCGGTCGACAACACTGCGCGACTGGACCCGGATGTTGACGGCACTGCGCGACTAGATCTCGATCTTGACGGCACTACGCGACTGGATCTCGATGTTGACGGCACTACGCGACTGGATCTCGATCTTGACGACACTGCGCAACTAGATCTCGATCTTGACGGCACTGCGCAACTAGATCTCGATGTTGACGACACTGCGCGACTGGATCTCGATGTTGACGGCACTGCGCGACTGGATCTCGATGTTGACGACACTGCGCGACTGGATCCGGATGTTGACGACACTGCGCGACTGGATCCGGATGCTGACGACACTGCGCGACTGGATCCGGATGCTGACGACACTGCGCGACTGGATCCGGATGTTGACGACACTGCGCGACTGGATCCGGATAGGGGGGCCGTTAGGCCTTCGGTTCCGCCGCGGCGGCCGGGACAGCAGAACGATGCTTCACGGCACGAAGCGGTGCGGGCGCGCGTGCGCGGCGGTGAGGTGGTT
Source organism: uncultured Actinomycetota bacterium (assembly GCA_963770125.1). Taxonomy (GTDB): domain Bacteria; phylum Actinomycetota; class Actinomycetes; order Mycobacteriales; family Mycobacteriaceae; genus Mycobacterium. The sequence goes on along the minus strand of CAVYPI010000084.1, from coordinate 122,099 downwards.
CGCCGCGCACGACCGGTTGACAGCGCTGCGCGACTTCGGAGGGGGGCCGTTAGGCCTTCGGTTCCGCCGCGGCGGCCGAGACTGCAGAACGAGGCTTCACTGCACGAAGCGGTGCGCGCGCGCGGGCGCGGCAGTGAGGTGGTTCGCCGCGCACGACCGGTTGACAGCGCTGCGCGACTTCGGAGGGGGGCCGTTAGGCCTTCGGTTCCGCCGCGGCGGCCGAGACCGCAGAACGATGCTTCACTGCACGAGGCTGTAACTGCAGGCGAGGCAAATCTTTGGAGGCTCCGCGTCAAGCGGACCGCCGTGGCGTTCGGTGCCGTTCTCCTCTTCGTCGCGTTAGTGGTCTTCAGTGGGCGGCCCTTCGGGGGCGACCACCAACCCGCGCCGCAGCCGTCGGTACCCTCAGCCAGCGGTGACGGGTCATCTGCCGCGCCGGACCAACAATCGGGAGCGGTTTCACCTGGTCCCCCCGGTGCGCATCCCGAAGGCTCATCCGGCGGCGCACTGCCACCGGCCCAAGGCGTGCAAGCACTTCCAGGCGACACTCGGCCGCACGCACAGCCAATGCCGCCCGTGCAGAGCGAAAATCATCCGCCGTTGTGGCCGCAGCTCCTCCTTAACGGCGTGCTGGCGGTCCTGTCGCTGGGGTTGTTCACGGTCTCCGGCACTACCCTGTGGTGGATGCTGCACGCTTGGCGCAGTCCGGACGCGTTGGCAGCGACGGGTTTTCGGCGTCGAGCAGCTGGTGCACCTCGGTCGTTCTCATTGCTGTTGCCGGCTCGCCACGAACAGGATGTCCTTGGGGACACGATCGACGCGCTGGCTCGGCTTGACCACCCCAAGTACGAGGTGATCGTGATCATCGGTCACGACGACCCGCAGACAGAATTTGTCGCGCGTGAGGCGGCGGCGCGCCACCGCGGGATCGTCAGGGTGGTCATGGACCACAACGTGCCGAAGAACAAGCCGAAGGCGCTCAACACCGCGCTGCCCGCATGCCGCGGCGACATCGTCGGTGTCTTTGACGCCGAGGACGAGGTGCATCCGGGGCTGCTGCGTCTGGTCGAAGCGCGCTTCGAGGAATCCGGCGCAGATGTGGTGCAGGCCGGCGTGCAGCTGATGAACGTCCAGACGAGTTGGTGGTCGCTGCGCAACTGCCTCGAGTACTACTTCTGGTTCCGGTCGCGCCTGCATTTCCATGCCGATCAGCGATTCATTCCGCTTGGCGGCAACACCGTGTTCACAAGAACGAAGCTGCTACGGCAAGTGGGCGGTTGGGATCCCGACTGTCTGGCCGAGGACTGCGAGATCGGCGTGCGGCTGTCCACCCGGGGTGCACGTCGTGGCCGTCGCGTATGACCCACAAGCGGTTACCCGGGAAGAAACCCCGGGATCCATCCGCGCCCTCGTCAAGCAGCGCACGCGATGGGACCAAGGATTCCTCCAGGTCTATCGCAAGGGTGAGTGGCGCAAGCTGCCCAGCCGCCGGCAGCGCCTGTTGGCCCGCTACACCTTGGCGATGCCCTTCCTGCAGGCGGCGACGGGCGTGTTGTTGCCGCTGTCGCTGGCGTCGATGTTCCTGCTGAAGGTTCCGGTGCCGACGGCGTTGGTGACGTTTTTGCCGCTGGCGCCGACGTTCGTCACCATGGCAGTCGAGTCTGCCGCACTCGGTGAGTTCGGACGAGAATTCGGCATCCGAATACGTTCCCGTGATCACGCGCGACTATTGCTGGGCACCTTTCCATACCAGCTGCTACTTGCGGCCGCCGCGGTGCGGTCGGTGTGGCGTGAGAGCCGCGGGCACGGAGGCTGGGAGAAGACCACTCACGTCAACGCCCACCGCACCACCACACCCAAGCGGCCGGTTCCGGCATGACTGCGCGACAAGATCTGGATGTTGACACTGCGCAACTAGATCCGGATAGCGGGCCCGTTAAGCCTTCGGTTCCGCCGCGGCGGCCGAGACCGCAGAACGATGCTTCACTGCGCGAAGCGGTGCGGGCGCACTGGCGTGAGGTGGTTCGCCGCGCACGACCGGTTGACAACACTGCGCGACTAGATCTGGATGTTGACAACACTGCGCGACTGGATCTGGCTAGGGGGGCCGTTAAGTCTTCGGTTCCGCCGCGGCGGCCGGGACAGCAGAACGATGCTTCACTGCACGAAGCGGTGCGGGCGCGCGGGCGCGGCGGTGAGGTGGTTCGCCGCGCACGACCGGTTGACAACAGTCGTTTGTCCCGTCTGAATCCCTCGATCCCGATACTCGGGATCCTGTTGATACTCACCGCGACACTGCGGTTGATCAACCTTACGGGGTCGCCCGGCCGACTTGACGACGAAGGCACGTATATGGCCCAGGCCTACGCCGTGGCCAAATGGGGAGAACTCGCCCACTACACCTACTGGTACGACCATCCGCCGGCCGGCTGGCTGCAGTTGGCGCTGTGGACGGCGATTTCAGGTCCCGACTTCGGGGGCAACGCGGTCGCTGCCGGGAGATACCTGATGGTCATCGTCGCCGTGATCACCGCCGCCCTGCTGTGGGCCCTGGCGCGCCGAATCGAAATGTCGCGGTGGGCAAGCGCGGCCGCGGTCGCCGTCTTCGCGCTGTCTCCGTTGGCAATCTCGTTGAGCCGCATGGTATATCTGGACAATCTCGCCGTCGCGTGGGTGCTGGGCGCCCTGGTGCTTCTGTGCTCACCCCGGTACCGGCTGTCGGCAATGTTCGGCGCCGCAACATGTTTCGGCATAGCGGTGTTGACCAAAGAGACCATGCTGCTGCTCCTGCCGATGTTCGCCTGGCTGGTCTGGACCAGGACCGCACCGGTGACCCGCCGCTACGCACTCGCCGTGTTCGTCGCCGTGTTCGGCGTGGTGGTGAGCACGTACGTCTTGATGGCCGTCCTGCGTCGTGAGCTGGTCCCCGGGCCCGGACACGTCAGTCTGTGGGACGGCATCAGGTTCCAGTTGTGGGAGCGCACGGCCGGCGGCGCGCTCGATGATCCCTATTCGCTCAAACGCCATACCGTTGACGAATGGTTCCAACTCGACCCGGCCCTGCCGTTTCTGGCCGTCCCGATCGCCCTGGCCGCACTGTTCGTCAAGCGGCTGAGGCCGTTCGCGGTCGGGTTGGTGATACTCATCGCCACGATTCTCCGCCCCGGATACCTGCCGGCGCCGTTCATCCTGTCCGCGCTGCCGTTGACAGCGCTTCTGGCCGCGGGCACCGGCGAGGTGGCGCTGCGCTATCTGTTCCGCACCGTTGAGCAGCGATCGGTTGGCCTGCGGCGCTTCCGTGTTCCGGCGCTGGCCGCCGGGGCGCTGATCGTGTCCATCGCCGTGTCGCTCTGGCTGCCCACCTATCACGGGTTGATGGAGTCCGACGATGACGCGTCGATGCGGCAGGCACAGCAGTGGATCCAGCGGAACGTGCCAAAGACCGACCGTCTGATCGTCGACGATGCGTTTTGGCTGGACCTGATCCGGGACGGCCGCGACCGGCACAATGTCGTGTGGGCCTACAAGGTGGACACCGACAAGCAGGTGCAGGGCTGGGCGCCCCACGGCTGGACCGACTACGAGTGGGTCGTGTCGACGGCATCCTTGCGTGACGGCATGCCGCCGAACGGTGTATTCGCTGACGCGGTCGCGCACTCACAACCAGCGGCGATATTCGGCTCGGGCGTGACGCGAGTCGACGTGCTCCGTGTCGACAATGGCGCACCGACCTCGAAACCCCCGTCGCCCGCGGCGCCGGCTTTCGGAGGGCAACTCGCGGCCCGCCTTGCCGGTGCCACCAAGCCGGATGTGCTCGCGGTCCTGCAGTCTCGGACGGTGGATCAACGCGTGCTTGCGACGCTGGCAGTGATCGCTGCGACGCAACCCGTTCAGGTCGAGGACATTTCGACTATCGAAGGAGAGGACAACACCGGAACGCCCCGACGCGATATCACGCTGAGGGGCCCGCGCCAGCGGCTACAAGGTGTGGCGGCATTCTTCGAACGCCAAGTGGGCCCGTTCGCAGTGGAGTCCGTGGACATGACCGCCACGGGACTTAGAGTTCGATTTCCGCTGCGGGCCAGGGATATCGGTCTGGGCACAGGACCGGCGCCGCAAGGCCCTCCGGCTGCGCTGCGGGTGGCGGACCTGCGCCGCAGACCGACCGGCCGAGGAACTCAACTTGGTGCGCATCGACGGCACCGCGGCCGGTTCGCTTGAGGCGAGTGACGACGCGAATCCGTCGGGCTATCGGTCGATGCCCGCGGGGACGTACGTAGTGATGACGAACCGTGCCGGCGGAGGTCCCCCGGTTATACGTCAGGTGCTCACGCTCCACCCAGGGGTGACCTACACGCTTGCACTGTTCTCAGGGGCGGAATCCAGCCAGGTCGCGGCGCAACTCGCACCGGACGGCCCGCCCAGCGGCCCCGGGCCTGTCTCCGCCGTGCGGGTGCTTGACGCGGCCAGTGCTGCGGGATCCGTCTACCTCGCGCTGGCAATACCCGGCGTGATAGAGCCGATGGTGCTGGTGAACCAGGCTGGGTACGGGCTGATCACCGGGTATGCCGAGCTGCCCGCGGGGCAGTACGAAGCGGTGGTGTCGGCAAACGGCCGGGAATGGCGCCAACCCGTTGAATTCCTCGATGGTGAGCCGATGAGTTTCCTGCTCACCGACGGGCCGGACGGTCCCCTCCTGCGGACGCTGCGAGATGTTCCGGAGGCCCCCACCGCGCTGAATCCCCCGACGTTGACGATGCCCGCGAGCGGAAGTGCGGTGGACAAAACCAAAGCGAAAACGCCTGCGAGTGAACGCTCGGACGGAAGGCGGATCGCTGTCGTACTGTGCGTCGCTGCCATCGTGGGCGCAGCGGTCCTGATGGCCAGGGCGCGAACGCCGCGGCGGCCGGGACAGCAGAACGATGCTTCACGGCGCGAAGCGGTGCGGGCGCACTGGCGTGTGGTGGTTCGCCGCGCACGACCAGTTGACAACACTGCGCGACCCGGTTGACGACACTGCGCGACTGGATCCGGATGTTGACGACACTGCGCGACTGGATCCGGACGTCGACAACACGGCGCGACTGGATCTGGATATGGGGGCCGCTGAGCCTTCGGTTCCGCGGCGGCGGCCGAGACAGCAGAACGGTGCTTCACTGCACGAAGCGGTGCGGGCGCACTGGCGTGAGGTGGTTCGCCGCGCACGACCGGTTGACGACACTGCGCGACTAGATCTGGATGTTGACGACACCGCGCGACTGGATCCGGATGCGGGGGCCGTTAAGCCTTCGGTTCCGCGGGAGCCCGGATGAAGAGGCAACTGAGCACCGCACCGGCAATTGCGCTAGTGCTGGTGTTGATGGTCGGCGCCGGTTGGTGGATCGCGAACGGCATCGATCCGCGGCTGGATGCGGCCAAAATCGCCCGCATGCGGGAGGACACGGCGCGTATCGCCGGCAAGGTGTTCCTGGATGAGTACGTCGAATCCGACGGGCGGGTCGTGCGACGTGACGAGGGCGGTGACGTCGTAAGCGAGGGACAGGCCTACGGGATGCTCATCGCTGTGGCGGTCGGTGACGAGACTCGGTTCCGGTCGATTTGGAAGTGGACGAAGACTTACCTGCGCCGCGCCGACGGCCTGCTGGCCTGGCGGTGGGCCGATAACAAGGTCACCGGCGTCAACAGCGCAGCGGATGCCGATCTCGATGCGGCGCGGTCGTTGGTGTTGGCCGGCCGACGCTTCAATGCGCCGGAGCTCACCGAGGACGGCAGACGGCTGGCCGTGGCGATCATGGACAACGAGACGGTCGCCGTAGGCACTGGGGTCGCCCCTCCAAGCGATGTGAATCCGCCGGGTACGTGGGTGGCCGGATCGGGGCGGATACTGGTCGGCGGAAGCTGGGCTAGGACGCCGCCGTATGTCGTCAACCCGGGGTACTTCAGTCCTCGCGCCGAATGGGAACTCTTCAAGGCATCGGCCGACCGGCGGTGGACGAACAGCACCCGCACCCCTCGAGGCCTGGGCTGGCAGCTCAGTCCTCGCGCCGAACGGCAACTCCTCGACGCATCGGCGGACCGGCGGTGGCTGGACATCACCCGCACCCAGCGGGTCCTGGGCTGGCAGCTCATCGGGACCGGGATGCTGCCGCCCGACTGGGCCACCGTCAGCGAAGCCGGCCATGCCGTGCCCACCGGACCCGTCACCGGGGGGCCGATACGCTTCGGTCTCGACGCCGCGCGCCTACCAGTCCGGTTCGCAGAATCCTGCGATCGAGACGACCGAGCCCTCGCCGGTGCGATGCGCCCCGTCCTCACAGCGCCGGGTGAAGTTCCAGGGCTGCGCAACCTGGATGGGTCGGCTGCCAGCAATTGGCCGCATCCCGTCGCCCTGGTCGCCGCCGCGGCCACCGAACAGGGCGCCGGCAATCCCGACGGCGCCGTCGAGCGCCTTGACGCGGCGGCGCGACTGGAGCAGCGGTCTCCGACCTATTACGGCGCCGCCTGGGTGGCGTTGGGCCGCATCATGCTGACCACGTCGCTGCTCGGCGAATGCCCGGTGGCCGGCTGAGCGTTTCGATCACCGCGATCGTTACCGATGAGCACGGAGCTGCCCGCAGGTCTTTCGATCCGTACCGGGGGAGAGTTTGAGTGGATGACGGCTGCTGATTAAGCGGCTCCCCGTCATCCTCCGGGTATTACCGCCCGGCTCGCCGTGAGTCCAGCTAATTCCACCCTAGTCACCGCCGTGCCCATGGTGGCCGCCGTGGCCTCCCAGCGGACCCGGGTTGAAGAAGGGGGGTGGATGAAGGATCGGTGGCAGCCACGGGATGAGCGGCGGCGGAGCCCATGGTGGAAGCAAAACGGGCGGCGGCGGGGCGGGCGCGGGTGGCGGCCCCGCCGGGGCGGGCGCGGAGTTGTGCACCAATACCGGCGGCGGGGGCGGGGCGGGCGGAACCTTCAGCCGGGCCGTCGCGGTGGCCGCAGATGGTGGTGCCGTCGGGGCGGGGGCGGGGATCGCGTTGGGCACCTGTTGCGGCGCGGCCTGCGGCGCACCCTGCACCGCGGGAGGTGGTGCGGCGGCGCCCGGAGGCACCGTCATGTCGTCGGGGCCTTGATTCGCGGTCGGCTGGACACTGATCGCCATCGCGATGGCCAGTGCCGTCATTCCGGCTGCGAAGATGGCGGTCAGCGAGCTGCCCAATAACAGGAACGGCTTGCTGCGGTCCGGCACGTCGTCGGGGTCCGACACGATGTCGGCGGCGCCCGGGGTTGGGGCCGCGTCGCCGAGGAAGGTGGTGGCGTCATCGGCCAGGGCCATCAGGTAGGTCATCGGGTGCCCCGATGTGTCGTCGGGATCTTGTGAGTAGGCCACGCCGACGGTCGACACGTCGTAGCGCGGCGCATTCGCCGATGCCAGCGCAGCCCCGCGCGCCAACGCCAGCCGGGGTTCTTCGGGGGCGATGACCGGCACCGAGACAAGGTTCTGCAAATGTGCCTTGACCGCGGTGACGTCCACGCCGGACCCAACGACGAACAGGCCCTGGGGCATCGATTTCTGGTCCTGCAGGCTGGTGACCATCTCGGCCACCACCGCGATGGCGTCGCCGTCGTGCAGGCCTTGGCTCACCACCTTCACCACTGAGCCGTCGGCGGTCTCGACGACCGCCAGCGTGGCGGTGTCGCGCTCGACGAACATCAATGCGGTCTTGTCGTAGCCCACCGCCCGCCCGACGGCCTGGGCGAGCGCGGCGGCGGCGTGCAACTCCGACACCAACAGCACATCGTCGATGCCGCGGGCGACCAATGCTTCCCGCAGCACGGCCGCCTCGGCGTGGTCCGTCCAGGTCACCCCGGTCGACACCAGATGATGGCCGGCGGCGATCGCGCCTTCCTGGGTGCCCAGCACCGCGGCGATGACGTGATCAGGTGCGCTCGACGTTGCCGGGCCATCGACGGCGCCGATGTCGAAGACGTCGTGCTCGACGATGACACCGTCGGCCTTTTCGCCCTCAACGAGGGCGATGCTAACCATCGTGGGTGTCATCGACACACCAACTACGATCTCCACCGCCCCTCCAACACAATTTGCTAGGCATGGCCGGCTCTCGGCGGGCAGCGCGTCCCACGCGAGCCGTAAGGCCCTTCCACCCGTCGCCGCCGACCGATACCGGCGGGTCACCTCGAGCGGGGCTCGCGCTTGCCCTGCAAGAAAACCTACTCGCTCAGTCCAGCCTTGACACCCCATGCGGCGAGATCGTTGAGATTCTGCCCGGCTTCCAGAAAACGGCTGCCGCGCGGCGGAGGGTCCTAAAGAATTCCGCTGCACGGCATTGCAGTCAATCGGCCGTATCGGTAGCTGCGCCGCCCGGCGGTATCACCTGGTAGCTGTAACGCCACTCGACCTCGGTGCCAGACTCACCGCCCACCGGCCGTGAACCGTGGAGATGCAAAAAGGCGACCAACTTGTCGTCGCCGACTTGAGCCTGAGCCTTCCGCTGCGCCAGCTCCCTTACTCGGGCCTGGCTCATCGTCTCGGGCACCACGATGGTGTCGTGGCGCACGTTCGAGGCATCGGCCATAGCGACAGGCTGCGGCACGTTGAGCACTTCCGTTTCGCGACGACCCGCTCCCGCACACAATCGTGACCGACACGTGCTGCACCTGCGACGCAACCACCGCGGTCGCTGCCGACCTCCTCCAGCTTGAGAGGCACTGCCGTGCATCTACACGCGTACAACAGGGCCTCGGACGGGGCACCTTTAATCACGCGAAGAACGTCTACTAACAGCTCAACGTCAAACCTCGTCGGCGTACCGTGGACTCTGCCCACGTGGCGCCGTCGAGCCGGTGGTGTCGCTGGAGTGTTGAACCGGACACGGAGTCCGCCTGCTGATTGACAGCGGCCGGTGCCAATTGGCAGGCCGTTGTAGCCGAGGCGTTTCGATCATGGAGGACTGAGTCGGAATGTCTTTAATACATGGCTGGGTCCCGGTGACGGTGCAGGTGATCACCGCGGTCGTGCTGGTGGTGGCGATCGGCTGGCGATCTCGCCGGTGGCGCATGATCTCGGTTCCCGTGGCGCTTGTCGTCGGCGTTGCTCTGACCGGAGCGGTGTGTTGGTTCATCGCGGATCGAGGGTTGGCCGACCATCCGGCGCCGCTGGGCCTGTGGGTGTGGATCACGTTGACCGGGCTGGCCGCGGTGGTGGTCGTGCTGGGATGGCGCGACGTCCACTGGTGGCGCCGCGGTGTGTCCGTCCTGGCGGTTCCCCTATGTGCGCTATGCACCGCGCTGACTGTGAATATGTGGGTTGGTTACTTCCCCACAGTCGTTTCGGCATGGGACGGAATGACCGGTGCGCGGCTTCCCGGGCAGACCGACCGTGCCACGGTCGCCGCGCTGCAGCAACAGCACAGGGCGCCGGATTGGAGAACCATCGTGTCCGTGAGAATCCCCGATGGTGCATCGGGATTCAAACACCGTGACGAGCTCGTCCTGCTGCCGCCGGCCTGGTACGCCAGCACGCCACCGCCACCGTTGCCGGTGGTGATGATGATCGGGGGTGAGTTTGGGAATCCGGCCGCCTGGCTGTACGCCGGCGATGCCCAAAGCACGATCGTCGACTTCGCGGCGGGGCACGGCGGCAATGCGCCGGTGCTGGTGTTCCCCGATTCCAGCGGGACCTTCAGCAATGACACCGAGTGCGTGAACGGTGTACGCGGCAACGCCGCGGATCACCTCACCAAAGACGTTGTGCCGTACATCATTTCCAATTTCGGGGTCAGCCGGGACCCGGCCAACTGGGGTATCGTCGGCTGGTCGGCGGGGGGCACCTGCGCGCTGACACTGAGCGTGATGCATCCGGAGCTGTTCCGCGCGTTTGTTGACATCGACGGCCAGCTGGGTCCCACTGCCGGCACCAAGCAGCAGACCATTGCCCGGCTGTTCGGCGGCGACGCCGATGCCTGGGCGGCTTTCGATCCTCGGACCGTGATCGCCAAACATGGTGCATACAGCGGACTGTCGGGCTGGTTCGCGGTCTCGGTCGACACTCCCACGGTGTACCGCGCGCCGACGGACGCCGGTCCGCTTCCCGGAGACGACACGGATCCGAAGCCCGAGGACCATGCCGCCATCGCCAATAGGCTGTGCCAATCGGCCAGCGGTCACGGCATCGAGTGCGCGGTGGTGCCCAACCCCGGTAAGCACGACTTCTCATCCGCGGCGTCGGCGTTCGCTGCGGCGTTGCCCTGGCTCGCCGGAAAGCTCGGAACACCCGGGGTGCCGCCGATCGCAATGCCGGGCGCCCCTCCGCCCCGGTGATGTGACGTCTCGGTCAAATCCCACAACACCATTGAGCCTCCCAGCCGTTTGACGTCTGTATCGCGCAGCTGTGATTACTGCGGCCGGCGAGGCGGCAGTTGCGGTGGCCATGACCCTGGCGCCGGGGGTGGTCGTCGACGAGGTTGAGGACCTCCACCTCGGGGCCATGTCTCCGGCGGTCGGTGCATGCCTGGGTCGGTTTCCAACGCGTCATCGCGGACCGGGCGCGCGGCGAGTTGTTCACGCTTGCCGAACAGATACGGGTATGCAATTCCGGCGATCGCAGCGCCGATGAGCGGTGCGAGCCAGAACACCCAGAGCTGCGCGGGGGCGCCGTCACCGTTGAAGAACGCGACGCCCGTCGACCGCGCCGGGTTGACCGACGTGTTGGAGATGGGGAGGGAGATTAGGTGGATCACCGTGAGGGTTAGGCCGATGGCCAGCCCGGCGAATCCCTTGGGCGCCCGGTCATCGGTGGATCCCAGGATGACGAGCAGGAACACAAAAGTCAGGACGATCTCGGTGACGATGACTGCCGACAGTGAGTAGCCGCCAGGGGAGTGCGCGCCGAATCCGTTGGCCGCCATGCTGCCGGTGGGGCTGAAGCCTTGCTTGCCCTTGGCGATGAGGTAGATCACCAGGCCAGCGAGTAAACCGCCGATCACCTGAACAGTCCAGTAGGCCGGCAGAGCTTTCCACTCCACCCGTTTCGCAAGCGCCGCGCCCAGCGTGACCGCGGGATTGAAATGCCCGCCGGAGATCGTGCCGAACGCGTAGACACCCGTGAGCACGGTCAGACCGAAGGCGATAGCCACTCCGAGTAAACCTATCCCCACCGAAATACCGTCAGGGAGGAACACAGCTGAGGCGAACACCGCGCTGCCGCAGCCGCCCAAGACCAACCAGAAAGTGCCGATCATCTCCGCTGCCAGTCGATGAAACATGGTTGGAGCAGTCATGTGCCGCCGCCTTCGCCGTTGATTTGGTGTGCCTTGGCTTGAGCGTGGCACAAAAGCTCGCCACATTCCCAGCGCGCGTGAATGAGTTCGTCGCACGCTCACTCGCTGGTTTCTCTGCTGGGTCTGACTTCAACATCGACCACACCGGGCATCGCAGCCAAGGTGGTGCGACCGCCCCGAAGAATTCCGTTGCGCGGCAGTACTTTTGTGGGGCCGGCGTCTGGCATTCGGATCCGAACAGCTGGACCCAGTTTCCGAGATACCAGAAGCCCCACTGCCTGCAAGACGGGGTCAAGGCGGGGGAGGCGGGCTGGCTCAGCTGCTGCAGAAGCCTGACATATCCGATACGACCTGGCCCTCGCCATATGCCACCTACCAGAGGAAGCTGTACGTATGACACCGCCACTACGACCGCCGGGCAGCGCTGCCGATGCCCGATCCTCATTCGGCTAAATGTGGCGATCCACGAGCAGCTCCTCGCCGCTGTCGACGGCCTGCGTGGGGTAGACGCCGCCGACCGTCTGTGTGAGGCGTGCGTGATGCTCTTCGACATCGACGCGGCGGCGATCTCCCTGGTCTTCGACGGCGCCAACAGCGGAACGCTCGGATCCAGCAGTGCGCCCGCACGCATGTACGACGAACTGCAGTTCCTCCTCGGCGAGGGCCCCTGCCTCGAATCTGTCACCCGGCGCGCGCCCGTCGTGATCGTGGACCTGGCCGACCCCGGCGACACGCGCTGGCCCGTGTACGGCCCCGCCATGCTCGACCTGAAGGTCCGGGGTGTCTACGCGATGCCCGTCGTCGTCGCCGGCGAATACGTCGGCGCCCTCGACCTCTTCCGCACCCAACCCGGCCGACTCGTCGGCGAAGAGCTCTCCGGCGCCAGCGTCGCCGCCGAGCTGGCCGGCATTCCGCTGCTCGACCTCCTCGACGCCGACCTGCAGGCCGCCGTCGGAGACCCCGGCAGCAACGCCTGGGCCGAACTGCACGCGCTGTCCCGCGTCGAGGTCAGCCAGGCCACCGGCATGCTTGTCGCGCAACTCGAGGTCGAACCCGCCGAGGCCCTGGTGCGCCTGCGCGCCCACGCCTACTCGACCGGCCGCAGCGCCACCGACGTCGCGCGCGACATCCTCGACCGCCGACTCCGACTCGAGGCCGACTGATGCGCGTACTTACCGCAACACCACAATGGAGGGCGGAGTGACTGAAACCCCTCGTGAAACCCGCGTGCTGGACGCGGTGGTCTCCCTCGTCGACACCCTGCTCGTCGACTTCGACGTGGTCGACCTGCTGACCGAACTCACCGAGCGCTGCGCCCAGCTGCTCGACATCGCATCCGCGGCGTTCCTGCTCGCCGACCCGCTCGACCAGCTGCGCCTGCTGGCCGCCACCACCGAGGAGGCCGGCGAATTGGAACTATTCCAGTTACAGTCCGACGAGGGCCCCTGCGTCGACTGCTACGCCACCGGCCAACCCATCTCGGTTGCCGACCTTAACGCCGCCACGCAGCGCTGGCCCCGGTTCGTCCCCGCCGCGCTCGACGCCGGCTTCGCCTCCGTGCACGCCGTCCCGATGCGCGCGGCCGGCATCGTGTTGGGCGCTTTGAATCTCTTCGGTACCGACGCCGGCGAACTCAACGAGGCCGACCGCCTCGTTGCGCAGACCCTCGCGCACATCGCCTGCGTCGCAATCCTGCAGGAGCACGCGCCCACCCCGTCGACCGTCATGCCCCAACTGCGCGCCGCGCTGGCCAGCCGCGTCATCGTCGAACAGGCCAAGGGCTTCCTGCGCGAAACCCTCGACGTGTCAGTGGAGGACGCCTTCACCCTGCTCCGGTCCTACGCGCGCGTAAACGGCGAACACCTCACCGACGTCGCCCGACGCCTGATGACAGATCGGCGCTCCCGCCCGGTACTGATCGCCGCCATCTCCGAATTCGCCACGCCGCCAACACGTTAGGGGCGATGTCGCGCTCGTGCGCGACGGACAGCCTCGTCTACCAGCCGCTGCGCCACGATGTGCAGCTTGATGTTCTCCGTCTGGCTCAGCCGCGTCAGCCGGTCGAACGCTTCCTCCGCGCTCGCACCGGATCGGCTGCGGATGATCCCGATCGCCTGGTCGATCACCGCACGGTTGCCCAGCGCGCGCTGCAACTGTGCCGTCCGCTCCTGGGCATGGTCGAGCAGCTGGCCGTTGTACACCGACACCGCCGCCGGCCCGGCGAACTGCGTACCCAACTGCACGGCGTGCTCGCCGAACGCGTCGCGGCTGCGGGCGTAGGTATTGATCGCGCCGATCACCCGATCACCCACGATCAGCGGCAGCGACAGTGCCGAATGCACCGCCATCCGGGCGACCCGCCCGCCGTAATGCGGCCACCGGCTGTCACTGCCCAGCGATCCGCTGACCGTCGGCCGCCCCGACTGCATGCACGTGACGCACGGCCCCTCGTTGAGCTCGTCGTATTGGACGGTTTCGATGTCGTAAACGAATTCCGCCGTGGCTGCCCACGTCTCAATGCGCGGCGTGCCCTCGTGCCGGTCCAACAAAGCGATGCCGGCGCCGTCGGCGCCGGGGATCGCTCGGGCCGCGAACTCCGCCACGTCGCCGAGCAGATCGACTACCCCTCGGGCGCCGGCCACCAGCCCCGCCACGCCTCTCAGCCCGGCATACAGGTCGACCTCGTCCGCCTCGCGTTGTGTGGCAGACAGATCTGGCTGCGGTGCCGATACCCGACCTGGCTGCGCGTCGTAATCAGCCATCCTGCGTGACGAATCTACTCGCCGCGCGGCGTCGATATCAGTTCACGAGCGACAACGCGTGCGCGCGCCGTAGCTTGCCCGATGGCGTCTTCGGGATCATGCCCGGCTCGAGCACCACCACATTGCGGGGCCGCACGTCGACCTCGGCGAACACCTCATGCGCGACCTGCCGCTCGACACGGCGCACCTGCCGTTGATTCGCGAACTCCCTGCACTCCACCGCCACCGCGAACGTCTCCCGCGACAGCCCGGCGTCCAGCCGCACCGCGACAGCACACCCCGGGCGCACCCCGGCGACGCGGCAGGCGGCACGTTCGATGTCGGTCGGGTAGATGTTGCGCCCGGCCATGATGATGACGTCCTTGAGGCGCCCGCAAACCACCACATTGCCCGTCTCGGTGAGATAGCCCAGGTCGCCGGTGTCGTACCAGCCCCGCTCGTCCTGCGCCCCGATGAACCCGGCCACCGTGGTGTAGCCCCTGGTCACCGGTTCACCGCGCACCTCGATGACGCCGACGCCGCGCGCCGGCAGCACTGAGCCGTCCTCGTCGACGACGCGCAGCTCCAGGCCCTGCAGTGGTCGACCGAGGGAGACCAGTCGCCGGGTGTGGCCCCTGGTGGCCGGGACCGCGCGGTGCAGGACGGCCAACAGGTCGGCGTCGACTTCGTCGACGACCATGCCCCCGCCGCACTCGGAGAACGACACGGCCACCGTCGTCTCGGCCATGCCGTAGGCGGGGATGATCGCCTCGGGCCTCAACCCGAACGGCGCCCCCGCGTCGCAGAGGTCCTCGACGTCGACCGGGTCTACCTGCTCGGCGCCCGAGAGCGCCCACCGCAGCGAGGACAGGTCGAACTCCCCGGGCGTGGCCTGCCTGCGCAACCGCTTGGCGAACAGGTTGTAGGCGAAGTTCGGCGCGGCCGTCATGGTGCCCTTGTATTTGTCAATCAGCTTGGCCCACAACAACGTATCGCGCAGGAAGTCCATCGGCGTGACCTTCACCAGCTCCGCGCCGATGTACATCGGCACCGTCAGGTAGCCCGTCATGCCCATGTCGTGGAAGCACGGCAGCCAGCTGACGATCACGTCGGTGCCCAAGTCGAAGTTGCAGCCGACCATCATCGCCGCGGCGTTGGCGACGATGTTGGAGTGCGTGATCTGAACGGCCTTGGGCGATCCCGTCGAGCCTGATGTCAGCTGCATCAGCGCCACGTCGTCGTCGCAGGTGTCGACGGGCCCGATCGGGGCGTTCGCGAGGAGCGCCTCGACGGTCAGCACCGTCATACCGAGCCCCGACAGCACCGGCGCGGCGGCCATGAACGGGTCGGAGATGACGACGGCTTTCGCCGAGATCATGTTGATGACGCCTGTGGTCTCATCGGCCCATCGCACCAGGTCGGTGCGGGGTGTGGGCTGATGCAACATGGTCAGGCTGGCGCCGCGCATCCAGATTCCCTGGGCGGTCGGCGCGATCTCGACCGGGGCGCCTGCCAGCACCGCGACGGCGTCACCGTGTCCGATGCCCGCCGCGGCCAGGCCACCCGCGACCCGGCGAGCCCGCTCGTGCACCTCCGCCCAGGTATGCCGGACGGGGGCATCCGGCTCGCCGGTCACCATGCCCTTGACACTCCACTGGGCGTTGCTGTACATGGTCTCGGTAAATCGGCTCACAAAACACCCTTATGGTTTTGGCGCAATTACCCCGCGCATTCGTTGTGTCGGTAACCCGGCGCGAATTTGATAGCGCGCCAGGAATTTCGGGAGCCGCTGGGGTTCGACCGTCGCCCGGCCCTCTCGGGGGCCGACGATGAGTGCGGAGGCACGTGACTCCTTATTGTTCACCCCAGATGTTCTGTCGCTCCGGGCGGAGCGACATACCGTGCATGTCGGACCCACTGACTGTACAGACCGCACGGGGATTGGCCACCGCAGCGCGCCAACGTGTGCCCAGGTCGTTACCAACTCTAAACGTGCAGGCACCGAACCCCCCAGCCCGAAAGCACACCCGTGAATCGTCGGCTGACGTCGGGGTTCAGGCCCTCTCGGCGGGGATCATATCGCCGCCGTGACGTTTCCGCGAGGCTGGAGTATCAACCGGTTAGACCGTACCGCGTCCATCGTTCGTCCACGCGCATTCGACGACGGAATTTCCAACGTCACGCGCCCCCGCGTAATCGTCCTGCCAGCCCGGACGCCCGCACCGCGCGGCGTTCGACGGCCGCCCGCAACGCCGGTTCCGACCCGACCGCTCGCACGCGCTTCTTCGCGCGGGTCACCGCCGTGTAGAACAGCTCCCGCGTGAGCAGCCGTGAGTCCTCCGGCGGCAGCAGCACCGTCACCTCGTCGGCCTGGCTGCCCTGGCTCTTGTGGATAGTCATCGCATGCATGGTCTCCACGTCGGCCAGCCGGCTCGTCGCAAACGTCAGCGTCTCGCCGGCACCTCCGACGACCGCCCTCAGCGTCCCGTCCTCGACCACTGTCACACCCGTGTCGCCGTTGTACAGGCCCAGCCCGTAGTCGTTGGCCGTCACCAGGACTGGACGCCCCGCGTACCACGACGACCAGATCGGCTCGCCCGTCGCTTCTGTCAACCACCGCTCGACCTGACGGTTCCAGTGCTGCACCCCGAAGGGGCCGCGTCGATGCGCACACAGCAGTCGGTGCTCGTCGAGCGTCGCCAGCGCCACCCCGCCGTCGCCGAGAATCGCGGCAGTTCTCAGCGCAAGCGCATGGGGCACAAGCACATTGCGCAATTGTTCCCGCGGATCGGCCGCTTCGATCCATTCGATGTGTTCACCGCCGACGCGGAGCACCTCGACCACTCGGTCGGCGTCGCCTACCCGAATCGCGGTCGCCAACTCGCCGATTGACTCTCCGAACCGATGCGATGTCTTCAACGCCGCGATCTTCGCCTCACCCAAGCCGTCGACGAGATCTGCCAGCACCGCACCGGCCTCGACCGACGCCAACTGATCCGCATCGCCGACCAACACGAGGCGCGTCTGCGGGCGCACCGCCTCCAGCAGCCTGGCCATCATCGTCAGCGACACCATCGACGCTTCGTCGACCACGATCACGTCGTGCGGCAACCGGTTACCGCGATGGTGCCGGAACCTCGCCGACGTATCCGGCCTGCTGCCCAACAGCCGATGCAACGTGGTCGCGTGCAACCCGACCAGCGCCTGCTGATCCGCCGGCTCGAGCCTGGCGACCTCCAGCTGCACCGCCTCCTGCAGCCGTGCCGCGGCCTTGCCCGTCGGCGCCGCGAGCGCGATGCGCAATCGGGCGTTCCCGGTCATCGTCGCCTGCTCGACCAGTAGCGCCAGCAGCCTCGCCACCGTCGTCGTCTTGCCGGTCCCTGGGCCACCCGTCAATACCGTCAATCCCTGCGAAAGCGAGACTTCCGCCGCAGCCCGCTGCTCCTCATACCCGGTTGGAAACAGCCTCCCGGTGTCGGGCACCGCGCCCCGCGGCGTCACCGCCATCATCGTCAACACGTCGTCACAGACCTGCTGCTCCTCAAGCCAGTACCGGTCCAGGTAAAGCAGATCCCCGTTCAGCCGCAGTATCGGCGGCTCGGTCAGTAGTGGGCTGGCCGTCACCGCCGCGGCGAGACCGGCGATTTCGACCTGCTGCTCGGCTGAACGCAGATCCACACACACCGATCCGCCGCGCAACGCCCGGACGACCAACGCGACAGCCAACGCCACCCGCTCGTCGGTATCTCCGCGCAGCGCGGTGAGCCGTTGTGCCACCTGCACATCCGCCGTCTCGATCACGCTTGCATCCACGAATGTCCGCAGCAGGCCGACCGCCCCGAGCGGGACCTGCCACGTCGCCGCGTCGAGTTCGACCGTCATGCCGCTGCCCTCCCCGCATCGAGCAGATCCGACAACGCCACCACCAACGACGCCGGCGGATCCCAGCTGAACACCCCGGCCGGGTGTCCGTCGACCACCGGAGTGTCGACCCCGCACATGCCCCGCAGAAACAGATACAACACGCCGCCCAGATGCTGCGACGGCTCGTAATCGCGTTGTCGCCAGCGCAGAAACCGATGCAGCACAACGGAGTACAGCAGCGCCTGCAGCGGATAGTCGGAGTGCAGCATCGCTTCTGTCATTCGCGCCCGGTCGTAATCCGCCGACGTCAGTGGGCGGTCGCCGTCCCCGAGCCAGTTCGTTTTGTAGTCGACCACCAGATAGCGCCCGCCGACCCGCAGCACGGCGTCGACCGAGCCGCTCAGATACCCGCGCAAAGACTGATTGCCCAACGCGTCACCCGTCAACCGGTCTGCATAGGTCGCCAATTCGTCGTCGGCCGGCAGGTGCTCGCGCAGCAGCACACCCACATCGGCGAGCCGGATGTCCGGTGCGGCGGCGCGGAGGTCGCCGCCCGCAAGCGGAAGCTCGAAGTCCATCTCCCGCAACCGATCCGGCAAGCCGATCTGCCGCAATGTGACGCCATCCGCCAACGGACCCAACGGGGTGTCGTGCATCGGCACCATCGCCGCCGCCAACTGCGACGGCTCGACGTCCACCGGCCACCACACCGAGTGCTCTGCGATCTGCGACTCCAACTCGGCGGCCAGATCAGCCGCGAACGGGTCTGCAGTCTCCAATACCGCGTGTACCAACGTCCCGAACTTGGCGCCCGTCGGCAGATCCGCCATAGGCGACGGCACGGCTGATCCCGATACCCGCTGAACCAATGGGATTTCGGCGACCTCGTCGTCCAGCTCAACGATCTCCGGCTCGCTGCTGACTCCGCTCGGTTCGGCGGCCCGAATCAGACCCGAGTACGACGTGCGCCGCCACGTGGTGTCGATCGCGCGGTGGAAATGTCGCGCGGAGAACTCGACGACCTCGGCGTGGTCAGCAACCGCAGCCGGCGGTGCCATGACGGACTCCTCGATCACCGGCCCGCCCGCGGTCTCCCACTTCCGTAGCCGCGCCATCGCGTCGTCGTCCGAGATCTTCGCGGGCACACAGCGATCGGGCACCGTCGTCTCGCCCGGCTCGCGGCCCCGCAGCAGCCGCGACAACCCGCCGTTGGGCTCGTCGTAGGCCGGCGACCACCACGCGACCACCTGCGCCTGCGCGCGCGTCATCGCGACATAGGTCAACCGACTGTCGTCGCTGGCCGCCTCCTTGCGGCCCTGCGCCGCGACGGAGTCGTAGTCCCGGCTGTCCTTTCCGCCGACATGCAGGCATCGCGTATCGCCGTCGTGGAACAGCACCAGTTCGCGTTCCTGGACATTGCGATTGAACGCGAACGGCAGGTACACCACCGGATACTGCAGACCCTTGCTCACCCACACCGTCATGATCTGCACGGCCGCCGCGTCACTGTCCAGCCGGCGGTTGCGTTCCGTTGCGCCACTGCGCTCTTCGCGTTGGGTCCTCAGCCAGTCGCGAAGCGCGGGCAGGTTGTAGTGCTCGCGGTGCGCGGCTTCTTGCAGCAGTTGCGTCATGTGGGCCAGGTCGGTCATGTGCCGTTCGCCGCCTTGCCACGACAGCACACGATCGCCCATGCCGCTCAGCTGCGCGGCCTCGAAGATCGCGGCGACACCGCGCTCCCGCGCATGACCGGCCCACTCGCGCAGAGTCTCGGCGACGCGGTCGGTCAGCTCGTCACCACCCGCCGCCAGGGATTCGGCCGTCTCGCCGAAGAACATCGTTGCCGCTGCGGCGCGCACCACGCCCGAGCGGTGCGGCTGGTCGAACGCCTCCAACAGCGCCAGCCAATCCTCGGCGGCCTCCGAACCGAACACGTCCGAGTCACCGGTGTACACCGACGGCACGCCGGCATCGCCGAGCGCACGGTGGCAGGCACGGGCGTCCTTGTGGCTTTCCACGATCACCGCGACGTCGCGGGCCTGCAGAGGCCTGCCGTCGAACGTGGCATCGCTGGCCAGCAGAGCTCGGATGTCCGCTGCGAGGTCCCTGCCGATGTGCCCGCGCAGATCGTCGATGGCGAGGTTCTGAATGCCGCTGCGGCCGAACGTTTCCCGCTTGACCACCCGCAGCCGGAACGGATCGGTCCTCGGCGCATTCGCTAGCCGGCTGCCTTGGTGATACGCATCGACGTCGTGCACAACGATCCGCGGGTCGCCGAGTTCGGCGCCTCTTAGCACCACCTGCAGGCGCTCGACGAGCGCGCCGTCGCTGCGCCAGTTCGTGCCGAGGGTCTGCTTGTCGCCCGCCGTCTCCGCCGCCTTCAGATAGGTGACGATGTCGCCGCCGCGGAACGCGTAGATCGCCTGTTTCGGATCGCCGATGAGGATCACCGTGGAGCGGCCGCTGAACGCGCGGTCGATGACCTGCCACTGCACGGGATCGGTGTCCTGGAACTCGTCGACCATCACGATCGGCCAGCGTCGGTGCATACGGATTTGGGCGGGGGAGTCGTCGGCCGCCAGCGCGTCGGCCAGCCGGATCAGTAGATCGTCGTAACCGAGGATCCCAAGTCTTCGCTTGCGTGTGTCCAGTTCAGCAAGAACGTCTTTCGCAAAATCGATGCAGACCGCAGCTCGTGAGTCCGGTCCGGGGTCGAGCGGCCGCAGCTCCGTCGACGGATGGTTCACCACTTCCCGTGCCAGCCGCAGCGCGTCCTTGTAGATGAGGACGGGATCGTCGCGCTGCTGCCCGAAGTGGGCCAGGTAAAGGTCGTCGACGATCTCGGTCACCAGGTCCTCGAGGCTCTCGACCAACGTGACACCGGCGTCGCTGTCACCGGCCACCCCCAACGATTTCAGCACAAGCTGGCAGAACTGGTGGGTGGTCGCGATCGTCGCCGCGTCGAAGCTCGCCAGTGCGTCCCGCAGGTTCCGCTGACGCGTCGCGCGCAGGTCCGCGGACCCTTTGAGTAGGTGCCGGACCACTTGGTTGTCGCCGATCAAGGATGAGTCGTCGAAAGCCTTGAGCGCGTGGACGATCTGATCGCGGACCCGCTCCCGCAGCTCCTGGCTCGCGGCGCGGCCGAACGTGATGAGCAGCATTTGGTCCAGCGTCGCCGCGCCCTCGGCGACGTACCGCGTCACCAGCCCCGCCAACGCGAACGTCTTGCCGGTCCCGGCGCTGGCCTCCAGCACGGTGGTCGAGTTCTCGGCGGGCAGTGGGCCCAGCAGATCGAAGCGATCCATCACCCCGTTGACCTCTCGGCACGCAGCATCGGCAACCACACACGGGCGGAGTAGGTGTCCAAGCCCGCAGCGACGAGGTCCTCCAGGGCGGCACCGCGGCCCCACGCCCGCACGTGCGCCGGCGCCTGGTCCTCGGCCGGGTAGCGGTCGCTTGACTTCCACCGATACCTGGCCGCCTGTTCGGGGATGTCGCCGGAATGACGCGCCACGGCCCAGGCGTAGGACGTCTTGATGGGCAACGGAATCGGCTCGCGGCGTCCCGCGTCGTACACAGCCACGAGCTCACGCAGCACCCCGGCCGCGTCCACATCGGGACGTCCCAGCCCCTCCTCCCGCGGGGTGGTGCCCTTCTTCTGCCTTCCAATGCACACCACGTGCCAGTCGATGGCGGGATCACGGGCGAGCAAGGCCAGCAACGGAATCCACGACTCGAGCAGGTGCTTGCCGTCGAGCTTTGAGTACGTCACCGACACGAGCCGGTCGCCGAACACCGGCGACACCGTGCCTGTCAACCGCCGCCCTGCGCCGAGGTCGATGTCGACGTCGTAGGCGTGCGGATCGGCATTGCGGTAGCGCAGTGCGGCGGTGGCGAGCAACGCGGCCTGATCCTTGATCTCAGTGGCCTTGCGCCAGCCGAGCTGACCCGGTGGCAGCATGCCGCGGCGCCACTCCGCCTGGCGGGCTTCGTCGGGCGTCATGCCGCGCAGCATGTCGCCGAGCATCCGGTCGCCGACGGTCCACTCCTCGAGCGCGTTGATATCGATGGGCATGGCGTCCTCGACGCCGTCGACGTCCCACGGCAGCGTGTAGTCGAGTGCGCGGAAGAAACCCTTCACCGGGTCTCTGAAGAACGCGACGAGATCTTCGAGTACGACGTCGTCGGCGGGAACCGGCGGGAGCGGCCCGGAGATGAACGCCGGTTGTTCCTTGCGCTCTCCGGTGCTGGCACGCGCCGCCCGCAGCACGGTCGGGTCGAACGTGAACGGCGTGCCGGGGACGAGCTTTCCTGGGATGACATTGCGAATATCGAAGGGCTGCAACGGGTGTTTGATGACTAGTCGGTCCCGGACCTTCTGGCTCGTGGTCATGTCCAGGGTGTCCAGCAGTTCGGCAAGCGGCACGGCCGGTGGCCGGTCCTGGCCCGAATACTCGTTGGCGCCGGTGTAGGTGAAGACGAGTTTCTCGGTCGCAGCGCCGATCGCGTCCAGCAGCAGTTGCCTGTCCTCGGAACGGATATCGCGTTCACCCGTCATCGGGTTGCGGGCGAGCACGTCGTCGCCGTCGACGATGCCCAGCCGCGGGAACACGCCGTCATCGAGGCCGACCAGGCACACCACTCGGTGCGGCACCGAGCGCATCGGCACCATCGTGCACACGGTCAGCGTGCCGGTGCGAAAGTTGGCCCGGGTGGGCCGCCCGGCGAGGTGACGGCCCAGGAGCGCGCGAATGTCGGGCAGCCGCATGATCGTGTCGTCGCGCGGGCCTGCCGTCGCGAGCACCTCGGCGAATTCGCGTTGCATCTGGCTGGTCTGCCACGCGTCGTTGTCGTCGACGCGGGCCAGTAGGCCGATGCCGTCGGCCAGTGCGGTGAGCCAATCGCGCAGCGGCCGTGCGCCGTTGAGCGAGTCGACCGTCCGCTGCAGCCGGTAGACGTATTCGGCGAGCTTGCCCGCCAGCTCGACGCGGTTGCTGCTGACGTCGTCGAGCGGCAGTGTCGAGCCGATCCATGCGTGCGAGTCGTCCGACAGCGCGACACCGGCCAGCACCCTGTCGATACCGAAACGCCAAGTGTTGTGGACGAAGTCGACGCCGAACGGCTTGCGGTGCTCCTGGTCGAAGCCCCAGCGGATGTTCGCCTGGCGCACCCAGCGGGTGATGCTTTCGAGGTCGTCGTCGGTGAAGCCGAACCGCGACCGCACGGCAGCGGCCTGCGCGAGGTTGAGCACCTCGCTGGCGGTGACCCGGCTGCCCGCCAGGCTCAGCAGTTGGCTGGCGACGCCGAGAAGCGGGTTGGTCTGGATGAGCGAGCGGTCCGCCAACCGCACCCGCAAGCGATGCGCCGGATGCGCGCCGCGCACGACGTCGCCGAGCCCGAAGTCCGCGTTGATCAGCGGTGCGTAGGTCTCGATGTCCGGGCACATCACCAGAATGTCGCGCGGTTCCAGCGTTGGGTCGTCGGCGAGCAGGCCGAGCAGAACCTCTCTGAGTACGTCGATCTGGCGGGCCGGGCCGTGGCAGCTGTGCACCTGGATGGAGCGGTCGTCTTCGCGCAGCGCCCGGTCGTTCTGACGGATGGCGTTGGCGGCGATGTCGGACTGCAGCCAGCCGAGCAGAGTGTCGGGATGTTCACGGCCACTGAGGTATTCGTCGGTGTGCGGCTCCGCAGGCAGGCTGCGCTGTAGCTCACGCAAGTCGCGGCCGAGGGTGGCCAGCAGTGGGTGGCCGACATGGCGGTGGCTGGTGTCGTCGCGGCGGGGGATCGGGCCGTGCTCGCCGGCGAGCGTCTGCCACAAATCGTCGCTGGGATGCGGTAGCCAGAGGTGGAGGTCGTGGTGGGTGGCGAGGGCATTGAGGAGCTCGACCTCGGTGGACGGCAGCCGGGTGTGCCCGAACAGTGACAGGCGTTCCGGCAGATCGATCGGTGATTCCTGCAGCCGCGCAAGTGTTTTGGCGTGCCGAACACGAGGTGGGTCGGCGTCGACCCGGTCGAGCAGGGCGCGCCAAAGAGGTGGCTGCCATTCGAGGTCGGAATCGATATCGCCGACGACGTCACGTTCCCAGTCGATCAGCAGCTGCGGCCGCTGCCGGGCGTAGGACGCGAAGAGACCGGCGAGCCGACGCGCCACCGCATAGCGGCGTCCTTGGCGCAGCTCCTTCTCGTCGCCCGCTTCGAAGTGACCAAGATGCATCGCCAGGGTTCGGCACCAGGTCTCTTTGCAGCTGTCATCGATCACCTCGAGCAGCGGCCACACCATGGCGTCGGGCGACCATGGGTCGCCGTCGGTGGTGCCGGTTATCTCGGCGATAAGGGAGTGCGGATTGCGAAATGCGATCCCGGCGCAGATGCCGTCCTGGGCATCGCCGCGGCCGAGGATGTGGCTGAGCCGCTGACTCAGCCAGCGCTCGACACCCTTGGTGGGCACGATGACCAGTTCCTCGGCGAACGGGTCCGGCAGGGGAGTGGACAGCAGTTGGCCGAGGCAGTCGGCGAGGAGATCGGTGCGCTCAGCGCGGTGGAGATGAAGCGCCATCGAGGGTCAGACCAGGACGATCCTGTCGCCACTTTCGACAAGACGCGTCAACTCATCGACCACGCGGCCGAGTTCGTCGACCATCCAGCTGGCGCACCCGCGGCTGCGGTAAGCCTTGAGCAGCTCGCCGTAATACCAGAGGTGGTCGTGCGGGTCCTTGACGGTGAAGCGCTGCCACAGCGCCGGTCCGTGCGTGTGGTAATCGCGCAGCATCGACCGCGCGTTATCGAGCTTGTCGGCCACAGACACCAGGATCGTGTCCTCGCCAACGTCGGCGAGGTGATCGATGTACTTCTGCTTGCGCTCCCGCCACGGTGGCTTCGGTTCCTTATCGGTATCGCTGCACTGCTCGACGATGCGCGCGACATCCTCGCCGAAGTTCTTCTCGATCTCGTCGTGCGTCGCGGGTCCGCCGGCATCTTCGACGGCGTCGTGGAGCAGCGCCGCAATGGCCTGTACCTCGGAGCCGCCGTCATTGATCACCAGCCCGGCCACCGCGAGCAGATGTCCGACGTACGGAATGTCGCCGCCCTTGCGCACCTGGTTGTGGTGCTTCAGCTCGGCGTACACCAGCGCCTTCGAAAACTGGCCGGTCAGTTTCGGTGTCGAGGTTTGCTCACTCACGTTCGATTTCCTCCCCTTTCAGTCTGACCATAGCGCGAGGAGGTGACATCGGCAGTTGCCCACCTATGCGCGACAAAGGCGGCCCGTGCGGAGCCAGCGTGATGTGCGCATCGCCGCATCATGATGCACTGATGCTAAAATGCAGTGTGCGCACCACCATTGATCTCCCAGATGACCTGCACAAACAGGCGCAGGCGATCGCGCGCGACACCCACCGTACGTTGAGCGAGACTGTTGCCGACCTGATGCGACGGGGCCTGGGGGCCGGGAGGTCCACGCCCCTCTCAACCGATCCTCGAACGGGGTTGCCCCTTGTGAGTGTCGGGACAATCGTGACCTCCGAGGATGTGCGGTCCCTGGAGGATGAGGAGTGACGGCGTTGCTCGACGCGAACGTACTCATCGCACTGGTGGTCGCCGAGCATGTGCATCACGATGCCGCAGTGGAATGGCTATCGGCATCCGACGCGGCATTTGCGACGTGCCCGATCACGCAGGGAAGTCTCGTTCGATTCCTGCTGCGGGCCGGGCAGCCGGCAGTGGCTGCGCGCGATGTCGTCAGCGCAGTCGAGAGTGCGGACCGGCACGAGTTCTGGTCTGACAGTGTCTCTTTCGCTGATGTGGAATTTGGAGGTGTCGTCGGTCATCGACAGGTGACCGATGCCTACCTCGCTCAGCTCGCACGAAGCCGCGACGGCCAGTTGGCGACTCTCGATAGCGGCCTGGCACACCTGCACAGCGACATCGCCGTACTGATTCCCACAGTGACCTGATATCGAGCGATCAGCCGAGTGCAATCGCCGGCGAGGATCGAGTATTTCCGTGCTACCCGGTCCGCGGGGCCGCCCGACCTGTTTCGGTGCCTCGCTGGAAGGTGTTGGCATTTGGCCGCCTGTGCGCGACAAAGGGCCGCTTCGAGCTCAATTCCCCGCGAACCACACCGTCGTCACCGCATGCCGTCGCGGCGACTCAAACGGGGTGTCACGCGGGCCCAGTTCTCCGACTCGTACCACCCAGACCGGCAGCGACCGATCGATGGCCGACACCGGATCGTCGCCCGGAGCGATGAGGACTCCGACCGACGTCTTGCCCGGGTTGCAGCCGTACGCGGGCACCATGTCGTCGGCTCGCGCTCCCCAGTCGATTCCGTTCGGCAGGATGCACCGCGTGCCGTCATCGAGCAGCAGCGCGAACGGCATCGGCGTCGCCGGCGGGTCCACTGCCGGCAGTGCGCCGGGCGCGGCGAATCGGCGAAGCGCCTTGCTCCACGGGTCCATGAGGCACAACACCGACGCAGGCGCCGGCCAGCACACTTCGGCCGCAGCCTGCGCGGGCTCGCACGAGTAGATGTCGTCGCCCACCGCCGCCGGCGACGGACTTGGGCACCCCGACAGATTCGGCGAACCCTGCCGATTCGCCACCTGATACCCATTGACCGGCTCACCATTCGCAGCGACGGCCGTGACCGTGATGGTGACCGTCGCTCCCGGCGCGGCGCCGACGTGACCCGGCCCCTGCAGCGCGACAACCCCGACGAGCGTCACCACCGCCGACGCTCGTAACCACGTGAGAGCACACTGCCGCATCACGAGAGCCTCTTCTCTCAGCATCTCCTATCAGGCTTGTCGTGGAAGGCGATTTGGCCTCTTTAGGTGGTGGTGCGGTCGAGTCGTTTCGTAGTCGTTTGATCTCGGAGATCAGACGCGAGACGTCTTGTCGGGTGGAGGCCGTCGACCTCGCCCTTCGGCGGCTCGTCGGTGTGCCGCTCACCAGGGAGTTTCGTTTGGGGCTCGGAGGTGTCGGGTGGGATGGCGATCTCGACACGCTGCGGCGCGAGAAGCCAGACGTGTTCGCGCGATTCTGATCGACACTTCCGCGTGGATCGAGTATTTCCGCGCAACGGGTCCGCCGCCGCAGTCGAAGTGCGACGATTGCTCTCGGAGGAGGCGGACCAGGTCGCGACGTGCGAGCCCGTGGCCATGAAGATTCTGCCCGGAGTCGTGGGCCTCGACGCGCCGGTCGAACCATTCGCAGTCTCAACGACTGCTTGATAGCAGCGGTAGCGATCCGCCACGGCGTACGAATCATCCATCAGGACACCGACTTCTACGTCATCGCAGCGATGACGAGCCTTGGCCACGTCGTTCTGGTAGGCCGCCAGCAGATCCGCGCGAATTGTCGCTCACTACGGGGGCAATCTGACGAATGGCCCTACGCGGGTACAGCGCGCGAACACGCTCAGCTGCCCGCTGCGGGGGCTGGCCCCTACAGTGGAGGTGCTTCTCGTGCCGACAGCATCGCTCGCCGACGAACGCACCGTGTTCACGCTCGCCTATCCGGACGAGCGAACCGAGTGCGAGGCCCTCAGCCCTGCTGGACGACGTTGGATCCGCCGTTAATGACGTCCGGTTCGCCGGAGTGGTAGATGACCACATTGTCGAAGCCTGATGCGTTGATCTGGTCGGACGCATCGAGGGTGACCTTGTTCTGCATGCCCGACACCGTGACCGTCGCGCAGTGGCCGGTGATCGTCACGGTGTTGGCGATGCCGTCGACGCTCACATGGTTGTCGTTGCACGCGATCGTCTTGTTCTCGTTGATACCCGCGACGCTGAGCTGCCCACCCGGCGGTGCGTTTGTCACCGTGTTCGCCGGTCCGCCACCCGGAGTCTTCGGCTGGGCGGTCGGGATGCTGGGAACACTCGGGAAACTCGGCACGCTGATACTGGGGAATTCCGGCGTCCACTTGTTCACGATGTAGAACCCGACCGCCGCCGCGACGGCCATGAACACGACGGCACCGATCCCGAGCACCACCCACGGAATACCTGCCGACACCTTCCGTGGCGGGCGGGGCCCCGACACGGGTGGCGGCATCGGCGGCATCGGCGGGCGGAGGTAGGCGTCGCCGCCGCTGCTGTACGGCGTCGTTCCCAGTTCAATCGCCCGTGCGTTATCGGCGAGCGGTTGCTCGAGCGCCCTGATCCGCGCCTCGGGGTCGTCCTGTGGCTCCATGCGCAGATGGTCCCACACAGGACCGCGCTCGTCTCGAAGTCAGCGGCCTACTGGCCCGGAGCCACGGCCGTCGCATGCTCGACGGGTGGGCCTCTCGCCCGACGCCGGCGGATGAATACAGCTGCCGCCGAGGCGATTACGGGCACCGCCGACGCCACGGCGATCACCACCACGATCTCGATGTGCCGCGAAACGAACGGGATATTGCCGAGGAAGTATCCGCGAGCGTCCAGATGTCGACGGGCTTATTCGCCTGCGCCGCAATCACTCTGGCAGTGAACAGCAAGGTGTCCCCGCCATCGCCCAGCCAGTACATCGGGTCCATCAGCGCCGGAAGCGCCACCGTCGGGGTCACGGCGGGTCAACCTACCGTCGCCGCCTCACCAGTCGGCGAACTCCATGTAACACGCGTCCTCCGGTCCGTCGGTGCTCAGCAAATGTGACGAATCGCTGACGAGGGCCACGTTCGACCCTCCGAAGTGGTACCCAAGAAGTGTGGTGGCACCGGGCTTCATCGCCATCGGCAGCGGTCCTGCAGGGTTGAGCGCAGCGGAAACGTTCCGCAGCAAGCACCCCCACATCCCCGTGCGGATCCTGAGCACCGATCCCGCCCTGCCCTACGCGAAGCCCCCGCTGAGCAAGGCCTACCTGTGTGGCCGCGAGGCCAAGCTTGACTTGCACAGCCCCGGCTGGTTCGTCCGCCACAACGTTGACTTGCTGCGCGGCATCACCGTCGACCACATCGACCTCGCCCACCAGGAGGTGGTCACCGCCGGCGGCCGCCACTATCCCTACTGGCACCTCGTGCTGGCCTGCGGTGCCAACCCCGTCTGGCTGCACTTCCCCGGCGCCGAGGCCGCGCTCACCCTGCGCTCTTTCGCCGACGCCGTCATCCTGCGGATGGCCGCCCGCAGCGCCGACTCCGCCGTTGTGATCGGCGGCGGGCTGATCGGCTGCGAGGCGGCCGCCTGTCTCGCCAGTCGCGGCGTGCCTACCACCATGGTCGCCGCCGAGCCCGTGCCCCTGCAGCGACGGTTCGGCGACGAGGTCGGCGAGCGCGTCGCAAAGATCCTGTCCAACAACGGTGTTCGCTTCGTCGGGTCGACGACTGTGACCGACATCGACGACACTCATGTCCACCTCGACAGCGGCGCCACGCTCGACGGCGACCTCGTCGTCTCCGCCACCGGTGTGCGCCCCGATCCGCACCTCGCCGAAGCCGCCGGCCTCGACACCCAGGACAACCGGATCGTCGTCGACGAGCACATGCATACCTCGGCGCTCAACGTCTACGCCGCAGGCGATGTCGCGCTCGCCTACAACGTCACCGCCGGCCGGCGCATCCCCGCCGAGCACTGGCGCGACGCCGCCCAGCAGGGCCTCGTCGCCGGGCTGTCCGCGGCGGGGCGCAGAGCCGCCTGGGATAAGGTGCCCGGATTCGCTTGCACCATCGGCGAATCCACGCTGAAGTACTGCGGCTGGGGCATCGGCTACCAGCACAGCCGGCTCATCGACCACCATAACGGGTTCACGGTCTACTACGAGTCGGCGGGCGATCTCGTCGGTGTCCTCACCCTCAATGCCGATGACGACTACCGCTGCGCTACAACCAGTCTCGTCGCCGGAACATCCAGTATAGCGCGATCACCATCAGCACGATGATCGACGTGCTGGTCACGAAACCGCCCACGGTGTTGATTCCGGGATACTCGACATTCTGCCCGTAGAACCCGGTGATCGCGGTCGGCACCGCGATGATCGCCGCCCAACCGGTCAGCTTCTTCATCACCGTGTTCAGCCGCGCGTCCTGCAGCGACAGGTTCGTCTCGAAGATCGTTGTCACCATGTCCCGTAACGACTCCGTCCACTCCGACACCCGCAGCACATGGTCGTAGAGGTCCGAATACAGCGGATCCAGTTCCGGCGCTGTCTTCGCGTCGAGCCTGCGGTGCTGAATGGAGCTGACCACCTCACGCATTGGCAACACCACCCGCCGCAGTTCGACGAGATCCTTGCGCAGGCGGAACGTCTTGCGCTGCAGGCCCTTCCGTTGATTGTTCTCGAACAGGTCGTCCTCGATGGACTCGATGTTCTCGTCCAGTGCCTGCACCGCCTCGAAGTGTCCGTCGACCACGACGTCGAGCAGGCCGTGCACCAACGCCCCCACGCCGTACTCCTCGCCGCCGAGCTCGTCGAACCGCTGCGAGACTGCGTCGATGTCGAAGTGTGGTGACAGCCGTACCGTGATCAGCCCCCGCGGCAGCACGAACCCGGAGATGCGGTGGATGTCGAGCATCGACTGTGTCTCATCGGCAGGCTCCCTGGTGGTGACGCCGTACACCGTGAAGAAGGTGTGGGTCCGGTAGACGACGGCCTTCGTGCGCTCGGCCTCGGCGATCGCGTCCTCCACCGCCCACGAGTTCAGGCTCAGCTCTTGCGCCAGGTCCTCGAGGATCGCGTGGTCCGGGTCGTAGATGTCGCACCACACCAGCGTGTCGTCCTCAACTAGGTAGTCCGAGATCGACGCGAAGTCGAAATCGTCCTGCGGCTTGCCGGCCCGCCATACCCGGCCTCGGACGTGCGTCACCCCTTCATCATGTCAAGTGGCGGCCTGCGTGGCGCTTACGCAGCCCGGGCCATTTGCCCCAGACGCCCACCTCTGCGCGACAGTAACGCCCTGGCCTGGCGAGCGAAATCAATTGAGTAGCCCACTACTCATTGCAAGTGGCTCGCCCGGACCGATGATGTCGTTGCAAGAGCAAACGCGCCCGGCGACCCCCTCATACCGGGCAGTCAGGTGATCACGTGGGACTGGAATGTCTAGCCACGACGGGTACTGGAACTCGGAGGGCACCGTCGACGTCGCCACCAACATGGTCTACCCGAGGCATGGCGTTCCGCATGATGCTGGGCCTCCGCCTCCGGCTCCGCCGCCGTATACGCCTCCTCCGCCGCAGCCCTTACCGCGGATTGTCCGCCGGTCTCCCATCTTGGCCCCGTCACGGTGCGGCGACCTCTAGAAGCAACGTCGGCCCGCCACCTATGAGGGGTGGTGGCGGGCCGGCGTCGAGGTCAGCTCGTGGCGACTATCGCAGCCCGGAGAGAAGCGACGTCACCCCAAGCTTCCATCGCCGCTCGATCGACGGTCCCGACCCAAGCCACCGGCCGGCCTCCTGCACCACCAAACCCTGTGCCAGAGCGAGCAATACATGCGCCATGTCGTTCGGATCGCCCGACATCAGATCCGCGTCGATGCACCGCTGGATCCGACCGACGAACACCTCCCGCACCGACGCCCCGGCCGCCAACTCCTCCGGCCCCGGTTCGAAATCCGCGAACGGACGCGAGAACATCACCTGCGCCAGCCGTGGATACGCCCGGCAGAACAATCGGAACACCGGGACCAGCCGCTCTAGATCCGTCACGGGATCCGCCGTGACGGGTACCTTGGCCAGCTCGCCGCCCAGCAGCCGGAAGCCCTCGAAGAACATCGCCCGCACCAGGCCGGCCTTGTCATCGAACAGCTCGTAGACCGCTGGCACCGACGTGCCAGCCCGCTCGGCCACCCGCCGCGTCGTGAACCGCGCGATCCCTTCCTCGGAAAGCGTCGCGATCGCGACCTCCAGCAGCCGGTCCCGAAGCTCGGGCGTGCGCTGCTTCGCCCTCGGCATCGCGTGGACCTAGCCCAACGTGAATTCCGTTGAGAGCCCGTCGATTCCGGCCCGGATCGCCTTCAACGCGGAGTCGCGCGCCTTGAGTTTGGTCGCCAGATGTGCGCCCGGGTGCAACGTCGCCGCCGCCTCGGCCGCGACCTCCTGCGCCCGCGCCACCACCCGGTCGGCCTCCACGAGCTCGTCGAGCCAGCCGCCTGCCACGGCCTCGTCACCGGCGAACGTCGCCGCCATCGAGGCGCCTCGGTGGAACGCCGCAGGCGTCAGTCGCGCCCGCATGATCTCGATCGCAGAGATCGGAATCGTCATGCCGATCGCCACCTCGATCGCCTGGCACCGCGACTTGGGCTGTCCCACCCGATGGTCGCCGGAGAGCAGCAGGAACGAGCCCATCGCGACGGCCGGGCCCGTCGCCGCCATGATCACGGGCGCGGGGAACGTCAGGCACCGCACCGACAGTTCGAAGCCGCCCGCGAGCATGCCCAGCGCCGCCTTCGCGTCGCCCGACTGGAACACCGCCAGGTCGAAGCCGCCGCTGAACACCCGCTGGTTGCCCGCGATCACGACCGCCTTGGCCGAGTCCTTCTCCGCTCGGTCGAGCGCCTCGTTGATCGCCGACTGCATCGCCGGCCCCAGCACGTTGACCTTGCCGTCATCCAGTGTGATGGTCGCGACGGATTCGTTGAGTTCGTAGTTAACGGCGCTGGTCATGACCCCTCCTGTCAGTGCGGCAATGATTCAGACTGATGTTACGTAACAAGGTTACGAAAGCCAACCACTCAGACGGCGTGCCCAAACTCAGCCTCTGGGAATGCGGCATCGGCTCCGTCTGGAAGTGACGCGCTAATTCACTCGCGGCGGTGCGGGCCAGGTCGTGCGTGGTCAGCAGCTCCAGCCGCTCGACCGGGTGCAGCGTCCTCCTCGAGACCGCGGGCGCCGCGAACGTTGCTGCGGCGGCACTGTCCGATGGGTATGCAGGGACTTGAGTGCCTCACGGGAATGTGGGCGCGCTGCCATGTTGGCAAAGGTTCGTCGCTCGGCGATGGCGCTCATGGCGTGGGACGAATGGGAGTGTTCTGGCCTGCAGCAAGCCACCACATGCCGTCCCGCCGCACCAGTACGTACATCGCCATCTCCGAGAACGCCGACGCGTCGTCGATCGGAATCTGTTCGCCATCGCCGTCCAATGCGACCCGTGCAACGCGCCGTACCCGATCACGGTCGCGCCGTACGGACTTCCCACATCGCTGTGTTGCCATAGCCGCGACGTTAGGACCTCAATCGCCCTTGAGGTCAAGACCATTCGCCGTCCTAGGACGCGGCGGCTGCGAACACCGCGGGTTCGACCCGCACCGCCGGCGGCTCGGCTTGCACCAGCCGTTCGCTGCGGGCGAGCCAATCCGTGTCGGCCCACACCACCTCGGCCGGCAGCCGCCGCCAGTACTCCGGATGCGCCCGCAGATAGATGTCGACGCTCGCGTGCACCAACGGACTGGCAGGCAATCGTCGCAGCGAAATCGTGCGTGCGCTCCCCGCGAGGGCGTCGTATTCGCTCGGCGCAGGTGCTTCGCATTGGCTGGCGCCCCGCACCGTGACACCCGACTGCACCGCGCCGTCGAGCATCCAGTCCAGCGCGATGTCCGCCAGCGGCCAGCACGCCCCTGGGCCGCCCGCGACATCGCAATGCGCACCGCGGAACCAGACTTCGTCGACGCATTCCGGCGACGAGACAAGGTGACCGGCGAATGGTCCGTGGCGACCGTCGACCGCGACCGCGTGCCGCCCTGCGACGACATTGGTCAACGGTTCGTTCGTCGCATGCCGGCCCGGCACGTTCACCATGTCCCACAGTCCCAAAAACTGTACGGGAACACCGATTTCGCGGTTTCCGGCCAGGCGTGCGGCGAGCAGCGTGACTCGCCGCCAATCCTGCGGGCTGCGACGTGTACGGGGCACGGCATAGGCGGCGAGCACGTAGTCCACCAGGTCGGGCAGCACGCCGACGGTGCCGAGCAGTCGGGTCAGGGCGTGCGCGCAATAGGCACCGCGGCCGACGCCGAACAGGTAGATCCGATCGCCGGGCTCCCACCAGTCGACCAGGAATTCGTATGCCTCTGCGATCACGGCCCTCGCGTCGACGAGGGCGGCTTCGCGCCACCGCAGCCTGGCCAACTTGTGGCCGGCGGACGGGGGCACGCGCCTGCCCGGGTGGTACCAAGTTATCTGTTCGTCGCTCTCGTCAAGCATGCGCAGCAACGACTCGGCGTTTGTGGCATCGCGAGGACCAGGATGGTCACGTGCGCGGTCAAAGCACAGCACGATGTTCTTCACGGCGACCCCCGACGGAAGTATTTACGCTGCTAGGGATAAGTTTGCGCGGCAAAAGTCCCCGTGTCCTGCGTATCGCACTACTCGAATTGCGAATCCTTCGGATCCTCTACAGCGCGACTTCGAAGGGTACGGAATCAGTCGCCGTGATCCCTACTACGACAAGAGAACCTCGACGCCGGGGCTCGCCGGGTCCCCATGCACCTCGAGTGACTCCGGGGTGGTCCCCGGCGGCACATCGAAGGCGATAGCTACGTCGGCCGTATCGCCCGGATTCAGTTCCGCGAGGCCGCCATTGAGGTAGGACGTCGCCTCGTCGTCCATCGAGTAGGTGGTGCCGCCTGCCTTGAGCTTCTGCAGCGTGCCGACGTAGGTGATCTGCTGATCACCGGAGTTCAGCACCGTCATGTGCACGATCAGGAATTCGCCCTGTGCGGTCTTTTCCGCCGACGCGTCCTGGTTTTGCACCGACGGCGCGGTTTCCACACCGGTGACCGTGAAGGTAAGGCCGCCGTCGGAGGCTTGGGCGCCGGAACCTGAAGCGGTCGTTGGTGATTCGCTGGCGGTCTGCGTGCCGCCGCCCGAGCCGTTGCCCGGCGGGGTCGTCGGTGTCATGGATTTCGACGTGGTGCTGGGGCCCGACGAGGCGTGGCTGATGTTGTCCTTGTGGACGAACACCGCGTAGATGACGACAAGCACGAGCACCGCCAGCAGCGCGGCGCATGCGGCGCCGAACCAGACTATGAGCTTGCGGCGGTCGTCCGGCGCCGGTGGCTCACCAGAGGGCGGCGGCACAAGCGGTGCGCCGGCGACCGACGGCTCGGCCGGCGGCTTCGTCGGGATCATGGTGGTGGGCTGCTCGCTGGGCACGGTCGAACCAAGGTCGATCATCGCGGTCCGCCCCGGCTCGGGCTCCGGTGTCGGCTCCGGTTCGGGTGTCGGCTCGGATTCCGGCTCGGGCGCCCGGTGTGCGCCGACGTGCTCGCCGGCGGGCCTGACCGGGACGACGGCGGTCGGCTGCTCGCTGCCAGGGGGTTCGGCAGGGGCCGTGGTCTCTGCTGGCTCAGGAGTGGCGGGGGACCAGTGTTCGGTCCACGCGGACCCGTCCCAATACCGTTGATGGCCTGAGCCGTCGGGATCGGGATACCAACCGGCGGGCGTGGGCGGTGTGGTCATCGCGGGAGAATAACGCAGGTTCACAGGGACCGCGCGACTTTTGCTGATGCAAACAATCGTGGTGGTGCGTGTCAGGCGCCCATCAGCATGTGCCACTGATCCAGATTGCTTGCCCGATACACGTAGTTCGTTCGCTTTACTTCCGATAGCGACGCGCTCGGCTCGGCCGAATACCAATGGCCAGGAAACACGGTGGGGTCGCCCGGCAACTGTGCGAGCGCCTGCAGGCTGCGGTACATCTCGTCGACGTCGCCGCCGGGGAAGTCGGTGCGCCCGCAGCCCTCGAGGAACAGCGTGTCGCCCGCGACGAGCCGTCCGTCGAGCAGGAAGCACTGGCTGCCAGGCGTGTGGCCGGGGGTGTGCAGAAGTTCGATGTCGATGTCGCCGACACTGACCACATCGCCGTGCTGGTGTGCGGTGAGCTCGGAGCGCGCGATTCCGGTGACGCGTGAAACCCAATCGGCCTCAAGAGAATTGACGTGCACGGGCACGCTGGTCCGCTCCAGCAGCTCGGCGAGGCCCTTGAGCTCGAAGCCCATCATCGACCCGCCGACGTGGTCGGGGTGGTGGTGGGTCACCAACACGCCCGACAGGTGCATGCCGTCGGCCTCGAGCGCATCGACGAGATCCTGCGCGGCGTAC
This sequence comes from uncultured Actinomycetota bacterium, assembly GCA_963770125.1. Lineage (GTDB taxonomy): Bacteria > Actinomycetota > Actinomycetes > Mycobacteriales > Mycobacteriaceae > Mycobacterium. The sequence goes on along the minus strand of CAVYPI010000084.1, from coordinate 86,204 downwards.
GCCGGGTCGACGACGACCGTGTCGCCGGTTTCGCGGTCGCCGATGAGGTAGGCGAAGTTGCGCATCTGCGCCGCGATCATGTCGCCGGTCGCGAAGTCTCGCCCCGAGAGCAGCTGCCGAAAGTACAGGCGGTCGGTCATGCCCTCAGACTATGTGGCGGCGGTTTTGAGTCGCACCATGCGGGTGGTGCTGCTCTCGTCGAGGTCCACCACGTCGACGCGGGAGCGGAGGAAGTCGCTGAACGACCGGAAGCCCAGCGACTTTTCTGAAAACGACGGGTCCATCCGCTTCATCTGGGCCTTGACCGCCGAGTTGTGCAGCCAGTCGGCGTCGTCCTTCTCGTGGCCGATCTGCAGGGCGCGCTCCAGCAGGCCGGTGGCAGCAGCCTGCGGATCGGGCTGCTCTGGCTCGTCGTCGGGCTCCTGCGCCTTGCCGCGCCGGGCGCGTTTCTTCGGCGCGGCGTCGGGCGTCGCTGTGGGTACGCCGGGGAGTGCGTCGTAGCTGACGAACTCGTCGCAGGCGGCCGTGAGCGACCGGCTGATCGAACCGGTGATGCCGATGCCGACGACGTAGCGGCCGAGGCGCTTGCAGCGCTGAGCGAGGGCGATGTAGTCGGAGTCGCCTGCGACAATGACCACGTGGGTCAGGTCGGGCAACCGGAACATGTCTTCGACCGCGTCGACCGCCAGCCGTATATCGGCCCCGTTCTTGGCGTACGCGGCCGCCGGGAACAGTTGCACGAGGTCGACCGCGCGGCCGACAAGTTGACCGCGGTACTCGGCGTTGACGTCGGCCGACCAGTCCGCATATGCCTTGGTCAACACCAACGTCCCGAACGACGACGCGAAGTCGATGATGGCGCCGACGTCGACGGTCGCCGTGGTCAGCCGGCCCGGTTCCTTGTGGAAGCCGGCCGCTTTGTCACGCTGAAACGAGTTGCGGCCGTGGATCTGGTCGTAGCGGGAGATGACGATGTTGTCGAAATCGAGGTACACCGCCACGCGTGGCGTGCCGGGTTCAATCACGGTTTAGTCCTATCACCTGTTGCGCGCCGAAACTTCGTACAGATCGCGATTCTTGGCCGATCTGAATCCCAGCGCGGCTGGATGGTAACCAGCGGTTTGGCGCGTCAAACCGCGAGAATGTACCCTCTTTTAGGCCCACGGCAGCGATACGCGCGGGCCACGGCCCCCTTAGCTCAGTCGGTAGAGCGTTTCCATGGTAAGGAAAAGGTCAACGGTTCGATTCCGTTAGGGGGCTCGATGGGCACCGGGGCGAGCGAAGCGACGGGAGAAGCGAAGGCTGGTTTGGCGCCCGACATGGCGGTGTAGCTCAGTCGGTTAGAGCGAACGACTCATAATCGTTAGGTCGCCGGTTCGAGTCCGGCCATCGCTACAACACAACAACGATATTTGCGAAAGAGGCAGTTGACGTGGCGTCAAGTACCGACGTACGGCCAAAGATCACTTTGGCATGCGAGGTGTGCAAACACCGTAACTACATCACGAAGAAGAATCGCCGCAACGATCCCGATCGGCTCGAGCTGAAGAAGTTCTGCCCGAACTGCGGCAAGCACCAGCCCCACAAAGAGTCGCGGTAAGCGATCGGATCAGGGCCGGCTCGCCGACCGATGAGGTTAGTCCGGCCTGACTAGGTAGGTTCACTAACCGTGTCGTTGAGTAAAGACATCGTCGGGATGCATTACCGGCATCCCGACCATTACATCGTCGGTCGGGAGAAGATCCGCGAGTACGCGACCGCCGTCAAGAACGAAGACGCCGCGTATTACGAGGAGAAGGCCGCCGCCGAACTCGGCTACGACCAGTTGCTGGCGCCGCTGACGTTCATCTGCGTGTTCGGCTATCAGGCGCAGTCGGCGTTCTTCGCGAGCGCGGACATCGGGATCCAGGACGCCAAGATCGTCCAGGTCGACCAGGAGCTGAAGTTCCGGCAGCCCATCAAGGCTGGTGACAAGCTCTACTGCGACGTGTACGTGCATTCGATTCGGCGGTCGTTCGGCGCCGACATCATCGTGACCAAGAACATCGTCACCAACCAGAAGGGTGACGTGGTGCAGGAAACATACACAACCCTGGCGGGCCGTGCCCCTGAGGATGGAGAAGAGGGTGGCTTCAACGATGGCGTTGCGTGAGTTCGATTCGGTGAAGGTCGGTGACCAGCTTCCGGAGAAGGTCATTCCGCTGACCCGGCAGGATCTGGTGAACTACGCCGGGGTTTCCGGCGACCTCAACCCGATTCACTGGGACGACGAGATCGCCAAGCAAGTCGGGCTCGACACCGCGATCGCCCACGGCATGCTCACGATGGGGCTGGGCGGCGGATACGTCACCTCATGGGTTGGCGACCCGGCCGCGGTCACCGAGTACAACGTCCGTTTCACCGCCGTGGTCCCCGTGCCGAACGATGGCGTCGGCGCCGAAATCGTGTTCAATGGTCGTGTGAAATCCGTTGAGCCTGAAACGAAATCGGTAACGATCGCACTGTCGGCCACGTCCGGGGGAAAGAAGATCTTCGGTCGCGCCGTCGCGACCGCGAAATTGGCTTAGCTGATGGGGCTGAAGACCGACATCCGAGGGATGGTCTGGAAGTACCCTGACGTTTTCGAGATTGGTCGTGAACAAGTCCGCCAGTACGCGTTTGCGGTCAAGGCCGACGACCCGGCCAGTCACGACGAGGACGCGGCGGCCGAGCTGGGCCACGATTCGCTGGTTGCCCCGCTGACATTCGCGGCGATCTTTGCGGTGATGATCCAGCGGCACTTTTTCCAGCACGTAGACGTCGGCATGGAGACCATGCAGATTGTGCAGGTCGACCAGAAGTTCCTGTATCACAAGCCGTTGAAGGTCGGCGACCGGCTGACCGGGACCATGTATGTCCAGTCGGTCGACGAACGGTTCGGTGCCGACATCGTGGTCACCCGCAACGTCTGCACCAACGCCGATGGCGAGATGGTTCTCGAGGCCTACACCACGATGATGGGCCACGAGGGCGACAACTCGATCTCGGTGAAATGGGACCCGGAAACCGGCCAGGTCGTGCGCACGGCCGTAGGGCAGTAGTCCGTCCCGGCGATTAGTAACTCAGAGGTGGGGCGCGCTACACTCGGACCTCGGGGTTTTCCCAGTCCAGCGCGCTGTCCGTCGGTTTGAAAATCGACCGAACGGGGAGCGCGCGAATTGTGTAATTCCCGGACCGGGTGGACTGCCAGCAGTGTCATCCTTAAAGGGGCGTAGCTCAACTGGCAGAGCAGCGGTCTCCAAAACCGCAGGTTGCAGGTTCAAGTCCTGTCGCCCCTGCTCAACTGAATACTCGACAAAGTGTGGACACTGGAAGGTGACCCACAGAAACCAGACGAAAGGCATGCGGTGAGCGACGAGCGCGATGGTGCCGGCTCCGCAGGCGACGGCACCGTAACCGACAGCACCGGTGACACCCGCGGTCAGACCGCGGTGGTAACCCGCCCGCTGCGCCCGACGGGCAAGCGGTCGCGGCGCGGCGCGGTCGACGAGGATGACAGCGACGCTGTCGACTTGGCGACCGGCACCAAGGCCAGCCCCACCAAGAACGGCGCAGACACCGCGACGAAGACGGCCACGAAGGCCGCCGATCGGCCGTCGCGCAACCCGTTCGCCTTCGTCTGGACCTTCCTGAAGCAGGTCGTCGCCGAGCTGCGCAAGGTGATCTGGCCGAACCGCAAGCAGATGGTCAACTACACCGCCGTGGTGCTGGTCTTTCTGGCGTTCATGGTGGCGTTGATCGGCCTGGTCGACCTGGGCCTGGCCAAGCTCGTGATGCTGGTGTTTGGCTGACGAGCGAATGAGAGAGGACTGACAAGTGACTTCCTTCGAGGGCGAATCGCCTTCGGCCGAGAGTGTCGACGTCATCGACGAGACCAACGTCGACGAGACTAGCGAGGCTGGGGTCGACGCTGAGGCCACCGTCGACGAGACCAGCGTCGAGGCGGTGAGCGAGGACGCCGACGCGGCACCCGCCGAGGTCGCGGCTCCGGAGTCTGATGCCGCCGCCGGCGCGGCTCCGGAAGACGAGGAAGAGGATCCCGCCGTCGCGCTCAAGAAAGAGCTGCGCACCAGGCCTGGCGACTGGTACGTCGTCCACTCCTACGCCGGCTACGAGAACAAGGTGAAGGCCAACCTCGAGACCCGCGTGCAGAACCTCGACGTCGGCGACTACATCTTCCAGGTCGAGGTGCCCACCGAAGAGGTCACCGAGATCAAGAACGGCCAGCGCAAGCAGGTCAACCGCAAGGTGCTGCCGGGCTACATCCTGGTGCGCATGGAGCTCAACGACGAGTCGTGGGGCGCGGTGCGCAACACCCCGGGCGTCACCGGCTTCGTCGGCGCGACGTCGCGGCCGTCGCCGCTGTCGCTCGACGACGTGGTGAAGTTCCTGCTGCCGCCCGCCGCGGCCAAGAAGCCCGGCAAGGCCGCGTCGACCGCCGCTGCCGCCGCCGAGACCGGTGGAATTGAACGGACCCCGATCGAGGTTGATTTCGAGGTCGGCGAGTCGGTCACCGTCATGGACGGGCCGTTTGCGACGTTGCCCGCCTCGATCAGCGAGGTCAACGCCGAACAACAGAAGCTCAAGGTGCTGGTGTCCATCTTCGGCCGCGAAACACCTGTCGAACTGACCTTCAACCAGGTCGCCAAGATCTAAGCGATTTCGGCGCGGAAACGCCCGCTGAGCGTCCGTTAGCGCGCCGAAATCACGAGAACGAGAGAGGAATATCAACACCCATGGCCCCGAAGAAGAAGAAAGTCGTCGGGCTGATCAAGCTGCAGATCCAGGCCGGGCAGGCCAACCCCGCCCCGCCGGTGGGTCCGGCGCTCGGCCAGCACGGCGTCAACATCATGGAGTTCTGCAAGGCGTACAACGCCGCGACGGAGAACCAGCGCGGCAACGTCATTCCCGTCGAGATCACCGTCTACGAGGACCGCAGCTTCACCTTCAACCTGAAGACCCCGCCCGCGGCCAAGCTGCTGCTGAAGGCCGCCGGTGTGCAGAAGGGCTCGGGCGAGCCGCACAAGACGAAGGTCGCCAAGGTGACCTGGGATCAGGTGCGCGAGATCGCCGAGACCAAGAAGGAAGACTTGAACGCGAACGACATCGACGCCGCGTCCAAGATCATCGCCGGCACCGCCCGGTCGATGGGGATCACCGTCGAATAGTTTTCGACCCGTGGGAGGGCCAGCTTCGGCCCGACAACCACAACTCTGATTAGGAGAAACGAATGAGCAAGAACAGCAAGGCATATCGCGAAGCCGCCGAGAAGGTGGACCGTTCGCGTCTGTACACCCCGCTCGAGGCCGCGAAGCTGGCCAAGGAGACGTCGTCGAAGAAGCAGGACGCCACCGTCGAGGTCGCGATCCGGCTGGGAGTCGACCCGCGTAAGGCCGACCAGATGGTGCGCGGCACCGTCAACCTTCCGCACGGCACCGGCAAGACCGCCCGCGTCGCGGTGTTCGCGGTCGGCGAGAAGGCCGAGCAGGCGGAGGCCGCTGGCGCTGACGTCGTCGGCAGCGACGACCTGATCGAGAAGATCCAGGGCGGCTTCCTGGACTTCGACGCCGCGATCGCCACGCCCGACCAGATGGCGAAGGTCGGTCGCGTCGCCCGCATCCTCGGCCCACGCGGCCTGATGCCCAACCCGAAGACGGGCACGGTCACCCCGGACGTCGCGAAGGCCGTGGCCGACATCAAGGGCGGCAAGATCAACTTCCGCGTCGACAAGCAGGCCAACCTGCACTTCGTGATCGGCAAGGCGTCGTTCGACGAGAAGGCGCTGGCCGAGAACTACGGCGCCGCGCTGGACGAGATCCTGCGCGCCAAGCCGTCGTCGTCGAAGGGCCGCTACCTGAAGAAGGTCGTCGTCTCGACGACCACGGGCCCGGGCATCCCGGTCGACCCGGCGGTCACCCGCAACATCGCCGAGGCGTAATAGCGTCTGGTCAGCGTTAGAGGTCGCCGATGACGCGGCCGAGTTCGGCGCGTGAGTTGATGCCGAGCTTGCGGTAGATCCGCCCCAGGTTGGCTTCGACGGTTTTCGGGCTGATGAACAACGCGGCCGCCACGTCGCGGTTCGTCTTGCCCGATGCCGCAAGTTCGGCCACCCGTCGCTCGGAGGGGGTGAGCACGTCTCGGCCCGGGGCGACTTTGGTGCGCGCGAGTTCGGCGCGGGCGCGGTCTGCCCACAGCGGAGTTCCGATGTCCTCGAAGGCAGCAAGCGCCTGTTTCAACGTCTCTGTGGCAGTGCCTTTTTGGCGTTGACGACGCTGCAGCTGACCGAGCAGGAGCTGGGTGCGCGTGCGGTCGAAACGCATCGGGATCCGGTCGTGCTCGACCAAGGCTTGGCGCGCCATTCGTTCGGCCGCGTCGACATCACCTCGGGCGGCCAGTGACATGCTGCGGCACCGCGCGCCGACGGCGAGCATCCAGGCGCGGTCGTTCCGGCGGCCGTTCCCCTCCAACGCGTCGATCAGCGGCTCGGCTTCGGCATGGCGGCCGAGTGAGACGAGCGCCTCGATGGCATCGGGGAGGAATAACGCACTTACGATGTCCGTGCCGGGATTGGCTTTGAAGTCGCGCAGTGGTGGCTGGAGGGCCGATACGGCCTCGGCGTAGTTGCCGCGCGACACCTCCAGGAATCCCAGGGTCCTGAGGGGCCACTCCATGAGACGCGGTGACTCCCGGCGGCGAGCAAGGTCGAGAGCGGCTTGGACATCGGCACGCGCATCGTATTCGCGCCCAAGGTAAGCGGCCACCATCGCCCGCGTGGACAGTGCGGCAGCCAGCGTGCCCCCACCCTGCTCCGCTCGTTCCATGGCTTCGTCGGCCAAGTGCGCGGCCTCCGCCAGGTCGCCTCGCCAAACCTCGACCAGCGACATAAGGCACGCGACCGCCATCAGGTCGTTCTCGTTGCCTCGTTCGACGCAGTGCTGTCCGAGGAATCGGGTGTTTCGCCATGTCCGTCGGATGCGAGTACTTGGCCTGATGAGATGGATGCGCTATTGGAGGTCCTCGGGATTCGCGACGACGACCGCGTGGCAGGACGTCAAGGCGAAGGCGCCTACGGCGGGGTAGCGCGCTGGACAAACGCATCTGGCGGAAGAGCTCAGATGGTGGGAACGTCATTCGGGACCGACGGCTGTGCCCGTCTCCCGGGTACGCCATTGGCGGAGATTCGTGGTATAGATCCGCTCCAATGGCGAACTTCGGCCGGATGAGAAGATCATAAGAGACGCATCGTCAGCTAAACTGTCGCCGCTGCCGCCGTGAGCACGTACACCGTCGTCATGGCCGTCTCCTGGGGCCGCTAGTCGCTGGACTTTTAGTGTGCCAGCACCCACGATGGCCCGTCCGACAAACGGTACGGACGTCCAAGGGAAGGAAACCGCACAGAAACCTGTGCCTCAAGATCTTGCCGTCAGTAGCCGATTGTGAGGCATCTCACTCGGAAATGTTACCAGATTATTGACAGTATTGCCGTTTATTTCCTATTGTTGCAGGCACGCCGAACGACAGCAGGCAGAGATGGGCCCCTTGGCTTGCCAAGGCAGGGTGGCCGGTCTCAAAGCATAGGGAAACACCCGATTCCTTTGGGGTCCTCTGCAAATAAATATTACGTGTGCTAACAATGGGGGTTGCAGTACCCAGCTAACCGGCTGGGCAGCCTCTGTGAGGGCATACCAACTGGCAGTACAGGTTTCCTGCCGACAGGCGACGTAAGCACGCTGATCAAGCGTGACTGCGCTGCTGCCTGCGGGCACGGTCTCCACGACGAGAAGTGAGTTAGAGAAGTGACAGCGAGCACCACAGCAACCCAGCCGTTCGGTGACCTGCCGGTCGCCGGCCCTCTGGAAGCTCAATTCCGCGGGCGCCAATCCCTGACCTGTCGTGCCGGGGGTGAACTCCAAAACGGCGAGCTAGCGGCGGTGACGCCGACAGACGAGATTCACACCGTCGAGAAAGTGGGAAGGGTGCTGTCCGGCATCTCTCTCATCGGTGAGGCTCGCAACGCCCTGGAAAGGGCCGGCTGGCGCGCGACGATTGCCGCGAATCGCGTGACTGTCAACGAAGAGGTTCTGGCCCAACTGATTCCGGCCACGGTCGGATCATTCGGTGCGGTCGATGCGTACTGGGTGATCTATGCGATCTCCGGCACGCGACCCGTTTGGATCGTCGGCGCGGAAGGGCCCAGAGATCATGACTCGTCGACAGGTGGTGGCGTTGATGTTCCGAGGTAGCCGCGGCTCGCAGACCACATCACTTCGCGTGTCTGTCAACCCTCAATCCATCCAGCGCGGCGGTGAAGAGACCTACGGCGTGCCGAGAATCGGTCGCGCTTCGAACAGCGACGGCACACAGCAGAAGGGCGTGTTCACAATGGGACAGGGCATTGGGACGGGTGAGCCAACGCTCATCGATTCTATTTATGACGACGAAGCCGCGCCGACAGCCGAGCAAGTAGCCAAAGTCGTAGCGAAGGTTGCCGGAGCAGGGGCTGGCAATACGCTCCAGGGACGACGAATTGCGGTGGTGGGGTTGGGCTACGTCGGGCTTCCGACTGCTTTGTCCCTAGCTGACCACGGCGCAGAAATCATCGGGTTTGATATCAGCGAGAGTCGCTTGGCTGAGATTAAGTCGCGGCGGGTGGACCTGCTGGACCGGGACCGCGAGCGTCTGGCGCGCCACCTGCAAGGCGAACTTGTCAAACTGACGACTGAACCCTCCGCCGTGTCGAGCGCGGAGGCGATCGTCGTCTGTGTGCCAACACCGATAGATGCACACCAAACTCCCGACCTGACCGCATTGTCGGGAGCATGCGCCAGCGTTGTTGACAACGCGACAATTGGCCAGACGATCGTGCTGACCTCCACAACCTACGTCGGCTGCACGCGCGAACTCCTTGTAAAGCCGTTGCAGGCGCGGGGCTTCCAAGTTGGCCGAGACGTATTCATTGCATTCAGCCCTGAGCGCATCGACCCCGGCGTGGAAGCTCATGCGCCGGACTCCACACCGCGCGTAGTTGGCGGCGTCACCGACGGGTGTACACGGCGTGCGATGGAGGTGCTGCGTCACACCGCCAGCGCGATGCACAGCGTGTCGTCGCCAGAAGCGGCAGAAATGACGAAGCTGCTCGAGAACACTTTCCGTGCGGTCAACATCGCGCTGGCGAACGAGTTTTCCGATGCAGCAGAGGAATTGAGCGTCGACATTGTCGAGGTGATCCGAGCCGCTGCCACCAAACCGTACGGCTTCATGCCGTTCTATCCCGGTGCCGGTGCTGGGCGGACACTGCATTCCGTGCGATCCGCACTATCTGTTGTGGCAATTGCGCGCGCGTCGTTTTGATTCGCCGCTGATGCGCACGGCGATGACAGCGATCGCGACGCGCCCCCGCGACGTAGCGATACAGGCGAAACAGATGCTCGGTGACGCTGGCCGTCAAACGCGAGGTGCGCGTGTACTGGTATTGGGAGTGACGTACAAGCCGGGCGTCGCGGATCTCCGCGAATCACCTGCTATAGAAATAATCGATCAACTCGCGGAGGCCGGCGCGACAGTCGCTTTCGCAGACCCTCTGATCGAGTTTCTCGATACCCCGAGCGCGGGCACTCTGATGCGCGAGCGAGATCCGAGTGACACAAAGTGGGACCTCGTCCTGGTCCACACGTTGCACGCTGGTGTGGACTATGGCTGGCTCGCCAAGCAGCCGGTCGTCCTCGATATGACATTCCGAGTAGCCGACACCGTCGGTCACCGTACAAACTGACTAACGAAATCTCAACGGAGCGAACGATCATGGGAACGACTTACTTCGCGGCCGCCCACTGGAGCGGCACCGGCATTTTGGACTGGATTATCGGAACTGGATTCCTAGCGGTAGTAGGAGGGGTTCCGGTGTTCCGTGCGCTCGCGAAATGGCGGGGCTGGGTGTCAGATGATTAGACAATTTAGCCGCGCCGCGGTATCGGCGATAGCCATTTGCGTGCTGGTCGCAGTGACGGTGCTCGTGCATCACCAAACCGATGACCTCATCCTGCTTACCTATTGGTACCTTGGGGCTTCGGTGATCTCGGCCTGCCTCATCGCTTTCGTCATCGGGCGCAGGTATAAGGATAACCCCGTCGCCCAAGGTCGAGTTCTTTGCATCGTTCCTAGCTACAACGAGGATCCTGGCGGTTTGCACGGGACGGTGAAAGCTCTACTGGCGCAGACGGTTCCCGTCGACATCGTGGTAATCGATGACGGTTCAGTGGTCCCGGTGACGCCTACCGTGCACCATCCTAGGGTTACCTGGCTGCGGCAAGAGAACACAGGCAAGCGCGGTGCTCAAGTGAACGTGCTACGCAGATTCTCGCGCGATGATTACCAATTCATTCTCACAGTTGATTCCGACTCTGAACCCTATCCAGATGCCTGCGAGCATCTGCTTCGTGCAATGTCTGACTCTCGCGTACAAGCGGCGACTGGCATGATCTATATCCGTAACTACCGTTCGAGCTGGGTCAGCTTGGCAGCCGACATAGATATCGGCACGTCATGCGTGATGATGCGAGCCTCTCGTTCGATGCTCGGCGCACTCGAAACAACCTCGGGTGCATTGGCTCTGTACCGGAGCGAACTGTTGTATGACCACCTCGATGCATACGCTGTGGAATGCGGGACGGGTGACGACAGATGGCTTGCGCTGCGAGCTCTGCGGCGTGGCGAGGTTGTGGCCGTTGCCGAAGCGTGCGTTGAAACTGACATGCCTGACACGCTGCGGGGAACCTACCGGCAACGGCTTCGGTGGGCGCGATCTTGGTGGTGGATGTTGCCGTACGTCTTCCGGCACCTCACCTTGAAGAAGTTGCTAAGTCCGCTGTACGGGTTAACGCAGCTTTTGATCACACCCGCGATGACCGCGTACATCATTATCCAAACGGCCGTCTCAGTAGGTGGCAGGTACTCGGGTCATAGTTGGGTGCTGGTCGCTTACATCGGCGCATACTTGATCGTTCGCTACGCTGGGTCCGCCCTATACCTCATTGGCCGACCGATGTTGTCTCGCCGCGAGAAATTGCTCTGCTGGGTCGTTGGAACTCCCGGGGCTATAATTCTCAACGCGTTTCTCCTGATACAGATTCGCTACATCGCCCTGGGCAAGCTCTTCGACAACCGCTGGCGGACTCGCGAAGTCGACCCCGCAACGCTTGCCGTTCACCAGAACTTGCGTGCAGCTTACGATGATATCCACCTCGACAATTTGGAGTTGCCCGCAGGGCCGCCTAATCCAGTCGGCATCGCAGAAGATCACATCGGTCATTGGTTCGATGAGCGACGGAAACATCCGAGTATTCACACTTCCAGCGCCACGGGAGCGGTCGATTTCGACGCTTTATCCGAAACAGACGACCGATTCGACAAGCGGCTGCTCCAATATCACTCTTGGTCAGCGCGCCTTAGTATTGAAAGGGCAGCAGTGACTCCGACAGTTTCTCGAAGCCAACCGCGTGTGTCACGCCTGGCCGGCGTATGGAGCTTAGTGCTTCTGGCGATCTGTGCGCTGGCTGCGATATGGTTGCCGGCGCCGGCGGCAGCTGAGCCTAGCGATACCCCGCCGACGTTGGTGTCGTTGACCTTTGACGATGGATTCGCTTCGCAAATCAATGCTCAGCGGCTGTTGGCTCAACACCACATGAAGGGGACGTTTTTCGTTCCGAGCGGATTCATCGGCCTCGAGGGGCGATTGACGATCGAACAGATTCAGTCGATCCAGGCTGATGGCAACGAGATCGGCGGACACACCGTCAATCACCTGCACTTGCCGATGCTCGATCCGGCCGAACAGGCGCGTCAGATCTGTGACGATCGTGTCGCGCTTGCAGCATGATGGGTTGACGGTGACGTCGTTTGCGTATCCGTACGCGTCCCTCGATCCCCGCACCGAGGAGATTGTCAAGCACTGCGGCTACAACAGTGCGCGATCGGAAGAGGGCCTGTCGAAAGAGGGCACTTGCGAGACTTGCTCGTTCGGTGAATCGATACCTCCTGCCGACCCTTATTCGATTCGGACAGCGACTCCTGTCACAACGGAGACGACGGTCTCGTCGATCAAGCAACAGATCATTGACGCGCAAAACCATGGCGGCGGGTGGGTGCCTATCGCCTTCCATGAAATCTGTGACAACTGCTCCGACATGGGGATGTCCTGTGAATGACTTTGCGGAGCTTCTGAACTGGCTCGACTCGCAGGCCAGCCAAGGGAATCTCCGTGGCGACCGTCAACCACGTCATCGGCGGTCGGTGTGCCAGAATCTCGTCGATGGGCCGGTCGATCAGCGACCAGACGGGCAATTGGTCAATGCGTCCCTCGAGACACAAGCTCGACGTAACGACGGTGACATGCAATTGTCGAAGCTCCAAGCGAGTGCTGGCAACGCTCAGGTTATGGCGTCAACACCGCAACATGGGCCCGCGTCCCGTCGGCGCACACGGGTGGAATGGGCCGAACAGATTACAATGGGCTCACGGAGTTCCGGTGATCAGAAGCTCATCATCGAGGAAGACAGCGGGACCTGTGCTCCTTCCGTGAAGCCTGGGCAGAAATTCACGGTGAGCGCTTCGTACATATCGACTGCCCCGACTCGGTTCGTGGTGTTTTATCGCAACAGTCACGGTCATTGGCTTTATTGGACGCAGTCTCCTGAAATCGCTCCCTCTTCGGAGTGGAGCAAGCTCGACGTGGGAGCTTCCGCCGATTCCATCTGATGCGCGGAGACTGAGCTTCGGTCTCCAGTTAGCGACTATCGGTACATTGACGACCGACGACTACGCGATGAGTTTGGCGCCGAAGCCATTCCCAACGTGGCCCCTTCTCGGTGCGGCGATGCTCTTCGCCGTGTTGGCGCCAACCGTTATTTATATCGGGTGCGGGCGAATTAGGTCGCTCCGTCGCCACCGGACTGAAGGAAGTACGAAATGAGGAAGTGGGGGGTGCGAAGTAAAGGCGCTGGTGCTCATCACCGGCTAGATAGCACCACACAGGAAAGGGCAACGGCGATGGGCCGGCTCGCGGCGACATTTACCGCAGTGGTTCTGCTAGTAAGTGCAGTGACCGCCGGGGTTTTCTTACTGCTGCGCAACGATACAGTCGAGTCACCGTCAGGCGTGGCCAGTCCTCCGAGCGGCGCAACGACGTTGGTTTCGTTGACCTTCGATGACGGTTACGCTTCACAGATCAATGCACAACGCGTGTTGGCCCAGCACGGTATGAACGGAACATTCTATGTTCCAAGCGGATTCATAGGAATGGACCGTCGCTTGACGCTGGCCCAGATCCAGGCGATTCAGGCTGACGGCAGTGAGATCGGTGGGCATACGGTCAACCACCTGCATTTGCCGATGCTCGATCAGGCTGAACAGGCGCGTCAGATCTGCGATGACCGTGTCGCGCTTGCGCAAAATGGGCTGACCGTAACGTCGTTCGCGTATCCGTTTGCGTCTCTTGATTCACGCACTGAAGAAATAGTGAAGAGCTGCGGCTACAACAGCGCGCGGTCGGAGAGTCGGCTCTTCGCAGGTGGCGCGTGTGGTACGTGCGCGTTCGCGGAATCGACGCCTCCTGCTGATCCCTTTTCGGTTCGGACAGCCTCTCCTGTGACTAGCACGACAGCGGTCTCGTCGATCGAGCAGCAGATCGTTGATGCCCAAAGGCACGGCGGGGGATGGGTGCCGATCGTCTTCCATGAAATCTGCGACCATTGCTCGGACATGGGGATGTCCGTGAATGATTTTGCGGAGCTTCTGGACTGGCTCGACGCGCAGGCAAGCCAAGGAATCTCTGTGGTCACCGTCAATCATGTCATCGGGGGCGACGTGCAGAATCTCGTCGATGGGCCGGTCGATCAGCGACCAGACGGGCAACTGGTCAATGCGTCCCTCGAGACACCTGAGGTAAGGGGCGACACCAATATCAAGACCCGATGCTGGCAACGGTCAGGATATGGCTTCAATACCGCGACATGGGCCCGCGTGCCCTCGGCGCACACGGGGGGATGGGCCGAGCAGGTCACAATAGGTTCGCGGAGTTCCGGTGATCAGAAGCTGATCATCGAGGAAGACAGCGGGGCCTGTGCGCCCTCGGTTAAGCCCGGCCAGACGTTTACCCTAAGTGCCTGGTACACCTCGACCGCTCCCACCAGTCTCGTTGTGTTCTATCGCAAACCAGAAGGTGGATGGGTGTTTTGGGCGCGGTCGCCACAAACCGATACATCCACTGAGTGGAAGCAGTTCTCCTGGCAGACGCCGCCAATTCCGGCTGACGCAACCAGGCTCAGCTTCGGTCTTCAATTGGCCAGCGTCGGCACATTGACCACCGACGACTACCAGATGGATTTGGATGTCGCTCCATAGCAGGGGTTTTGGGACAGAACACCTCGCCAACTTGCTCAAGAGTGCTAGAGCTCGTCGGCGACCAACCCGGGGAATCATCGCCATGATCCTCGGCATAGTGGCGGTTGCCGCGGGGGTGTGGTCAGTGGAGCGGGCTAATAGCACTCCAGCCACACCCTTCAGCCAACCCTTGCTTGCGGCTTGGGGCCTAACAACCCCGGAGATGGTGCAATCCGCGCGTGCGGCTGGGTTGAACTACGTGTTTCTCTATGGGCCCCCGCCCGACCCGTCAAGCCCGCTAGGGCAGTCCCTCATACAGGCCAATATGCAAGTGATCAGCGCTGAGGTCGCTGACCTGGTTTCCGCTTATGAGTGCACACGCACGCACACCGTCGCACCTCAGCCAGGCGAGTCGCGGGCGGAATCCTATTGCGCCCGCGACCCTGGCTACTCTGAATCACAGCTCTATGACGACGTGGCAGCGCTGGTCAAAAGAGACAGCGCGAACCCCCTCGTCGCGGGATACTGGGTCCTGGACGACACGCCTGACTGGGACTTCGGCAGTTTGAAGCCTGTCCTCAATGAAGTGGCGAGTTTGATTCCCGCTGACCGCCCAAAAATTTGTGGGTTCAGTGCTGGGCTCGGGCCGAATGGCAAGAACTACTGGGAACCGGGACGCGCTGCGAACTTCACAACCGCGGGTTGCGATTTCGTGGCGACCTATGTCTACGCCGATTCGCGGCATGAAAGCGACCCCCCTCTGACAGGCATCGACTGGGAGATGCGGGGCTTGCTTCCGGAAATCAAGGGCAGCCTGCAAGCCAACGGCTGGGACGCGAGTCAGCAGCCACTACTCGGTATCGCCCAGGCCTTTGGGGGCCGACGAGCAAAAAACGGCGCAATAACCGATCCACCAACCCCCGCCGACATGGTGGCTCAAGCTCGCGGCTACTGCAGCGCCGGGGTAGGTGGCCTCGCGTGGTTCGCGTGGAGCATCGCGACCAACTACCCGACCGCACAAACCCCAGCCAACGATCCCGATCTGGCGAACGGTGTTCGGGAAGCAGCGAAATCGTGTGCAGTCGGTTGACGATCGATCGCCGCGATGCCGCTCGACCGCCGCATTCCGCGATGCGCCGGCGCAGGAAGGCGCGGCCGGGCTCAGAAGCGTTGAAGTGCAGCGCTTCCCGATACCAAAGCAGCGCTTCGGCCGGCCGCCCCGCTCGGCGCTGGGGGTCGGCCCGCACCGTCGCGACCAGGTTCGAACGCTTCAGCCGCAGATCGTGCGCCACCTTCTCCAGTGCGGCCAGCCCGGCGTCAGGGTCGTCCCGGAACCCAGCGCCAGCGCGCGGTTGGCCCTCACCACCGGCGAGTCGATCATCTGCAACAGCCGGTCTGGCGATTCGTCGAACACGCTTGCGTCCCCGCCGGCCTATGGACTCGGATCATCACCACCATTTCGGTCGTCCCGTTGTGACACCGAGCCAACACAAGTAGGAGATACCAAGCATGCGTTCTGTCTCAGTTGAAGTCCGCGTTTGTAAGTGGGTCGGGTTCCGGCCCGAAATACCTCTGGAAGGGATGTAGGGCATGTGTGGAATCGTCGCTGTTCTGTACAGCGGAACCGACCGCTGCGCTCCCGACGGTCGCGACCTTGTGGATCGGATGAAGGCGGCGCGGGACCACCTCGCTGACCTGAGCGAGCAGCCGCTGGGAGCCGTTGATGTCGAGAACGTCGCGGATATCCTGACCGGGATTGATGCCGAGTTGCGAGGCACCCCGGGTCTGCGTTGCCTGCTCGACCAACCTGCCGTCGTCGACGCG
The DNA here is from genome assembly GCA_963770125.1 of uncultured Actinomycetota bacterium. Classification (GTDB taxonomy): domain Bacteria; phylum Actinomycetota; class Actinomycetes; order Mycobacteriales; family Mycobacteriaceae; genus Mycobacterium. Next base: position 69,965 of record CAVYPI010000084.1, on the reverse strand, counting down.
ATCGCCGACCTCTCGGTCCACATCGGTGAGCAGATTGAGGGGCTCGAGGCCACGGATCGCACAACCCATCGCGCCGGCCGAGGACCTCGAGCGACTCAATGCCGCCATGGTCACGTTGAAAGATGTGTGGTGGGCGATCGGGAAAGACCGCCTGGGCTTCGCCACCCAGGTAGCCGAGCTAGCGGGTGGAAGCCCTAGCGGGGCGGCGTTGGACGCCTACGCGGCGATTCAGGTGGCGCTGTCCTCGCTGGACCGGCTGGAGTTGCGCGGCCGCGATTCGGCCGGTCTTCATGTCATGGTCACCGGCCACGACATCGATTTCAGCGAGCCTCGCATCGCAGCGACGTTGGCCGACCGGTGCGTCGATCCGCTGTTCACCTCCACCGCCGTGCGGACGCCCGCTGGCCACTTGAGCATCGTGTACAAATGCGCAGCTGAAATCGGCCGGCTGGGCGACAACGGCCGCGCGCTGCGCGCCGCGATCGCTGACGACGAACTGCTGGCGGAAGCATTAAAGGCGCCCACAGCTCGTGTTTCGGTTGTCGGGCACACCCGCTGGGCAAGTGTGGGGATGATCAACCAGGCCAACGCGCATCCCCTGACTAGCGAGGAACTCACCCGTTCTTGGCGGCATGCGGACACCGACTACGTGGTCGCGGCTCTCAATGGCGACGTGGACAACTATGCCGACCTCATCGCTGACCATAATCTTCAGATCGCGCCGGAAATTTCCACTGACGCAAAAGTGATTCCGATCCTCATCGCGCGACACATCGCCGATGGCCTCGATCCCACGACGGCTTTCCGCCGCACGGTGCAACAATTCGACGGTTCGGTTGCCATCGCCGCCAACTGTGCGGCAGACCCGGAGAAAGTGCTGCTCGCTCAACGCGGCAGCGGCCAATCTCTTCTCGTCGGTGCGGCAGAGGGAATGACGATCGTCGCCTCCGAACTCTACGGCCTGGTGGAGCACTGTCGCGAATACATTCGGCTCGACGGCAACTCGGGGGAGGTCGTTGCGATCGACAGCACTACCGCAGGCGACTTGAGGGCGCTTAGCCGGTGGTCCTACGACGGATCTGTCCGGCCCGTCACCGACGCGGACATCCTGGCGGCGTCGATCACCACACGGGACATCGACCGGCGCGGTCACGAGCACTTCCTTGACAAGGAGTTGCACGAAGCGCCCGATTCGATGCGCAAGACGCTGCGCGGTCGAATCGCCTCCGTCGACGGCGCGCTACGCGCAGTGCTTGGCCACGATGTGCTTCCGCCCGCGTTGCTGACAGGGATTGCCGACGGCGCCATCCGGCGGGTCATTGTCATCGGACAAGGCACCGCCGCTGTTGCCGGACAAGCGATCTCGGCTGCCGCGGCTGCTGCCCTTGCACGGGCGAACGTCGATGTGAGGGCGACAACGGCAACCGAATTGTCCGGATTCGGCCTTGTTCCGGACATGTCGGACACCCTGGTGATCGCGATCAGCCAGTCCGGCACCACAACTGACACCAACCGCACTGTGGACCTGGTCCGGCAGCGCGGCGCAATCGTCATCGCGATCGTCAACCGCAGAGGCAGCGATCTGACGTCCAAGGCGGATGGCGTGCTGTATACGGCCGACGGTCGCGACGTCGAGATGTCGGTTGCCTCCACGAAGGCCTTCTATGGCCAGGTCGCCGCTGGCATCCTGCTTGCGTGTGCACTGGGGCGGGCAGCTGACGGCGCCGGTACCCCTGACGAAGGCGAGTTGCTGTCGGCGCTGTTGATGCTTCCCGACGCGCTGCAGCAGGTGCTAGACGGCGAAAAGCAAATCGCGGCGCTGGCCGAGGAGTACGCGCCGCTGCGAAGGTCCTGGGCGGTCGTCGGGTCGGCGCGAAATCGGATCGCCGCTGAAGAGATCCGCATCAAATGCTCAGAACTCACTTACCGATCGATCTCGTGCGACGAGTCGTCAGATAAGAAGCACATCGATCTGTCCGCCGAACCTCTCACGTTGGTGTGTGCGGCCGGCATGACGGGCTCGGCCGCGGACGACATGGCCAAGGAGGTGGAAATCTTCGCCTCGCACAACGGCGTGCCGATTGTCGTCGCCACCGAAGGCGATGAGCGATTCACCGCCGCTGCTGGGGTCATCTGGGTGCCCCCTTTTCATCCCGATCTGGCATTCGTACTCTCGGCGATGGCCGGCCACCTGTTCGGCTACCACGCAGCGTTGGCGATCGACGAGCAGGCAATACCGTTGCGCGAGACGCGAGTTGCGATCGAGCAGGCGGCGAAGGCACACGGCAGAGATCCGGCGGCAATGCTTGTCGCGCTGACCACCACTCTGGCGCCGTCGTGCGCCGATTTCATGGCCAGGCTCGATGCCGGCCGCTTTGACGGCTCGCTAAGTGCGGGAGCTGCAGCGAAAATCGCTGTTGCTCTGCACGCCATCACCACTGGCTCGGAGGACAGCCTTCTGTCACAGTACGGAGGCCCCGCAGGAGTCATCAAGGAGCTCACCGCGGCCCTCGCTGCGGGGACAAACGAGGTGTCGCGCACCATCGACACCATCCGTCATCAGGCCAAGACCGTGACAGTCGGAACCAGCCGCAGCGACGAAGCAATACTGAGCATTCCGCTCGTCCAGGCGGTGCTGGACAGCGGGGCACAGCGAGCCGCGCTGCCTTACAACGTTGTTCGCACAGTCGCCGCTCTGGACCCGGTAGTGTCCGAGGTCATCGGAACCACTCGTTATGCGATTGAGGACCAGTACATCACCGTGATCGGGCGCAGCGGCATTGCGCAGACAATGCCCTCACGTACCGAATGGGACCATCGATTGCTGGGTACGAAACTCCTTGTCGCCGAACAGCGTCAAGCGCTCGTCGCCGTTGGGCGCAGCGACGGGAGGCCGGTGATAATCGTCCCGGAGATAACCGATCACCAGACGACCGGACTTGTCGTGCTTCACGTCAAACTCCACCAGCAGCTGCCCCGAGAGACCATGAAGGCTGTGCTTGACGGGTACCGCGGTCGGCTGGCGATCCTGCGAAGTGCCGTGACCGAGATCCAACCGACGTTCGACGAACGTCTGCTCGGTCAACTGTGTCCATTGGCTCTGCTGACTGAGCCGGCCGAGACGCTTGCCGACCCTACTGGTGCCGGGCCGGCTAGCCACTCTGTGGCGATGCCCGCCATCGGAAAGGCCGCTCGCCACCGCGAGCTTCACCGCCAGAACTGGTCACCGCGACGGTGTGTCGGGTGCCGGTCGCATAATCCACGACCAAGCCGTCGCGATGCACACGGCCGTTGCCGATCCTGCGCACCCGTCGCGCCAGCCCGGCCCGCGCGCTCATGCACCCGACCTCGCGTCGCGCGCGCCACCGACCAGCCCAACTCGACGAGCTCGAGGAATCGAACGTTTGAACTGCGCCTTACCCTGGGCACCGTGGCTTGATCGGATAGCCCTTCGGCCACCAGCAGCCGCCGCGCACGTCGATCAGACACCCTGCACACCTTGGCCGCCTGCATGATCGACCCGGTCGCCGAGAAACCGCCACAACCTGCCCTTCATCGACCTCCCGCGGCACCGGCCGGCACATTCGACCGGGCGATCCTCAGCGTTGCAGCGGCATGCACCGTCACCGCGCAGTCACCCGCACCGCAGCCGCGTCCGGCCGATCACCAAATCGAGCACAGTCCCCCCCGTGCGAACCCAACAACCCAACCCGTGTCTGGGGCCTTATGTGTCTACTGGGCCTTATGAGTCGCCGAAGAGGCGGCCGAGTTCGGCGCGTGAGTTGATGCCGAGCTTGCGGTAGATCCGCCCCAGATTTGCCTCGACGGTCTTCGGGCTGATGAACAACGCGGCCGCGACTTCCCTGTTCGTCATGCCCGACGCCGCCAGCTCCGCCACTCGCCGCTCGGATGGTGTCAGCGCGAGGTCGTCGGTGGGGACGACCTCGGCGCGGGCGAGTTCGGCCCGGGCGCGGTTGGCCCACAGCGGTGTGCCCATCGCTTCGAAGGTCTGCAGCGCCTCGCGCAGAGTTGTGCGGGACCGCTCCTTCTGGCGTTGACGACGTTGCAGTTGGCCAAGCAACAGCTGGGTGCGGGCGCGTTCGAACGGCATCGGCAGTCGATCGTGCTGGACCATCGCGTCGCGCGCCGTGTGGGCGGCCGCTTCTACGTCGCCCTGGGCAGCCAGCCACATGCTGCGGCAGCGGGCGCCGAGGGCGAGCATCCATGGGCGGTCCAGCCGGCGGCCGTTGCGTTCCAGCGCCTCGATCAACGGCTCGGCATCGCCACTGCGGCCCAGCGAGATCATGGCCTCGACGGCGTCGGGGATAAACGACGCAGTCATTATCTCCGTGCCGGGGATCGCCTCGAATGTGCGCTGCATCGGCTGGAGTGTTGTGAGGGCCTTGGCATAGTTCCCGACCGAAACCTCGAGAAAGCCCATGGCCATTACGGGCCACTCGGCGAGACGCGGTGACACAGTGCGGTGCGCGATGTCCAGCACGGCCTGGGCGTCGGCGCGCGAATCGTGTTCTCGCCCAACGTAAGCAGTAACCATTGCCCGCATGGAAAGGGCGATGGCCAACGAACCGCTGCCCTGCTCGGCGCGCTCCATGGCTTCGTCGGCCAAACGCGCGGCCTCGACCAGGTTGCCTCGCCAGATCTCGATCATCGTGTCGCAGCTGGCGGCGGCCGTGAGATTGTTCTCGGCGCCGCGCTCGGTGCATCGGCGTTGCAGCGCCTCCATTCTGGCGTGGGCCGCGTCCAACTGCCCTGTCCAGGCCAGCACCAAACCTTCGATCATGCTGGCGCTGAACGGGCTGAGCACGTCGATGTCGGGATCTTCCAACTCCACCGCCCGTCGCAGACTGACCTCATCGACCCCGTGTCCGTAGATGAAGTTCAACTGGACCGACATTGCGAGCGCTCTGCTGATGAGCGGCCGGATCGCCGAGTTGCTCGGCGTATGTCACCGCCATGCGCGCACTGACCAACGACTCATCGAACTTCGAGATCATTCGTTGGCCGAATGCCAGCACGATCAGGGTCTGCACACGCAAGGTCGGGCTGTCCTCGGCGTCGTCGAGCGCGCGTTCGAGAAGAGCGACGGCTACGGTCCAGTTGTCGTCGTACAGGTGTATTCCGGCCAGCAAGTTGAGCGCGGTTCCTCGCAGCGTCCCAGGTGCCAGTTTCTCCACGGTCTCGTCCAGCAACGCGCGGGCCCGTTCGGGGTCGCCTGCGTTGAAATGGTGTTCGGCGGCATGGATCCGGCGTTCGGGAAGGTCGCCGCCGAGGCCGATTGCGAGTTCCATCAACTCGGCCGCAGCGGCAGGCGCGCCCCTGGCCGCCGCTTCATCGGCCGCGGTGTCCAGAGCGTCCAGTGTTTCCGGGTCCGCGCTGGAGGCCGCAAGCGCCATATGCCTGGCCCTCAGTTCGGGCAGCGTCTCGGTCTGTGCCAGTAACCGGTGCATGGCGCGGCGCTCAGCCCGACTCGCGTCGGTGTAGACGCTGTGGGCCAGCAGGGGGTGGGCGAATCGCACCTGATTGCCGTCAATCCCGACGATGCCCTTGGCTTCTGCGTCACCAAGCAACTCGACCGGGGCGCCAGTGACCGCAGCGAGTAGCTCCACCGTCGGGTTGGCGACGGATGCGGCGGCCAACAACAGTTTTCGTACGTCGCGGTCCAGCCGTCCGATCCGCAGCCTCATCAATTCCGAAAGCGAGCCCGGAAGCCGGGATTGCGCGTTCGCTGACCCGACATCGATCGCGCGGGCCAGTTCGAGTGCGTAGAACGGGTTTCCGCCAGAGATCTCGGCGATTCGCACCATCGTCGGGCGCGGGAACGATCGCCCGAGACGCGTGGAGATCAGCACATGCAGGCCCCCGATGCTCAGCGGGCCGACACGCACCCGTTCGATGCCATCAGGTCTGGACAGGTGCAGCCACGTCACCGCGTTCCCGCCTTCTGCATCCGACCGCTCGGTGACCAGCAATCCGACCCGCCCGTTGAACCGCCGCGCGGCGAACGCCACGACGTCCTTGCTCGACCGATCGAGCCATTGCAGATCGTCGATGGCGATCAGCACGGGCGAGTCCGCGGCGAGGCGGTCGAATACAGCCGCAAAGGCCGCCGCCACGACGTGTTGATCGGTGGTGTGGTCCTCGCTGCTGGCCCGCAGCAGCACCCGGTCGACGGCGACGCGCTGCACGTCGGGCAGCTCGGCGAGGACGGTGGGGTCAATGTCGCGGAGGAGGTCTGCCACCGCCGCATAGGCGAGCACCGACTCCGCCTGGCCCACCCGCGCGGAGAACACCCGGTATCCGTTGTCGCGCGCCTGCTCGACGGCGGACAGCCACAGCGTGGTTTTGCCGATGCCGGGCTCGCCCTCGATGACCAGTCCGGACGGTTGCTGTGCCGCCGACCGCAGGAACTCCGAAACCGCCCGGGACTCCGGTGGACGGTTCACCACGCCCGGCATTCACGACCACCCCCAATCCCCTGCAGCAAACCGAGACTACATCGCGCGCCAGCCGGCCGTGCGGCATATGACACGACCGCTTGGCAGCTAGATCACAGTTTTGAAGAGTGGCGGTCAATCAGACTGCGTGGCGATCGGCAACCTCACGGGCGGGCGGTTGCTGAATGCGCGCGCCGACATGACCGGAAAGCCGCTGGTGTGGCACGCCGGCCTGAAGGCACGTCTTCGACACGATGTCCGATGAGTGGGCGCCGAAGACCCCGTACAGCACCTCGTCGGTGGGGACGGCAAGGGTGACGACGAGCCGCACCGGCGTGCCCTCACTGCTGACGATTGCGGCGGCGTCGTCGAGCTTGGCCACCATTTCATCGACCGACGTGTCAGTGATCTCCGGTAGGTACCACTCGGCAAGGTAGTACGCCAGGTCATCGGCGGCGTCCATAGCGTCGAACGGTAGCTCTCAGCCGCTCTTCTGGAATCGGGTGTTTCCCTATGGCTTCAGTTAGTCCGGTAGCTGGAGTTCGGCCACTAGGGCACGGTGGTCGGCGTCCGTGACTGGCAGCGTGCGGACGGCGGTGGCAGCGCAGCCATTGCGCGACCCGTCTTTGTCTTAGTGGCGCCCGGCACACTCCGCGACGCGCCGCCGCAGGAACTCTCGTGCCGGGCCCGAGCCATTGCGGTCCAGCGCGATGCGATACCACCTGAGGGCCTCGTCACGCCAGCCCGCGCGCCGCAGCAGATCAGCGCGGATCGAGGCTACGGTGTTCGACCGGGCCAGCCTGGGGTCGTCGGCCACCTCGTCCAGCGCCGCCAGGCCTGCCGTGAACCCGTCGCGGAAGCCGATCGCCAGAGCGCGGTTGGCCCGGGCGATGGGGGAGTGAGTGTTCTCGATCAGCCGGTCGTAGGCCATGCAGATCGCCGCCCAGTCGGTCTGCTGCCAGCTCGGCGCCGTCGCGTGTAGCGCCGCGATCACTGCCTGCGGCAGATAAGGACCTCTCGCGCCTGCGGCCAGCGCAAGCCGGTCCAGCCCTCGCGTGATTCGGTCGCGGTCCCATCGGGTGCGATCCTGCTCATCGAGCGGGACCAGCGCCCCGTCGGCGTCAACACGGGTCTGTCGTCGCGAATCATGCAGCAGGACAAGGGCGGTCAGCGCCTGCGCATCGCGTTCGTCCGGCATCAACGAGCACAGTTCACAGGCCAGGCGCACGCCCTCATCGCACAGCTCGTCGCGGATGGCCGACGGTCCTGCGGTGGACCAGTAGCCCTCGGTGAACACCGAATAGATACAGGCCAGCACATGCGGTGTGCGTTCCGGCAGGAGTTCGGCGGGCGGCACCCGCAGCGGGATGTTGGCGTGACGGATCTTGTTCTTGGCCCGGGTGATCCGCTGACCGACGGCCGCTTCGGACTGCAGCAGCGCCCGCGCGATCTCGGCGACGGTGAGCCCCGAGATCAGCCGCAGTGTCAGCGCGAGCTGTGAGGTCGGGTCCAGCGCGGGGTGCGCGCAGGTGAACATCATCCGCAATTCGTCGTCGCGCACGGGATGCACGTCCACGCGATCGGTGCGGGCTCGGATGTCGTCCACCACGGCTGCGAGTTCCTTTCCCGGGCGGACGGATTCGCGTCGCAGCCGATCCAGGGCCCGGTTGCGAGCAACCGTCACGATCCACCCGCCTGCGTTATCGGGCACGCCGTCACGCGGCCAAACGCGCAGCGCCTCGGCGAAGGCCTCCTGAACGGCGTCTTCGGCGACCGTGAAGTCACCGGACCAGCGGGCAAGCGCCGCGACGGCCGGGCCCCATTCGCGCCGAAAGACGCCGTCCAGGTTGGTCATTCGGCGGCTACAGCCCCGACACGCCCATCAATTGCCGCAGCTCCACCGTCGACGCCGGGATCATCGACGCGACTTTGACGGCTTCGTCGCGGTCGGCGACTTCGAGGATGTAAAAGCCGTTGGCCACCTCGGCGCCTTCGACGAACGGGCCGTCGGTCAGCAGCACCTGGCCCTCGCGCACCCGCACCGTCGTCGCTGTGGCCGGGGGATGCAGGGCCGCGCCTCCGTTGGTGCGATCACCCGCGGCCGCACCGAACTTCTGGTGCTCGGCGATGCCGGCGTCCCACTGCGGCGTGCCGGGCGCGCCAGCATTCGCCGGCGGTTCGAGCAGCAGTGCCAGCCAGTTGGTGCCATCCAGCGGCTTGCTCGGCGGGAAGTACTCCACGACCGGCCAGACTTCGACCTCCCCGACTCTGGCGTGGGGAATCTGGCGAGCCAGCTCAAGCGCCGCGTCGAGATCGTCGGCCTCGAACACGTAGAAGCCCCCGGCCACCTCCGCGCTTTCAGGGAACGGGCCGTCGGTGACCACTGGGGCGTCGGGCCCACCGGTGATGCGCACGCCGGCGGCGGGTACCAGCGCGTCCCCCGCGCGGATCGACGAAGCCGCGCGCGCGTGGAAATCGCGGTACGCCGTCATCTCGGCTTCCAGCTCAGCCGGGTCTGCCCGCCGCTCGGGCGCGTCGGACGGCGACAACAGCAGTGCGAAGTAATGCATCTGGGTGACCTTTCCGTAGCGAGCAGAACCCTTGTGCTCCACTCTCTACCCGTCCGACGAACGGCACCGCGCGAATCCGACAGTCTTGGGCAAACCTTGCGGACGCAAACTTCCTTGTTCCGCCAACCTCGGGCGGCGTCGACCACGAGAAGGCCAACCACGAGAAGGCCGACGAGACCACGCCCGACACCGATAAGAAGGATGCCGATTCGGCCAAAGCCGCGGCGTGACCGAGTAAGCAAATCCCCCGCCACATCAGGGGTCGTGGCGGGGAATTTCCTTCGGCGTGGAAGCTATGCGGCCGCGCCGGGCTTCAGGTAGGTGACGAGGCTGACGTCGATGCTCTCGTCGATGAAGTAGTACTGGCAGCCCTTCAGGTACTTCATGTAGCGGTGGTAGTTCTCCTCGTCGGTGGCCGCGACGGCCGCGTCATGGTTACGTTCGAGGGCGTCGGCCCAGATGCCGAGCGTCTTGATGTAGTGCGTCCGCAGCGACTGGGTCTCGGGCACCACGAAGCCGGCCTTCTCGCCGTGCTCCACCATCATCTGCGTTGTCGGTAACCGGCCGCCCGGGAAGATCTCGGTGATTATGAACTTGATGAACCGGGCCAGCTCGAAGGTCAACTTTTTGCCGCGCGCCGCCAAGTCGTAGGGGTGGTAACCGACGCTGCTCTGAATCGTCATCCGGCCGTCGTCGGGCAGCATGTCGAAGCAGTTCTTGAAGTAGTCGTCATAACGCTCGAAGCCGAAGTGCTCGAACGCCTCGATCGACACGATCCGGTCGACGGGGCTGTGGAACTGCTCCCAGCCCTCCAGCCGCACGTCAAAGGTCCGGTCGCTGTTGGCGTTGTTGAGCAGCCGATCGCAGTAGGCCTTCTGGTTCTTTGACAGTGTCAGCCCGATGACATTGACGTCGTACTTCTCCATCGCACGCTGCAGCGTCAGGCCCCAGCCGCAGCCGACCTCCAGCAGCGTCATGCCCGGCTTGAGGTCGAGCTTGTCGAGGTTCAGGTCGACATCGGCGATCTGCGCCTCCGACAGCGTGACATTGGGCCCCGTGAAGTACGCGCAGCTGTACTTGCGGGTCGGGTCCTGGAATACGCCGAAGAAGTCGTCCGACAGGTCGTAGTGGGCCTGGATCTCCTCGAAATGCGGCTTCAGGTCCTTCGTGCCGGTTGAGTGGTCAGACATATTTCCCTGTTTGGCCTTTCCTGGTGACGCGGTTGTGCTGCGACCTGCAGCCGCTCACGTACGGGTATTGCTGCGACCGTACCTCCGGCACGGTCGGTCGACGTGCGAACACGCGCCTCAAGCCGTACACCCTAGCGTTCAGCGTGGGTTGGATTCCAATTCGACGCTACTTCCGCAGGGTGAACTGACTGACGTCAACGTAGCCGTTGCGGAACATGTCCGCGCATCCTGTCAGGTATTTCATGTACCTGTCATAGACCTCTTCGGACTGGATGGCGATCGCGTCGTCCCGCCGCGCATCCAGTGCCTGCGCCCATGTGTCCAGCGTCCGCGCGTAGTGCGGCTGCAGCGACTGGATGCGGGTGACCGTGAAGCCTGCGGCGGTGGCGTGCTCCTCGACCGCCCGATCGCCGGGAGTTGCCCACCGGGAAAGATCTCTCGTTGCGATGAACATCGCAAATCGTGCGGCGTGCATCGAGAGCGGGATGCCGCGCTCCTTGACCTCGTCCAGGGTCAGTCGGGTGATGGTGTGCACCTCGAAATGAGGAGTGAGCTCGGCCATGGAGCGTCCGCCTTCCGGGTGTCGCCGATGCAATCCCGGGGATGCTACGCGGTCAAAACGGCTACTTTTCCAACGTGAATTGGTTGACGTCGATGTAGCCCACGCGGAAGCCCTTCGCGCAGCCGGTGAGGTAGCGCATGTAGCGGTCGTAGACCTCTTCCGACTGCACGGCGATGGCCTCGTCCTTGTGTGCCTGCAGAGCCTCGGCCCAGCAGTCCAGGGTCCGGGCGTAGTGCAGTTGCAGCGACTGGCGTCGGGTGAGCTCGAAGCCGGCCTTGGCCGAGTGCTCCTCGACCTTCTCGATCGACGGCAGCCGGCCGCCGGGGAAGATCTCGGTGAGAATGAACTTCACGAACCGGGCCACCTCGAACGTCAGCGGAATTCCGCGGTCGGCCATCTCCGGGAATGTCAGCCCCGTGATCGTGTGAAGCAGCATCACGCCGTCTTTCGGCAGCACCTGGTACGCCATCTTGAAGAAGTCGTCGTAGCGGTCGAAGCCGAAGTGTTCGAACGCACCGATGCTCACGATCCGATCTACGGGCTCGTGGAACCGCTCCCAGCCCTCGAGCAGCACCTGTTTGCTGCGTGGGCTGTCGGACTCCGCGAAAACCCTCTCCACATGGGCCTTTTGGTTCTCGCTCAGCGTCAAACCGATCACGTTGACGTCGTAGCGCTCGACGGCCCGCATCATCGTCGAACCCCAGCCGCAGCCGACGTCGAGCAGCGTCATCCCGGGCTGTAGCCCGAGCTTGCCCAGCGCCAGGTCAATCTTGGCGAGCTGGGCCTCCTCCAGCGTCATGTCGTCGCGCTCGAAATACGCGCAGCTGTAGGTCTGGGTGGGATCCAGCCACAGCCCGAAGAAATCGTCGGACAGGTCGTAATGGGCCTGGACGTTCTCGAAATGCGGCTTCAGGCGTTGAGCCATGTTTGCTGTGCCTTCCCTGGCAGATCAGTGCCTCCGGGCGTCACCGTTGGCTGCCCGCGGGCGCTGATTCACTGGTACCCGCATGCTACGCGTACGGCGCGTTGGTCAACGAATTGAGTGCGACGCTTCCTTTTTTACACAGCTTCGGCGAAATTGGTCTTCAACTCGCCGATGATGTCGTCCCACAACTCGCGAGGCAACTCGTGACCCATCCCCTCGAAGAGCACCAGCCGCGCGCCCTTGATGGCGCGGGCGATTGCGCGTCCGCCGAAGGGCCGCATCAGCCTGTCGGCCTTTCCGTGGATCACGACGGTCGGGACGCTGATCTGCCGGTTGTAGCCGAGCAGGCTGCCGCTGCCGAGGATCGCGGCGAAGTGGCGGCCGACGCCGGCGGGGTAGTAGGACCGGTCGTAGCCCTCGATCGCCTCGGCGCGGATGCGCTCCTCGGGCGCTGGATAACCAGGGCTGCCGGTGATTCTCGCTACCCGGATCGCGTTCTCGATGATCGCCTCGCGCGTCGGGTCCTTGGGCTTCTGCAGGATGGCCAGCAATTGTTTGGGCCCCGGTGGCGGCAGCAGCGGCTGGTTGTTGCTGGAGAAGATGATCGCGAGCGTCTTGGTGCGTATCTTGTGCCGGGCCGCAAACACCTGCGCGATCATGCCGCCCATCGAGGCGCCGACGATGTGGGCCTTGTCGATGCCCATGTGGTCGAGCAGCGCGGCGGCGTCGTCGGCGATGTCCTCGAGCGTGTAGACGGCCGGGCTGCGGAGGCCGAGGTACGAGCGGACCATCCGCGGCGCCAGCGGGGCGCCGGTGTGGCGGCCGGTCACCTTGGAGGACAGGCCCACGTCGCGGTTGTCGTAGCGGATGACGCGCAGGCCCTGGTCGACGAGCTTCTCGCAGAACTCCGTGCGCCACAACAACAATTGCGCGCCGAGACCCATGATCAGTAGGACGGCCGGATCGTTGGGATCACCCATGTCCTCGTAGTAAATCTCGATGTCGCCCGACTCCGGACCGATGTCGCCGCGTACGCGGCTCCGTGCGGTGCCGGTACGGATCTCCACTACGCTTCGACCTCTTCGGAATGCTCGCGGCTGACCTCGACCATGAAGTTGGCGAAGTACCCCGTCAGCTGCGGGTCGGACATCATCTGCCACTTTGGCGCCAGCAGCTTCATGTAGCGCTCGACATAGAGGAACTGCTTGCCGATCAGCACAAGCTCACGCGGCAGCTTGACGTCGTAGGCATCGGCCAAGGCCGAGAGCTGCCTGCCGATCTCGGCGTAGCTCATGTCGCCCAGCGACTTCATGGTCAGCGGCGTGGCGAACTTCTCCAGATCCTTCGCGGCCTCTGCCTCGGGTTTGACGGTCCCGACCGCCCCCATCAGCACGACAATCTTGCCCGCCGCGGCATGGTCCTTCTTGACCAGCAGGGCATGTACCAGCTCCCGCAGCAGCCACCGCGTCCGAGGGTCGATGCGGCCCATGATGCCGAAGTCGAAGAACACGATCTTGCCGTCGGGGTCGACGTACAGGTTGCCTGCGTGTAGGTCGCCGTGGAAGAGCCCGTGCCGCAGACCGCCCTCGAAGACGCTGAACAGGAGGGCCTTGACCAGCTCGACGCCGTCGAAGCCGGCCTTGCGAATGGCGGCGGCGTCATCGATGCGGATGCCCTGTACTCGTTCCATCGTCAGCACCCGCGCGCTGGTTAGATCCCAGTAGACCTGCGGCACCCGGATGTTCTTGCCCAGCGTCGAGGCGTGCATGTGTGATACCCACGCGTCCATCGATTGTGCCTCGAGCCGGAAGTCGAGTTCCTCGGCGAGGTTATCGGCGAAATCTGCGACGACATCCTGCGCCGACAACCGCCGGCCCAACTTGGCCAACTCAACCAGCTGGGCGCCGCGCTTGAGGATCTGCAGGTCGGCGGCGACGCGGCGGCGGATGCCCGGCCGCTGGATCTTGACCACGACCTCCTCGCCGCTGTGCAGCGTCGCGTAGTGCACTTGCGCGATCGACGCCGACGCGAACGGCTTCTCCTCGAAGGTCTTGAAGAGCTTGGCCGGCTCGTCGCCGAGCTCCTCCTTGAACAGCTTGTGGATTTCGACCTCGTCGGCGGGCGGGACGGCGTCGAGGAGGCTGCGGAACTCCCTGCTCAGTGACTCGCCGAAGGCACCCGGGCTGGACGCGATGATCTGGCCGAACTTGACGTAGGTCGGTCCCAGATCGGCGAAGGTCTTGGGGATCTGCTTGATGATCTTCTGCTGCAAGGAGCCGCGGCCGCCGAGCGTAGTGACGACACGTGCGCCGGTGCGGGTTACCTGCCAACCCGTCGCCCCGATGCGGGCGGCCTCGACCGGCAGTGGCACCCGGTCCAGCTTGGCTACCTCGCGGTGCTTAGTCGTGCTCATGGTTGCAGTGTCTCAAACGGCGGGTCGAACGCGAAAAGCTCTGTGGACCGCGTCACATACGTCTCCAGTGCGCCGAAACTGTATTCCAGCAGGTCGCCTCGATCTTTCGCTGCCGGAATGCAGTTTCGCGGGTCACACCATGGGGCTGATGCGCTCCGGCACGCCGAGCAGTGCTTTCCCGAAGATCTCGTAGCCGACGACCGCGTTCAACCCCGCGTGGCGTGCCGCGGTGTTGGCATCCCGCCAATACTGCTGCATGGCGCTGGTCTCCGCGAAGCCGGCGGCACCGTGGACATTCACCAGGATGTGGATGGCGTCGAGCACCTGCTGGGCCGAGTAGCCGAACTGGGCTCGCGCCCGGGCGCGGACCTCGTAGTCCAAGTCGTATCCACTGGCGGCGGCGCTGTCCAGGTCATCAGCGACGCGGTAGGCATGCAGCTGAGCGGTCTGTAGCTTCAGCGCTGCTTCTGCAACTTGGAGCTGCACGCCAACCGAATCGCTTTGTCGGGCAAAGAATGTGTGGTGCATCGACTTCGACGGCGCTTTGTCGATGGTCAGCGCGAGCGCGGCGCGCCCTAGCCCCAGCAGCGTGCCCATCAACGCGAGCGTTGCGACCGGCGCAAACGGCAGCCGGTGCACCGGCTCATCGCTACCGGTGAACCCCTCGCTCAGTTTGGTCATGGGGATCAATCGGTGCTCCGGCACGAACACGTCCTCCGCCACGTAGGTATTGCTGCCGGTGCCACGCATGCCCACGGTGCGCCAGGTGTCTTCGAGCCGTAGCTGCCCCGCAGGAACGAGGCAGAAGTACGCGTCGGGTTGGCCCGAGTCGTCGGTCACCGTCGCAACGAGGGCGGCCCACGTGGCATGGGGCGACCCCGACGCGTACCCCCAGCGCCCGTTCAAGACCAGGCCACCTTGTTCGCGGCGGGCCGGGCAGGACATTCCGCTGCCTGCGATACGGGCGTCGGGGTCGGCGCCGAAGATCTCCTCCTGCAACTGGTCCGAACCGCGATTGATCGCCCACGCGCCCGTGGCCGCGATCCCCACCACCCAGGCAGCCGAGCCGTCAGCCTCGGCGAGGGTCTCGGTGACCTCGACAACCGTCCGAAGATCCACCGGATAGCCGCCGAATCGGCGTGGTTTGTTCAGCCGAAAGAAACCGGCGCCGGTGAGTGCATCGATCACGTCGTCGGCCTGCCTGCGGTGAATGTCGCTGTCGGCCAACCGCTTTCGCAGCAGCCTCCGCACATTCATTGCACTGTCCACCAGTTGTGTACGCGTCGGCTGCGAGGTCCGCTCGGTTGTCGTCGTCATGCTGGGGACAACCGAATCGAGCGCGAAAGGGTTCAACACTGTCGAGTGACCTCCGTCACATCACCCCAGTGCCATGTTTTCCGTCAGCGCTTCGACGACCGGCCGCCACACCGGCTCGGGCAGGTCGTGGCCCATGCCGTCGACGACGACGTAGCGTGCGCCCTCGATTGCGCGGGCGACATTGCGTCCGTTTCGGGGCCGCATCATTGGATCCTCCGAGCCGTGGATGACGACGGTGGGCGCAGTGATGCGCCGGGTGTAGCGCATCAGGCTGCCGGTGCCCAGGATGGCGTCGAACTGGCGCAGCATGCCCTGCGGGTAGTCGCTGCGGGCGGTCAGCTCCTCGACGCGGCGGCGCAATTGGTCCACCGGTGGAAGGAAATTCGGGCCATTGATCACCGAGATGTTGCGCACCTCGATCGCGATCTTGTCCTCGACGGGTGCATCCTTGGCGGGCGCATCAAACGCCAGCCTGATCACCCGCCACTTCGGAATCGATGACATCGGTCTGCCTGAGCTCGTCATGACCAGGCCCAGCGACCGAACCCGATCGGGATGGCTGCCGGCCAGCACCTGGGCGATCATGCCGCCCATTGATGCGCCGACGACATGCGCTCGCTCGATGCCGAGGTGGTCGAGCAGCCCTTTGACGTCCTCGGCCAGATCGACCAGCGTGTACGGCACCGGGCTGGTCCGGCCGACGACGTAGCGCAACACCCGCGGGTAGACCGAGCCTTTGGCCCGCATTCCGCGCATCTTCGTAGACAGCCCGCTGTCGCGGTGGTCGAACCGGATCACCCGATAGCCGCGCTCGAGCAGCTGGGCGCAGAACCCGTCGGGCCACATCGGCAGCTGTGCGCCGACGCCCATGATGAGCAGGACCGGCGGGTCGGCGATATCGCCGAGGTCTTCATAGAAAATCTCGACGCCCTCGCCGCAGACCGCCGTCCCGCTCCGGGTTTGCACCCTGTCTGTCTACACCCCGGCCGGCTTCCAGGGCTTGATCCAGTCGGTCTCGGGCCAATCTTCCAAACCCGCGATCAGGTCGTACATCGTTGCACCGTCGATGGATTCGCGAATGATGTCGGCGTGGCCTGAGTGCCGCGCCAGCTCGTTTATCAAGTGATGCGCGACCCAGCGGATGGACCAGAACTCGATGTCGGAGGGAAACCACGGCGCATCGCGTGGCACCGGCACTGGGGTGTCGAAATCGGATGCCTCGAAAATCCGCAGGGTCTCGTCATTCTGGGCTTTGAGCGCGTCGAGCAGGTCGCTGAGTTTTTCGTCATCGCGCATTACGTACTCGTCCTGGTACTCGGCGGCGCGTTCTTCGAACGGTCGCTCGTCCGGGGGCGGTACGTCAGGAGCCGAGCTGACTCGTTGCATCCAGCCGCGCTGAACGCCTGTCGCGTGTTTGATCAATCCGCCGATCGACAGCGTGCTCACCGAGGGCGTCGACCGCGCCTGCTCATCAGTGAGTCCGTACGCGATGGCGAAGAATGCACTCTGGTGGTACTCCAGGAATTTCAGTACTGCTTCGCGGTCGTTGCCGACGGGCGGGGCAAGTGCAGGCATCGTTCAGCTCTCTTTCGTGTCGGTGGTGTGTGCGTAAAGATCTCGGATGCAAGCGATTTCGGCGCCGTGGTGGATGACCTCCCGGTTGATGTGCAGGATAAGTTCCGACATCGCATGGTCGGCCCACGGGCCTTCGTTGGGTCCGATGGGCCGCGCCAGCGCCTCCGCGTCAAGGCCGCGTACTCCAGTGATCCAGTGCGCGTACGCGTCGTCGAGCTGCTGCAGGGCCGTCTTGGCGTCGGTGGCGTAGTGCCAAGACTGATAGTCGGCCTGCGGGCCGCCGAAGTGGAAGTGGTTGCGCATTGCGAGCACGCCGACGATCACGTGGGCGAGCCGCCACGCGATGGTCGTGAACGGCTCGGGCTGCGGCGGCGGGTAGGTGAAGTCGATCGAGCCGTCGGGATGAACCGTCCAGCAGTCCGGCACCGGCTGCCAGAAGTACTCCTCATCGTTGAGGCCGTGCAGCCGCGGGCGCAGCTGGTTCTTCCAGTGATAGTCGAGTTGGTCGGCCAGCGTGGTGGTCAAGTCGCTCATGGGATCAGCCTGTCAGCCATAGAGGACAGATTCTGTCCTATGACTGTGTCACAGTGGTTGTGTGTCCGAGACGACGAGCCGCGTGCTGCAGCTGCTCGGGTTGCTGCAGTCGCGCCGGGTGTGGACGGGTGAGGAGCTGGCCGAGCGGCTGGCCGTGACGACGCGCAGCGTGCGCCGCGACGTGGAACGGCTGCGCGATCTCGGCTATCCGGTACACGCCAGCAAGGGCCATGGCGGCGGCTATCAGCTGGGCGCAGGCGCGGCGTTGCCGCCGTTGCTGCTCGATCCCGACGAGGCGGTCGCCATGGCGGTGTGCCTGCGGCTGGCGGCAGGCGGCAGCGTGGCAGGCGTCGGCGAATCGGCGCTGCGTGCACTGAGCAAGCTCGACCAGGTGATGCCGGCGCGGCTGCGGTCGCAGGTGGCCGCCGTCGCACGACGCGACGGTGACGTTGCCGTCGAACTATTCGGACTCACCCGTCGAACCCGAAGTGCTGATGACGCTGGCGCGGGCCTGCCGCGACCACGAGCACGTCACGGCCGGCTACGTCGACCGGGCCGGCAGCGCCACCGAGCGGCGGCTCGAGCCCTATCAATTGGTGACGACGGGCAGGCGCTGGTATCTGCTGGCCTACGACCGTGATCGCCAGGACTGGCGCAGCCTGCGGCTGGACCGGATGGCCGATGTGCGGGCACTCGGCAGTACGTTCACGCCACGGGACGCGCCCGACGCGGCGGCCTATGTGCGGCACTCGATCAGCGCGTCGCCCTACCGCTACGTCGCTCGGGTGCGCTACCAGGCACCCGAACACGTTGTGGCACAGCATTTTTCCCCCGCGTCGGTCAGTATCGAGGCGGACGGTCCTGACGCCTGCATCGTCACCGCCGGGGCCGACGATCCCGAGCGCATGGTGTTCTATCTGGCGGTGCCGGGATGCGAATTCGAGGTGCTCGAGCCGCCGGAGGTGGTACGGGCAGTCGGATCGCTCGCCGAGCGGCTGCGCCGGGCTTCTCTGCGCCAGCAGACGTAAGTGTCCCCGACGCCGTGAAATTGGAGACCTCTGTGTCTGCTCGCGCTAAGAAGTGATGCCGAGGCGGTCGGTGAGGAACAGGAACGCCGCCGCGAATTCGTTGTCGGCGGTGTCGCTACGGACCTGGTTCCAGTTCACCTGCTCGCGCACGGCGCGCACGCCAGGCAGCAGGGCCGCGAAATCGCAGTGATGTTCGTTGAGCGACGACAGCTTCTCGGCCACCACATGCGTCGGTGGCAGCACCGGCATCGCGATCGCGAGCACCTCGACCACCTCGGCGCCGCGGATCGTCGCGGCGTCGACCGGCACGCCGTTGAGCCGGTGCAGCACGTCCACGACGACGTCTCCGGTGCAGGCCTTGAACAGCCAGTCCTCCGGCGGGCGATCGATACGGAAGCCGGCCTCCTCGAGCGTCTTGGCCGCAGGATCCGCATCCTGCTCGGCGACGACGAAGTCGACGTCGTGCACGGGTTCCGGGCCGCCGTGCACCCACAGGGCATAGCTGCCCGCGAGGGCGAACTCGGGCCCTTGCGCCTTGAGGGCCGACGCGGCCCGCTTGAGCGCGTCGCGCAACTCGTCGTTTCGTGCAAGGACATCGGAACCCGTCATCGTGGGTAAGTAGTACCCATGCGGATGGCCACCTTCAACATTCTGCACGGACGCAGTGTTCACGACGGCAGCGTCGAGTTGGACCGGCTGGTCGACTCCATCAAGCAGCTCGACGCCGACATCCTCGCACTGCAGGAGGTCGACCTGGATCAGCCCCGCTCGGGCAAGGCGGACCTGACCGCGGTGGCGGCCGAAGCGATGGGGGCAGTCAGCCACCGGTTCGTCGCCGCGATCTCCGGCACCCCTGGGGCGACATGGATGGCCGCCACCGGACGTGAGCAGCCGGGAACTGCCGCCTACGGCATAGCCTTGCTGTCGCGATTTCTCGCCGCAGAGCTGGCAAGTCGTGCACTTACCCCGCATTCCAGTGCGGTTCCCGATGTATCTCCCCGGTCCACATCGCGTACAAGTCGTCCACGAGGAGCCGCGGGCGGCGATGGTCGCGCGGTTCGACACTCCGCTCGGACCGCTGACCGTCGCCAACACCCACCTGTCGTTCGTGCCCGGCTGGAACCGGATCCAGTTGCGGCGGCTGATCCGCGACCTGCGCGGGTTTCCCGGCCCACGCGTTTTGATGGGTGATCTCAACATGACCCCACCGACGCCGAGCCGCTGGACCCGCATGCGGCCGCTCGGTGTGGCGCCGACCTTCCCGGCCGACGAGCCCAGTCATCAGCTGGACCACATCCTGACCGACGACGCAGTTGTGCGGGTGGACGCGTGCTCGGCGCCGCGGTTGCAGGTCTCGGATCATCGGGCGCTTGTCGTCGACATTTCGCGGGTGTGAGGCTCTGGATCGGCGCGCCCTCGGACTTGGGGGCTGAACACAAGGTTGACAGCGGTAAATACGGAGTTGGCAACAGTAAAGACGGAGTTGGCTGACTTTCGCACAGAGACACGAGTCACGTTCCGCTCCGTCGACGAGCCGCTCGTCGAAGTCAAAGATCCCCTCATCGGCCGTCGAAACGGTCTCTAGCCCATCGAGACAACCGGCGAACGCCGTAGTGTTCGTGGGGTGCACGTCATCTCCGCGGAGTCGACGGAGCTGTTCACCGGGCCGCCGGACGCACCGCTGCAGCTGGTGCGGGTCACCCATACCGGCGGTGCGGCGGAGGTCCGCGTCGAGGGCGAGGGCCTGACCACACCGACGCCCGCGGTCGCTGAGGCCGCCGCAGGGACAGTCGAAGTCCCCGTGGCGGTTTCGCGTCCGGTCGTCGGCGAGCAGCGGTCGGCGCGGGTGCTCACCGGTGATGCCGGCACGCCGTTCGTGTTCACCGTCGCCGAGCCCGGCTGGACCATGTACATGATCAGCCACTTCCACTACGACCCGGTCTGGTGGAACACCCAGGCCGCCTACACCAGCATGTGGAGCGAGGATCCGCCCGGACGGTGCCGTCAGACCAACGGGTTCGATCTGGTGCACGCGCATCTCGAGATGGCTCGCCGCGAGTCGGAGTACAAATTCGTGCTGGCCGAGGTCGACTACCTCAAGCCGTACTGGGACACCCATCCCGAGGACCGCGACGACCTGCGCCGGTTTATCGCCGACGGCCGGGTCGAGGTGATGGGCGGCGCCTACAACGAGCCCAACACCAACCTGACCAGCCCCGAGACCACGATCCGAAACTTCGTGCACGGCATGGGTTTTCAGCGCGACATCGTCGGCGCCGACCCGCGCACCGCGTGGCAGCTGGATGTCTTCGGCCACGACCCGCAATTTCCGGGGATGGCGGCCGATGCCGGGCTGACGTCCAGCTCGTGGGCCCGCGGCCCGCACCACCAGTGGGGTCCGATGCAGAATCAGGGTGACCCCCGGCGCATGCAGTTCTCCAGCGAGTTCGAGTGGATCGCCCCGTCGGGACGTGGGCTGCTGACGCACTACATGCCCGCGCATTACTCGGCGGGGTGGTGGATGGACTCGGCGGCGACGCTGGCGGAGGCCGAGCAGGCGACCTACGAATTGTTCGCGACGCTGAAGACGGTCGCGCTGACCCGCAATGTGCTGCTGCCGGTCGGCACCGACTACACGCCGCCGAACAAGTGGGTCACCGACATCCACCGCGATTGGAACGCGCGCTATACCTGGCCGCGGTTCGTGTGCGCGCTGCCTTGCGAGTTCTTCGCCGCCGTCCGCGCCGAGCTTGATGCCCGCGGGGTCGAAGCCTCGCCGCAGACCCGGGACATGAACCCGATCTACACCGGCAAGGACGTGTCGTACATCGACACCAAGCAGGCCAACCGGGCCGCCGAGGACGCGGTGCTCGACGCCGAACGGTTCGCCGTGTTCGCCGGCCTGCTCGGCGGGGCGACGTATCCGCAGGCGGCACTGGCCAAGGCCTGGGTGCAACTGGCCTACGGCGCACACCACGACGCGATCACCGGATCGGAATCCGATCAGGTGTACCTCGACCTGCTCACCGGATGGCGTGACGCATGGGAACTCGGCAGCACGGCCCGCGACAACGCGCTGCAGCTGCTGTCCAGCGCGGTCGACAGCTCGGTCGTCGTGTGGAATGCGTTGGCGCACAAGCGATCTGACATGGTGACCGCACGGCTCTCACGTCCGCTCGGTCCGGTGCGGGTGTTCGACTCCGACGGCGCCGAGCTGCCCGCACACGTCGAGCACGGCGGGAGGTCGGTCAGCTGGCTGGCCCGCGATGTGCCGTCGGTCGGTTGGCAGTCCTACCGGCTGGCGTCAGCGGATGCGTCCACTGGCTGGGAGCCATTGGACGGCAACGACATTGCCAACGAGCACTACCGGCTGCGGGTCGACGCTCTACGTGGCGGCGGGGTCAGCTCGCTGGTTGACGATTCCTCAGGGCGCGAACTGATCGCCGACGGCGGGGTCGGCAACGAGCTGGCCGTCTACGACGAGTACCCGGCGCATCCGGAGGCCGGCGAGGGTCCATGGCACCTGCTGCCCAAGGGGCCAGTCGTCGCCTCGTCCGGCGAGCCTGCCTCGGTGCAGGCGTACCGCGGGCCGCTGGGCGAGCGGTTGGTGATCCGCGGCCGCATCGGTGATGTCCTCCGCTACACGCAGACCGTGACGCTGTGGCGCGGCGTGGCCCGCGTGGACTGCCGCACCGCCGTCGACGAATTCACCGGCGCCGATCGCTTGCTGCGTTTGCGCTGGCCGTGCCCGGTGCCGGGCGCGCTTCCGGTGAGCGAGGTGGGCGACGCGGTGATCGGCCGCGGCTTCGGTTTGATGCACGGCCGCGAAGCCGGGAGGCCGGTGACATCCGGCGGCGGCGCATCGTCAGCCGTCGACTCCGCGCAGCACCCGTGGACGCTGGACAACCCGGCGTATGGCTGGTTCGGGTTGTCCTCGGCGGCGCGCGTGCGCGTCGGTGACAGGGTGCGCGCCGTGTCGGTCGCCGAGGTGGTGTCGCCGACGGAATCGGCGTCGGCACCCTTGGCGCGTGAGCTCATGGTCGCGCTCGTCCGCGCCGGTGTCACCGCCACCTGCAGCAGTGCCGACAGGCCGCGGTACGGCGATCTGACCGTGGACTCCAACCTGCCCGACGCACGGATCGCGCTCGGCGGCCCGGACCTAAACGACTTCACCGCAGCGGTTCTCGCGGAGGCGGACCCCGTCTACACCCAGGAACTGAAGCGACAGCTCTATACCAGCGGGGCGGCAAGGGTGTGGGTGCCGCCCGTTTCGCCGTTGGCCGAGCAATGGGTGCCCAGCGCGGACTTGCGCGGCGTGCGCGCGCTGCCGGTGTTGATCGTCGCGGGAGCCGACCTCGACGCCGCGGTGACCGCAGTCGTCGTGGATCTCGCCGACTTCGAGATCGTTGTCACGCAGGATGCGGCGTCCGAGCTGGAACCCTTCGAAGGCAGGACCGTCGCCGTGCTCAACCGCGGGATGCCCGGCTTCGCGGTCGAGTCCGACGGCACGCTGCACATGTCGTTGATGCGGTCGTGCACTGGCTGGCCGTCCGGCACGTGGATTGACCCGCCGCGGCGCACCGCACCGGACGGCTCGAACTTCCAATTGCAGCACTGGACGCACACCTTCGACTACGCGCTGGTCTCCGGCGACGGCGACTGGCGACAGGCGGATATCCCCGCGCGCAGCGCCGAGTTTTCGCGCCCGCTGTTGGCCGTCGCCGAAAACACGAGGGCGGCAGGCGGGTTGCCCGCATGGGGATCACTGCTCGAGATCCAGCCCGCGGGCAAGGTGGCGCTCGGCGCGCTCAAGGCCGCGGGCAACCCGCTGGCGTCCGGCAGCAGCCAGACAATCCATCCGTCGGACGGCGTCGCGGTTCGTCTGGTCGAAACATCCGGTACCACAACCGATGTCGTCGTCCGCTCTGGGTTGCGACGAATCTCCGCGGCGGCTCGCGTCGACCTTCTCGAACAGCCACGTGTGCAGCAGCTTGCTCCCGACGGGCTCACGGTGCACGGCTATGAAATCGCCACTGTGCTAACCCGACTCAACATGCCACAGGTGCTCGAGGCCGACCACACCGTGCTGGCGCCCAACGCCGAAGCGGCACAGCCACTTTACGCGCGGTACTGGCTGCACAACCGTGGCCCCGCGGCGCTCGGCGGACTGCCTGCGATCGCCTACCTGCACCCGCAGCACGTCACTGCCGAGCCGAATTCGCAAGTGCAGCTGCGCCTTACCGCGTCCAGCGACTGCAGCGACACGTTACTGCACGGCAGGGTCCGGCTGCCGTGTCCCGACGGCTGGACGGCCGAGCCCGCCGAGCTGTCGTTCGTCCTGCCGCCCGGCGAGTACCTCGAGACGGATGTGTCGTTGACCGTGCCCTCCGCAGCGGTGCCCGGGTTGTACCCGCTGCGTGCGGAACTCGCGCTGACGGGCAGCCACGTGTCGATGCCGCCTGCGTGGCGGCAGGTGGTGGAGGACGTATGCGTCGTCGCGGTCGGAACGCCCGCCGAAGACAGCCTGCTGCGGATGATCAGCGACCCCGAGCCCGTGGACGTGTCGGCGGGCGAGACCGCTCGGCTGGCCGTCACTGTCGGCACCGACGCGCATGCGGACCTGGCGGTCGAGGCGCACCTGATCAGTCCGTGGGGGACGTGGGAGTGGATGGGACCCGCCGCCGTCGGCCGCGAACTGCCCGCCCGCGGAACGGTGGAACTCGGCTTCGACGTCGCGCCGCCGGTCTGGGTGGAGCCCGGCCAGTGGTGGGCGCTGATCCGGGTCGGCTGCGCAGGCCGGCTTGTCTACTCGCCCGCAGTGAAGGTGATGGTGCGATGAGCCCAGCGAGAAGCGCATGCGGATCGCGCACGACCATCGCGGCGACCGTCGGTGGCGTGCCGGTGTGGGTCGACGAGATCGATGCTCGCGAAGACCGGCTGCGCGCCTGTCGGCTCGCGTCGTCGCTGCCGCGCCGCGGCACCAGCGAAGGCAGGCAGCTGCGCCGCTGGTTGACGCAGCTGCTGGTGACCGAGCGCGTGGCCGCGGCGGAGGCGGGGATACGGGGACTGACGGCCGACGGCGCGCCGAGCGAGGACGAGCTGCTGCCGGACACGACGGCCCGGCTGGAGATCGGCAGCATCGCGGGCTCGGTGCTGGCCGATCCATTCGCCCGGGCGCTGTTTGTAAGCGTTACCGCAACCGTCGGCATCGCCGACGCCGAGGTGCGCGACTACCTCGAGCGCAACCCGCGGCGCTTCGGCAGCACCGCCGAGATAGCCGACCACCTCCGTGGCGCCGCCCGTCGCCGCGCGTTCCGGTTGTGGCTGGACGCCCGGTGCGCCGAGTTGGTCGAGCTTG
Source organism: uncultured Actinomycetota bacterium (assembly GCA_963770125.1). Taxonomy (GTDB): domain Bacteria; phylum Actinomycetota; class Actinomycetes; order Mycobacteriales; family Mycobacteriaceae; genus Mycobacterium. The sequence continues at coordinate 45,038 of CAVYPI010000084.1, read as the reverse complement.
CGCCGGGCTACGAGCATCCCGGCGACCCGCGTCAGCCCGACAACACCCACAGGCATTGATGGACGTCACGCTTGCGCTCGACATCGGTGGCACGAAGATCGCAGCGGGGCTCGTCGACGCCGACGGCTCGCTGGTGCAGCACGCCAAGCTGCCGACGCCGGACGGCGACGCCGAAGCGGTGTGGACGGTGGTGGACACCTTGGTCACCGAGGCCCTCGCCGAGGCGGGTGGACATGTGCGCGGCGTCGGCATCTCGTCCGCCGGTCCGATCGACCTGCCGGCCGGCACAGTCAGCCCAATCAATATCACTGAATGGCAAGACTTTCCGATCGTCGAGCGGGTGTCGACGTTGACCGGTGCGCCCGTCCGGCTGGGCGGCGATGGGCTGTGCATGGCGTTGGGGGAGCGGAGGCGCGGCGCGGGCCGTGGTGCCCAGTTTCTGCTCGGCATGGTGGTGTCGACCGGCGTCGGCGGCGGGCTCGTGCTCGACGGCGCACCATACGACGGGCGAACCGGCAACGCTGGGCACGTCGGCCACGTCGTTGTCGAGCCCGACGGTGGGTCGTGCTCGTGCGGCGGCCGCGGCTGCGTCGAGACGATCGCCGCGGGACCGCGAATGGCGCAGTGGGCCCGCGAGAACGGATGGGATGCCCCGGCCGAGGCCGACGCGAAGGAACTCGCCGATGCCGCCAACGCTGGAGACCCGGTCGCGCTGCAGGCCTTCCGCCGCGGCGCAACGGCGGTGGCGGCGATGATCGCGTCGGTGGGGGCGGTGTGCGATCTCGATCTCGTCGTCATCGGCGGTGGTGTGGCCAAGTCCGGTGCGCTGCTCTTCGACCCGCTGCGTGAGGCGCTGACGACCTACGCCCGGCTGGACTTCCTGCGCGGGCTGCGGGTGCGGTCCGCCGAACTCGGCGGCGACGCGGGCCTGGTCGGCGCGGCGGCTCTTCTCGACGCCTGAGAAGGTTTGTGCGCCATATTCTTTCGGCTCCAATCACAGCGACCCTGTAGGCGACCGCCCTGCCACCTTCTTCGGGTTCCGCCGCCCTGCCGCCGGGCGAAGTTTCAGATCATCGCCAGCCCCGGGCTCAGTGCTTCCCGCAGCAGACTGCTCTGTAGTGGTGTTGCCGGTGGCGCCGGCCCCCAGGCTATTGCGGAGAGCGTTCGTCGACGTGGTCGGGCTCGGCCTCCAGCATTGTGGCTTCTCCGGCTTCCTGTTGTGTCTTCTCCTCACCCGAGTCGGGTGCTAAGAGCACACGCGCGGCGCTGTTGACGAAGGCGATGGTCGGCACGGCTAACAGCGCACCGACGACGCCGGCGAGGACGCCGCCAGCTGAAATCCCGAGCACGACAGCCAACGGGTGTATCGCCACCGCGCGTCCCATGACGAGCGGCTGCAACACGTGTGCCTCAAGTTGCATGACCGCGATGATCAAACCGAGCGTAATGAGTGCATAGACAAACCCTTTGGCCAGCAGGGCGACCACCACGGCGAAAAAACCGGAAAGGACAGCTCCGACGAGAGGAATGAAGGCGCCGAGAAACACCAACGACGCCAGCGGCAGCGCAAGCGGAATACCCATGATGGCCAAGCCGGTGCCGATGCCGACGGCGTCGACAAGGGCGACCAGAGACGTCGCGCGGACATAGCCGGTGAGCGAATTGAAGCCGGCCGCTCCGGCATCGTGGACTCGCCGGCGTACGGTCGCTGGAGCGATCTGGATGATGAAGTGCCAGATGTTGCGTCCGCCAAGCAGCAGAAAGATCAGGGTGAACAGCGCCAGTAGGGCGCCGGTAACGATCTCGGTGACGGTGCCTGCCGTCGACAACGCGCCACTGGTCAGCTCCTGCTGGTGGTCTTGTATCGTCTGGATTGCGGTGTCGCCGAAGTGGTTGATCTGGTCGGGCCGAAGGTGCAGCGGTCCGTTGATCAACCAGTGCCGGGTGCTGTCGATACTTTGGGTGACTTGATCTACCAACTGGGGTAGACCGTCGGCGAACTGGGTGATGACGAAGGCGAGGATGCCTCCGACGACGCCGAGGCCGCAGATCAGGACAAGCGCCACTGCACCGCCGCGGGGAGCACCATGAAGGTCGAGGAAGTCCACCGCGGGGATGAGCAGAGCGGTCAGCATCAACGCCAGCGCGACTGGGACTATGACCACAGCGAGCCTGGTCAGCACGTTCAGCAGCACCCATCCTGCCGCGGCGATGATAAGTAGCCGCCACGACCATGCGGCGGTCTTGCGCAGCAGCGGGGCGACGGCCGCGTCATCCGACGACAGCGGGACGAGCATGAGACAGGGAATAGCCCCAGCGGCCTGCGCAGAAACGCCCCAGCCGAGGCAACGAGAATCAGGAAGTACAGCGAGTCGCGGGATAACTAGCCGCCGACAGGTCGAACACTCGGCAGTCGGCAATGACAGGCGCTGCTCAAGTCAGAGATGAACCCCAGTGCTCCAAGGCTGCGCGGCGAGCGCGCGCATCCACAGGAAAACCAGCAGGGCCGCCGACGAGGTCGATCAAGGCGCTGGCGAGTGCCATCACTGTTACGCCGTAATCGTCTGCGACGTTGACTATTTCGGAAAAACGCCGTCGCGGAGTCGATGCGGCGCAGCGCCATTACTAGTCCTTCAGCGAGGTCGAGCGGCCGACGGCCTTGATCGACCCGTGTCGTTCTTTGATGGGTCCGTTGTTCAAACATCGCTCACCCCGCATTCGATGGCGTGAGCGACGGCACGGTTCCCGCGATGACCGCCTACCGGCCCGCCGAGTCGAGTTCCCGTGCGCTAGAGCACCCGTTGTTCCCGTTTGTACCACCGGTCGGCAATTTCCTAAACAGTCGTACCGAAAAGGCGGCCGGCGCGATCACCTGGTCGACACGCGGCAGCGTGAGCCGCTAACCGCCATCGGCACCGGTGCCGGCTCACCGGCCTCGATTAGCCGCCCGCCTAGCTCGTAGTCGTCATCTGCGTTACAGGTCAGCACACCGACAGCTCTGCCGTCGGCCTCGTACCAGACGGTGAAGCCATCGCCGCGCTCGAGCAGTCGGCTGCGCTGGTAGCCAGCGTCGCACCCAAGCGTGATATTTCAATGTCGTCTGGCCGATGGTGGTCCAAAATCCAGGCACTGTGGCCCATTTCGCGTCGGCGTTCGCGGCGCCGGCACCGGCAATGGCACCTGGTCGACGGCGTCTTGCCAATGCTCCACCGCCAGTGCCCCTCGGGCCGCGCTGTTGTGGGCCAGTGTCACATCACCGGCGGCGTAGATATCAGGAGCCGACGTCGCACGTCGCGGCAGTGTCGCCGCGACACCCAAACGCGTCGCGAGCGACCGCTGAATGCCACTGGTTTGCGGCGTGTCGGTGTGCAGCCACGGTCGCTCGCGGTGCGGCGGGCGAAGCTTCGCCGCTCCGTTTTGGCTGATCGGCGAGTGGCACGCTATTCTTGACCCGTTCCACCGAAGACCGTCGGTCACCGAGAAATCGGTTGAAGGTCCGGGATTACCCGGCGGCCCACGCAGGAGGACGAGGCAATTTTCGCGCCCCGACCTGTCTGCGTCGGGGCGTTCGTCATTTTCCGGCCACTTGCGGCCCTCGGCGGAGCACCAATACCAACCACGAGGAGGCATGCATGGCCAAGGCTGACAAGGCCACCGCGGTTGCCGACATCGCCGAACAGTTCAAGGGGTCGACGGCCACGCTCGTCACCGAGTACCGCGGGCTGACCGTCGCCAACCTCAAAGAGCTGCGCCGGTCGCTCGGCGACTCCGCCACCTACACGGTCGCCAAGAACACCCTGGTGAAGCGTGCCGCGGCGGAGGCGGGCATCGACGGTCTCGACGAGCTGTTCGTCGGTCCGACGGCGATCGCGTTCGTCAAGGGTGAGGCCGTCGACGCCGCCAAGGCGCTGAAGACCTTCGCCAAGGACAACAAGGCGCTGGTCATCAAGGGCGGCTTCATGGACGGCCGGCCGCTGAGCGTCGCCGAGGTCGAGCAGATCGCCGACCTGGAGTCGCGCGAGGTGCTGCTGGCCAAGCTGGCCGGCGCGATGAAGGCGAACCTGACCAAGGCCGCCGTCCTGTTCAACGCTCCGGCGTCGCAGGTCGCCCGGCTGGCAGCCGCGTTGCAAGAAAAGAAGGCCAGCGAGGAAGCCGCGTAGAAGCGTCCTCAATCACATCCCCACTAGCCCAGAAGAAGAATAGGAAGGACCACACGATGGCCAAGCTGTCCACCGACGACCTGCTCGACGCGTTCAAGGAACTGACGCTGCTCGAGCTCTCGGAGTTCGTCAAGAAGTTCGAGGAGACCTTCGAGGTCACCGCCGCCGCTCCGGTCGCCGTTGCGGCCGCTCCGGGTGCTGCCGCCGGCGGTGCCCCCGCCGAGGCCGTCGAGGAGCAGTCGGAGTTCGACGTCGTCCTCGAGTCCGCGGGTGAGAAGAAGATCGGCGTCATCAAGGTCGTGCGCGAGATCGTCTCGGGCCTGGGCCTCAAGGAGGCCAAGGACCTCGTCGACAGCGCCCCGAAGGCGATCCTGGAGAAGGCTCCGAAGGAAGCCGCCGAGGAGGCCAAGGCCAAGCTCGAGGCGGCGGGCGCCAGCGTCACCGTCAAGTAGGTTCCACACCGTCGGCGGTGCCGACAAATGCGCGTTGTGGGGCGGATCTGGCAAACAGGTCCGTCCCACAATTGTGTCTATGGACGGTCACAATGTGACGCAGGCGAGTGTTGAGGCCAGGGGCGTAAGCTACAGTGACTCAAGCCACAGGCGGCGGCATGTGGCTTGGTCAGGATTTGGCGGAAGGATCGCGGGTGGGCATTGGAATTCAAGTTGAAGGACTGACGAAGTCCTTCGGGCCCCAGCGAATTTGGGAAGACGTCACGATGGAGGTCCCAGCCGGTGAGGTCAGCGTCCTCCTCGGCCCGTCCGGTACCGGTAAATCGGTGTTCCTCAAGTCTCTGATCGGGCTGCTGCGTCCCGAGCGCGGCAAGATCATCGTCGACGGCACCAACATCATCGAGTGCTCGGCCAAGGAGCTCTACGAGATCCGCACGCTGTTCGGCGTGATGTTCCAGGACGGTGCGCTGTTCGGCTCGATGAGCCTGTACGACAACACCGCGTTCCCGCTTCGTGAGCACACCAAGAAGAAGGAAAGCGAGATCCGCAACATCGTCATGGAGAAGCTCGAGCTGGTCGGCTTGGGCGGTGACGAGAACGAAGTTCCCCGGCGAGATCTCCGGCGGTATGCGCAAGCGCGCCGGGCTGGCCCGCTCGCTGGTGCTCGACCCGCAGATCATCCTCTGCGACGAGCCGGACTCGGGTCTGGATCCGGTGCGTACCGCCTATCTGAGCCAGCTGCTGATCGACATCAACGCGCAGATCGACTGCACGATCCTGATCGTCACGCACAACATCAACATCGCCCGCACGGTCCCGGACAACATGGGCATGCTGTTCCGCAAGCACCTGGTGATGTTCGGCCCGCGCGAGGTGTTGCTGACCAGCGACGAGCCCGTCGTTCGGCAGTTCCTCAACGGCCGCCGCATCGGCCCGATCGGCATGTCCGAGGAGAAGGACGAATCGACGATGGCCGAAGAGCAGGCCATGATCGACGCCGGTCACCACGACGGCGGTGTCGAGGAGATCGAGGGCGTGCCGCCGCAGATCCAGGCGACACCCGGTATGCCGGAGCGCCAGGCGGTTGCGCGTCGGCAAGCGCGCGTCCGCGAGATCATGCACACGCTGCCTCCCAACGCACAGGCCGCGATCCGCGACGACCTCGAGGGCACGCACAAGTTCTCGGTCCACGAGTTCGGCGACGAAGGGGCGACCCTGCATCACCGCCAGGACGACGAAGCGCCGACCGGACGCATCCCCGTTAGTGGAGAGCGCTAACGTCCTCGTATGCCCGCCGAGCAGAAGGCGACCTTCTGCCGGATCTGTGAGCCGCTGTGCGGCATGATCGCGACCGTCGACGACGGTCGACTTGTGTCGCTGCGTCCCGATAAGGACCATCCGCTGTCGGCGGGGTTCGCGTGCCAGAAGGGCATCGCGTTCACCGAAGTCGTCAACGACCCGGACCGCGTCACCGCTCCGCTGCGCCGAACGGCTGCCGGGGGGTTCGAGCCGGTCAGTTGGGACGAGGCGATGACCGACATCGCCGCCCGGCTGGCCGACATCCACCGCAGACATGGGTCGGGTGCCATCGGCTGGTACTACGGCAACCCCGGAGCGTTCAGCTACTCGCACACCCTGAGCCTGACGATGTTCATGGCCGGGTTCGGCCCGCGGCTGCACGTGTTCACCGCCGGGTCGCAGGACGTCAACAACCGGTTCGTGGCCAGCCAGCTGCTGTACGGCTCACCGCTGGCGCTGCCCGTGCCCGACGTGCTGCGCACCGATCTGCTCGTCGTGATCGGCGCGAACCCGATCGTCTCCCACGGCAGTGTGCTCACCGTGCCGCGGATCAAGGACCGTATGCACGACATCGTCAAGCGCGGTGGCCGAGTGCTCGTCATCGATCCGCGCAAGACCGAGACCGCGGCCCAGTTCGAGTGGCTGGGGATCGTTCCCGACGGCGACGCGTTTCTGCTGCTGTCGCTGCTGCACGTGCTATTCGGCGAGAACCTGGTCGACCGGGCACGGCTGGCCCGTCAGGCCGACGGTGCCGTCTGGCTGGAACAGATGGCCAGGCCGTTCAGCCCCGAAGCCACCGCGTCGCGCACCGGCATCGACCCCGACACCGTGCAAGCACTGGCCCGCGACCTGGCCCGCACCCCGAGGGCCGCGGTGTACGGCCGCGTCGGCACCAGCACCGGTGAAAACGGCACGCTCACAACGTATTTGCTCGATGCGGTCAACCTGGTAGCGGGCAATCTCGACGAGCCGGGCGGCAGCATGTTCGGGAGCTTCGGAATGCCGGGGGAACGCTGGGGGATGAAGGCTCTCGGCGCGCTGCTGCGCACCAGCTACACCCGGAGGCGGTCGCGGATCGGTGGCTTCCCGTCGGTGCTGCTGTCGGAACCCGCAGGCCTGATGGCCAAGGAGATCACTACACCGGGGCGTGGCCAGGTTCGAGCGCTACTCGTCAGCGCGGGCAATCCGGTGCTGTCGGTGCCCAACGGCAACGAATTGGAAGAAGCGCTTGACGGCCTTGAGCTGATGGTCGGCATCGACCTCTACGTCAACGAGACGCTCGCGCACTGCGACTACGTGCTGCCCGCCGCGACGATGTACGAGCGCGACGACTTCCCGCTGCCGTTCCAGACGCTGCAGCCCACCCCCTTCCGCCAGGCCACCGAGGCCGTCGTCGAACCCGTCGGGCAAGCCCGCGCGGAATGGGAGGTCATCGACGACATCACCCGACGGATGTGGCGTCGCACACCGGGATTGATCGCGCTGGCGGCGACGCGAAAGGCATTAGCGCTCTTCGGTATTCGGCTGTCTCCGCGACTGCTGGTGGACGTCGTGATCCGGCTGGGCGAGGGCGGCGACCTGTTCGGGCTGCGCCGTGGCGGGTTGACCTTCTCCCGCTTGGCGGCCGACCATCCCCACGGCAAGGTGCTCGCGCCGAACCTGCGCGACGGCGTGCTGCGCAAGGTCGTCGTCTACCGCGGCGGCCGGGTGCGGCTGCGGCATGACGAAATCGCCGCCGAGGTCGAGGCGCTGTCGCGAAGGAAGATCCCCGACGGATATCCCATGCGGCTGATCGGCATGCGCGAGACACGCTCTGAGAACTCGTGGATGCACAACGCGCCGCTGCTGATGCGTGGCGACCGCATCCAGGCCGCGCGCATGCACGTCGACGACGCGGCCGCGGCCAACATCGTCGACGGCGACAGGGTGCGGATCTCCTCGCCGCACGGCGAGATCGAGCTGCCGGTGATGGTCACCAAGGACATCGTCGCCGGGGTGGTCGCCGTCCCGCACGGCTGGGGTCACAAGGGCACCGGCGGCTGGCGGGTCGCGAACCGTGTGGGTGGCGCGAATGTCAACCAGCTCATGTCCAGCGCGCCGGAAGACCTCGAGAAGCTGGCCGGGATGGCTCACTTGACCGGCGTACCGGTGCGGGTGTCACGCTCGTAGCTTCGGTCGCGCATGGCGGGCGTCGGCGGGTGATCGGTTTGGGATCGAATGGCTCCCGCTGCGTGGTTGCATAGGGTTGTGACCCAAGGACTCGGGCGCCTCCACGGAAAGTCGGCTGTGGTCACCGGCGCGGCGTTCGGCATCGGTCGGGCGACCGCCGAGCTCTTCGTGCGCGAGGGCGCGCGGCTGACCGCGACCGACATTCAGGGCGAACCGCTGCTGGCGCTGGCCGATGAATTGCGGCAGGGCGGGGCGGAGATCGAGACGGTCGTCGGCGACGTCTCGGTCGAGGAGGACGCGCGGCGGATGATCGGGGTAGCGGCCGATCGATTCGGACGGCTCGACGTGTTGGTCGCCAACGCCGGCATCATCCCGCTGGGCGACGCGATGGAGGTGACCGTCGCCGACTGGGACGACGTAATGGCCATCGACGGGCGCGGCATGTTCCTCACCTGCAAGTTCGCGATCGAGGCGATGGTGCCGACCGGCGGTGGCGCCATCGTCTGCCTCTCCTCGATCTCCGGACTGGCCGGGCAGAAGCGGCAGGCGGCCTACGGTCCCGCCAAGTTCGTCGCCACCGGCCTGACCAAGCACCTCGCGGTCGAGTGGGCCGACCGCGGGATCAGGGTCAACGCCGTCGCACCTGGCACGATTCGCACCGAGCGGGTCATGCGGTTCCCGGAGGAGCCGGGTGGCTCGGAGTACCTGGCGGCGGTCGAGCGAATGCACCCGATGGGCCGCATCGGCGAACCGGCGGAAGTCGCCAGCGCCATCGTCTTCCTCGCCTCCGACGACGCCTCCTTCATCACCGGCGCCGTGCTGCCAGTCGATGGGGGATTCCTCGCGCAATAGCGTCCGCAACAGTGAGGTTGACGGGCTCGTCTTCGACTCCGATCGCGTCGGCCGCGCAGCGGTCAAACCCGCTGTGCAACTTCGGCATTGACCGCTTGATCGAGGAAATCAGTCGGAATCTCAGGCCATTCGGGGCGCCACTGGCCGGACCGCTGATCGGCCTGCAATTCCGAAAGCCTCGCGGCGACATACGGACCGCCGTCGACGAGGTAGCGCAACATCCCCAACTGCGCACATTGCGCCGCGACCGTCGCGATCGTGGCCTTCGCTTCGTCGACGCGCCCGGCGGCCGACAGGCTCGCACCAAGCAGACGACGCGCTCGCAGCAACGCCTGTGGGCGGCTCGGCGACGTGGTTCGATCGACCCACTCCTGCGCCCACCGGCAGGCGAGCTCCTTCTTGTCCGGATCATCGGCCGACATCAGCAGCCGGATGGCCGATGCCTCCTCGAACTGCACCGTGATCTCGTCGATCGCGTCGACCGGCTTGCGGCGCAACTCGTAGGAAGTCGGCGGCCACGCATCGGATTCCGGATGCGGAGGAAGCCCGAGGCGGGTGCGTTCGTGCTCCGCCATCGCTCGTAGCCGTTTCAGTGACAACGCGCGCGCGACCCGGATGGCCTCGTCCAGCCGTTGACCGGCCGCATACCGGTCGCCCTGCAGCGCCTTGATCCTGGCGGCGATGACGTACCGGGCGATCTTGAAGTCGACCGAGCCGCCCTCGGGCCCGAGCTTGTAGCCCTCCTCCAGCAGGCGGTCGGCCTCGTCGAGATCGCCTCGCTCGTAGAGCAATTCGCCCAGTGCCGAGCTCGCCAGCCGGGCGGTGTAGGAATGGCTGCCGCCGGACCGCTTGGCGATCTTGAGCGCCTTGCGGAAGCAGGTTTCCGCCGTCGAGATGTCGAGCATCAACCGGTGCGCGAGCCCCGTGTAGCACAGACCGTGAACCATGTTGAAGCTGTCGCGGTTGCGTTCGGCGTACGGTGCCGCCCACGCCTGGATCCGGTTCACTTCGTCGAGGTTGTAGTGATACGCGGCGGCGAAGGTCGACACGGTGGCTGCCACGCCTACGGCGAACGGACGCAGGCGGTCTCGTCGCGCCAGACATGGCGCGATGTGCTCGTCGATGCCCGCGAGTCGGTCCGAGCGCAGGTCGGCGACTCCCCGCACGACCCCGCCTTCCGCGCGCAGGTCCGCGATCTCGTCGTCGCTGAGGCCGCACGTCCTCAGCCCGGATTCCATCAGGGTCCAGTGCCTGTTCGGCAGCTGGAATCCGGTGCAACACGATGTTGGCCCAGGCCAGGGCGAGCTGCAGCCGCGGATCGGACTGCACGACGGCGGCTGGCAGCTTGCCCACCAGTCCGATCAGCGTGGCCATTTGCGAATTCGCCACCAGGTCGATGCCGTCGTTCTCGACGAGCTGCACCGCCCGCTCGTCATCACCGGCCGCCAGCGCGTGATCGACCGCCTCACTGACCAATTGGTGCTCGGCGAACCACGTCGAAGCCACGCGGTGCAGCCGCACGACCCGCTCGGGTTCGTCACGGCCGAGCCGGTGCCGCAGGAAGTCGACGGAACAACTGGTGATAGCGGAACCACTGCTCGTCGATCCGGCGCAGGAACAAGTCGCGCTCCTCGACCTGCTCGAGCATCGCCTGCCCGTCCGACACGCCGGACAACGCCGACGCCAGGTCCCCGCAGATCCGCTCGGTGATCGAGGTGGCCAGCAGGAAGTCGAGCATCGACGGTTCCAGGGTGTCGAGCACGTTCTCGACGAGAAACTCGCTGATCGCGTGGTGGCGGCCGGTCATCGTGCCGATCAGCCGGACGGGATCGTCGCGGCCGCGCAGCGACAGCGATGCCAGCTGCAGTGCCGCCACCCAGCCGTCCGTCTTGGCGGTGAGCTCCTCGACGTCGGCGTGGTCCAGGTCCAGCCCACTCAGGTCGACCAGGAAGTTCTCCGATTCAGTCACGTCGAAACGCAATGCGGTGGCGTCGATTTCGACGAAGTTCGTCCTGCATCCGCATCCGGCTCATCGGCAGGCCGCCCTGGCTGCGGCTGGTCACCACCACGGTCAGTCCGGCAGCGACGTTATCCAGCAGGTAGCGCATCGCCGCGATGGTCGCCGGGTCGGTGACCCGCTGCCAGTCGTCGATCACCAGCGTCATGCGCGTGCCGCTCTGATGGATCTCGTTGATCAGCGAGGTCAGGACGTAACGCTCGGCCTCGTCGCCGTGCTCCTCCAAGCACCTCACCGAGCTCGGTCGCCAGGGTGGGCGTCACCGCGCGGATGGCCTCGATCAGATGCGACAGGAACCAGACGACGTTGTTGTCGTCATGGTCGACGGTCAACCAGGCCACCGCCACGCCTTCGGCGGTCAGCAGCTTCGCCCACTGGGCGGCCAGCGTGCTCTTTCCGAAGCCGGTTGGGCCGTGGATCACCGTGAGCTTCTTGCCCTGTTCGGCGCGCAGGACGTCGATCAACCGTGCGCGGTCGACCAACGCCTTCGTCGACGCCGGTAGTTGGAACCGGGTTGCCGGTGTCGGGGGCGTCACTGTCCGCGCCGGGTAGCTACTGGATGGCGTGCCCGGCGACCGCGTCGGGTTGTACCGGATCGTCGGCGCACGGTATGGGTACGGGCATGTCGTCGACCGGCAAGCCGTGCCGCCGCTGCACGTCGCGCAACTGCTCCCCGAAGGCCTCCGCGGTCGCCGGTCGGTCCTCGATATTGCGCGACATCGCCTGCTCGATCACCGCGCACACGTCGGTCGGCAGGCCGGAGTCCCGCAGGCTCGGCATCGGGTGCTTGGTTATACGGAGAAACTGGGCGACCATCTGCTCGCCCTTGCGGCGCTCGAATACCGCGTGACCCGTGCCGGCGCAGAACAATGTCGACGCCAGGCTGTAGACATCCGAGCTCACGTCCGGTGATTGGCCGAGCAGCACCTCCGGGGCCGTATACGCCGGCGAACCCGTGACCGCGCCGTCCGCGGTCTCGAACCCGCCGATGATGCGGGCAATCCCGAAGTCCGTCAGCTGCGGTTCGCCGTACTCGGTGAGCAGGATGTTCGCCGGCTTGACGTCGCGATGCAGGGTCTGGCGTCGGTGCGCGGTTTCCAACGCGCCCGCGACCTTCACGCCGATGTGCAGCGCGTCGGCCCACCCGACCGGTCCGTTGTCATGGATCTTGGCCTCCAACGAACCGTGCGGGTGGTACTGCATCACGATGTATGGCCGGCCGGTGGCGGTGGTCCCGACCTGGAAGATGTTGACGATGTGCGGATGCCCGGACAATTTGCCCATCGCGACCTGCTCGCGCACGAACCGCTCCAGGTTGTCGGGCTCGAGATCCGCGGTCAGCACCTTCACCGCGACGGTGCGATCGAGCTCGCGCTGGTTGCAGCGATACACCACGCCGAACCCGCCTCGGCCGATCTCCTCGGGATCCACGAAACCGGCAGCCACCAACTCCGCCGGGACCCCGGCGTGCACATCCCCCTGCGTCGGCAGGGGGTCGCTGCTGGCCATCGCTCGCCTCGAACTGCAACGGCGCCATGGCAGCACCATGGCCACCCAACCTGAGCATAAGCCGAACGGTCGTCCGCCGATGGCCGATGACGCAAGCGCATGTGCCGGCTCGCGATCGACACGAGCGTTACCTACTCCCGGCCGGAGAACGCCGCGGCGGCACAGACGCTGATGGTGGGCTGGGCGAACGACATGTTGACCGGCACCCAAGATGACGGCATCTACCTCGACGCCGGCCAGGAATTCGCGCTGGACACCGTTGCGGGAGAGGCCACCCTGATGCGCTTCCCAGACCCGTTGACGAAGCCGTTCCTGTTGAACCCGCTGCAGGCGCTCGTACCGCTGGGGAATGCATTCTTCACGTTCGAGCCGACGTGCGTCTCCAACTCCATGGCCGTGGCCGGCTGCAAGGGTCGTGGCTGCCTGACGCCCTAAGCGGCCGCCGCCGCGGCGGTCCGCAAACCCAGTTTTAACGGAAAACTCCACACCAAACACGGCGTTATCTCTTGACGGACGGAGGCAAACGGGCCAATCTGTTGGGCAGCATGTGTGCACGGGTTAAGGACGCCAGCCAGCGCCCGGTGACTTTTGCATGCGGTGGTTGAGGAATACGCCGTCCTGCGGTACTGGTTGGACGTTGCGCTGGCTGCATCCTGCCCACCTAAACCCGCACCTGACACCGAAGTCCTAGCCTGAGCTCCGCTCAGTGATCTAGTCGCGTGCCGTGCGTTCGGGAAGCTTGTGGTCGTGAGAGGCCAGCCGAACCGACGCAGATATAGCGACACGACGGACCGGCACGCTGCCTTCCGGATAGTCGCATGAGGTGCTGGAAGGATGCATCTTGGCAGGGTCCCGCCCCAACAAGTCAGCAGTAGCTACCACCAATAACTCCGTCCCCGGAGCACCTAACCGAATTTCATTTGCAAAGCTCCGCGAGCCGCTCGAGGTTCCGGGGCTACTTGAGGTGCAGACCGAGTCGTTCCAGTGGCTGGTCGGCGCCGATGAGTGGCGTGAGAAGGCCAAGGCGCGCGGCGACGTGAACCCGGTCGGCGGCCTCGAAGAGGTCCTCACCGAGCTCTCGCCGATCGAGGATTTCTCCGGCTCGATGTCGCTGTCGTTCTCCGACCCGCGCTTCGACGAGGTCAAGGCACCGGTCGACGAGTGCAAAGACAAGGACATGACGTACGCGGCTCCGCTGTTCGTCACGGCCGAGTTCATCAACAACAACACCGGTGAGATCAAGAGCCAGACCGTCTTCATGGGCGACTTCCCGATGATGACCGAGAAGGGCACCTTCATCATCAACGGCACCGAGCGTGTCGTGGTGTCCCAGCTGGTCCGCTCGCCGGGTGTGTACTTCGACGAGACCATCGACAAGTCCACCGAGAAGACGCTGCATTCCGTCAAGGTGATCCCCGGCCGCGGCGCATGGCTGGAGTTCGACATCGACAAGCGCGACACCGTCGGTGTGCGCATCGACCGCAAGCGCCGTCAGCCGGTCACCGTGCTGCTCAAGGCGCTGGGCTGGACCAACGAGCAGATCGTCGAGCGCTTCGGCTTCTCCGAGATCATGATGGGGACGCTGGAGAAGGACAACACCGCAGGCACAGACGAGGCGCTGCTGGACATCTACCGCAAGCTGCGCCCGGGCGAGCCGCCGACCAAGGAGTCCGCGCAGACCCTGCTGGAGAACCTGTTCTTCAAGGAGAAGCGCTACGACCTGGCCCGGGTGGGTCGCTACAAGGTCAACAAGAAGCTCGGCCTGAACGCAGGCCAGCCGATCACCAGCTCGACGCTGACCGAAGAGGACGTCGTCGCCACCATCGAGTACCTGGTCCGCCTGCACGAGGGACAGACCAGCATGACGGTGCCCGGCGGCGTCGAGGTCCCCGTTGAGACGGACGACATCGACCACTTCGGCAACCGGCGCCTGCGCACGGTCGGCGAGCTGATCCAGAACCAGATCCGGGTCGGCCTGTCCCGCATGGAGCGCGTCGTGCGCGAGCGCATGACGACTCAGGACGTCGAGGCGATCACGCCGCAGACCCTGATCAACATCCGTCCCGTCGTGGCGGCGATCAAGGAGTTCTTCGGCACCAGCCAGCTGTCGCAGTTCATGGACCAGAACAACCCGCTGTCGGGTCTGACCCACAAGCGCCGCCTGTCGGCGCTGGGCCCCGGCGGTCTGTCCCGTGAGCGCGCCGGCCTGGAGGTCCGCGACGTGCACTCCAGCCACTACGGCCGGATGTGCCCGATCGAGACGCCGGAAGGCCCGAACATCGGTCTGATCGGCTCGCTGTCGGTGTACGCGCGGGTGAACCCGTTCGGCTTCATCGAGACGCCGTACCGCAAGGTGGTCAACGGTGTCGTCAGCGACGACATCGAGTACCTGACCGCCGACGAGGAGGACCGCCACGTTGTGGCGCAGGCCAACTCGCCGATCGACGAGAAGGGCCGCTTCCTCGAGGAGCGCGTCCTGGTCCGCCGGAAGGGCGGCGAGGTCGAGTACGTCTCATCGACCGAGGTCGACTACATGGACGTCTCGCCGCGCCAGATGGTGTCGGTCGCGACCGCGATGATCCCGTTCCTCGAGCACGACGACGCCAACCGGGCCCTGATGGGTGCCAACATGCAGCGCCAGGCGGTTCCGCTGGTGCGCAGCGAGGCCCCGCTGGTCGGCACCGGCATGGAGCTGCGCGCCGCGATCGACGCGGGCGATGTCGTCGTCGCCGACAAGGCCGGCGTGATCGAGGAGGTCTCCGCCGACTACATCACCGTGATGGCCGACGACGGCACCCGGCACACCTACCGGATGCGCAAGTTCGCCCGGTCCAACCACGGCACGTGCGCCAACCAGCGCCCGATCGTGGACGCCGGCGAGCGGGTGGAGGCCGGCCAGGTCATCGCCGACGGCCCCTGCACCGAGAACGGTGAGATGGCCCTCGGCAAGAACCTGCTCGTGGCGATCATGCCGTGGGAGGGCCACAACTACGAGGACGCGATCATCCTCTCCAACCGTCTGGTCGAAGAGGATGTGCTCACCTCGATCCACATCGAGGAGCACGAGATCGACGCCCGCGACACCAAGCTGGGCGCCGAGGAGATCACCCGGGACATCCCGAACGTCTCCGATGAGGTGCTGGCTGACCTCGACGAGCGCGGCATCGTCCGCATCGGCGCCGAGGTCCGCGACGGCGACATCCTGGTCGGCAAGGTCACCCCGAAGGGCGAGACCGAGCTGACCCCGGAGGAGCGGCTGCTGCGCGCGATCTTCGGCGAGAAGGCCCGCGAGGTCCGCGACACGTCGCTGAAGGTGCCGCACGGTGAGTCCGGCAAGGTCATCGGCATCCGGGTGTTCTCCCGCGAGGACGACGACGAGCTGCCCGCCGGTGTCAACGAACTGGTCCGGGTCTACGTCGCGCAGAAGCGCAAGATCTCCGACGGCGACAAGCTGGCCGGACGCCACGGCAACAAGGGCGTCATCGGCAAGATCCTGGCCGTCGAGGACATGCCGTTCCTGCCGGACGGCACCCCGGTGGACATCATCCTGAACACGCACGGTGTGCCGCGACGGATGAACATCGGCCAGATCCTGGAGACCCACCTCGGGTGGGTGGCCAACGCCGGCTGGAAGGTCGACGGCTCGCCCGAATGGGCGAGCAAGCTGCCCGCTGAGCTGCTCGAGGCGGAGCCGGGAAGCATCGTGTCGACGCCGGTGTTCGACGGCGCCCGCGAAGAGGAGCTGCAGGGTCTGCTGTCCTCGACGCTGCCCAACCGCGACGGCGTCAAGCTCGTCGACGATGACGGCAAGGCGAGGCTGTTCGACGGCCGCAGTGGCGAACCGTTCCCGTACCCGGTGACGGTCGGCTACATGTACATCCTCAAGCTGCACCACCTGGTGGACGACAAGATCCACGCCCGCTCCACCGGCCCGTACTCGATGATCACCCAGCAGCCGCTGGGCGGTAAGGCGCAGTTCGGTGGCCAGCGGTTCGGCGAGATGGAGTGCTGGGCCATGCAGGCCTACGGCGCGGCGTACACGCTGCAGGAGCTGTTGACCATCAAGTCCGACGACACCGTCGGCCGGGTCAAGGTGTACGAGGCGATCGTCAAGGGCGAGAACATCCCCGAGCCGGGCATTCCGGAGTCGTTCAAGGTGCTGCTCAAGGAGCTGCAGTCGCTGTGCCTGAACGTCGAGGTGCTGTCATCCGACGGCGCAGCGATCGAGATGCGCGACGGCGACGACGAGGACCTGGAGCGCGCTGCCGCGAACCTGGGAATCAACTTGTCGCGCAACGAATCTGCGTCCGTGGAGGACCTAGCATGATTCGCGGCACCGCCGCGGGCATTAGATCTCTCCTTATTAGTTTGTTTCTAAATCCCGAAAGGGGAAAGGGAGTTACGTGCTAGACGTCAACTTCTTCGATGAACTCCGCATCGGCCTGGCCACCGCGGACGACATCCGTAACTGGTCCTTCGGTGAGGTCAAGAAGCCGGAGACCATCAACTACCGCACGCTCAAGCCAGAGAAGGACGGCCTGTTCTGCGAGAAGATCTTCGGACCGACTCGCGACTGGGAGTGCTACTGCGGCAAGTACAAGCGCGTCCGCTTCAAGGGCATCATCTGTGAGCGCTGCGGCGTCGAGGTGACCCGCGCCAAGGTGCGTCGCGAGCGGATGGGCCACATCGAGCTGGCCGCGCCCGTCACGCACATCTGGTACTTCAAGGGCGTTCCGTCGCGCCTCGGTTACCTGCTTGGACCTGGCGCCGAAGGATCTCGAGAAGATCATCTACTTCGCGGCCTACGTCATCACCGCCGTGGACGACGAGATGCGGCACAACGAGCTGTCCACGCTCGAGGCCGAGATGGTCGTCGAGCGCAAGGCCGTCGAGGATCAGCGCGACGCCGACCTCGAGGCCCGGGCGCAGAAGCTCGAAGCCGACATGAAGGAGCTCGAGGACGAGGGCGCCAAGTCCGACGTGAAGCGCAAGGTGCGCGACGGCGGCGAGCGCGAGATGCGTCAGATGCGCGACCGCGCCCAGCGTGAGCTGGACCGGCTCGAGGAGATCTGGACCACCTTCACCAAGCTGGCTCCCAAGCAGCTGATCGTCGACGAGGTGCTCTACCGCGAGCTCGTCGACCGCTACGGCGAGTACTTCCAGGGCGCCATGGGCGCGGAGTCGATCAAGAAGCTCATCGAGAACTTCGACATCGACGCCGAGGCCGAGAACCTGCGCGACGTCATCCGTAACGGCAAGGGCCAGAAGAAGCTTCGTGCTCTCAAGCGCCTGAAGGTCGTCGCGGCGTTCCAGTCCAACAGCAACTCGCCGATGGGCATGGTGCTCGACGCGGTTCCGGTGATCCCGCCGGAGCTGCGCCCGATGGTGCAGCTCGACGGTGGCCGCTTCGCCACGTCGGACCTCAACGATCTGTACCGCCGCGTGATCAACCGCAACAACCGGCTCAAGCAGGCTGATCGATCTCGGCGCGCCCGAGATCATCGTCAACAACGAGAAGCGGATGCTGCAGGAGTCGGTGGACGCGCTGTTCGACAACGGCCGTCGCGGCCGGCCCGTCACCGGGCCGGGCAACCGTCCGCTGAAGTCGTCTGAGCGATCTGCTCAAGGGCAAGCAGGGCCGGTTCCGTCAGAACCTGCTCGGCAAGCGTGTCGACTACTCCGGCCGTTCGGTCATCGTGGTCGGCCCGCAGCTCAAGCTGCACCAGTGCGGCCTGCCCAAGCTGATGGCGCTCGAGCTGTTCAAGCCGTTCGTGATGAAGCGTCTGGTCGACCTGAACCACGCGCAGAACATCAAGAGCGCCAAGCGGATGGTCGAGCGTCAGCGCCCGCAGGTGTGGGACGTGCTCGAAGAGGTCATCGGTGAGCACCCGGTGCTGCTGAACCGCGCGCCGACGCTGCACCGCCTCGGCATCCAGGCCTTCGAGCCGATGCTGGTGGAGGGCAAGGCGATTCAGCTGCACCCGCTGGTGTGTGAGGCGTTCAACGCCGACTTCGACGGTGACCAGATGGCCGTGCACCTGCCGCTGTCCGCGGAGGCGCAGGCCGAGGCTCGCATCCTGATGCTGTCGTCGAACAACATCCTGTCGCCTGCGTCGGGCCGACCGCTGGCCATGCCGCGTCTGGACATGGTGACCGGGCTGTACTTCCTGACCACCGAGATCGCCGGCGACACCGGCGAATTCGTGCCTGCCGCCAAGGACAAGCCGGAGTCGGGCGTGTACAGCTCGCCGGCCGAGGCGATCATGGCGCTGGACCGCGGCGCGCTGTCGGTGCGCTCCAAGATCCGGGTGCGGCTGACCCAGCTGCGTCCGCCTGCCGACCTCGAGGCCGAGCTGTTCGGCGACGAGGGCTGGAAGCCAGGCGACGCCTGGACGGCCGACACCACGCTGGGCCGGGTGATGTTCAACGAGTTGCTCCCGACTGCGTATCCGTTCGTCAACGAGCAGATGCACAAGAAGGTGCAGGCGCGGATCGTCAACGACCTTGCCGAGCGCTACCCGATGATCGTGGTCGCGCAGACCGTCGACAAGCTCAAGGACGCCGGCTTCTACTGGGCCACCCGTTCGGGTGTCACCGTGTCGATGGCCGACGTGCTGGTGCCGCCGCAGAAGCAGGAGATCCTGGACCGCTACGAGAAGGAAGCGGACGCGATCGAGAAGAAGTATCAGCGCGGTGCTCTCAACCACGACGAGCGCAACGAGGCGTTGGTGAAGATCTGGCAGGACGCCACCGAAGAGGTCGGTAAGGCGCTGCGGGAGCACTACCCGAGCGACAACCCGATCATCACGATCGTCGACTCCGGTGCCACGGGTAACTTCACCCAGACGCGGACGCTGGCGGGCATGAAGGGTCTGGTGACCAACCCGAAGGGTGAGTTCATCCCGCGTCCGATCAAGTCCTCGTTCCGCGAGGGCCTGACGGTGCTGGAGTACTTCATCAACACCCACGGCGCCCGAAAGGGTCTGGCGGACACCGCTCTTCGCACCGCCGACTCGGGTTACCTGACCCGTCGTCTGGTCGACGTGTCGCAGGACGTCATCGTGCGCGAGACGGACTGCGAGACCGAGCGCGGCGTCAACGTCACGCTGGCCGAACTGCAGCCCGACAAGTCGATGGTGCGCGATCAGCACATCGAGACCTCCGCGTACGCGAGGACGCTGGCCACCGACGCGGTCGACAAGAAGGGCAATGTGATCGTCGAGCGCGGCCACGACCTGGGCGACCCGGCGATCGAGGCCCTGCTGGCTGCGGGCATCACCGAGGTGAAGGTTCGCTCGGTGCTGACCTGTGCGACCGGCACCGGTGTGTGCGCGATGTGCTACGGCCGCTCGATGGCGACGGGCAAGCTCGTCGACATCGGCGAGGCTGTCGGCATCGTGGCCGCGCAGTCCATCGGCGAGCCCGGCACGCAGCTGACCATGCGTACGTTCCACCAGGGTGGCGTCACCGGCGGTGGCGACATCACCGGTGGTCTGCCTCGCGTGCAGGAGCTGTTCGAGGCCCGTGTCCCGCGGGACAAGGCGCCGATCGCCGACGTCTCCGGACGCGTGCAGCTCGAAGAGGGCGAGCGCTTCTACAAGATCACCATCGTCCCCGACGATGGTGGCGAGGAAGTGGTCTACGACAAGCTCTCGCGTCGTCAGCGGCTGAAGGTGTTCAAGCACGACGATGGTTCCGAGCGGCTGCTGACCGACGGCGACCACGTCGAGGTGGGCCAGCAGCTGATGGAAGGCTCCGCCGACCCGCACGAGGTGCTGCGTGTCCAGGGCCCGCGCGAGGTGCAGATCCACCTCGTCAAGGAGGTCCAGGAGGTCTACCGCGCTCAGGGCGTGTCGATCCACGACAAGCACATCGAGGTGATCGTCCGGCAGATGCTGCGGCGCGTCACGATCATCGATTCGGGCGCGACGGAGTTCCTGCCCGGCTCGTTGACCGAGCGTGGCGAGTTCGAGGCGGAGAACCGTCGGGTGGTTGCCGAGGGCGCCGAGCCCGCGGCGGGTCGCCCGGTGCTGATGGGTATCACCAAGGCGTCGCTGGCCACAGACTCGTGGCTGTCGGCGGCGTCGTTCCAGGAGACCACGCGAGTGCTGACCGATGCGGCCATCAACTGCCGCAGCGACAAGCTTCAGGGTCTGAAGGAGAACGTGATCATCGGCAAGCTGATCCCGGCCGGTACCGGCATCAACCGGTACCGCAACATCCAGGTGCAGCCGACCGAAGAGGCTCGGGCCGCCGCGTACACGATCCCGTCCTACGAGGATCAGTACTACAGCCCGGACTTCGGCCAGGCCACCGGAGCCGCGGTTCCGCTGGACGACTACGGCTACTGCGACTATCGCTAGTCAGTCAAGGAAAGAGCCCCCGCCTCGTGCGGGGGCTTTTTCGTGCGCACTTGTCGCCCAAACCGACAAACGGGCGGGAAAGCCCGAGTGGATCACGCCATTTCGTCGATCTCGGCGTCGGCTTATCAGCAAAATGGGCCTTCTAATGAGCCGCGATCAGATGCGAGGACGCCGATGGAAACGTGGTTCCGGCTGCCAATGCTGGTGCGTGTCGCGACCATTGTGTTGGGGTGGTTCGGCTACGCGCTACTGGTTCTAAGCCTAAATACTCCGGAGAGTGCCGATCGAATTGCGATATTCGTTGGCATCGCGTGTGTGATGGGGGCCAGCGTTACGGCCGGTGTGGATCAACATGTGCAGAGCACGTTCGGCTCGACCGAGCGGCTCAAGGCGTATCGGTTGGCGCTTCGGACCGGCGACCTGCAGCAGGGTACCGAGCTTGGTGAGTGGCGACACTGGCTGCGCGGAAGCGAATTGTCGAATGCGACCGCCGCGCTCGCGGTCGGTCCGTTTGTGGTTTTCGGGTGGATGTCGAGCGCCTACAGCCAATCGGCGTACCGCTGGGTGCCCCTCTCGACGTTCAGTCTGCTTTTGGTGTGGGGCTTTGTCGCCCTCTGTAGGAGAGGTGCGCGGATCAAGCGACTCGCGGCTGAAGTCAAGCGACACCGAGATTCGCTCAATCGGGCCGCGGGCACACCGCCGGACGCGACGGCAATGGCCGCACGTAAGGAAGGGGCGTTCGAATCATCGCTGGCGGAGCGTCTGATCGGGGGCTCCGTGATGTGGTTTATCTGCGCCTTTCTGGTCCTGTTGGTTGCCGACCTCGACTCGCTCGTCCATGGGGGTCCACGGATTGTGACTCTGGAGTGGGCAGCCGGGTGGGCCGTTCTCGTGGTCGTAGCATGGGCGGCGCTGGGGGACGAACGAGATTTGCGACGCAATTTCGCCTGTTTCGAGCAGTACGCCGAATACAACCGAACGCTGCGGACCGGCGAGATGCCGGCGGACATCGAACCCGATGTTTGGCGGGGCCGGCTCAGAAGCAGCCGAAGGGAAAACCTGTTCAGACCGTGCTTGGCTTGCTTCCTTGTGGCGGTTGGAGTGTCGTCGATCCTGACCCATGAATCGGTGTATCACTGGATAACCGCGTCGGTGTTCCAGCTGGTCGCGATCTGGCTGCTCGTCAACTGGTGGACGGCGCGTGAGCGGCTTGCGTCCTTGGCCGCCGAAGTCGAGCGGCACGCTGTACGGCAGGCATGGGGGTGAGTCGCTTGCATGACGCTCGGCGGTGTCGGGCGGTCCGCCTAGACTCGACCCCGTGCTCATTGGTTCGCACGTCCACCTAGACGATCCCCTGGCCGCAGCCGAGGCCGATGGCGCCGATGTGGTGCAGTTCTTCCTCGGTAACCCGCAGAGCTGGAAGAAGCCCAAACCGCGCGACGACGCCGAGGTGCTGAGGGCGTCGAGCATGCCGCTCTATGTCCACGCGCCGTACCTGATCAACGTCGCGTCGGCGAACAACCGCGTGCGCATTCCGTCGCGCAAGATCCTGCAGGACACCTGCGATGCGGCGGCCGAAGTCGGAGCCACCGCGGTCATCGTGCACGGTGGCCACGCCGACGACAACGACGTGGAGGCCGGGTTCGAGCGGTGGGTCAAGGCGCTCAAGGCCCTCGAGACCGATGTGCCGGTGTACCTGGAGAACACCGCGGGTGGCGACCATGCGATGGCCCGTCACTTCGACGTCATCGGCCGGCTGTGGGACCACATCGGCGACAGCGGCATTGGGTTCTGCCTCGACACCTGCCATGCCTGGGCCGCTGGTGAGGCCCTGATCGACGCGGTCGATCGCATCAAGGCCCTCACCGGCCGCATCGACTTGGTGCACTGCAACGACTCGAGAGACGCCGCAGGCTCGGGCGCCGACCGGCACGCCAACTTCGGCACCGGACAGATCGACCCCCAGCTGCTCGTTGCGGTCGTCAAGGCCGCAGGCGCGCCGGTGATCTGCGAAACCGCCGACGAGGGCCGAAAGGACGACATCGCGTTCCTGCGCGAGCACGTCGGCTGAAGCACGGTTCGATAAACGAACGATTACCAAACCCGCGGTGACGCCGCGGTGAACTACTGCTGAATTGAGTGTCAGCGGTCGACCAATCGTTAACTGTATTGTCGCGCGCACCAGATGCGGGCAATACACGCGAACGCCGCCTGACGATTGCCCGGCGGATCGTCGTCGCGGCATGGGCCATAGTGGTGGTCTACCGAACTGCCACAACGGGATTCGCGTTCAACCGAGAGCTGTTGCTGCTCTACATCTGCACCGGTCTCATCGCGGCGAGCATCGGTCAGGGCCGTCGATGCTCTACGTCGTCCGAGACTGGCTGCCGTTCGCGTTGGTGCTCATCGCCTATGACCTCAGCAGGGGAGCGGCAACTCTGATCGGTCGACCGACGCTGTGGCACTGGCAGGTTGACATGGATCGCTTGCTGTTCTTCGGCACGGTGCCAACGGTGTGGCTGCAGGAACGCGTGAAGCTGCCCCGCGCGCCGTGGTGGGAGAGCGTCATCAGCACGGTCTACATGTCGTTCTTCATCCTTCCGTACGTGGTGGCAGCGGTCCTGTGGCTGCGTGATCGCAACGAATGGAAGGCGTTCGTCCGGCTGTTCGTCGGGATGTCGTTCGTGGCGCTGGTTATCTACGCGATCCTTCCCGCGGCACCACCGTGGGCCGCCGCGCGCTGCACCGCCGCCGATGTCGCAGGCGGTCCGTCGGGTCCGTCGTGCATGTTCCGGTCGGCGCGTGGGGTTCCCGACGGGGGACTCCTTGGCGCCATGCAGATCAGCCAGGACGGTGCGAACACTTGGGTGGAACGCATTGTGACCAGAGGATGGGGCAATCTGAATCTGCAGACGGCCAGCGCGCTAGTCGATCAGGGTCAGGTCAAGCGTGAATCTGGTCGCGGCCATCCCGTCGCTGCATGCGGGACTGACCGCGGCTGTGGCGGCCTTCCTCTGGACCCGCGTTCAGCGCAAGTGGCGGCCGTTCCTCGTGGCCTACGTACTGATCATGGCGTTCACGCTGGTGTACACCGCAGAGCATTACGTCATCGACATCCTGCTCGGCTGGGCGCTGGCGGTGGTCGTGGTGACGGCCATCAACCGCTACGAGGCGCGCCGAAAACCGATTCCCAGCGATGCGAAGTGAGAGCCTCGTCATCTGGCGGGATGGATCCATCCATCACTCGATCGCAACAGCGCCTCCAAGTCGCTCGTCAACGACGAAGCCAAGGAGCTTGGTCACTGCCTCTTTCGCGGCGTTGAGCTGACCGACCCTCGACGCCTTCGAGTCGCTGAATGTCTCAAGCCGGTTGAGTTCAGCAGAGATTTGGGTTTCCAGTGTCGTCAGTTGTTCCCACAGCGTGTTGTCGATCGGGAGACCCAGCCGCTTCAGCGCAAGATCGGCCGCCACCCGCAGTTTCAACTGGGTGACATTGAGTGTGATGCTCTCGACGGTTCCACGCGCTGCGAGCGCTCCCGCGGCGACGGCGGCGCCGCTTCCCGTCAGGCCGCCCAACATCGCCAATCCACCGACCATCCCGCCCGGCCCGAAAGCGGCCAAGCCGCCGGTCACTGCGGCTGCGCCGAAGGCTGAGGCCGGCGCGGCGGCCACCAGTCCAATCGGGCCGGCTGCCAGTAGTGCAAGTCCCGCGCCGGCAATCGCGATGCGGCCCCACGGGATTCCGCCGGAACGCTTGAGCAGCTTGTCGATGTCGGTCAGAGCGGCGGCGACGGCCTCGCCGGTGCGCTTCGTCAATCCCATTTCCAACACGATGTCTGGTAGCGCATCGCGCGGTGCGTTATCGGTCTCGATCTCATATGGGGAAACGAAGTTGGTCGTGGATAGCGCTGCCAACGCGAGCACCGCCTCATGAATCTCCCAGTGCTGCGGGAGGTTGGGTAGCTTACCCTCGATCACACTGTGGAGCTCCGCCGCAACGGGCTGACCAGAGTCGACCAATTGCCTCAGTTGCGCGGCGAGGTCGTCCTGAAGAACCTTGAGCGCATCCTTGAAACGGTGGGCACGGTCGTCGTCTTTGATGTGCTTTGCTACAAATCTTGCGAAGTGCAGCTGCAGCAAGAGATACGCCTGCTCGTCTGTCAGACGTACAGCGACGTCTGAACGTGCAGGCACGGGATGCTTACTCGGATAAAGCACTTCGGCGACGAGTCGGACTACCGCTGGGTGTGACAGGTAGTGCTTTGCAGAGTGAAATCCCTTGATATCGATTCGGAAGTCTTGTGCGCCGGGAAGCATCGATGCCAGGCCTCGCCCCTTGGTGACGGGGTCAACGACGCTGAAGAAGTTCGACCAATCGTCCACTCGGGCGTAGGGGAACTTCTTGAGCAGTCGTTCGTGCCCTTTGTGCAGTGCATCGCTGTTGGCTGGACTACCGAGTGTGAGGAACCGACGGACGTGCAACGTCTTCGGAAGATGATCGAGGAGGTCGATAGCGACCACACTTCCCAGACTGTGGGCGATCAACACGACATCCTCGTCGCCGGGGAGGTGCGCGAGGATGTGGTTCAGTACCGAGGCGCGGACCGACTCGTTCTCGACGTAGTTGCGCACTTTTTCGAAGATCGGAAGACGGTCCACTCCGATCGACTGCCCGCGTGAGATCCACGCGTCGGGCACCACGTGAAAGCCAAAGGTTCCCACCGCCGGATCCAATTGCAACGTGCGATGAACTCGCGCCTGGCGCCGCTCGAACTCTCGTCGACTTTGCGTCTCGTCTTGTGCCTTGTAGGTAATCGGCGGCATCTTCTGGTCTGCATCGCGATGGCCGAGTCGCGTCGCGTATCGCGGCGCGATGACAACGTCGCTGTCGATTGCCGGATAGCCCTCGTCCTCGAGTACATGATTGAGCGCCGACAGCCACTCTTTGTCCGGATCGCCCTCCCCAATGCCGTGCAGGAATAGGACCTTCACTGGTGGGAACCCCCGGTGTCGCGGTCCTTCTGCGCCACCCGCGCCTTGATCTTTGCCACGGCGAACTTGGCGCCTGCGAGCGAGGCGTCTCCGGCAATCAGGGCATCCTTTGCAAAGGGGCCGATGAGACCCGTCGCTGCCATGACGCCGTCCGCCATCACGCTTGCTCGTACTCGCATAGTCCGGATCGTCTCACAGCGTCCCGACAGCGAATGGACGATATTACGACTCTTGTGCGACTGTCGAGAAAGTGTAACATCGAAGGCATGTCAGACACGCACGTCGTCACCAATCAGGTCCCGCCGCTGGAGAACTACAACCCAGCGACATCACCGGTACTGACCGAGGCGCTGATCCGCGAGGGCGGCGAGTGGGGCCTCGACGAGGTAACCGAACTCGGGGCGCTCTCGGGCAGCCGGCAGGCGCAGCGCTGGGGTGAGCTCGCCGACCGCAACCAGCCGATCCTGCGCACCCACGACCGCTACGGCCACCGCATCGACGAGGTCGAGTACGACCCGGCCTACCACGAACTGATGAAGATCGCGGTCGGCCACGGCCTGCACGCCGCGCCGTGGGCGGACGATCGCCCCGGCGCGCACGTCGTCCGCGCCGCCAAGACCTCGGTGTGGACGCCCGAGCCCGGCCATATCTGCCCGATCTCGATGACCTATGCCGTCGTGCCTGCGCTGCGCCACAACCCCGAACTGGCGGCCATCTACGAGCCGCTGCTCGCCAGCCGCGAGTACGACCCCGAGCTCACGGTGCCCGCCACCAAGCCCGGCATCACCGCGGGCATGTCGATGACAGAGAAGCAGGGCGGCTCCGACGTCCGTGCCGGCACCACGCAAGCCACGCCGAACGGCGACGGCAGCTACAGCCTCACCGGCCACAAGTGGTTCACCTCGGCCCCGATGTGCGACATCTTCCTCGTGTTGGCCCAGGCGCCGGGCGGACTGAGCTGCTTCTTCCTGCCGCGAATCCTGCCCGACGGCAGCCGCAATCGGATGTTCTTGCAGCGACTCAAGGACAAGCTGGGCAACCACGCCAACGCCTCCAGCGAGGTCGAGTACGACGGCGCCACCGCCTGGCTGGTCGGTGAGGAGGGCCGCGGCGTGCCGACCATCATCGAGATGGTCAACCTCACCCGGTTGGACTGCACGCTGGGCAGCGCCACCAGCATGCGCAGCGGGCTGACCCGCGCCATCCATCACGCTCAGCACCGAAAGGTGTTCGGCGAGTATCTGATTGACCAACCGCTTGATGCGTAACGTGCTGGCCGACCTCGCGGTCGAAGCCGAAGCGGCGACCATGCTCGCGATGCGGATGGCCGGTGCCACCGATGCGGCGGTGCGCGGCGACGAACGCGAAACGCTACTGCGTCGCATCGGCCTGGCGGCCGGCAAGTACTGGGTGTGCAAGCGCGCCACCCCGCACGCCGCCGAGGCGATGGAATGCCTCGGTGGCAACGGCTACGTCGAGGAGTCGGGCATGCCGCGGCTGTATCGCGAGGCGCCGCTGATGGGCATCTGGGAGGGATCCGGCAACGTGAGCGCGCTGGACACTCTGCGCGCCATGGCAACTCGGCCGGAATGTGTCGACGTGCTGTTCGACGAGCTGGCCAAGACAACGGGCCAGGACGCGCGACTGGACGCCCACGTCGACACCCTCAAGCCCGCGCTGGAGGATCTGGAGACAGTCCAGTACCGGGCCCGCAAGATCGCCGAGGACATCAGCCTGGCGCTTCAGGGCTCGCTGTTGGTGCGCCACGGCCACCCCTCGGTCGCCGAGGCGTTCCTGGCCACCCGCATGGGTGGTGAGTGGGGCGGCGCGTTCGGAACGATGCCCACCGGGCTGGATCTCGCGCCCATCCTCGAGCGGGCACTGGTCAAGGGTTGACGTCCTCCTCGGACCGAGTCCGCGGATTCCAACCCATCTCCACCTAGGCGGCAGGAGTAGAGGGTTGAGGTTCACGGTTCGCAGACCGCCTACTGGCGAGGTCTCCCCGTGCGGTCACCGCCCGTCCGGCGGCGATGTTGCGTGCAGCGTTGACGTCGGCGTTGCACCGTCCGGCATCGCAGGCCTCGCACTCGAAAACCGCTTGGCTCTTGCGGTTTCGGGGCGCGACGTACCCAAAAACGAACATCGTTGCGACGTGAACGCGGCCGGTACCTGCTCGACCCGGCCGAAAGCTTTGTGCTGCAAACGTGCGACGAGCTGGCCCCAGCCGCTTCGGCTGATCGCGCGGTTGAGCCCGCATTTCTGGACGACGCCCACCCCCGGTTGCTCGACGGCTCCGCGCGCGGAACGGCTCATCGCCCGCACATCGAGAGCCTCGACCCTGATCACGTCGAAACGGCGGGTCAGCCGGTGGTGGATTTCTCGGCCCAGTCCTTGCGCCGATCCTTCTCCCGGGCTTTCAGTTTCGCGATCGCCCGTTTGATCTTGCCGCGGCGGTTGGAGCCGCGCGTGCAGCGGGCCAGCCGCTGCTGCTCCACCGTCAACCGCTTCGACTCACCCGGGGTAAGACCGGGTACGCGCAGCAGTTCGCCGGTCGCAGCACAGCCGACACCACAACACCGCGGTCGATGCCGCACCACTCTGCAATCGCCCGACCGGCGATCGCCGAAGGGGACTGGAATGACGCACGCGATCAGGCCGGTCGACTTCGACAACCTCAGAACGATGACCTACGAGGTCACCGATCGGGTTGCGCGCATCACCTTCAACCGCCCCGAGAAGGGCAATGCCATCGTCGCCGACACCCCGCTGGAACTGTCGGCGTTGGTCGAACGGGCCGATCTGGACCCCAACGTGCACGTGATTCTGGTATCCGGACGCGGAGAGGGCTTTTGCGCCGGGTTCGACCTGTCCGCCTACGCCGAGGGATCATCCTCGGCGGGCGGGGGCAGTCCATACAAGGACACGGTGTTGTCCGGCAAGACGCAGGCCATCAACCATCTGCCCGATCAGCCGTGGGACCCGATGATCGACTATCAGATGATGAGCCGGTTCGTCCGCGGCTTCTCCAGCCTGATGCACGCCGACAAGCCGACGGTCGTCAAGATCCACGGCTACTGCGTTGCCGGCGGCACGGACATCGCCCTGCACGCCGATCAGGTGATCGCCGCGGCCGACGCCAAGATCGGCTACCCGCCGACCCGGGTGTGGGGTGTGCCCGCGGCGGGAATGTGGGCGCATCGCCTCGGCGACCAACGCGCCAAACGCCTTCTGCTGACCGGTGATTGCATCACCGGCGCGCAGGCCGCCGAATGGGGGCTCGCGGTCGAGGCACCCGATCCGGCCGAACTCGACGAACGCACCGAGCGCCTCGTCGAGCGGATCGCCGCCGTGCCGATCAACCAACTCATCATGGTCAAGCTGGCGATGAACAGCGCGCTGTTCAACCAGGGCGTCGCCAACAGCGCGATGATCTCCACGGTCTTCGACGGCGTCGCCCGCCACACCCCCGAGGGCCACGCGTTCGTCGCGCAGGCACGCGAGCACGGCTTCCGCGAAGCTGTCCGCCAGCGCGACGAGCCCTTCGGCGACCACGGTCGCAAGGCGTCCGGGGTGTAGCCGTGCCCGATGCTCTTCGCGCGAGACGCTCATCGCCGCGACGCTTTCGCGGATGACGGCCCGCTCGGTCGTGCTGAGCGTATTGCTCGGCGCCCACCCGGCCTGGGCCACCGCGAGCGAACTCATCAGGCTCACAGCCGATTTCGACATTCGCGAGCCGACCGTTCGGGTGGCGCTGACCCGGATGGTGAGCGCGGGCGACCTGGTGCGCTCGGCGGACGGCTACCGGCTGTCCGACCGGCTGCTGGCCCGGCAGCGCCGCCAGGACGACGCGATCAACCCGCGGCTGCGCAAGTGGAACGGCACCTGGACCACCCTGGTGATCACCAGCGTCGGCACCGATGCCCGCACCCGCGCTGCCCTGCGAACCACGCTGCAGGACAAGCGGTTCGCCGAACTCCGCGAGGGGATCTGGCTGCGGCCCGACAACCTCGACGTGGAGCTGACGGTCGACGTGCTGGACCGGGTACGGGTGCTGCACTCCAAAGACGACGACCCCGCAGGGCTGGCCGCCCGCCTGTGGGACCTGTCGGCGTGGGTGCGCACCGGCCGTGAGCTACTCGATGAAATCACAACGACCACCGACATTCCCGGCCGGTTCGTCGCGGCGGCCGCGATCGTGCGCCACCTGCTCACCGACCCGGTGCTGCCCGGCGAACTGCTGCCTGACGACTGGCCCGGTGACGCACTGCGGAAGGCCTACACGAACTTCGCCGCGGAACTGGTCGCGCGGCGCGACGGCATCGAATTGATGGAGGCAACATGACGAGTGGCGGAGTGCGGGTCGAGCGCAGCGGCCCGGTGACGACCGTGATCATGAATCGTCCCGAGGCGCGCAACGCCGTCAACGGGCCCGCGGCGGCGGGGCTGTACGAAGCGTTCGACGAATTCGACAAGGATGACTCGGCGGCCGTGGCCGTGCTCTGGGGCGACAACGGAACATTCTGTGCCGGAGCCGATCTCAAGGCGTTCGGCACACCGGATGCCAACCCGGTGCACCGCACCGGACCCGGTCCGATGGGGCCGAGCCGGATGGTGTTGTCCAAGCCCGTGATCGCCGCCGTCAGCGGCTACGCGGTCGCGGGCGGTCTGGAGTTGGCGCTGTGGTGCGACATGCGCGTCGTCGAAGAGGACGCGATCATGGGCGTCTTCTGCCGGCGGTGGGGTGTGCCGCTGATCGACGGCGGCACGGTGCGGCTGCCGCGGCTGATCGGTCACAGCCGCGCGATGGACATGATCCTGACCGGACGCGGCGTGGACGCCGCCGAAGCGCTGGCGATGGGGCTGGCCAATCGCGTCGTGCCCAAAGGGCAAGCGCGCCAACGGGCTGAGGAGCTCGCCGCCGAGCTCGCCGAGCTGCCGCAACAGTGCATGCGTTCGGACCGGTTGTCGATGCTGAACCAGTGGGGCGCATCCGAAGCCGAGGCCATGGACTTCGAGTTCGCCAGCATTTCGCGCGTCGCCGCCGAATCACTTGAAGGCGCAGCCCGATTCGCCGCAGGCGCAGGCCGACACGGCGCGAGCGGCTAGCCCTCAGCCCTTCGAGATCGTGTTGCCCGAGCCGAGGTCGTCGACCTTCGGGTCACCGTTCTTGTAGGTGACGGTGTTGTTCAGGCCGACGACGGACAGCTCCTTGTCGATCGGTGTCGAGGGTGATCTTGTTGTCGGCGCCGCCGATGTTCACGCTGGCGCAGGTGCCCTTGACGGTCAGGGTGTTGTTGGAACCGCCTACGTTGAGCGACTTTCCGTCGGCGCAATCGATGTCGGCGGTCGTGCCGAACGACCCGTAGTTGATGGTGTTGCCGATCTCGACCTGCGCGCCGGACGAACCCGCTGTCGCGGTCGGGCTCGTTGGACTCGTTGCTTTCCGAGCCGCAGCCGGCCAGCCCGAGTGCGCAGGCCGCGATTGCACAGCCGGCGACAAGAGAAGGTGTCCGCATATCAGGCTGGTACCCGGTCGATGCGGTTCGTCATGCCCAATTCACGGCCGCGGTCCCACACGACCGGTTCGCCGTTCTTGTAGAACACCGTCTGGTCGTTGCCGTACACGATGATGTTGTCGACGACGTTGTCGGCGATGACGATGTTCGACGAGCCCTGCAGGGTCACCGCCCAGCACGATCCCAAAGCGTTGATCGTGTTGCCGGTGCCAGTGACGAACAGCGTCGACTCGTTGCAGTCGATCGTCTGCACGATGCCCTGCCCGGTGATGTGGGTGTCGCCGTTCTTGGCCTGGGCCGCGGGCACTCCGACGCCAAGTGCCGCAGGCAACGTGATCGCGCACGCCGCCAGCGATCGGCCCACACGCTTTCGACATCACGATGGTCCCCTCTGGTCGGTGAGCCCCGATGGACGTAGAGCGTACGTCGCCCGGCGATAATCGTGGCAGTAGTTGGCATGAGTCGCCATCGTCGACGCTGCTGGGCTAGCGTGTGGAGCGATGCGTTGGCGGGTCAAACCGGTTGCTGTCGTAGCGGTCACAGCGGTAGTGACGGTCGCAGGGTGTTCGCAGACCGTCAGCGGGACCGCGCGACGGTCCGCAGTCCGGCGTCCCCGATCCGAACCGCAGCTACGGATACGTCGACGACCGGTGTGGGTTGCTGGTCGACAGCTCGGTTCAGCAGGCGATCGTGGCCGACCACATCGTGCGGCCCTACAGCGGCGCGGTCTGCCAGTACGTGTTGGCCCGAGGCTCGGCGATGGTCGACGTCACCTTTTCCTGGTACGAGACCGGCAACCTCGACCGCGAACGCACGCTTGCCACCGAGCGCGGCGCGACGGTCACCGAGAAGGTCGTCGAACGGCATCAGGCGTTTCTGGCGCGTCGCGACACCACCGGCGCCGCCTGTTCGGCTACCGCGGCGGCGGGCACCGGGGTGCTCAGCTGGTGGGTGCAATTCCGCGGCCAGCGCAACTGGCGATCCCTGCAAGGACGCCGAGAAGCTGCTCATCGCCACCCTGCAGTCGGACATGTGATCATGGCCGTCCCGAGATCGCCGTCGAGGTGCTGGGCCGCGATTGCCGCAGCAGCGGCCCTGCTGGCCGGTTGCGGCCCGTCGGACCAGCCGGCGACGCCCACCTCACCGGCGCCACCGCCTGGCGGCGGTTTCCGCAGCGCCGACTGCAACGGGATCACCGACGCCGACGTGAACAAGGCCGTCGGATCGTCGATGTTCACCAAGGTCGTCGTCAGCGACGCCGGGTGCTTCTGGCAGGAGAACACGGTGCTGGGCACGTTCGGCGCGGGCATGGGGATCTCGACCTGGTGGTACCGCGGCAGCGATATGGACACCGAGCGGTCGCTCGAACAGCAGGCCGGCCGGACGCTCACAGAACTGTCGATCGACGGCAACAAGGGCTTCAAGGCCTACGACGCCAACGCGTGCAGCATCTACGTGGCCAAGGGCGCCGACGTCATCACCTGGTCGATCCAGACGATGAATCCGGCAATGCTGCCCGATCTGTGCACGATCACCGGCCAACTCGCCGAGCTCAGTCAAGAGCGCGTCAACTGACCCTGAGCGGAAACTAGAGGTGTTAGTTTTTCGCTGACCCGTTCTCGCGGTCCCACCGACGACCCGAAGGCGAATCTCGAGATGGCAGCTCGGCCGGCGGCACGCCCGACCAGGTTGAGCCGCGATTCCATCGTCAACGCGGCGCTGACGTTCCTCGATCGTGAGGGCTGGGACGCGCTGACGATCAACGCGCTGGCCAACCAGCTCGGCACCAAGGGCCCGTCGCTGTACAACCACGTCAACAGCCTTGAGGACCTGCGCCGCACCGTCCGGATGCGGGTTGTCGGCGACATCATCGAGATGCTCAACACCGTGGCCGACGGCCGAACCCGGGACGACGCGGTGACGGCGATGGCCAGTGCTTACCGCAGCTATGCCCATCACCATCCCGGCCGCTATTCGGCATTCACCCGGATGCCGCTCGGTGGCGATGACCCCGAGTTCACCGAGGCCACCCGGGCGGCTGCCGCCCCGGTCATCTCGGTGCTGGGCTCCTACGGGCTCGACGGCGATGACGCGTTCTACGCTGCGCTGGAGTTCTGGTCGGCGATGCACGGCTTCGTGCTGCTGGAGATGACCGGAGCGATGACCGGCATCGACACCGACGCGGTGTTCACCGACATGGTGATGCGGCTCGCGGCCGGCATGGAGCGACGATGAGCGCTTTTGCGCGAAGATGCGGGGCACTCCCCGACGCATGCGGGGGCCCGACGCGCCCGAAGGGCTGCGGGAACAGAGCCTGAAGCTAGGGGTTGACCTGCGATTAGGGCCTCCGGGACGGGTTTGGAGCGCTGCGACCGCCCTGGTATTGTGGACGATCGTGCCTGGCAGATAAGGCGCTTGCGGACTTGACGTACGAAAATTCCGCAAGCATGCCTGCACGCCGGGCCAATTCGCGTGTCCACGAAGCCGAGAGAAAATCTTCGCGGCGAGCGCATGCGACACACCCGGTCGCGGGGTAGGCGAGCGGGACATAACTGCAGTACAGAGACTTAAAGCAAGACGAACACACAGCAACACAGAAAGCCGGTAGATGCCAACCATCCAGCAGCTGGTCCGCAAGGGTCGCCGCGACAAGATCGCCAAGGTCAAGACCGCGGCCCTCAAGGGCAGCCCGCAGCGCCGCGGCGTGTGCACCCGCGTGTACACCACCACGCCGAAGAAGCCGAACTCGGCGCTTCGCAAGGTCGCGCGCGTCAAGCTGACGAGCCAGGTTGAGGTCACCGCCTACATCCCCGGCGAGGGCCACAACCTGCAGGAGCACTCGATGGTGCTGGTGCGTGGTGGTCGTGTGAAGGACCTGCCGGGTGTGCGCTACAAGATCATCCGCGGTTCGCTGGACACCCAGGGTGTCAAGTCGCGCAAGCAGGCCCGTAGCAAGTACGGCGCCAAGAAGGAGAAGAGCTGATGCCGCGCAAGGGCCCCGCACCCAAGCGTCCGTTGGTCAACGACCCGGTCTACGGATCGCAGCTGGTCACCCAGTTGGTCAACAAAGTTCTCCTGGACGGGAAGAAATCGCTGGCCGAACGCATTGTTTATGGTGCGCTCGAACAGGCTCGCGAGAAGACCGGCACTGATCCGGTCGTCACGCTGAAGCGGGCGCTGGACAACGTCAAGCCCGCACTCGAGGTCCGCAGCCGCCGTGTCGGCGGCGCCACCTACCAGGTCCCCGTCGAGGTGCGTGCCGAACGGTCGACCACCCTGGCCCTGCGCTGGCTGGTCAGCTTCTCGAAGCAGCGCCGGGAGAAGACCATGATCGAACGTCTGGCCAACGAACTCCTCGACGCCAGCAATGGCCTGGGTGCCGCCGTCAAGCGACGTGAGGACACCCACAAGATGGCCGAGGCGAACCGGGCATTCGCGCACTACCGCTGGTGATGGGCGCGGCGAGCCGGGCCGCCGCGGCGACATCGGACCTGCCGGACGCAACTGAAACAGCAAACCAAGCAAGCGAAAGAGTGGGAAGACTGCCGTGGCACAGGACGTGCTGACCGACCTCACCAAGGTCCGCAACATCGGCATCATGGCGCACATCGATGCCGGCAAGACGACGACGACCGAGCGCATCCTCTATTACACCGGCATCAGCTACAAGATCGGTGAGGTGCACGACGGCGCCGCCACCATGGACTGGATGGAGCAGGAGCAAGAGCGGGGTATCACCATCACCTCCGCCGCGACCACCTGCTTCTGGAACGACAACCAGATCAACATCATCGACACCCCGGGCACGTCGACTTCACCGTCGAGGTGGAGCGCAGCCTGCGCGTGCTCGACGGTGCCGTCGCCGTCTTCGACGGCAAAGAGGGCGTCGAGCCGCAGTCCGAGCAGGTCTGGCGGCAGGCCGACAAGTACGACGTCCCCCGCATCTGCTTCGTCAACAAGATGGACAAGGTCGGCGCGGACTTCTACTTCTCCGTGAAGACCATGCGAAGAACGGCTTGGGCGCCAACGTCATTCCGATCCAGCTGCCGATCGGCTCCGAGGGCGACTTCGAGGGCGTCGTCGACCTGGTCGAGATGAACGCCAAGGTGTGGCGTGGCGAGACCAAGCTCGGCGAGAACTACGACACCATCGAGATCCCCGCCGACCTCAGGAGAAGGCC
The DNA here is from genome assembly GCA_963770125.1 of uncultured Actinomycetota bacterium. Classification (GTDB taxonomy): domain Bacteria; phylum Actinomycetota; class Actinomycetes; order Mycobacteriales; family Mycobacteriaceae; genus Mycobacterium. The sequence continues at coordinate 9,529 of CAVYPI010000084.1, read as the reverse complement.
GACGAGTACCGCACCAAGCTGCTCGAGGCCGTCGCCGAGACCGACGAGGCGCTGCTCGAGAAGTACTTCGGCGGCGAGGAGCTCACGGTCGACGAGATCAAGGGCGCGCATGCGCAAGCTGACGATCAACTCCGAGGCCTACCCGGTGCTGTGCGGCAGCGCGTTCAAGAACAAGGGCGTCCAGCCCATGCTCGACGCCGTGATCGACTACCTGCCGTCGCCGCTCGACGTGCCGCCTGCCGTCGGGCCATGCCCCGGGCAAGGAGGACGAGGAGATCGTCCGCAAGCCGTCGACCGACGAGCCGTTCTCGGCGCTGGCGTTCAAGGTCGCCACGCACCCGTTCTTCGGCAAGCTCACCTATGTCCGGGTGTACTCGGGCAAGGTCGACTCCGGTGCGCAGGTCATCAACGCGACCAAGGGCAAGAAGGAGCGGCTGGGCAAGCTGTTCCAGATGCACTCCAACAAGGAGAACCCGGTCGAGACCGCCTCGGCGGGCCACATCTACGCGGTGATCGGCCTGAAGGACACCACCACCGGTGACACGCTGAGCGATTCGAACAACCAGGTCGTGCTGGAGTCGATGACCTTCCCCGATCCGGTGATCGAGGTGGCCATCGAGCCCAAGACCAAGAGCGACCAGGAGAAGCTGAGCCTCTCGATCCAGAAGCTGGCCGAGGAGGATCCGACCTTCAAGGTTCACCTGGATCAGGAGACCGGCCAGACCGTGATCGGCGGCATGGGCGAGCTCCACCTGGACATCCTGGTGGACCGCATGCGCCGGGAGTTCAAGGTCGAGGCCAACGTCGGCAAGCCCCAGGTCGCCTACAAGGAGACCATCAAGCGGGCGGTCGACAAGGTCGAGTTCACGCACAAGAAGCAGACCGGCGGTTCGGGACAGTTCGCGAAGGTCCTCATTTCGATCGAGCCGTTCAGCGGCGAGGACGGCGCGACCTACGAGTTCGAGAACAAGGTCACCGGCGGCCGCATCCCGCGCGAGTACATCCCGTCGGTGGATGCCGGCGCCCAGGACGCCATGCAGTACGGCGTGCTGGCCGGCTACCCGCTGGTGAACCTGAAGGTCACGCTGCTCGACGGCGCGTACCACGAGGTTGACTCCTCGGAAATGGCATTCAAGATCGCCGGTTCCCAGGTGCTGAAAAAGGCTGCGCAGCAAGCGCAACCGGTCATCCTGGAACCGATCATGGCCGTCGAGGTCACCACGCCCGAGGACTACATGGGCGACGTGATCGGCGACCTGAACTCCCGCCGTGGTCAGATCCAGGCCATGGAGGAGCGGAGCGGTGCCCGCGTCGTGAAGGCGCATGTGCCGCTGTCGGAGATGTTCGGTTATGTCGGCGACCTTCGGTCGAGGACCCAGGGCCGGGCAAACTACTCCATGGTGTTCGACTCGTACGCCGAGGTTCCGGCGAACGTGTCGAAGGAGATCATCGCGAAGGCGACGGGTCAGTGAGAATGCGGTGGCTGCCACCGAGGCTCGGAGCTGATCCGGAGTCGAGCAATCGATCGGCGAAGGCAACGGGCAATAACCCCGTTGCCTGCGGGACCAACAACTGCAAAGATCAACACTGCTTAACAACAAGCACCAACACAGTCCAGGAGGACACAGAAGTGGCGAAGGCGAAGTTCGAGCGGACGAAGCCGCACGTCAACATCGGGACCATCGGTCACGTTGACCACGGCAAGACCACGCTGACTGCAGCAATCACCAAGGTTCTGCATGACAAGTACCCGACGTTGAACGAGTCGCGCGCATTCGACCAGATCGACAATGCGCCTGAGGAGCGTCAGCGCGGCATCACGATCAACATCTCCCACGTGGAGTACCAGACCGAGAAGCGTCACTACGCGCACGTCGACGCCCCCGGTCACGCCGACTACATCAAGAACATGATCACCGGTGCTGCCCAGATGGACGGTGCGATCTTGGTAGTCGCCGCGACCGATGGCCCGATGCCGCAGACCCGTGAGCACGTGCTGCTGGCCCGCCAGGTCGGCGTGCCCTACATCCTGGTCGCGCTGAACAAGGCCGACGCGGTCGACGACGAGGAGCTTCTCGAGCTCGTCGAGCTGGAGGTCCGCGAGCTGCTGGCCGCCCAGGAGTTCGACGAGGACGCCCCGGTGATCCGGGTCTCGGCGCTGAAGGCGCTCGAGGGCGATGCGAAGTGGGTCGAGAGCATCGAAGAGCTGATGTCGGCTGTTGACGAGTCGATCCCTGACCCGGTCCGTGAGACCGACAAGCCGTTCCTGATGCCCGTCGAGGATGTCTTCACCATCACCGGCCGCGGCACCGTGGTCACCGGTCGTGTCGAGCGCGGCGTGGTCAACGTGAACGAGGAAGTCGAGATCGTCGGCATCCGTCCGGACACCACCAAGACCACCGTCACCGGCGTCGAGATGTTCCGCAAGCTGCTCGACCAGGGCCAGGCCGGCGACAACGTCGGTCTGCTGCTGCGCGGCATCAAGCGTGAGGACGTCGAGCGCGGTCAGGTCGTCGTGAAGCCCGGCACCACCACGCCGCACACCGACTTCGAGGGCAGCGTCTACATCCTGTCCAAGGACGAGGGCGGCCGGCACACGCCGTTCTTCAACAACTACCGTCCGCAGTTCTACTTCCGCACCACCGACGTGACCGGTGTGGTGACGCTGCCGGAGGGCACCGAGATGGTCATGCCCGGTGACAACACCGACATCTCGGTGAAGCTGATCCAGCCCGTCGCCATGGACGAGGGCCTGCGCTTCGCGATCCGCGAGGGCGGCCGTACCGTCGGCGCCGGCCGGGTTACCAAGATCATCAAGTGATCTAGTAGTACCGCGAAGCGGCGCTCACCTTCGGGTGGGCGCCGCTTTGCTGTATTTACCGCACGATACGGGAAGTAGCGCGTAGGGTATTGCGATGGCAACGACACCCGTAGCCACTCTGGATGTGTCGATCGCGGAAGTCGCCAGCGAGCTTGATCGCACGGGGTTCGTCTGTTTGAAGGGGGTCGTCTCCCCGGCTTGGCTGCGAGATGCCCGCGCCAGTGTCGACTCGAGTTTGGCCCAATACGGCCAGACCGACTTCTGCATCATCAATCCGAACAAGGAGAACGGCACGCCGGCGCACCGCTTCGTCTCCGATCCGGCGGTGCGCTCGACGCTGTCCGGGCTTGCTTTGGCCCGTTGTCCGCGGGGAGTCACTGAGTATGAAGAGATCTACAGCGTGCTGCGCGTGCTTGCCGGGCCCGAAAGGGCGGCGAGCTCGTTCGTCTTCCACTACGACGCCGCCGTAATCACCATGCTTGTCCCGCTCTACATTCCGGACGCCGGGCCGGGACGGTCGGGCGAATTGGTCGTCTTTCCGAACAAGCGGCCTTTCCGGCGGTCGGCGCTGAGGAACATCGTCGACAAGATCGCCGTGCAGAATCCGCTGTACCGCAAGCGGATGGTGCGCAAACTCAATAGTGCGCCCGAGAAGTACTCGGTTGTACTCGAACCGGGCAATGCGTACTTGTTCTGGGGCTACCGGACCTACCACGGAAACGCGCCGTGTGCGACTGACACCGTTCGGGCAACAATACTTCTGCATTACGGAAATCCCCACAATCGCAGCCCTCTCGTCAACGACGCCAAGGCCGTGAAGCTGTGGCTGGCGCCGTCCTCGGAGCACACCGAAGCAGCCGTCGTGAAGTTGTGAGGCCGCACCCCTCGAAAATTCGCCCAAACCAACAAACGGGCGCGAAAGCCCGAGTAGATCACGCCATTTCGTCGACCTCGGCCACGTTCCGCTGCGATGCGTGTAACGCGTGTTGTGGGTGAGGCGATGTACCTCGCAACGGGCTTGTGGTCGCTGATGAGGGTAGGGGTGTCCGGTGTTACGACGTTTTGGTGTGTTGGCGTGCGCCGCCGCTGTGGCTGGCGCCGCATTTGTTGGTCTGACGGCCGGTACCGCGCATGCGGATCCCGGCTGTCCCGACGTGCATTGGATCGGGGCGGCCGGCTCGGGTGAACGTGACGGCGACCCGACCGCCAACGGCGGGATGGGCCGAGTGATGTTTCAGTCCTATCGCGACCTTGCGCGGCTGGTGCAGCGGGATGGCCGCACCATCACCGCCGAGGCGGTCGACTACCCGGCGGTGGCGGTGCCCGCCGACGGTGACTTGCTGGCGTTGGGGCGGCTTCATGAGCAGTGTCGACGCCGGGACGGCCGCGCTGGGTGCGCAGTACGCATCGTTCGCTCAGCGCTGCCCGGCCACCACGGTGGTGTTGGCGGGTTACTCGCAGGGCGCGATGGTGGTCCACCGCAACCTGCAGGCGCTTGCCGACAACCCCAACGTCGCCGCGGCGCTGCTGATCGCAGACGGCGACCGGCTGCCCGGTGACAGCGTGATCACCATGGGATCGGCCAATGCGGCATCCGCTAAGACATTGGGTGTCGCGCAGGACTGGCCCATCCTGGCGCACGCGCCGGCCAAGCTGCCTCTGAGCATCGGAAGCCGCACGATCAGCGTTTGCGAACTTGGCGACGCGGTCTGCGACTACGACCCCGACGCCGAAGAGGTGACGCCGGCCGCGGTCGCAATCCATACCAGCTACGCGGTCAGCACCGCCGGGGGATATGCCTGGACGGCGCCGGTCTACCAACTCGTCGGGTCGGTACCGACAGCACCTCGGGGCCCGTTGCCTGGGCCGGACGCCCGCGCGATCAACAGCACCACCGCACCGGCGGGAAGCAATAGCGCCGCCAGCACCGCGACGATGGCGTCGATCGCACCCGCCGTCGACAGCCCCGCGCGCTGAAGTATCTCCAGCACCGTTCCGGACACCGCGACACCGACACCCACAAGCGTTACCAACGCCGTCAGCGTGACGCCCGCGGCCTCGCCCGCCCGCTCGGGACGGACGACCGCCTGCGTCGCCACCGTCGTGAAGGCGTACACCAACCCGAGCGTGAACCCGCACGCCGTCAGCGCAGGCAGATAGCTGAACCAACTACTCCAATCCGCCAGGGCAGCGAGCGACAGCGCAGCCAGCACGCTCGTCACCCCCATGACCAGAATTGGTGGCCTGCTGGCGGCGAGTCTCCCGGACATCTCGCCGCCGAGAGCGGCGCCGGCGGACGGACCGAGAAGCGCCAGGCCCGCCATCAGTGGATCAGCCCACGCACCTGCTGCAGATAGATCGTCGACAGGAAATCGTGACACCGTAGGCAATGTTCGCGATCGTCCCCGCGATCACCAGGATTGTGAATCTTGGGTTCCGCGCCAACGACAGGTCGACCAGTGGCCAGCGCACCCGGTTCTCCACCACGACGAACACGACCAGCGCCGCCAATGAGCACCCGAACGCGACGACCGTCGGCGCCGACAGCCAGCCCCAGGTCGGCGCCCGGTCAAATGTCAACGTGAACAAGCCAATTCCGACCGTGATGAGCGCCAGCCTGGTGAGGTCGATGCGGCGCGGCACGGTTTCGTCGAAGGATTCGGTGATGCTGCGCGTTCCGATGGCCAGCGCGACGAGCGTGAGCGGTACGTTCAGCCAGAGTATCCACCGCCAGCCGACAGTCTCGGTGGGCAGGGCACCGATTAGCGGGCCTGCTGCGTTGCCCAATCCCGCTATGCCGTAAGCCAACCCGATCGCGTGACTGGCACGCACGGACGGAAAGGCGTTCGTCAACACACTCACAGAAACCGGAAAGATCAGCGCTGCACCAAGTCCCCGCAGGGTGCGGAAGGCGATGACGAGTGTCGCCGACGGCGCCAGTGCGCACAGTGGAGGACAAGCCGAACAACGCGATGCCCGCCAAGAGGGCAAGTCGGCGCCCGAAGATATCGCCGATGCGGCCGGCGGGCACCATGAATGCGCCCAGCGTGAGCATGTAGACGCTGACCACCCATTGCAGGTCGGTTGCGGTGCTGTTCAGATCGAATGCCATCCGCGGCAACGCGAGATTCATGGCGAAGTAATCGATTTGCACGCAGAACAACGCCGTCGAGACGGCCGCGAGGATCCACCGGAAACGCACAGGTTCTTCGGAGGCGGTCACCGCCCGACGATACGGCTCACAACCGCGGGATTGGCGCTAATCTGACACCCGAACCGGGCAAACGACAGGAGCGTGTGGCAGATGTTAGGGCGTTACATCAAGGCTCAGATCATGGTGCTCATCTGCGGCGGCCTTGTCGGTCCCATCTTTTTGGCGGTCTACTTCGCGACGGGCCAGAGCGGCCTGATGAAGTGGATGTTCTGGGTCGGCCTTTTCATCACCGCAGCGGACGTGCTGATCGCGCTGGCGCTGGCGAACTTCGGCGCCAAGTCGGCCGCCAAGACGCAGGCCCTTGAGCAGAGCGGCGTCCTGGCGCTGGCGCAGGTCGTCGGCATCCACGAGACGGGCACCCGCATCAACGAGCAGCCGTTGGTGAAAATCGACCTGCAGATCTCCGGCCCCGGCATCACGCCGTTCGCAACGCAGGACCGGGTGATCGCGTCCATCACGCGGCTGCCCATGATCACCAACCGCAAACTGGTCGCACTCGTGGATCCCGCCACGAATCAGTACCAAATCGACTGGGAGCGAAGCGCTTTGGTCGGTGGTTTGCTGCCTGCGACGTTCACGGTCGCCGAGGACAACAAGACGTACGACCTGAGCGGGCAGGCGGGGCCGCTGATGGAGATCCTGCAGATCCTCAAGACCAACGGCATCAGTATGAACAACATGATCGACCTGCGCTCCAACCCGGCTGCCCGTCAGCAAGTGCAGGCCGTGGTCCGGCGCGCCGCGGCGGCGCAACAGGCGCCGGCTGCCGTTGCCCCGGCCGCCGCATCTGCCGCGCAGTACGCGCCGCCACCCCAGCCGACCACCGCACAGCGGCTGCAGGAGCTGGAGACCCTGCGCGCCACCGGCTCGATCTCCGACGACGAGTACAACGCCAAGCGTCAGCAGATCCTGTCCGATCTCTAGCCGGATTCGCGAAAACCGCGTCGCGGTTGTGGTGTCCTAGGCAAGTGGGCCGATCGAAATCCAGCGGCCCGCTGTGCGAGAGGAACTGACGTGACGAATCCCTCTGCCAAGTACGGGGTTTACTCCGAGGTCGGCAAACTGCGCAAGGTACTGGTGTGTTCGCCCGGCCTGGCGCATGAGCGGCTCACCCCGTCCAATTGCGACGACCTGTTGTTCGACGATGTGCTGTGGGTGCAGAACGCCCGTCGAGACCATTTCGACTTCATCGACAAGATGCGCGACCGCGACGTCGAGGTGGTCGAGCTGCACGACGTGCTCACCGAGACGATGAAGGACCCTGAGGCGAAGGCCTGGCTGCTGGACCGCAAGATCGTCCCCAACGAGGTGGGCCTCGGCCTTGTCGACGACACCCGCGGCTACCTGGATTCGTTGCAGCCGCGGCGGCTCGCGGAGCTGCTGATCGGCGGCATGTCCACCCGGGACCTGCCCAAGGAACTGCAATCGGGCTACCGGGCGCTGGCGCGCGAAAGCGCCGGTGTCACAGAGTATTTGATGCCGCCGCTGCCGAACACGCTGTACACCCGCGACACCACCTGCTGGGTCTATGGCGGGGTGACGCTCAACCCGTTGTTCTGGCCGGCGCGACACGACGAGACGCTGCTGATGAAGGCGATCTACGAATTCCACCCCGATTTCGTCGGGTCGCGGGTGTGGTGGGGCGACCCCGAAAAGCAGTGGGGCATGGCCACCATCGAGGGTGGCGACGTGCTGGTGCCCGGGAATGGCGTGGTGATTATCGGGATGAGCGAACGCACCTCGCGGCAGGCCATCACGCAAGTGGCGTCCAAGCTGTTCATCGAAGAGGCGGCGACCCAGGTGATCGTCGCGGGCATGCCCAAACGCCGGGCGGCGATGCACCTGGACACCATCTTCACCTTCGCCGACCGCGACGTGGTGACCATCTATCCCGACATCGTCGACGCGATGCAGACGTTCACTCTGCACCCCAGCGACAACGACGTCGGTGTGGAGGTCGTCGAGGCGGACAAGCCCTTCGTCGAAGTGGTGGCCGCTGGGCTCGGACTGGGCAAGCTGCGGGTGGTGGAGACCGGCGGCACCGCCTACGACTCGGAGCGCCAGCAGTGGGACAGCGGCAACAACCTCGTCGCCGTCGAACCCGGGGTGGTGTTCGCCTACGACCGCAACACCCACACCAACACGCTGCTGCGCCGGGCAGGCATCGAGGTGATCACCATCGTCGGCGCCGAGCTCGGCCGCGGCCGCGGCGGCGGCCACTGCATGACCTGCCCGCTGATCCGCGACCCGATCGACTGAGACGGAAGGGGACTAGAACACGTTCCAGTTCGGCTGTTAGCCTGGTCCGCAGCCTCACGAAAAGGAGCAGCGGTGACGGCATCTGGCGGACCCCTGGACGGGCGAGTGGCATTCATCACGGGGGCGGCGCGTGGTCAGGGCCGTGCGCATGCGATCCGGCTGGCCACCGAGGGCGCCGACATCATCGCGATCGACGTCTGCGGCCCGATCTCGCAGACCATCACCTATCCGCTGGCGACCTCCGAGGAGCTCGCGGAGACCGTTCAGGCGGTGGAGGCGACCGGCCGCAAGGTGCTGGCCCGCGAGGTCGACATCCGCGACCTGGCCGCGCTGCAACAGGTGGTGGCCGACGGAGTCGAGCAGTTCGGCCGGCTGGACATCCTGGTGGCCAACGCCGGGGTGCTGAGCTGGGGCCGGATGTTCGAGATGTCCGAAGAGCAGTGGGACACCGTCATCGACGTCAACTTGAACGGCACGTGGCGGACCATCCGCGCCGCGGTGCCCGCGATGATCGAAGCCGGCAACGGCGGGTCGATCATCATCGTCAGCTCATCGGCCGGAACGAAGGCCACGCCCGGCAACGGGCACTACTCGGCGTCCAAGCACGGCCTGGTCGCCATCACCAACGCGTTGGCGATCGAGGTGGGGGAGTTCGGGATTCGGGTCAACTCGATTCACCCCTACTCGATCGACACGCCGATGGTGGAGAAGGAAGCGATGATGGCCATCTTCGCCAAGTATCCGCAGTATCTGCCCAGCTTTTCGCCGATGCCGTTCCATCCCGTCAACCACCAGGGCAAGAAGGGGTTGCAGGAATTCATGACGCCCGAGGAGGTTTCCGACGTGGTCGCCTGGCTGGCCGGTGACGGGTCGGCCACGATCTCGGGCAGCCAGATCGCCGTCGACCGCGGCACCGCGAAGTACTAGCCCGGTAGCACCAGCACCGGGACGGGGCTGTGCCGCAGGATCTTTGAGCCGCGGGAGCCGAGAAACACCCGCGCGATTCCGCCCACCGGCGACGTGCCGATGGCCAGCAGGTCGCCGTCCTGCCAGTCGGCGTCGTCCAGTGCGTCGTCCCAGCCGTTGCCGGTGGCGACCTGCAGCTCCACGTCGTCCCCGACGACACCGTCGGTCTTCAACTGCGCCAACGTCTCTCGTGCTTGCGACGCCAACTGCTCGAGGATGGAGTCCTCGGCACGCAGCCCGACCTCGGGCGGAAACATCGTGCGGACATC
>CAVYPI010000083.1:0-15727 GCA_963770125.1 uncultured Actinomycetota bacterium | reverse complement strand
GTATTCATGGATCGGCTCGTTGGCCGGCAAGGGCACGTCGGTGATGGCGTCCATGCAGCAAGAATGCCCGTTCCGCGATACCGAAACCGATGGCTGATCCGACAACACATACGGGCATCTATAGTCGAATCGGACAAAGGAGGCGGTATGGCGGTGCAGACATCCGGGCTTGGTCTCGGCCAACTTCTGCTCGCCCTCGATCGCACAATGGTGACGCTGGTCGAGGCGCCTCGTGACCTGGACATGCCGGTTGGTTCGGTGGCGCTCGTGGACGCCGACGACATCCGGCTAGGGCTCGCGGTCGGCCCCGGTTCGGCGGATGTGTTCTTCCTGCTCGGCGTGTCGGACGCCGAGGCGGTGCGCTGGATCGGGCAGCAAGCCGGGCGCGTTCCCGCGGCCGTCTTCGTCAAGGAACCCTCGGCCGCCGCGGTTAAGCGGGCGGTCGCACTCGGCATCGCGGTAGTGGCGGTCGAACCGCGGGCGCGGTGGGAACTGCTCTACAAACTGGTCAACCATGCCTTCGAGCACCATGGCGACCGCAGCGGCCCGCGGTATGACTCGGGCACCGACTTGTTCGGTCTCGCGCAATCGATCGCCGACCGCACCCGCGGCATGATCAGCATCGAGGATGCGGACTCCCACATGCTGGCCTACTCGGCGTCCAGCGACGAAGCCGACGAGCTGCGTCGCCTGACGATTCTGGGGCGTGCCGGACCGCCCGAACATCTGGAATGGATTGGGCAGTGGGGCATCTTCGACGCGTTGCGCGCCAGCGGCGACGTGGTCCGGGTCGCCGAGCGCCCAGAGTTGGGGCTGCGACCGCGCCTCGCGGTCGGCATCCATCTGCCGCCGACCGATTCACGCCGCAGGCCCGGTTATGCCGGAACCATCTGGTTGCAGCAGGGATCGGCGCCGCTGGCCGACGACGTCGAGGACATCCTGCGGGGCGGCGCGGTGCTTGCGGCGCGAATCATGTCGCGGCTAGCTGCCGCACCGTCGACGCACACCATGCGAGTGCAGGAACTGCTCGGTATCGGAGCCGCAGCGGCGACGACATCGAGCACAGCCGGCGAGTCAGAAATATCTGTGATCGCCCGCGAGCTGGGCATCGCGGTCGACGGGCGTGCCGCGTTGATCGGCTTCGTCGGCGTTGAGAATTCCGTGCCTGCCGATGTTATTGCGTTGAGCGCCAGCGCTTTTCGATCCGACGCCCAGATCGCATCAACGGGCGAGCGAGTGTACGTGCTGCTGCCCAAGACCGGCGGGTCGTCGTCGGTGACGTCGTGGGTACGCGGTGTGGTCGCGGCGTTGCGTCGTGAACTCGGCCTGACTCTGCGCGCGGTGATCGCCACCCCGCTGGTCGGGCTCGCAGGAGCCGCGGCGGCCCGCGCCGAAGTGGACCGCGTGTTCGAAAGCGCCGAGCGCCACCCAGCCGCCATCGGACAGGTCAGCTCGCTCGACGAGGCCCGCACCACCGTGCTGCTCGACGAGATCGTTTCGCAGGTGGCCGGGCAGCCCAGGCTGGTCGACCCGCGGGTGCGGCAACTGCGCGACCAGGACCCGATGCTGGCCGACACACTGCAGACGTACCTCGACGGGTTCGGTGACATCGCCGCGGTGGCGCAGCGACTGCATGTGCATCCCAACACCGTGCGCTATCGCGTCCGCCGGATCGAAAAACTGCTGTCGACATCGCTGGACGACGCCGATGACCGTCTGGTGCTCGCCCTGGGATTGCGGGCCACCGAGCGCTGAGGACTGTCAACCGGTCGACGGATACCGGAATTCAACCGTCAGGGGGTCGCGCGACAACGGCGCACGAGGCGCAGCATCGAGACATGACCACTGCAGCGCCCGTCCGCGAGACGGAGAACCCGTATCTGAACGGCAACTACGCGCCCGTGCACGAGGAGATCACCGCGGTCGATCTCGACGTCACGGGAACGATTCCCACCTACCTCGACGGCCGCTATCTGCGCATCGGGCCGAACCCGCTGGTCGACCCCGACCCGGCCAAGTATCACTGGTTCCTGGGCACGGGAATGGCGCACGGCCTGCGGCTGCGCGACGGCAAGGCGCACTGGTATCGCAACCGGTATGTGCGCTCCGCCCAGGTCGCGCGTGCGCTCGGCGAAACCTGGTCCGGCGGCGCACACACCGGCGGGTTCGACTTTGCGTCCAACACCAACATCATCGGCCATGCCGGCAAGACACTGGCCATCGCCGAAGCCGGGGCGCGGCCGTACGAGCTCACAGACGAACTGGAAACCGTTGGCCCGTCGGACTTCTGCCGAACATTATTCGGTGGATACACCGCACATCCGAAGCGCGACCCCGTAACCGGCGAGCTGCACGCGGTCTCCTACAACCCGATGCGCGGCAACATCGTTCGCTACACGGTGACGGGTGTCGACGGCAAGGTGCGCCGCACCGTCGACATCCGGCTGAACGCGCAGACGATGATGCACGACTTCTCGTTGACCGAAAAACACGTCGTGCTCTACGACCTGCCGGTCGCACTGGACCTCGGCACATCGCTGAGCAGCAGACCGGCCAAAGCGGTCGCCGGAATGCTGACGCGGCTCACCGAACGCCACGCCGCACCGGATTTCATATTGCGCGCGATCATGCGTGGATCCGAGCGCTCGGGCGGGTCGGGCGGCGGCATGCCGTACCGCTGGGCGCCGGAGCGAGGGGCCCGCGTCGGCGTCATGCCACGCGAGGGCGACTGCGGCCGACATCCGGTGGTTCGAGGTGCAGCCGTGCTATGTATTCCACCCCTTGAACGCCTACGACAGTGCCGGTCCGCAAGGTGACCGCATCGTGCTCGATGTCGTGCGCCACGCGTCGGTCTTCAACACCGGACACCGCATCGTCCCCGAGCGCCCGTCGCTGGACCGGTGGACCGTCGACCTCAGTGCGGAGAAGGTCACCGAAGAACGGATCGATGACACGGCGCAGGAATTCCCACGCGTCGACGAGCGACTCGTCGGTCGGCGCCACCGGTACGGCTACGCGGTCGGTTACTCCGACGGAGCGACGGGAATGCCCGATGCGATCCTCAAGCACGACCTGACAACGCGACGCACCCAGGCGGTCGCGTTCGGGCCCGGCCGCGAACCCGGCGAATTCGTTTTCGCCCCTTCCAGTACGGATGCCGCGGAGGACGACGGTGTGGCCATGGGTTTCGTGTACGACCGATCCACCGACCGCAGCGATCTGGTGCTGATTGATGGGCAGACGCTGGAAACCATCGCGACCGTGCACCTTCCGGCCCGCGTGCCGCACGGTTTTCACGGCAACTGGGTGCCGACGGGAAGTTAGCATCGCCGAATGAGCCGGGGCACCCAGGATGCCAATGAGTGGCATTGGCTGTGGGAGGTCTACGTCGTCGGCCTCTGCGTCGCGGCGATCGTCGCCGTGGCGCTGCTGAATCATCGCTTTCCCGGCAATGTGCCCGTCGCCGCCGCTGCGCTCTCCGCCATCGTGCTGGCCGTGTTGGCATTCGGCCGGCGGACGGCGATGTTGCCCGAACTCGACTGGCGCAGAATCGTGTTCGTCGGTCTAGTGATCGGGCTGTGGGTTCTGGGGATGGTGGCGTCACCAGTTGCAGTAGCGGCGATGCCGGCGATCTACCCGCTGGTATTCATGTCATTGCCGCTGAGTATCGCGCTAGTAGTAACGACTGCGATAACCCTCATACCGCTGGCGCTCCTGTTGCTCGGCCAGGGTGCGCAATCGCCGAATATCCCTATGGTCATTGCCATTACCCTCATCGGCTTGGTCACCGCGCCGGTGATCGGCACGGTCATCATGGCGTCGATGAAGCAGCGCAAGAGGCTGGCAGCCCTGGTCGAAGAGCTCGCGGCGAGCCGAGCCGAGAGCGCTCGGCTCTCGCGGGAGGCCGGTGCCGCGGCCGAACGGGAAAGGCTGGCGCGGGAGATTCACGACACGCTGGCACAGGGATTCACCAGCATCGTTGCGCTGGCGCAGGCCGTGGAACCGGAACTGGACAGCGACACCATCGCGGCCAAGCGGCACGTCGACCTGATCCGCAGCACCGCGCGGGAAAACCTTGCCGAGGCGCGGGCGATGGTAGCAGAGCTGACTCCGACGGCACTGCATGACGGTTCACTGCCCGCCGCGATCCAACGTCAATGCGACAAGCTGTCGGCAGAAAGCGGCATCACCGCCACGCTGCGCGTCGACGGCGGCCCACCGCCGCTGGGCATGGCGGCCGATGTGGTGTTGCTGCGCGCAGCGCAAGAGGCGTTCGCCAACATTCGCAAGCATTCCCAAGCGAGCGCAGTGACGGTGACGTTGTCGCCGGTGCAGCGTGGTGTCCGACTGTCCGTGGCGGACAACGGCATTGGTCTCGCCGATCACCACGCCGAGGGATTCGGGCTGCGGGGTATGCGTGCCCGCGCCACCCAGGTGGGCGGCACGATGTCGGTGACACCGACACCCAGCGGCGGGACAACGGTGACGGTCGAGGTCCCGGCATGACGACGGTACTTCTGGTCGACGACCACCCGGTGGTGCGCGAGGGTCTGCGCGGGATGATCGACGCGGAACACGACCTCACGGTTGTCGGCGAGGCAGGTTCGGGCGCCGAGGCGATCGCGTTGTCCGAGTCTCTGCGTCCCGACGTGATTCTCATGGATCTGCGGATGCCCGACGTCGACGGCGTGACGGCGACCGAGCGGATCTTGGCGGCGTTGCCGCGCACGCGGATCGTCGTCGTCACCACTTATGAGTCGGACACCGACATCCTGCGCGCGGTAGAAGCCGGCGCGGCGGGGTATCTGCTCAAGGACGCCTCGCGTGCCGAGTTGGCCGAAGCCGTGCGTGACGCCGCGCGTGGTAAGACGGTGCTGGCGCCGACGGTCGCGGACCGCCTGGTTCGCTTTGTCCGCCAACCACCTTCGGTGACGCTGTCGACCCGTGAAGTCGAGGTGCTCAGTCAGGTTGCCGAGGGTAGGACGAACGCGGAGATCGGGCGCCTGCTGCACATCAGCGAGGCGACCGTGAAAACCCATCTACTGCGGGCGTTCAACAAGCTCGGCGTGTCGGATCGCACCGCGGCGGTGACCACCGCAATGTCGCTTGGCCTCCTCTGATCCTTGCGAAAATGAAGCTAGAGACTCAATGCGCCTGAAACCAACTCGTCGAAACGCTCGATCGCCTCGTCGCCGTCGGTGTCGATGCCGCGAAGCGCTCCCCGATCGGCCAGATACCGCTGCGCGTAGAGCCGAGCGACGAGGGCCTTACGGTCCGTCCGCCGTTCGGCCCGTTCCCAGGCGGCCTGTTCGGTCAGCAGTGCACCGGCGTATACCTCGCCCATGAACTGGGTCAGCGGGAACAGCCGCGCTTCTGCCACCGCGCCGTCCAGTTTGGTCCACGCCGTGATGGCGGCATCGAGATCCTCGACGCGGGACGACACCAGGCCGGTGGTGTCGTCGTCATCGGAGACCGACACTGCATCACGTAGGCGGGCCAAGAGTGGCTCGTGTGCCTGGGCGCGCTCAATCGCCCGACGCACGTCGAGGCAGAGGATGTTGTCGGGACCCTCCCAGATCGTGTTCACCTGAGCGTCACGCAGCAGCCGGGCCACCGGCCACGTCTCGATATAGCCGTTGCCGCCGTGGATTTCGATCGCGTCGGATGCCATGGTGATTCCCAGCCGACAGACCTTGAGCTTGGTGACGGGCACGGCGATGCGCTGGCGCGCGCCCTTGGGCTGCCGGTGGTTGGTGGCACCGGTGCCGTCGAACACGAGCGCCTGTGCGGCTTCGACGTCGACGATCATCTCGGCCAGCTTGCGCCGCATCAACGGCTTGTCGATCAGGGCCTCGCCGAACGCGTGCCGCTGCCGGGCGTAGCACAGCGACTCGACCAGGGCCCGCCGCGCGTTACCGAGCGCGAACAGCGCAATGCCCAGGCGCGCCGCATTCGTCAGCTCCATCATCCTGCCCAGGCCCTTGCCGTCGGACGGGCCCGCGTCGTCGCTGGCTTCGCCGGAGAGCAGGAATGCTTCGGCGTCGACGAACTCGATCTCCCCCGAGGCGACCGATCGCGTGCCGAGCTTGTCCTTCAGTCGGCGCACCCGCACGCCATTGCGGGAGCCGTCGCGACGTGTCCGCAGAACGAGGAAAGTCGCAACGCCGCGACTCGAGTCCGGCGCACCCTCGGGCTTGGCCAGCACCACGAACGCCTCGCCGTTGCAATTCGAGGCGAACCACTTGAAGCCGTTCAGCCGCCAGGTATCGCCATGACTCGTCGCTGTCGTCTCCAGCGCGCCGAGGTCCGACCCGCCTGTCCGCTCCGTGAGCAGCTGCGCGGTCTCACCCTCCCACTCGCCCGACGCGAATTTGGCCAGCACATGCTCGCGCACATCCGGTGGTGCGTACGCGGCGACCAACGACTTCACCATGCCGCCACCGGTGCCAAGAGCGCATCCCATTCCGATATCGGCCTGATTGAGCAGGTAGTTGGACGCGAATAGCGTCAGCGACGGATTCACCCCGGCTCGCCGGGCGTCGTCACGCAACGCCTTCTGAGCATCTAGGACCGCGCGGCGGGACTCGGTGAACGACGTGGGCATGACGACCCGGCTGACGTCGTGTCCCCACCGGTCGTAGCGTGCAAGCCGCGGCGGGTTTCGATCGGTCTCCTCGGCCCAGCGTGCGACCGGCCCGGCCATCAGCTCGCCGATGCGCGTCAGGTGCGGCTCGGCGAACGCGAGTTCGTCTGGCTGCAGGTAATACGCCATCGTGGCTTGCAGGGTCGGATCGGTCGTGTACCAGTTGAGCCCCACCGCGCCCTGGTAGTCCTCGGTGCGGTAGCGTGAGGACTTCTCCGAGGTCGTGAAGGGCAGTCGGTCCACCGCCTCCACGTCGTAATCGCTCATGCGGCAACCGTATTGCAGGTTCGGCAATCCGCGTGAGCAGACGCAAAAGTCACCAATTCTCCGGCGTAGGGTGCTTTTGCGCTCCCACTGCCGTGGGCCCAGCTCGCGGAAAGGGCGCTACGACGTGAGCCGTTGCACGGCAGCCGATATCCGCTCATCCGTTGCTGTCAACGCCACCCGGACGTGCTCTGACCCGCGCGGACCGTAGAACTCGCCGGGCGCCACCAGGATTCCGCGCTGCGCCAGCCACGCGACGGTGTCGCGGCACGGCTTGCCGCGGGTCGCCCAGATGTAAAGCCCGGCCTCGGAGTCGTCGACCGTCAGCCCCGCCGATTGCAGCGCCGGCAGAAGTGCCGCACGTCGTCTCGCATACCGCTCGCGCTGCTCGCGTTCGTGCGCGTCGTCGTCAAGCGCGGCCACCATGGCGGCCTGCACAGGCGTCGGCACCATCATGCCCGCGTGCTTGCGCACGGCCAGCAGCTCGGCGACCACAGCAGGGTCGCCGGCGACGAACCCCGCGCGGTAGCCGGCCAGCGACGAGGTCTTCGACAATGAATGCACGGCCAACAATCCGGTGTGGTCGCCGTCGCAGACCGACGGATGCAGCACCGAAACCGGTTCGTCGTCCCAACCGAGCCCCAGATAGCACTCGTCGGACGCGATCAGCGCGCCGCGCTCGCGGGCCCAGCCCACCACCTTGCGGAGATGCTCGACGCCGAGCACCTTCCCGGTGGGGTTGCTGGGCGAATTCAGATAGACCAGCGCGGGCGACTGCGGGCCGAGCTGTGTCAGCGAGTCCGCACGCACCACCTGGGCGCCTGCCAGTTGAGCGCCGACTTCGTAGGTGGGATAGGCCAGCTCGGGCACCACGATGAGGTCGTCCGGGCCGAGACCGAGCAGCGTCGGTAGCCACGCGATCAGCTCCTTGGTCCCGATGACAGGAAGCACGGCGTCGTCGGCCAGGCCGGTGACGTCGTATCGACGGCTCAAGGCAGCAACGGCCGACGCCCGCAGCGCGGGGGTGCCTGCCGTCGTCGGGTAGCCGGGCGCCGAGCTGGCCGCTGCGAGGGCATCGCGGATCAGTGGCGCCACCGGATCGACCGGGGTGCCCACCGAGAGATCGACGATGCCGTCGGGGTGTGAACGCGCGACCGCGGTGACGTCGGCCAGGGTGTCCCAGGGGAACTCCGGAAGCGACGCCGACACCGGCCGCCTGCGCGCCACGTCAGGCGGGAGCGTTAGGACTCCTCACCTTGGGGCGGAAGGCTCTTGACCGCGTCCGGGTCGTTCTCGGTCAACCCCACCTTGGACGCGCCGCCGGGCGATCCGAGTTCGGCGAAGAAGTCGGCGTTGATCTGGGTGTATCCGCTCCACTGGTCGGGCACATCATCCTCGTAGTAGATGGCCTCGACCGGGCATACCGGCTCGCAGGCGCCGCAGTCGACGCACTCGTCCGGGTGGATGTACAGCATGCGTTCGCCCTCGTAGATGCAATCGACAGGGCACTCCTCGATACATGCCTTGTCTTTGATGTCGACGCAGGGTTCGGCAATCGTGTACGTCACAGGTTGCTCCTCGATCTCCTGTCCAGTGGGGCCGCCAGTCTTGGTGGGGCCCGCCGAAAAGTCGCTGCCAGTATCCGTTGCGGTTACTTGGACGCCTGTCTCAGTGTGCCCTAACTTCCACGTCGCCCGGTTAAGGGTTCCGCGTGGTTACTGATACTAAACGTTGCACATACAGCCCGCCTAGGGCGCACCTGCTTTTGACATTCCTGCGACCTGTGGAGAGCCCTTCACTCCAGCCCGAATGTGATGTCCAACGCACCGGGCGGAAACCGGTATCCGAAGGGAAGAACCGGCGCCTGGCTGTGCGTTCCATTAAGTATCAGATGCTTGGGGTTTCCTAAGCCGTTTCAAGGAGTCAGGAAGATGAGGAAGTTAGCCCTCGGCCTGGCCAGCGCTGGCGCCTTCGCGGCGATCACCATCGGTTTGGCCGGCCCCGCCATGGCGTCGCCGGATTATGTCGTCCCCGGCCGAGACAACGTCTATTCGACGCACTCGCACTCCGCCGCCGTTCGGCCCGTCGACTGCTCAGTACACGTCAACTCGCAGGGCTCCGACGTGGACGTGAACTGGTGCTGAGCTGACAAGTCAGCTGCCTATGCGCCTGGTTGCAGTGCAACAAGTTGCATAGCCCCGCCGGGTAGTCTTATGCTGCCCGCGTGGCGCTTCCACACGCGATCCTGGTGTCGCTGTCCGAACAGTCCGGCTCCGGTTACGAGCTGGCCGGGCGGTTCGACCGGTCCATCGGCTACTTCTGGGCGGCCACCCATCAGCAGATCTATCGCACGCTGAAAACGATGGAGGACGACGGCTGGGTGCGCGTCACGCCCGTCGTGCAGCAGGGCAGGCCGGACAAGAAGGTCTACACCGTCTCCGACGCCGGCCGTGCCGAGCTGGCGCGCTGGATCGCCAAACCGCTGTCCGGGCGCGGCAGCTCCGTGGCCGACAGCCGCACCCGCGACATTGCGATCAAGGTTCGTGGCGCCGGGTACGGCGACGTTGAGGCGGTCCGCGCTCAGGTGGCCGCACTGCGGGCCGAGCGCGCCGACTTGCTCGACACCTACCGCGGATTCGAGAAGCGACAGTTTCCCGACCCGAGCGGCCTGAGTGGCGGTGCGCTGCATCAATACCTGGTGTTGCGCGGCGGTATTCGTGCAGAAGAAAGCGCCATCGACTGGCTTGACGAAGTGGCCACGGCCTTGAAGGGGGCGGCGATGAGCGCCCGCGCAAAGAGCGGAGGGCAGAAGTGACGTATCCAACACTTCTGTCGCCGTTGGACCTTGGCTTCACCACGTTGCGGAATCGCGTCGTGATGGGTTCCATGCACACGGGCCTCGAGGACCGCGCCCGCGACACCGACCGGCTCGCCGAGTACTTCGCCGAGCGCACCCGCGGTGGCGTCGGCCTGATCATCACCGGCGGGTATGCGCCGAACCGCGCCGGCTGGCTGCTGCCGTTCGCCGCGCAGATGATCTCCACTTCCGATGCGCGCCGGCATCGCCGGATCACACAGCCGGTACACGATGCCGGCGGCAAGATCCTGCTGCAGGTGCTGCATGCCGGACGCTATGCGTACCACCCATTTTCGGTGAGTGCATCGTCGATTAAGGCGCCGATCAACCCGTTCCGCCCGCGCGTGTTGCGGAATGTCGATGGCACCATCGACGACTTCGCCCGCTGCGCGGATGTCGATGACCGACTACGTCGAAGACGGTCAGAGCTGGGACGAAATCATCGCGCTGGCAACCGAAGTCGAGGCGGCGGGCGCGACGATCATCAACACCGGCATCGGATGGCACGAGGCGCGGGTCCCGACCATCGTCACCTCGGTGCCCAACAGCGCGTTCGTCGACATCAGCAACGCGGTGGCCGAACACATCAACATTCCGGTGGTCGCGTCCAATCGCATCAACATGCCGGAGGCCGCCGAGCAGATCCTCGCCGACGGCCACGTGCAGCTGATCTCGATGCGCGCCCGCTGCTCTCGGACCCGGAGTGGGTGCGCAAGGCGGAGGCCGACGCGGCCGACGAGATCAACACCTGTATCGCCTGCAACCAGGCGTGTCTGGACCACGCATTCGTCCACAAGACGGTGTCGTGCCTGCTGAATCCGCGGGCGGGCCGCGAGACTAACTTGGTGCTCGGGCCGGCACGGCGCACCAAACGCATCGGGGTGGTTGGCGCGGGACCGGCCGGTCTGGCCACCGCGGTCACCGCTGCACAGCGCGGACACGCAGTGACGCTATTCGAAGCGGGCGCGGTGATCGGCGGCCAATTCGATTTGGCGCGAAGGATTCCCGGCAAAGAGGAGTTCAGCGAGACGATCCGCTACTACACGCGGATGCTCGAGAAGCACCGCGTCGACGTGCGGCTTCGGACGCGCGCGACTGTGGACGAGCTCGCCGGCTTCGATGAGGTGGTGCTGGCGACCGGTGTTTCGCCGCGGATGCCCGACATTCCCGGCATCGACCATCCGATGGTGCTGTCGTACGCGGAGGCGATCACGGGCAAGCCGGTCGGCAAGGCGGTGGCGGTGGTCGCGCGGGTGGGATCGGCTTCGATGTCAGTGAGTTCCTGGTAACCACGCCAGCTGGGCCGGCTGACGAATACAGGTCGCCGTCAATCATTCTCAAGGAGTGGAAGGCGGAGTGGGGCGCGGCCGATCCACAGAAAGTGCGCGGCGCGTTGACGACGCCGATTCCCGCGCCGCCCGCGCGTGAGGTGTATCTGCTGCAGCGGACGAAGGGCCCGCAGGGCAAGCGGCTGGGCAAGACGTCGGGCTGGGTGCACCGTGCCTCGCTGAAAGCCAAAGGGGTACAACAGTTGTCGGGCGTGAACTACGAACGCATCGACGACGGCGGCCTGCATATCAGCTTCGGCCCCGATCGATCCAACAGACGTCTGCTTGAGGTCGACACCGTGGTGATCTGCGCGGGCCAGGAGTCGGTGCGCGATCTCGAAGACGGCTTGCGTAGCCGCGGCATCAACCCGCACATCATCGGCGGCGCCGCGCTGGCGGCAGAACTCGACGCGAAGCGGGCGATCCGGCAAGGCACCGAGCTCGCGGCAAAGCTCTAGTTGTACTGCGAGCGGGATCAGGCAGCTGTCGGACGCCTAATTCGCCCGCCTTCGTCTAGATTTCGGCGAAGTCTTGGTGGAGAAGATCGCCTCGACGGTGGCCGGGATCGCCTCGACGGCCTCGGGGCCGCGGATCGCCAGCTGCATGAGGTAGCCCGGCAGCACGCACAGCAGAAGATCCGCCACCGCCCCGGGCAGGAGATGGTGCTGGTCGGCCGGGTGTGCCTGCACGCTGAGCGCTTGCGCCGCGGCCTCATTGGACTCGCGCAGCCGAGCGGCCAGCGCGGGGTTGCGCAGCGCCTCCGACCAGACCAGCAACGCGATGGCGGCGAAATCGTCCTTGGCGTGACGGGCGCCGACGTGGTGCAGAACGGAGGCCATGGCCTCGCCGACGCTGAGGCCCGACGCAAGGGAATCCCGCAGGACCGCCACCACCTCATCGAGATTCTGTTCGGCGATCGCCTCGATCATGGCGTTCTTACTGGCGAAGTAGCGGTACACCGCGCCCGAGGACAACCCGGCCTCCGACACCAGATCCTGCATCGACGTCTGATGGAACCCGTCTCGCACGAAGCAGCGTCGAGCCGCCGCCAGAATGTGCGCGCGCCGTTCGTCGCGGTACTCCTGGGACACCTTCGGCATCCGCCCACCGTAGCAAAAAACAGTGAACGTTCGCGTTTGACAGCGGCCCTCGATCGGAGGAGACTAAAAACGTGAATGATCGTTCGCGGAAATTGCGGCCACGTTTCGCGGATCCGGCACGACGAGAGGACACTCCGCAATGAGTGAGACACCCGATTTCGGCACCTTCGGGCGCTTCATCGAAACCCCCATCGGCGACATGTCGCCCGAGATGAGGGACGCCTACGACTACACCTGCGAGCTGCGCGGCCTCGTTCCCGGGCCGCACAAGATCTGGCTGGCCAATCCCCCACTGTCGAAAACGATCGTGCCGACCGGCGCCTATTACCAGCGTGAGTCGACGTTGACGAAGGCCGAGATCGAGATCGCCACGAACATCGTCAACGCGCGTTGGGGTTCGCCGTACGCGAATTACGAACACGAGATCATCGGCGAGCGTGACGGACATCTGGACGCGCGTCGGGTGGAGGCGCTGATCGCCGGGCTGCCCACCGCGTTCGACGACCCACGCCAACAGGTCATCTACGAACTCGCCTCGGCCCTGGTCGCCCCCCGCGTCGTGCCGCAGGGACTGTACCGGCGCGCCAAGGAGCTTCTGGGCGATGCGGGCATCGTCGACGTCGCCGTGCTGCTGGGCTGGTTCACCATGGTGTGCATGACCCTCGGCGCGTACGACGTGCCGGCCAACGCCGTGGGACTGGACCAGTGACCCCCACATCGCGGGGACTCGGCGGGCGCCTGCCGCTCGCCCATCCCGCCACCCTGAGTGACGCCGGCCGCGATTTGTACGCCCGCATCCAGGCGACCGTGGTGCCGTGGGCAGATCGCACCGGATTTGCTGCGATAACCGGCGACGGGCGTCTCATCGGACCGTTCAACGCGAGTTTGCTCAACCCCTCCATTGCCGCCGAGTTCCTGAAACTGCAAGCAGCCGAGGAGAAGTACACCTCACTCGATGAGCGCGTGCGCCAAGTGGTGATCCTCACCGTCGGCGCGGTGTGGCAAGCGCCATATGAGCTCTACGCCCACTCCGCGGTCGCCCGCCACTCCGGCATAAACGAGTCCGACGTTGCGTCTCTCGTCGCCGGGGTTCCCCCCGAGCACCTCACCGATGCCGAGAAGATCGCGCACCGACTCGCCCTGGCGCTGACGACAAGCCATCACGTCGACGATGACCTCTATCACGACGCGCAGAAAACATTCGGAGCGCGCAGGAGTTTTCGAGATCACCGCCCTAACGGGGATCTATCACACGGTCTGCGGCATCCTCAACGCCTTCGCCATCCCCGCCCCATAACGACTACCCACCTGAATGCCAAAGGACTGACTCATGCCACTACCGCCGCTGCCCACCGTCACGCTCACTCCGGTGGCCTTCTTCCCACAGAAGTACTTCCTGGAGAACCTCGCCGTGCGCGCCGACGGGTCGATCCTCATCACCGCCGTCCTGCAACACGAGCTCTGGTGGGTTCCAGCGGCCCGGTCCAGCGAGATGGTCGAGCCCGTCCTGGTGCACACCTTCGATCACCCAATCACAGGCGTCGTCGAGGTCGCACCCGACGTGTTCGTCGTCAACCTGACCGAGGGCTACACGACCCACGAATCACATCTGGCCCGTATCGATTTCACTGGATGGACGCCCGGTGACCCGGTATCGCCAGAAATCATCTATACGTTCGACGAGCGTGCCCGCGGCCTCAACGGCAGCTGCCTGCTCAGCCCTGAGGTCATGCTCGTCGCGGACTGCTTCGCCGGGCTCATCTGGCGTGTCGACCTGGCCGACCGCGCCCATAGTGCCTCGGCACGAGTGTGGTTGACCCACGACACCATGGCCGACGACCCCGACAGCGACCTCCCGCCCCCACCTCAACCCGGCGTCAACGGGGTGCGTTACGGCGCGCGCACCGGATACGTGTACTACACCTCGACAGCGCAGAAGGTGTTCATGCGCGTGGCCGTCGACCCGGCGACCCTCAATCCCGCAGGGGCGCCCGAGTTCGTCGCGGCCATCGACAACGCCGACGACTTCTGTCTCGACGAGGATGCCGGATTCGCCTACGTCACCAGGCATCGCGCCAACACAATCGACCGGGTGCCGCTGCAGCCACGACACGGCAGCGAAGTCCGCCACATCGCCGGCGAATCCGTTCGACGAGATCCTCATCGGCCCGTCCAGCGCCGCATGGGGACGCAGGCCCACCGAACACCGCCGCGTCGCCTACGTCACGACCGACGGAGGAACCACCGCACCGCCGAACGGCCTGATCCACAATGCCACGCTGCTGCGCATGCACCTCGACCACGCGCACGAACACCAGCGGCCATAACCTGGCCCAGCTCTAGCTCCGATCTCCGGCGAGTGTGTGTCCGCGCAGCGACACGCCGCAGATCCTGGCATTTTGCGCACTCTCGTCGCGGTCGGGAATTGATTCGGACTACGGTCCGTTTAACCGTTGAAGGCGTCGGGCAGGCCGACACCCTTAGGTGAAAGAGACATCGACATGAGCACTGCGACCGAAACCACCCAGCTGAGCGCGGGCACCTGGGCCATCGACCCCGTTCACTCGTCGATTGGCTTTTCAGTACGCCATCTCATGGTGAGCAAGGTGCGAGGCAACTTCGAGAAGTTCAGCGGGGCGATCGTCGTCGCCGAAGACGGCACCCCGTCGGTGACGGCCGAGATCGCGGTCGACTCGATCCACACCAACAACGAGCAGCGCGACGCCCACATCAAGTCGGCCGACTTCTTCGAGGTCGAGAAATACCCCACCGCGACGTTCCGGTCGACCGGCGTGCGGGCCAACGGCGAGAACTACGTGCTCGACGGCGAGTTCACCCTTAAGGGCGTTACCAAGCCCGTCAGCCTGGATCTCGAGTTCAACGGTGTCAACCCCGGCATGGGCCACGGCGAGGTGGCGGGCTTCGAGGCCTCAGTCGTGTTGAATCGCAAGGACTTCGGCATCGACATCGACATGCCGCTGGAGACCGGCGGAACGGTCGTCGGCGACAAGGTCACCATCACGGTGGCGATCGAGGCGCTCAAGCAGGCCTAAGTCCGCCGATGTAACGCCAGGGCGGGAATTACGACGAAATCTCGCCCTGGCATTACACACGCGATCAGCCTCCCCCGCCCCACACCGCGTGCGCGCCGGCGTCGCCGATCCGCACGACGCCCACGATCGACGACACACCCACCGCCGTTGCGACGATCGCGACCACGACCTTCGCAACGGTTCTGCGCTTGTCGGACCGTACCTTCAAGCCAGTGCAGAACAGCCAGGGCGATGGCCACGATCAGCAGCGCGGCGGAGAAGTAGATCATCCACTCGCCGCGCTCGCGATGCGTCTCCAAGATCGGGCTGGTGTTGCCTAATTGGTTGTATAGCCACTCCCCCGCCTTAGTTGTTAACGGTGTCAGCACAAGGGTTACCGCCGCGAGCGCCAAAACCAGCCACACCAACCGGCGACGCGCCGCAGGCCAGAACGCGCACAGGATCTCGAGCAATGCGGTCAACGGCGCTAGCACGACGATCGC
>CAVYPI010000082.1:0-215951 GCA_963770125.1 uncultured Actinomycetota bacterium | reverse complement strand
GCGGAACTGCAGCCGGCCTGCGTCCAGATCGCGACACACGGCATGCCGGTGGTCTCCCCGATCGCCAGCCTCACCCCGGAGTCGGTCACCCGGTTTCTCGTCGGCGGCTTCATGGAGGTGCTGCGGTCCTGGATGGAAGACCCGGACTCGACCGACCTGAGCGGTCGCGTCAGCGCGGCGCTCGACACCGTCAACGCACTACTCGGACTCACCACATCTTCGAAAGGTCCAAAACGTGGCTAAACACCAAGCCCCCGATCGGCACCCCGTGCGCGATCGTGGTGCCATCCGCACCACGGCGCTGGCGATGATCGGATTGACACTCTTCGTCATCGCCATGATCGCCAGCTACTCCGGCGCCTTCGCCAAGCCGACGCTGCATCACATGTCCGTGGCCGTGGCAGGCCCGCAACAGGTCGTCGACGGCATCCGCGGCCAGGAATCGTTGGCGGTCACCGAAGTCGGCGACGACGCCGCCGCCCGCCAGCAGGTCTACGAGCGCAAGACCGACGCCGCATTCGTCGTCGCCCCGACCGGCGAGATGAAGATCTACGTCGCCGGCGGCGGTGGGCGCAGCGTCGCCAACGCCGCCGAGACCGTCGGCCGCACCATCGCCGCCAAGGCGGGCCTCGCTCCGACCGTCGAGGATGTCGCCCCGGCGTCGGCAGGCGATCCGTCCGGCACCGTCGAGTTCTACGCCATCATCTTCATCTCGATCGGCGCGTCCGTCGGCGCAACGGTGTTGGGCCGCCTCATGGGCACCGTTCGCAAGCCGCTGACGCTGGCGCTGCGTACCGCGACGCTGGCCGGCTATTCGGCGCTCCTCGCTGCCGGTGTGACCCTTTACGTCGACGTGATTCTTGGCGCACTGACAGGTCACACCTGGCAGGTGTTCGGTGCGCTATGGCTCTACGCGATGGCCGTCGGTGGAGCCGTCACCGGGGTGGCTGCGGCGTTCGGTTCGGTCGCCTCGATGACGCTGACGGCGTTCCTGGTCGTGATCGGCAACGCCGCGGCCGCTGGTCCGGTGGGTCGGCCTCTCCTGTCGAGTTTCTATTCGACGTTCACCGCGATCGTGCCGCAGGGGTCGGGCGTCTCACTGCTCCGCAGCGTCTCCTACTTCGGTGGGCACGGCGCGCAGACGCCGCTTGTGACGCTGGCGATCTGGGGTGCGGCGGGGTGTTTGCTCGCAATCGTCGCCACCGCTTCGCGAGTGAATTATCGTGCCGTCTATGAGCGTTGCCTCACCTGCTGGGAGAGACCGAGCCGCCCTACTACGACCTGGGGTCCTATCACCGGCCGATTGAGACGCCGTCGCCACAGGCGCAGGTGTGGTTCGACCGCGGCATGGTCTGGGCCTACGCGTTCAACCACGACGAGGCGATCCGTTGCTTCGACCGCGCTCTGGAGCTCGACCCTGAGCTGGCGATCGCCCGCTGGGGTGTCGCCTACTCGATAGGACCGAACTACAACAAGGCATGGGAGGCGTTCGATCCCGTGGATATGGCCGCGTCGCTGGCGCGGGCGCGGATGGAACTCGGCCTGGCCGTCAAGGGTCGCGCATCGGCCGTCGAACACGGCCTGATCGAGGCGCTGCAGGCCCGCTTCCCCACCGACGACCCGAACGACGTCGACGCGCTGCACGCCGGGCACACCTCCTACGCCGACGCCATGGTCGCTCTCGCCGAGGCGTACCCCGACGACGTCGACGTGCAGGCGCTGGCCGCCGACGCCCTGGTCAACGTCACCGCATGGGCGTTGTGGGACACCAGAACCGGCGAGCCGGCACCCGGTTCGCGGGTGGTGGAGGCCAAGCGGATCCTGGACGACGCGCTGGCCACGCCGGAAGGACGCGAACACCCTGGTGTCCTGCATCTGTACCTGCACACCATGGAGATGTCGGGGATGCCGCAGGATGCGCTGCCCGCCGCCGACCTGCTGCGCGGCCTGGTGCCCGATGCCGGTCACCTGCGAGCACATGCCCAGCCATATCGACGTGCTGTGTGGCAACTACCGCGACTCGGTGGTGTCGAATCTGTCTGCCGTGCAAGCTGACCGGCGGTTCGTGGAACGCGAAGGGCCGCTGAACTTCTACTCGTTGTACCGTGCGCACAACCTGCACTTCATCGTCTATTCCGCGATGTTCGAAGGCAATTCGCGCGCCGCGCTCGACGCCGCCGACGAACTCGCCGGTCAGCTCACGCCGGAGCTGCTGGCGATCGAGTCGCCGCCCATGGCGGACTGGCTGGAAGCGTTCGTGCCGTTGAAGATTCACGTGCTGGTGCGATTCGGTCGGTGGGACGACCTGATCGCGCAGCCGCTTCCCGAAGACCTCGGCCTGTACTGCAGCACCGCGGCGACCATTCACTACGGCCGCGGTGTCGCGCATGCCGCCAAAGGCCAACTGCCGCAGGCGCGGGCCGAACGGGAGGCGTTCACCGAGGCGTACGCCCGTGTCCCGGATACCCGCTACCTGTTCAACAACACCGCGCGCGACATCCTGGCCATCGCGGGCGAGATGCTCGACGGCGAAATCGACTACCGCGAAGGGCGATTCGACGAGGCGTTTGAAAGGCTTCGATGCGCAATCGAACTCGATGATTCACTCCCATACGACGAACCCTGGGGCTGGATGCAACCGACACGCCACGCCTATGGTGCGCTGCTGCTCGAGCAGGGCCGCGTCGAGGAGGCCGCGCAGGTGTATGCCGCCGACCTCGGGCTGGACCCGACTCTGGCCCGGCCCTGCCAGCACCCGGGCAACGTGTGGAGCCTGCACGGCTACCACGAATGCCTGCAACGGCTGGGCCGCACCGACGAGGCGGCGATCATCGGCCAACAGCTGGAATTACTCCGGGCGCGCGCGGACGTGCCGATTCTGGCGTCGTGCGCATGCCGGCTCGAGGTCGCAGATCGCTGTCACTGAGCCTTAGCCGAAAGCGACTCGCTCCAACCAGAAGTCGACGAGCTTCGCGTCCCCGCTTATGTCCAGACCCGTGACGGGGCGGCGACGGTAGATCGCCAACAACAGTTCCGTGACCGGTCCCCTGATCTCGGCGGTCGCAGGCTCGTCCGCGCGCCGCCAGGCGATGACGTCTCCTGTCAGGTCCAGCAGCCAGTGCGCATCCGTGTCGGTGGCGTGCAGCCCGATCGTGCGGTCGGGAGCGAGAAGCTCACGCATCCACGGGTGAACCTCGAAATGGAAAGGCATGCAACCCAATTCCATCCACTCGTCGATGCCGTCGACCGCGATGTCGGTGTCGAGCTCGAACTCGACTCCGAGTGCCAGTGCCGCGTCGGCGCGGTGCATCGCGGTCTCGTAGGCGAACCGGCGGGCGTAGAACGCCGAGCGCTCGTCGCCGACCGGACACCACATCTGCGCATCCGGCCCCGCCTCGGTCAGCGTCGCCGCCAGCGCCGCTGCCGTCTCGTTGAGGGAAGCGGACAGCGTGTCGGGATCCTCGTTGGCCGCACCGGACAGGTCCCGCAGCGCAATATCGCTCGGCGGCTCCGACGCCCGCGTCGCGACGATGTCGCGCGCCCAGCGATGGCCGCCGTCGACGTGGCGCGCCAGCTGAGACACATTCCAGCCCGGGCACGTCGGCACCGGCACGGTCACGTCCGCGCCGTGCAAATGGCCGATCAACAACGACGTCTGCGTGACGATCTCGGCGCAATGCCTGTCGAAACCGAACGTCATGGGGCGTGCCTTCTGCTGCGTCACATCATCACCTCCAATGGGTCGACCATCGCGGAGCGCCAGACTCATCGTCAGCCCAAGCCTCTATCGTCGTCAGGCGTGGAGAGGGTTTGGCGCTACGTCAAGAGTGCCCCGCTGACCTACTCGTGGCTCGTCCTGCTGCTCATCACGACGATCGTTCAGCGCTCCATCCCCATCCGGCGGCTGCACGCGCTGCTGCAGAAGCAGTCGACAAATCTGCACCACCTGGCGTCCGATCCCATTCGGGTGCTCATTCAGAGCCTGCTGTGGATCGATGGCCAGTACTGGTGGCCGTACCTCGTGGTCTTCACGCTGTTCCTCGCACCGGCCGAGCGCTGGCTGGGGCATCTGCGATGGCTGCTGGTGGGTCTCGTGTGTCATGTCGGAGCCACGTACCTCGGCGAGGGATACCTCTACTGGAGGATCCAGGAGGCCGTGTCCTCCCCACGGCTGATCGACGCGCGCGACATCGGCGTGAGCTACTTCGTCGTCGGCATCGTGGGTGTGCTCACCTACCACATTCCCCCGCGGTGGCGATGGCTCTACCTCGTCGCAGCCTTGGCCGTCTTCGCCGTCTCGTTGGCTCACAAACGCGACTTCACCCAGCTCGGCCACTTCAGCGCCCTGCTGATCGGGCTGGCCTGCTATCCGCTGACCCGGTCGCGCCGGCGCGAGCCCGCGGCTGCGTAAACTCCGGCCTGTGGCGATCAGCGACGACGACCTCGAACGCCTTCGCCGCTGCGTGGAACTCGCACGCGTGGCGTTCGACGATGGCGATGAACCGTTCGGCTCCATCCTGGTCGACCGCGGCGGAGCCACGCTCTACGAGGACCGCAACCGCGTCAAAGACGGCGACCACACCCGCCACCCCGAATTCGCGATCGCCCGCTGGGCCGTCGACAACCTGACGCCCGACGAGCGGGGCGGCACGACCGTGTACACGTCCGGTGAGCACTGCCCGATGTGCGCGGCGGGCCACGCGTGGGTGGGCCTCGGCCGGATTGTGTACGCCGCCTCATCGAAGCAGCTGAGCCAATGGCTGGTCGAATGGGGTTCACCGCCGCCGCCCGTAGCGCCGCTCCCGATCGGCACTGTCGCACCCGGCGTGATCGTCGACGGGCCCGCGCCCGAACTCGCCGACACCATGAAGGCGCTGTACGAAGCGAAGTTCCGGCATGACTGAACCGGCCTGGGTCGAGCACGCGATCTGGTGGCAGGTCTATCCGCTGGGCTTCGTCGGCGCGTTTCCCGCAGACCCGCCGCCAACCGCCGACCAGCACCGGCTGCGCCGGATCGTCGACTGGCTCGACCACGCCATCGAACTCGGTGCATCCGGAATCGCGCTGGGTCCGGTGTTCGCGTCGCGCACGCACGGCTACGACACCACCGACCACTACAGGATCGACGCGCGCCTTGGCGACGACGCCGACTTCGACCACCTGATCGCCGAGGCGCAGGCGCGCGGGTTGCGGGTGCTGCTCGACGGCGTGTTCAACCACGTCGGCACCGACTTCGCGCGCTATCGCGACGGCGGACACCGCATGGTTTCGGCGGCGCGGCAACGACTTCGACACCTTCGAGGGCCACGGCGAGCTGATCGCGCTGGACCACGACAACCCCGACGTGGTCGCCTACACCGTCGACGTGATGACGCATTGGCTAGAACGCGGCGCCGACGGATGGCGCCTTGACGCCGCCTACGCCGTCCCCGACCGGTTCTGGGCACAGGTCCTGCCCCGAGTCCGGCAGGCATATCCCGACGCCTGGTTCGTCGGTGAGGTCATCCACGGCGACTACTCGGCGCGGGTGCGAGAGTCCGGCTTCGATTCCGTCACCCAATACGAGCTGTGGAAGGCGATCTGGAGCGGCCTCAACGACGGCAACTTCCACGAGCTCGACTGGGCGCTGGTGCGGCACAACGAGTTTCTCGACGACTTCGTGCCGATGACGTTCGTCGGCAATCACGATGTCACCCGGATCGCCAGCCGCCTGGACAACACCCGGCATCTCGAACACGCGTTGGTGATCCTGCTGACCACTGGCGGCACACCGAGCGTGTACGCGGGCGACGAGTCTGCCTATCGCGGGGTCAAGGAGGAGCGGGTCGGCGGCGACGACGCCGTGCGGCCCGAATTCAGCGCTCCCCTAATGGGTGTCGACGACCTCGGGCGCGACGTGTTCCGGCTGCATCAGTACCTGATCGGGTTGCGCCGGCGCCACCCGTGGCTGCACACCGCCAGGACATCGCCGCTGCGGCTGACGAACACCCAGTACGTCTACGAGACCCGCAACGGTGCCGACGCGCTGGTGGTGGCGCTCAACGTCGACGATGCGCCGTTGCCGGTGTCGCTGCCCGAACTCGGCTTCGGTCAGGGCCAGATCGCCGCGGGGTCGGGCGCGCCGCCGCAGTCGGTCGTCGAGGAGGCCGAGATCGAGCCGCACGGCTGGCTGATCATCGCGCCGTGCTGAGGCGCTCGACGGTGGCGGGGTCGTCCTCGCCGTTGTAGAACTTGTCGAGCACCGCGCGAAACGCGGCGTTGTCCTCGGTCGCATGCGCGAACAGCGTCATCGACGAACGCACCTTCAGGTTGTCGGGCCAGCCGAAGATCTCGTCGACCGAGCGGCCGTCGATGACCGCCACCAACCGGGTGCATTCCCGCAACCGCGGCCCGAGCACGGGGTGCGCGAGGTAAGCGCGCGCCTCGTCGAGTGAGGAGATGCCGTAGTGCTGCGCGGTTGCGCTGTGTCCCAGGCCCTGCAGCTGCGGAAACACGAACCAGATCCAGTGGCTGCGCTTGGCGCCATTGCGCAGTTCGGCGAGCACCGTCTCATACACGCGGTCCTGGGCGTCGACAAATCGCCGCAGATCGAACGGATCTGCGTCATCCGAAGACAGCGATTTGCCGCCAGTCATTTCATTAGCAAGTTTTGCAAGCTAGTCTTTGCGATTCAATGACGACAACGACCGAGCCCGAAACGTCGACCCAGCCCGAGCCGGCACCGAAACCCAGAAGTCTGCGTCGTCGCATCCTGTCCCGGATCAGCATTCAGTCCAAACTCCTGGTGATGCTGCTGGTCACGAGCATTCTGTCGGCTGCCGTAGTCGGCGCGATCGGCTACCAGTCGGGGCGGTCGTCCCTGCGGGCGTCGGTGTTCGACCGGCTGACCGAGATCCGGGCGTCGCAATTGCGGCAACTTGAGGCTAAATTCCCGGACCTCCAGGACTCCCTGATCATCTACACGCGCGAGGCCTCGACGACCGGGGCGATCGAGGCGTTCACCGCGGCGTTCAATCAACTCAACAACTCGACCGTGAATACATCGAGGAGCTGGTGGGGCGAAAGCCAATCCTGCTGCAGGACATCGGCCGCACCATCGAAGAGCGGCGGGCCAATGTCCGGCGGGCGTTGGCCGCGGCCGCCGATTAGCCGCTGGGCACGATGAAGCGACGCGTGCCCCGGCCCAGCGAACTGGCGCCGCTGCTGCAGTTCCGCAATCCGCAACTGAGTCCGACGAAGCGCAGGCTCCGGTCCGCGCTGACCATTGAGGACCTACGCCGAATCGCCAAGCGCCGCACGCCGAAAGCCGCGTTCGACTACACCGACGGCGCCGCCGAGGAGGAGCTGTCGCTGGCCCGCGCCCGGCAGGCGTTCCGCGACATCGAGTTTCACCCGACGATCCTGCGGGACGTCGCCAAGGTGGACACCGGCCGCACGGTGCTCGGGGACCGCGTCGCGCTGCCGTTCGGCATCGCACCGACGGGCTTCACCCGGCTGATGCAGACCGAGGGTGAGATCGCCGGTGCCCATGCGGCGGCCCAGGCCGGCATCCCGTTCTCGTTGTCGACACTGGGCACCTGTTCGATCGAGGACGTCAAGGCAGCAAACCCGCATGGCCGCAACTGGTTTCAGCTCTACATGTGGAAGGACCGCGATCGGTCGATGGCGCTGGTGGAGCGGGCGGCCGCGGCGGGCTTCGACACCCTGCTCGTGACCGTCGACGTTCCGGTAGCCGGCGCGCGGCTGCGTGACACCCGCAACGGCATGTCCATCCCTCCCGCGCTGACCTTGCGCACCGTGCTCGACGCGGTACCTCATCCGCGCTGGTGGTTCGACCTGCTGACGACGGAACCGTTGTCCTTCGCAGAGCTGGACCGCTGGCCGGGCACGGTCGCCGAATACCTCGACAGCACCTTCGATCCCACCGTCACGTTCGAGGATCTGGTCTGGATCAAGTCGCAGTGGCCGAACAAGTTGGTGGTCAAGGGAATCCAGACACTGGCCGATGCCAAGGCCGTGGTCGACCTCGGCGTCGACGGCATTTTGCTGTCCAATCACGGCGGCCGCCAACTGGACCGTGCACCCGTACCGTTCCACCTCTTGCCGACCGTCGCGCGCGAGCTTGGCGGTGCGACAGAGGTTTTGCTGGACACCGGGATCATGTCCGGAGCCGACATTGTGGCCGCGATAGCACTCGGCGCCCGGTTCACGCTCGTCGGCCGGGCCTACCTGTATGGACTGATGGCCGGTGGCGAGGCAGGCGTCAGCCGGGCCATCGAGATCCTGTCCGCGCAGGTCACGCGCACGATGCGGCTGCTCGGCGTGACCGCGCTGGACGAGTTGACCCCGCAACACGTCACACAGCTGCACCGGCTCGGGCGCGGCGCGCCGGGGCTTGGCGACTAGTCACATCTGTAACTCAATTCCCAGAGGTCACAGCCGATAACCGCGCGTTCCTGAGTCCGTGCCGAGTCGTAATCGTTAGCCAACCGCGACGTCGCAACACTGTGTTGACCCCACGATCACCCCGTCCGGGCGTGTTTGACTACGCATCGAAAGCGACGGCAATTGCTTTTGTGGCATGTGATGAAAGGTGGGTTGGTTGCCGTTATGACGTTCATGGAGAGGTTTCGAGGTAAGTGGTTGCACCGGCTGGCGGTGAGCGCCGTTGCGGCGGCGACACTGCCCGGGCTGATCGGCTTCGTCGGGGGTTCGGCGACCGCCGGTGCGTTTTCCCGGCCGGGGCTGCCCGTCGAGTATTTGGATGTGTTCTCGGCTTCGATGAACCGCAACATCCGGATTCAGTTCCAGGGCGGCGGACCGCACGCCGTTTATCTGCTCGACGGGCTGCGTGCCCAGGATGATTACAGCGGCTGGGACATCAACACCCCGGCGTTCGAGTGGTACGACCAGTCCGGCCTGTCGGTCGTGATGCCGGTGGGCGGCCAGTCCAGCTTCTACACCGACTGGTACCAGCCGTCGCGGGGCAACGGCCAGGACTACACGTATAAGTGGGAGACGTTCCTCACCCAGGAACTGCCTGCGTGGCTGGAGGCCAACAAGGGCGTGTCGCAGAACGGCAACGCGGTGGTCGGCGCCTCGATGGCAGGCAGCACGGCAATGACGTACGCGATCTACTACCCGCAGAAGTTCATCTACGCCGCGTCTTTGTCCGGGTTCCTGAACCCGTCCGAGGGCTGGTGGCCGATGCTGATCGGGCTGGCGATGAACGACGCCGGTGGCTACAACGCTGAGAGCATGTGGGGTCCGTCGTCCGACCCAGCGTGGAAGCGCAACGACCCGATGGTCAACGTGGCGCAGCTGGCGGCCAACAACACCCGGATCTGGGTCTACTGCGGCACCGGCACCCCGTCGGATCTCGACTCGGGTACCGACGGCGGCAACCTGATGTCCGCGCAGTTCCTCGAAGGGTTCACGTTGCGGACCAACGTCACGTTCCGGGACAACTACACCGCGGCAGGCGGCACCAATGGCGTGTTCAACTTCCCGCCGCAGGGCACTCACAGCTGGAACTACTGGGGTCAGCAGCTGCAGCAGATGAAGCCGGATATCCAGCGGGTGCTAGGGGCGCAGGCCTCCGCGTAGCGACCACCCACAACCAGGGAGCCTGCCGTACCCCCGAACGGCAGGCTCCCTGCCTTTTCGGGTGCGACGAGGCCGTCTACAGCCGGGTGCGCTCGGCGATGTCCTCCTCGAATTCGGTGACCATCTCATCGGTCAACGTGGGGCGCGTGTCTGCGATGGCGGCCAGGTAATCGTCGGTGCGGGCGGATTCGCCGCAACGGAACTCGACTTCGCGCTCGAACGCCGACTGGGCGCCCTTGCGGGCGGCGAACTCGATGTCCGCGGGCGTGAACATCTCGCTCGCCTTGACGAGCTTGTCCACCTCGACGACGTCGGCGTTGGCGCCGAGATACCGCCGCCAGATCGCCCCGCGCGCCACCTCGTCGGGCGGCCCGACCGGAATGATGTAGTCGAACCGGCCGTGGCGCAGGAACGCCGAATCCAGCGACCGCACAGAGTTCGTCGCGCAGATCAACAACCGCTCATCGTGCTGGCGGAACGCCGGGATGAGCTTGAGCAGCTCGTTGGTCACCCCGTGGGCGGGATCGGACGGAATGCCGGACCGGCAGCCCGCGATCTCTTCCACCTCGTCGATGAAGACGACCGCCGCCTCGAGCTCCATGAGGTTGACGAACGCCTCTCGCAGGGCGGTGGTCATCGCGACGTCGGGGGCGGCGAGCCGTGACGGGAACACCTCTACGAACGGCCAGCCGAGCCGGCCCGCGACGGCCTTGGCGAAGCTCGTCTTGCCGGTGCCCGGCGGTCCGAACAGGATTACCGCCTTGGGCGGCGAAACTCCATATTGCTCAGCCAGATTGGGCTCGGCGAGGGGCAGCACGATCCGTTGTTCGATGACGCGCTTCTCGGCCTCCATACCGGCCATCGCCTGCCAGAGTCCACGCGGCATCACCTGCCCGCCGAGTGCGGCGAGCAGGCCGGCGTCGGATGCCCCGACGTGGTCGAGTTTCTCGAAGTAGCGCAGGTCGGACCGTTCGGCGTAATCCGAGTTGCGAAGTGCGGCGGTCCCGGTGGCGTCGGCAGGCAGCAGCGCGCTGATGCGCCTGACCCCGAGGGTGCGCAGGCGGACTTCCAGCTCGCCGAGTAGGGCGCTGCCGATGCCCCGGTTCCGCCACCGGTTGCTCAGGGCGACCATCAATATCCATGCGCGTTCCCCGTGCTGTTGCGCCACGGCCATGCCCACCAACTGGTCGCCCACTATGGCGACGACGGCCGGCTGGCCGGACTTCGCCGCGGACAGGACCTCGGAAACCGGGAATACCGGGTGGGGCTCGTCGGGGGCACGACTCTGGTCCCAGACGGAGATGGCTTCGTCGAGGTCGTCCTCGTGGAAATCGCGTAAGCGCCATGCGGGCATGCAGGTCAGGGATACCTCCCGCGACGGCGGCGGTCATCGCCCGAATGGGTGGTTCGGGCGGGGAACAAAACACCACACCGCAGGGTTGAGTCGATCTGACTGAACTTTGGAGGATTGATGGCTGAAACCAAATCAGTGCCCGTGTTGTTCCTGAGCGACTCGATCGTGCTGCCCGGAATGGTGGTGCCGATCGAGCTGGACGACGCGGCACGTGCTGCTGTCGACGCCGCCCGGGCCAGTGAGTCTGGCGAGCTGCTGATCGCGCCGCGTCTGGATGACCGGTACCCGTCCTACGGTGTGCTCGCGTCGATCGTGCAGGTCGGCCGTGTCGCCGGCGGGAGCGGCACCGCTGCGGTGGTCCGCGGCAAGGGCCGCGCGCACATCGGCGCCGGCGCCAACGGCCCCGGACCCGCGCTGTGGGTCGAGGTGACGGAGGTCGAGGAACCTGCTGCGACCGACGAGGCGCGTGCCCTGGCCGCCGAGTACAAAAAGCTGCTGCTGGCCTACCTGCAGCGGCGGGAGGCCTGGCAGATCGTCGACTTCGTCAACCAGCTGACCGACTCGTCGGCGCTGGCCGATACCGCCGGATATGCGTCGTACCTGACGCAGGTGCAGAAGCGCCAGCTGCTGGAGACGCCCGATGTGGCCGAGCGGCTGCGCGCGCTGATCGACTGGACCAGTGACCACCTCGCCGAGGTCGAGGTCAACGACAAGATCGCCGAAGACGTCCGCGAAGGCATGGAAAAGACGCAGAAGGAGTTCCTCCTGCGCCAGCAACTCGCGGCGATCCGCAAGGAACTCGGCGAGGGCGAGCCGGACGGGTCCGACGATTACCGCGCCCGCATCGAGGCCGCCGACCTGCCCGAGAAGGTGCGCGAGGCCGCGCTGCGCGAGGTCGGCAAGCTCGAGCGGTCCAGCGAGCAGAGCCCGGAGGGCGGCTGGATCCGCACCTGGCTGGACACCGTGCTCGACCTGCCGTGGAACAGCCGTACCGAGGACTCGACCGACCTGACGGTGGCGCGCGAGATTCTCGACGCCGACCATCACGGGCTGGAAGACGTGAAGGACCGCATCGTCGAGTACCTGGCCGTACGGGCGCGTCGCGCCCAGCGTGGGATGGCGGTCGTCGGCGGACGGGGCTCCGGCGCGGTGATGGCGCTGGCCGGTCCGCCCGGCGTCGGTAAGACGTCTTTGGGCGAGAGCGTGGCACGGGCGTTGGGCCGCAAGTTTGTTCGCGTCGCCCTCGGCGGCGTGCGCGACGAGGCCGAGATCCGTGGCCACCGGCGGACCTACGTCGGCGCGCTGCCCGGCCGCATCGTGCGGGCCATCGGCGAGGCGGGGTCGATGAACCCTGTCGTGCTGCTCGACGAGATCGACAAGGTCGGCTCGGACTACCGCGGCGACCCTTCGGCCGCCTTGCTGGAGGTGCTCGACCCGGCACAGAACCACACGTTCCGCGACCACTACCTCGATCTGGATCTGGACCTGTCCGACGTCGTTTTCCTGGCGACCGCCAACGTGATCGAGAACATCCCGTCGGCGCTGCTGGACCGGATGGAGCTGGTGCAGATCGACGGTTACACCGAGGACGACAAGGTCACGATCGCCCGCGACTTCCTGTTGCCGCGGCAGCGGGAGCGGGCGGCACTGACCGAGGACGAGGTGACGGTGACCGAGGACGCGCTGCGCAAGATCGCGGCCGACTACACCCGCGAACCGGGGGTGCGGCAGTTCGAGCGATTACTGGCCAAGGCGCTGCGCAAGGCGACCACGAAGCTGGCCGACGACCCAACCGCGCTGACCATCGACGAGCCGGATCTCGTTGACTACCTTGGCCGTCCGCGGTTCATGCCGGAGTCGGCCGAACGCACGGCGGTGCCGGGCGTGGCGACGGGCTTGGCGGTGACGGGCCTCGGCGGTGATGTGCTCTACATCGAGGCCGGCGCCACCGACGGCGAGCCAGGTCTGCAGCTGACCGGTCAACTGGGCGATGTGATGAAGGAGTCGGCGCAGATCGCGCTGTCCTACGTCCGCTCGCACGCCGAGCAACTCGGCGTCGACCCGAAGGCGCTGGATCGTCGCATCCACGTCCACGTGCCCGCCGGTGCGGTGCCCAAGGACGGTCCGTCCGCCGGTGTGACGATGGTGACCGCGCTGGTGTCGATGGCCACCGGGCGCCAGGTGCGTTCGGATGTCGGCATGACCGGCGAGGTGACGCTGAACGGCCGCGTGCTGCCGATCGGTGGGGTCAAGCAGAAGCTGCTGGCCGCGCAACGGGCCGGTCTGTCAACGGTTTTCATCCCGCAGCGCAACGAGCCCGACCTGGACGACGTCCCGGCCGATGTGCTCGAGTCGCTGGAGGTCAAGCCGATGACCGACGTCGCAGAGATCGTCGCGCAGGCGCTGGAGCCTGCCGCCGACGCTGCCACCGTCGCGGCCTGACCGTGCCCGAACGCGGAAAGCCGTTGCGTAAGCTCGGGTTCCTGACCATCGGCCGATTCGATGAGGCCGATCCGGGACCCGGGCACGAGCAGACGCTGTCGATGATCGAGCGTGCCGAAGCGCTCGGCTTCGACAGCGTCTGGCTGCGGTGTCGTCACCTGCAGCCGGGCATCTCCTCCCCCGTTGCGATCATGGCTGCCGCCACCCAGCGCACCAGCCGCATCGAACTGGGCACCGCGGTGATCCCGCTGGGCCTAGAGAACCCGCTGCGGCTGGCCGAGGATCTGGCCACCGTCGACGTCCTGTCGGGCGGCCGGATCAATCCCGGTGTGTCGGTCGGCACGCCGATGCTCTACGACCACTACAAAACCAAGCTCTACCCGGAAACCCATGAGCTGGAGGACTTTTCGAAGGATCGGGTGGTGAGGCTGCTGGAGTGCCTGCGCGGCGAGCCGGTCAGCGATTTCGAGGGCACCGTCGGCATCGAGGAGTTCACCCGGCGCGTGCAACCGCATTCGGCGGGCCTGGCCGACCGGGTGTGGTACGGCGGCGGCATGGCGTCCGCGATCTGGGCGGGCCAGCAGGGCATCAACTACATGACCAGTTCGGTGGTCAGCATCGAAGGCACCGACTCGCGCGATTTCGCCACCATTCAGGGTGAGAACATCGAAGCGTTCCGTGCCCACCATCCGGATCCGGAGCGGGCCAGAGTCTCGCAAGGCCTGGTGCTCATTCCGACCGACTCGGCTTCTCACGCGCAGATCGAGAAGTACCGGGCGTATGCGGCGGCGCGCTTCGAGCGCACCAAGACACCGCAGGGCCCGCGCGGAATGCTCTTCTCCCCCGACTACGTCGGCACCTCTGACGAAATCGCTGACGCGTTGTACGCCCATGCCGGCTTCCAGCGCGCCGACGAGGTCGCGTTCGCGCTGCCGTTCACGTTCGACGAGGAGGACTACCTGCAGATCGTCACCGACATGGCCGAAAAGCTCGGGCCCAAGTTGGGGTGGACGCCGAATGCGGCACCGGATGTAACGCAAGGGCGCAATTTCGGGGGGCGTTGATTACGCCACGGCGTTACACGCGAGCGTTAACGTCCTCGCATGGCCTACGACGAAGACTTGGCCGACCGCATCCGCGAGCTCATCGCCGCCGAGCGCGGCGTCGAGGAGAAGCGGATGTTCGGCGGGCTGGCGTTCCTGATCAACGGCAACATGTCGGTGGCCGTCAGCGGGCGGGGCGGCCTGATGGTGCGGGTTCCTCCGGACGAGACCGACAAGCTGCTCGCCCGCGAACACGTCGAACCGATGGTGATGGCGGGGCGAGAAACCCACGGTTGGCTGCGAGTCTCCCTCGAAGGCGTGAAGACCAAGCGGCAGCTGCAGTCCTGGCTCAGTCGCGGTGTTGACTACGCCAAGAGTTTGCCGCCGAAATAGCGCGGGTACGCCAGCCGACGTGGACGCCGCTGCGCGCGTGCGGGTGGTCCGAGGCCTGCTGAAGCACGCCGGCGCCATCTATGCACAGGATGCTGACGGCGACCTGCGAAAGCTTGCTGCCCGCAGCGACCAAGATGTCAGGGCGGCCGCTCGTCTGCTCAAGCAGTTCAATGGAATTGGTG
Organism: uncultured Actinomycetota bacterium; assembly: GCA_963770125.1. Lineage (GTDB taxonomy): Bacteria > Actinomycetota > Actinomycetes > Mycobacteriales > Mycobacteriaceae > Mycobacterium. The sequence goes on along the minus strand of CAVYPI010000082.1, from coordinate 200,931 downwards.
ACACCGGCTCGGACATCTTCCTGCGCGAAATCCAGGATGTCTGGACTTGGGTGCGGCCGTACTTCGACAAGCGCGCAGTCGCGGCCGCGCGGCAACTCGGCCTGCCCACCGACAGAGTGTCATCGCAACAGTGATCAAGATCGGCACCTCCGGCTGGTCCTACGACCATTGGGCCGATGTGCTGTATCGGCCCGGGCTGCCGGTCGCCAAGAGGCTGGCCCGCTACGTCGAGGAGTTTGACACCGTCGAACTCAACGCGAGCTTCTACCGCTGGCCCAAGGACGCCACGTTCGCCGGATGGCGAGAGCGGCTGCCCGACGGCTTCACGATGTCGGTCAAGGCGCACCGCGGGCTGACGCACTACCGAAGGTTGAGCTCACCGGAGCCGTGGGTGGAGCGGTTCGAGCGGTGTTGGACCGCACTCGGCGATCGGCGCGAGGCGCTGCTCGTTCAGCTGCATCCGGCGATGGAACGCGACGACGCGCGGCTCGACCACTTCTTGAGCGTGATGCCCGACGGGATTCCGGTGGCGATGGAGCTGCGCCATCCGTCGTGGGATGACCCCGCCGTCTACGCGATCCTGGAACGACACCACGCCGCATACGTGGTCATGAGCGGCGCAGGCCTGCGGTGCATCCCGCGAGCGACCAGCGATCTGGTGTACATCCGGATGCACGGACCGCCGCAGGATTCGATGTACGCCGGCTCCTACCCCGACGACGAGTTGCGCCAGTGGGCCGACCGGGTCTACGAATGGCACGCGGAAGACCGGCGGGTGCTCGTCTATTTCAACAACGACCTCGGCGGCCACGCCATCCGCAACACCAGGAAACTCAAGGAGCTGCTGGCGGCGCGGGTCGGCTGAAGCGGCGGTGTGCAGCTGCTGCTTCGGAACGCCGAGGATTCGGCCGATCTCGCCCCATGAAAGTCCCGCCGCGCGGGCCCCTTCGTACAGCGTTCGCGTAACGGGCGTTGGCGCGGCTGAGGTCGTCGCGCACTGCGGCCAGCTCCCGCAAGCTCGCACCGCTCCAGATATCGGCGAGCACGTCGGCCCACCAGGGCTTGTGATCGTCCATCGGAGCACCACCCTTTGACGCGGTGACACCGCGCGGCTTGGGTGCGCTGACCCCGAACGCTACTTCGACCCGTAAATCTCTGCCCGGTAGCCCGCGTATATGCGGTCGCCAAAGATCTTGTAGGCCGTTCGCACGGGCAACGGCACATTTCCGAGGAATCGCTCCCGATTCTCGGCCGACTCGCCGGCGAGCACGATGCCGCCCAGGGCGAGTCCCCGCTTCGGGTGCGCCCTCACGAACGCCGACGCGTGCGCCAGGCACTTCCGCCACTCCCTGGGGCTGAGGTACTCGGCGATGAGCGGAACGACATTGCGCTCTTCGTCGTCGAGGTGCTCATCGACGCGAACCGCGAGTTCCTCGACGAGGGGCACCAGTTGCCCGGCAAGCCAAGGGTCGCCCGACTCCGCCCACCGGGCCGCGGTGGCCCGAACTCGCCCGGAGGTATCAGCAATGCCACGATGCGCATCCTCCATCCGGATGACCTCGGCGGCTCGGCTCGGTGCCCGGGCAGACAACCTCGGCCAGACCACCGCATCTTCGGCCAGGTGATGATGATGCAGCGCCGCCATCATGAATTCGATGTGCCCGCCAACCGCCGCTGAACGGCTGGTATCGCCGGCAGTGACACGTCGGACAAGGCCGGTGGCATTGTGCAACTCACTGCGGAAGGCACGGTGGACTATCGCCATCTCGAACGGATCACTCGGCATCGTTACCCCCCACGCGAACCGGCCCGTCGAACGCTACGCCGGTTTGTGCGTGCCGAACATGGAATCGGCCCGCCACCGAAGTGTGGGCCACATCTGGCGAATCACGTCTCCCTACGACCGATACCATCCTGATCGCCGTGATGGCCGTTGCCGTGGCGAGCCTGACTATCTGCATAGACGTGGGGTGAGGCTTTGAGCGTTCCGCGCATCCCGGTGACAACGTCGTGCGAGTAGGCTCAGACGACATGACAACGTCGTCCACTTTCGCCATCGTCGGCGGCGGCCTCGCCGGCGCCAAGGCCGCAGAAGCATTGCGCGACAAGGATTTCGACGGCCACATTGTGTTGTATGCCGCCGAGGAACATCTGCCCTACGAGCGTCCCCCGCTCTCCAAGGAGTACCTGGCGGGCAAGAAGGAACTCGGCGACTTCACCGTTGCCTCCGCGGCCTGGTACCGCGACCGCCACGTCGAGCTGCAGCTCGGCACCGAGGTCTCGGCGATCGACCCGCAAGCCCACATCGTCTCCCTGCCCGACGGCAGTACCGTGCGCTACGACAAGCTCTTGCTGGCCACCGGCTCGCAGTCGCGCCGGCCACCGATCCGCGGCGCAGACGCCGACGGCGTGCACTACCTGCGCACCGTCGACGACGCCGATGCGCTGAATTCGGCTCTGGTCGAAGATTGTTCGCTGGCCGTCGTCGGCGGCGGGTGGATCGGCCTCGAGGTCGCCGCCGGCGCCCGAGACCGTGGCGTGAACGTCACGGTCGTCGAAATGGCCGAGGTGCCGCTGATCGGCGCGCTCGGCCGCGAGGTCGGCGAGGTGTTCGCCGAGCTTCACCGCCAACACGGTGTGGACCTTCGGCTGGGAGCAACCGTGCAGGAAATCACCACTGCAGGCGGCAAAGCGAACGGGCTGAAGCTCGGCGACGGGTCCACCGTCGACGCGGACGCCGTCCTGGTCGCGGTCGGCGCGGCGCCGAACATCGCGCTCGCCGAACAGGCCGGCCTGGCCCTCGGCGACGGCGGCGTGCTGGTCGATGCGTCGCTACGCACCAGCGACCCCGACATCTTCGCCGTCGGTGACATCGCCGCCGCCGAGCATCCGCTGTTCGGCGTGCGGATTCGCACCGAGCATTGGGCCAACGCGCTCAAGCAGCCGGCGGTCGCCGCGGCAGGCATGCTCGGCAAGCCGACCGAATACGACGAACTCCCCTATTTCTTCACCGACCAGTACGACCTCGGAATGGAGTATGTGGGACACGCGCCCCACTACGAGAAAGTGGTGTTCCGTGGTGACGTCGACGCGCGCGAGTTCACGACGTTCTGGCTCGACGGCGATGACCGGGTGCTGGCCGGGATGAACGTGAACATCTGGGAGGGACTCGACGACATCAAGGCGCTCATCCGGTCCCGCGCGCCGTTGGGCGCCGCTTGATTCGCCGCCATCTGGTCGCGCTCGCGACGGTCGCGATGCTGGCGATTGCGGGCTGCTCGGGAGATCGCATCGTCAACACCCCCGAGCAGCCGGCCCAGACGCCGACCGCCGCCCCGACCGCGACGCCGTCGACACCGCCCAGCAATGCGCACCTCGTCAACGCCTTCGACTACGTCGGGCACGTCGGCGACACCACGGGCTACTACTTCACCACCCCCAGCGGCAAGTGGCGGTGCGCGATTCTGACTCGCATCAAGGCGGGCTGCCAGGCGTCGAGCAGCTGGCAATCCGGCCTCGGCATCCCCGGTGAACCCGAGTCCGTGCCCGACGCGGTGGGGCAGGACACCACACCGAACGCGATCGTCGTCGACCGGGACGGCGACCCGCAGTTCGTCTCGCTGGAACAGCCGGAGTTCTGGCTGGTGCCCGGCCCTGCCAATGCGTTGCGGTTCAACAGGATCCTGGCCGCGGCCGGATTTCGCTGCAACGTGCAGGAGTCCGGGGTGTCCTGTCAAAGCGAGACGAGCGGTAAGGGCTTTACGTTCTCCGCGGAGGGCTACACGCCGCAATACACGGACGTGCCCGCCAACGCGCCCTAACCGTCGAGGATGCCATCGCGCTACGGTAGCGCGATTGAGAAGGCGTAACGCGCAACACGGTGAAGGGCGGGGCGGGCATGAGGATCGCGAGGGGGCAGGTCGCCGTGGTGACCGGCGGCACCAGCGGAATCGGCTTCGCGATAGCCGACGCTCTGGTGCGGCGCGGCGTGAACGTGATGATCGCCGACATCCGGGAGGATGCGATTCCCGTAGCTGTCGACGCGCTGGCCGGTCGGCCCGGGCATGCGGCCGGGGTGCGGGCCGACGTCAGCGTCGACGCAGACCTGGACGCACTCGCCGACGAGACCGTCGAACGCTTCGGCCGCGTCGATCTCGTCTGCAACAACGCTGGCGTGGTGTGTGAACAGGCGCCGACGTGGGAACAGCGACCCACTACGTGGCGGTGGCTGATCGACGTCAAGCTGATGGGCGTGGTCAACGGTGTGCGCACCTTTGCCCCGTTGCTCATCGCGCAGGGCTCCGGCCATTTCCTGAACACGGCCTCGGTCGGCGGGTTGGTGGCGTTGCCCATGCTGGCGCCCTATGCCGCGACCATGCATGCGGTCGTCGGTCTGACCGAGACGCTGAACGCCGAACTACGCTCAGTATCAACGCTTTTGGGCGCCACGGTGCTGTGCCCGGGGATGGTGGACACGCCGCTTGGAGCCAATTCGGCGCGACTCGCTCCGCCGGGTGCTGCGGCGACGCCCGACGACGCGGGCGGCATGCCTGCCGGCACGATCAGCCCCGCGGTGGTGGCGCAGGCCGCCATCGACGCCGTCGTGGCCGACCGGGTGCACGCCATCGTCGGGCCCGGTATGGAGACGGTGGTGCGGCAGCGCGTGGACGGGCTGGTGGCCGACCTGGTCTAGAGCAGTGTCGCGGTGCCGTCGCGGTTGACCTGCACCTTGACGCCCCCTATGTCGTCGCGAATGGTGGCGTCGGCCTCCGCGGGGTCGGGGATCACCGCGAGCACCCTTGCGTCGTCGGGAGTGCGCACTGCCAGGAAGGCCTTTTCCGCGGTACCGGTCCGGTTGAACGGTGTGGTCCACGCCTCGACCGTGCCAACACCCGACCATTCGACTACGGCAGCGCGTGTCGGTTCGCGGTCGACGTCGGATTGCACGTCTTCCCAACGGAACTCGTGGCTCGGGGGCTCCGTGCCGTACACACCGAAACTGTGCCTGGTCAGGTACCCCCCGTTGGCGGTGATGAATCCGCGCTGGCCGGGTTTGGCGACCAGGCGCTCGGCCATCGTGGCTATCGAGTGGGTGACGTAGTTGTTCCACGGCCCGCCGGCGAAGGTCAGGCCGCCGGTCACCGTCAGCGGCCGACTCGGGTCGCCGATCGGCAACCCCAATTCGTTGGCGGCCACCTGCACCGCGGACGGGAAGCACGAGTAGACGTCGATCAGGTCGAGGTCGTCGACGCCCGCGCCGGCCAGTTGCAGCGCCCGCTGGCCCGCGATCCTGATCGCAGGTGACCGGTAGAACTCCGCCCGCTCGCCGATGGCGTAGGTGTCGTGCGCATCGCTGCCCGCGTACGGAAAAACCCAACGGTCCGAAGGAATTTGCAGATACGTCGCCTTCTCCACCGAGGTGAGCACCAGCGCCGCGCCCTGGTCGACCATGTTGTTCGAGTTCATCAGCTTGGTGTACGGCCAGCTGATCATCCGGTTGCGGGGACTGGGTTGCCAGATCTGGTGCGGCGCCAACGGCTCACGGCTCCACGCATGCGGGTTCTTCGCCGCCACTCCGCTGAACTGCGACCACAGCTCGCCAATCCGGCGCAGGTGTTCGTCGGGAGACTCGCCTGCCGCGATCTGCAGGGCCTGCTCGAACATCGGATAGACGTAGGCAGGCCGGTCCAAGTTGATCCGGATCTCCGCGGGCCCGGCCATCGGCACGCCTTCGTCGGCACCCTCGGCCATCGGAATGGACTCGTCTTGACTCGTCCAGTCGGGCTTGGCGCCGCTTGCACGCAATCGCGTTCGGGTGCGCCAGGTTTCGGCGCCCACGATCAGCACTGCGTCGGCCCGGCCGGCCTGGATGTCCAGGCACGCCTGGTTGACCAGCGTCTGCGGGACGTTGCCGCCGACCCCGGTGTAGCGGGTCGCGGCGCTCTTGGCGCGGAGGCGCTGGGCCAGTAGCAGCCCCGGATCGCGGTAGCGCCATGACAGCACGCTGACGACGCGGACCGAGTCGACGGCCTCGAGCACCCGTGGATCCGCAGCGGCGCGGGCGGCCGCCACCATCAGGTCCACGGGCTCCACCCCCGGATTGTCGTCGTGCTGGTTGACCTGGCCATAGCCGATGAGTACCGGCGTCCTGGGGTCGATGGGCATGGGTTCTAGTTTGACGGGCCGACCCGGTAGATCGATTTGAGGGTCTGATAGGCGGCCGGCCGTGCCGTCATGACCTCCCGTGGTGAATGAACAAGACGCCTTCGGCGATCAAGCGATCGGTCTCATCAGCGTCCATGGCGAGCAGCTTCTGGCAGATCTCCCGGGTGTGCTCACCGGGCATCGGCGCGGGCCGAAGCTCAGCGGGTGGAATGTGTAGGTAGGGCGCGGGGCCGGTCTCGCTGGGCATCGGTGCATCAAAAAGCGGATGCGTCATGTCGCTGAACACTTTTCGATATGTGATTTGCGGATCGCTCAGCACATCGACGGCCCGGTTCATCGGCGCGGCGGGCACGCCCGCGCGCTGCAGCGCATCGGCGATGAGGATCTTGTCCCGGCTCGACGTCCACTCCGAGACCGCGGCGATGAGTTCGGCGCGGCCATCCGGGAGAGCGTCACGGCCCATCGCTGCGGCCATCGCATCCCGATCGGCGTCTGACCGCAGCGATATCACGCACCACTCGTCGTCGCCTTCGCACGGATAGACCGCATGGACCGCGGGATCGTCGGTCACCGGGAGGCCCGCGGCGCGAGCGGCCTCCGCAACGTAGGCGGTGGCCAGCTGGTTCACCGCCGCTTCGGCCTGCGAAATGTGCACGTGCGCACCGGTTCCGGCGTGCTCACGGCCGATGACCGCCGCCAGCGCGGCGATCGCGGTGATCCTGGCCGAGACGTGATCGGGGAAGATCGTGGTGGCGTCATAGAAGCTGCCGCGTGGGGCGGCTCGAGTATCTTCGGAGGTCCACAGCCAGGTGACCCCGGTGGTGGCCCGCACCAGCGGGCCGTAGCCCATCCGCGCGCTCCATGGCCCGGTGGCCCCGAACGCGCTGCTCTCGGCGAGCACGATGCGCGGGTTGAGCTCGCGCAGGTGCTCGTATGAAAACCCCAGCGACGCAAGCGTCCCCGGCTTGAAGTTGGCGAACACCGCGTCGGCGCCTTCGACCAGTTTCTCGAACAGCTCGGCGCCCGACGGATGTCGCAAGTCCAGGCCCAGGCTGTACTCATTGCGGTGGGTCAACGCCCAGGATCTGCTCATCACCTGCCCCGGCGGTGTTTGGCGCAGGCCGTCGGGATAGGCGGCGCTCTCGATCTTGATGACCTCGGCACCAAAGTCGGCGAACAGCCGGCCCAGCTCGCCGCCGGCCACGATCACGCCGAGGTCGAGGATCCGCATCCCGTCAAACGGCCGGCCCGCCGCGCCGCTCGTCTGCGTGGTGACGAGACGCTGTGTCGCCCAGGCTGTTCCGTCTGCGCCGAGGGACGGCGCGGGGTTCGTGTACCCGGCATGCACACCGTCGACGACGAACGGCCCCACCGGTACGGACACGCCGGCGCCAGCGGCGAGTTCGACGTCGGTCAGTGCCCCGACAGCGCGGAAATGCTCCGACGACAGCGTCTGCGCGGGCGTGAGCACTGCGGCGATCGGCACCCCCCGACGTTGACCCTCGGCGACCAGGTCGTCCATCGTCTGCGCGGCGAATAACTCCGCGATGGCCTCGTTGAGTTCGCGTGCGGCCGCGTACCGGGCCGCGATGGTGTCGAACTTCGGGTCGGCGAATCGCTCGGGTTCACCTAGCCATGCGCGCATCCCCCGCCACTGCCGCGGCGACAGCAGGCAGATCCGCACGTGTCCGTCCTCGCACGGAAATATAGGGTAAATCTGCTGGTTTCGCGGCCTGCCCCGCCAGAGCTCGCTGGACCGCTTCAGCCCGACAGCTGCCTGGCCCTCGGATCCGAACGGCGGATCGAGCGACTGCACGACGGCCTCGAACCTCGAAAAGTCGATGTATTCGCCTGTGCCGCAACGTAACCTGTGATAGTAGGCGGCAAGTGCAGCCCACGCGGCCTGCACAGCCGCCGTTGCCGACGCGACCCCCAGCGGCGGCAGTACCGGTGTTCCAGAGGTCGGCCCGGTACGCGACAGCGCGGTCGACATGGCGTACAGCACCGCGTCGGTCGCCTGCCACGAGGCGTACGGACCGCTGCTCCCGAAACCGGTGACCGACAACGCAACCAGATGGCCGAACCGCTCGGCCAGCGCCGCGCACGACGTCCCGAATGCGGCCGTCCCCGCCGGATCGCCGTCAACCACGATGTCGGCTGAGCCGGCCAGCTCGAGCAGCCGGTCACGGTCCGCGGCGCTGTCCGGATCGAGCACCGCGCTGCGCTTGTTGGCGTTGTTCAATGCGAACGGAATGCTCGCGCCCGCCACGTTGGGTAGCGCGCGGCGCGCCGGGCTGCCTGCCGGCGGTTCGATCTTCAGCACGTCGGCGCCGAGGTCGGCGAACAACCGGCTCACGGCGTCGGATTCGGCGCCACCGAGATCGAGCACCCGAAGCGACTCGAGCGGTCCGCTGCTCACCGGGCCAGCAGCCGTTCCACCCACTCAAGGTGGGCGTCGGTCCCCGTCGCCACGTACATCAGGTCGACGAACGTGTCGGGGTAGCCGTTGTCGGCGAGCACCTGCACGGCGTCGGCGACCTTGCCAACGGAAGTGCCTTCGGCGACGTTGACCCGCACATAGGTGTGGATCGCCGCGGGGTCACGACCCGCCGCGCGGGCCGCGTCGTCGATGGTCTGCCGCTGCGAGGTGAGCATGGCCATGTTCACGCCGCCCGGCACATTCACCCCGGCCATGAAGCCGTCGGCGCGCTTACCGATGCGCTTGAGCCCGGCCGGCGTGAACGCTGCGAGATAGACCGGCGGATGCGGCCGCTGGACCGGCTTGAGATCCACCCACGATTCTCCGACCGTCCAGCGCTCACCCTCGTGCCGAACCGGGCTGGCGGTCCACAGCGCGTCGAGCGCGTCCAGGAGTTCGTCGAGTTGCGCGCCGCGGCGGCGAAACGGCGCACCGGCGGCCTGGTACTCCTCCGGCGACCAGCCGATGCCGAATCCGGTCAGCAACCGACCGCCGCTGATCACGTCGATACTCGTCAATTGCCGGGCCAGCTGAACGGGTGGATACCAGGGGCCGACGAACACGCTGCTGCCCAGCTGCGCCGTGGTGGTCGCGGTCGCCGCCACCGTCAACGCGATGAACGGATCCAGGTTGGTGCGGAACTGTTCGGGGATGGTGTCCTTGCCGACATAGCCCACCGTCGGATTGACCGCGGCCAGCAGCCGGTCCCCCACCCAGAGGCTGTCGGCGCCGAGTTGTTCGGCCGTCCGCGCGAAGCGGGCAAGCTCTCCGACACCCAGGTGGGCGGAACCTCCGAACTGCGGCGCCGCGAATCCCAGCACGACCGTCAGGCTAGTGCTTGAGGTCTCACCGGGCGGCGGTCCTGCCAACCGATGCTTGATGCCCGGCTCGCGGGCCGCCGCTACACGCGCGAGCGCGGCGAGGACGACCCTGACATCTCGGGTTGGACGTGGGACTCGGACCACCGCTCGAACTCGAAGTCTTAAGGACACGCTCAGCAAGAACGGCTGAAATTGCCGGTAAACTGACTCGCAATGTCTGAGCAGGCGGTGGCCCCGCACCCCCATCCCGTGGTGGGCCAGCTTTCCGCACTGCACCATTTCCGTACTTACTTGGATATCGGCGTGGTCGTTGTGGTGCTGGCAATCACAAACCTGCTCGCCCATTTCACGACGCCGTGGGCGAGCATCGCGACCGTGCCCGCCGCCGCGGTTGGGCTGGTGGTCCTCGTTCGTTCGCGGGGCCTCGGCTGGGCCGAGCTGGGGCTGAGCCGTGAGCACTTGAAAGCGGGCGCCGGCTATGCCGTGGCCGCCGTCGTGGTGGTGTTGTCGGTGATCGCGATCGGCATGTTAGTGCCGTGGACCCGGCCGATGTTCATGAACAACAACTACGCGACGGTGTCCGGCGCGCTGATCGCGTCGATGATCATCATCCCGCTGCAAACCGTGATCCCCGAGGAGCTGGCGTTCCGCGGTGTGCTGCACGGCGCGCTGAACCGCGCATGGGGTTTCCGCGGTGTCGCGGCTGCGGGCTCGCTGCTGTTCGGCCTGTGGCACATCGCGACGTCGCTCGGGCTGACCAGCAGCAATGTCGGCTTCACCCGGCTGTTCGGCGGCGGCTTGTTCGGAACCGTCGCAGGCGTGCTGCTGGCAGTGGCCGCAACGGCGGTCGCGGGCTTCGTGTTCACCTGGTTGCGCAGGCGCAGCGGCAGCCTGATCGCGCCGATCGCGCTGCACTGGTCACTGAACGGGCTGGGGGCCCTGGCCGCCGCCCTCGTGTGGCACCTGTCGACCTGACTGGCCGCGTCAGCGCGCCTTGCTTCTGGCGCGGAACGCGCGGTTCTTCAGCTTGTTGCCACACGCCGACATCTCGCACCACGTGCCGCCGTGGTTGCGGGACTTGTCGTAGAACGCCCACTGGCATTCGTCGTTCGCGCAGGCCTTGAGCAGCGCCCAGCTGCCATCGCGCTGGGCCTCGCGAACGATCAGAAGCAGGTCCACCAGCCGGTCGCGCACGGAGTCACCGGTCGCCGTCAACCGCACTTCGCCGCCGTCGGCCAAGCACGCGCGGACCGTTCCCGTCGACGCGATCTCGCGCAGCGGAGCCAGCGCCGCTTCGGTCGGCGTCGGGCCGCCCGCGTTGTGCACCAGCAACGAACGCAGCGACTCACGCACCCCGCGGACGAGGTCCAGATTGGCATCGGTGAGATCGGCGTGCGGCGCCAGCAGCTGGTTGTCGACGAGCCACGGACGGGCGTCGGCAACCTCGGCGAGGCGGTCCGAACCGTCAGGCAGCTCGACCGTATTGACCAGCGCTTGAACAAGCATCAGCGCCCCGGGCGCGGGTTTGGATTCGTCGTCACCGGGCCACTGCACAGGCCGCGTACTCATCCTCCCAGGCTACCCATGCGTGACTGGCATATCAACTTGACTGGTCATGCATGACCACTGTAACGTATTTGATAGTCACCAGAATAATCCAAACGTCTCCAGCGGTTAGAGGTAGATGACCATGCCTAACAACAAGATTTCGCCGGATCTACTTTCCACCGCGAGCGGCGTCCTCCGGGGGACCACCACCCCACGGCCGTCGCTGATGGCGCGCCTGAGGGCGCGACTGCGGGCCTACCAACTCGACCGACAGCTCGCTGTCGGTGTGCCTGCACCGGCCGGAAGCGCACTCGCCGTTCATCAGGCGCGGTTGACGTCGGGGGTCGAGCGGGAAGCCGTTGCGCGGACGCTGCGGCGGGCCGTGCATGACGCGCACGCGGGCGGTGCTCCGCTGTCGTCGCGGGTTCCGGTGCATCCCACCAACATTCGGGCGGCTGAAGAACTGATCGACGCCATCACGCTGCGGCTGCACTCACCGCGGCCGGTGAGCGCGCGCGGAATGGCGCGGTTGCGTGTCGTGCTGGCCGACGGATGCGGACCCATGTACCGATTCGGTCGGGGTGACCTCAGCGGCCGGCTCGGCGCGGCGCTCGCGGAGCTCTAAACCAACAACACCGCCGCGCCGGCGATGCGGCCCTCACTCAGATCGGACAGCGCCTGGTCGGCACGGGCGAGCGGATACTCCGGGCTGGTCACGTCCATGTGGTGCTGCCCCGCAAAGGCCAGGAAATCGCGCGCGTCGTTGCGGGTGTTGGAAGTCACCGATCGCACCTGGCGCTCCTGGAAGAGGTGGCGTTCGTAGTTCAGCGCAGGGATATCGCTGAGATAGATGCCCGCGATGGCCAGGGTGCCGCCGCGGTCGAGGGCCTCGAGGGCGGGCAGTACCAAATCGCCGACAGGCGCGAACAGGATCGCGGCGTCCAATGCCACCGGCGGCCGATCGGTGGCGCCCTGCGCCGACGCCGCCCCCAGTGACAGGGCCAGCTCGCGGGCTCGCTCACCGCGGGTCATGACGTGCACCTCCGCGCCCTGTGCGCGAGCCACCTGGGCAGTGAGATGTGCGCTGCCGCCGAACCCGTAGATGCCCAGCCGGCCGCCGGCGGGCAGGTCGGCCCGCAACAGTGAGCGGTAGCCGATGATGCCTGCGCACAACAACGGGGCCAGTTCGGTGTCGGAATAGCCGACGGGCAGATGGTGCGCGAAGGCCGCTGGGACAGTGGCGAATTCGGCGTAGCCGCCGTCGGCGTCCCAACCGGTGTAGCGGGATTCGGGGCAGAGATTCTCCTGCCCGCGGACGCAGAATTTGCAGTGCCCACAGGTGTGCCGCAGCCACGCGATGCCGACGCGGTCACCGACCGCGAACTCGTCGCCGGCGTCTGGACCCATCGCGGCGACCTCTCCGACCACCTCGTGGCCGGGGGTAACCCCCGGCCGGTGCACCGGCAGGTCGCCCTCGGCGACGTGCAGATCGGTGCGGCACACACCACAGGCATGCACGGCGACGAGGAGTTCGCCCGGCCCCGGCTGCGGCACGTCGACGGTGACGCGGTCCAGCGGATGGGTGGACATCGGGCCCGGTCGTCGAACCCGCCACGCGCTCATGGTTGGGGCGGCCATTCCCCTATGGTGCTCGCCCGTCGAGAGTTATGCGCCCGCTATGTCTTTCGCTGCACCATTCCGACGATCCACAGCAGGATCACCGAACCGAGGATCGCCGTGAACAAGGTGAACCACCAGCCGCCCCCGGCGGTGTTGAAAAAGAAGCTGAGCAGGAAGCCGCCGATCAGCGCACCGATGATGCCGATCACGATGTTCATGAGGACGCCCGAGCCGCCGCCCTTGACGATCTTGCCGGCGATCCAACCGGCGATCGCCCCGATGATGATGTAGCCAATCCAGCCAACGCTTGTCAGCGTGGTGGAGCGGGCGAGAAATTCGGTTGCCGCAATCACTTCCATCGCAGATCTCCTGCCTGTCGCCGGCCGTGGCCAGCGGGGCCGCTGGCCACGCTTGAAGGTATACCGGACGAGGGTAACGATTCGGGCTGTGAAATGGGCACGATCGTCAATTGTTTCCGCAGGTCACCGGCCCCCGGGCCTCCGATCGCACGGGTGAGCGGCGGATCTGGGCGCGGAATCCGTAGGGAAAATCCGGATTCCCAATCGGTCACGACGGCATAACCCGGATATAACAGGCCGGCCGCGGCCCGGTCGTCGCGGCCACGCCGGTGGAGGGTGGCGAGCATGCGCCGACACGTGCGACGGTCACTCGCGGGGAGGTGGCACCGCGCGCTGATTCGCGGCGCGACCACACCGTCACGGACTTATTACCGGTTACGGGCACGGTAAAGCGAAGAAGGGGTGAACGATGAAAACACTTGTCGCACTGGCCATCAGCGGACTTGCGGCCAGCGGTACCGCCCTGGCCGCGCCGGCGAGCGCCGGTTGCCAGGGCGGTTGGACGCCCTGGGGTGGCGGCACCACATGCGACGGCCCCATCGCCGGGGACGGAACGTTTCACCGCTGCGTGACCGCGGGTGCCATGAGATTCGGCGGGACCAACTGCTACCTGCTCAACGTGAACAACCTCGAGGGTCAGGTGCCCTACGTCGGGCCGTGAAAACCCAACCGACAGTTAGCCGTTAGGACGGCGGCAGCATGCCGGGAGGAAGGCTGTTCGGGTCGACCGGAACTGGCACTCCGACGTTGGGGCTCTGTCCGGGCACATTCGTGCCGCCCGCAGGTGGTGGAGGCGCGTTGGGATCCGGCGGCGGCGGAGGCGGCGGTGCCCACGGCCGGATGGACTGGGCCAGCGTGGCTGCCTCGTCCTTGGGCACCGGATTGTTGGCGCTGCCAAGCCAAACCACGAACCACCGCTCCGGCGTGCGCTGGCCTCGCGGCGTGCCCGCGGGGGTGGGCGCGCCGACGACGCCGGCCCAGATCTGACCGTTGGGCTTACTCGTGTCGGTGAACTTCACCTCGTAGTACGACGCGACACCCGACATGCCACCCGCATTGAGGGGAACGGTCTGCCTGGTTGATGCGCGTGCCGGGGAACGGCATGAAGAACTCACCCATGTCCGACGCGAGGCGCTGGGCCGCCTTGGTGTTGTCGGTCTCGGCGCCGGCGAACAGTTTCAGGTCGAGCCGACCGAGCAGCACGCTGGTGTCGGTGGGCGGCTGTGCCGGTTGCGCAGAGCCCGGTGGGGCCGGCGGGATCTTGTTCAGCAACGCCTGGCCATACGACAGCTGCGTCGCGTCGGCCACCTTCCAGCCGGCAGGCACCACATAGCTGAAGCCGCCAGCGGCGTTGTCGACCCGGCCCGGCTCCGGCGCCGGAGGCGGTGGTGCGTTGGTATCGGCAGGCGGGGCCGGTGGTGCGTTGGGATCGGCAGGCGGGGCCGGTGGCGCGTTGGGATCGGCAGGCGGGGCCGGTGGCGCGTTGGGATCGGCAGGCGGGGCCGGTGGCGCGTTGGGATCGGCGGGCGGGGGTGGCGCGGGGGCGGCAGGAGGCGGAGCCGGTTCCTGCAAGACGGTGTTGTCCGCCGGCGGCGGTGGTGGCGGCGTGGTCGGATCGGCGTTCGCCACGGGCAGCGTCAGCGCCACCACAGTGGCGCCGGTCAGCGCCGCGATCGCCAGCGTCGTCGAGAGGCCCTTGGCGTGGTCGGGAGTCGCGTCCGGCTGGTGCATGTGAAAGAAACTACCGTGTTACGGCCGTGACGCAAGTGTGAGTTGCTCAAAGTGTGCTTGGCTGAGAGATTGCTGTAACCGAAGAAGCTGCTGAGTGAGGTCATTTGGCTCAATTGCTGGCATGACAAGGCCCCACGCGTCGCGCGGGGTGATCGAACGCACTTGCGGCCCCCCGTGTTTTCTGGTCGGTTCAGAACGCTTGATCGCACCGGCGAACCGCGCCGTTACGGACCGGAATGGACGGTGACCTCCTGGGCCTTCACCGAGAAGTAAACGCGATCGCCGGGCGCCAGCCGCAGCTCGGCCGCCGATTCGGCGGTGATATCGGCGGCCAGCCCCGGCGCACCGTCGGGTTGCTCATCGGCGCGCACCCGGATCACGGGTCCGCGGCTGTCGAGTTCGGCGACCGTCACCTCGACGGTGTTGCGGGGGCTGCCGTGCGGTTTGTCGCGGTACACGGCGACCGCCGCGGGGTTGAACAGCGCCACCGCCGACTCGCCGGCCGCCACGTCGGGCCCCGGGCTACCGTGCCAGGTTGTTCCCCACTGCGTCGTCAGCACGCCATCGGCGTCCGCGGTGCCGCCGACCAGGTTCACCCCGGCGAACCGTGCGCCGAACCGGCTGCGGGGAGTCGCCAAAACCGTTGCAGCCGGGCCGGATTCGGCGATACGGCCAGCCTCGAGCACGAGCACCCGGTCGGCGAGGGTGAGCACGTCGAGCAGGTCGTGGGTGATCAACACCGCGGAGCGGCCGTCACGGGCGAGCACGCGGCGCAGCACCTTGCGCATCGCGGTGGCGGCGGCGACGTCCAGTCCGGCCAGAGGCTCGTCGAGCATCAGCACGTCGGGTTCCGCGGCCAGTGCTCGAGCCAACGCCACCCGCTGAGCCTGCCCGCCGGACAACTGCCGCGGCATCCGATCGGCGAGCTCGGCTGCGTCGACCTCGGCGAGCCAATGTGCCGCCGCCGCACGGGAGCTGCGCGGGGCGAACGCCACATTGCGGGTGACGCTCAGGTGCGGAAACAACAGCGGGTCCTGTAGCAGCAGGCCGACGCGACGATCGTGGGTGGCGACGTGAATCCCCGCCGCGGTGTCGGTAAGCACGCGTTGTCCGACGCGCACTTCCCCGCGGTCCGGCCGCACCAGGCCCGCGATCACGTGCAGCGCCGTCGACTTGCCTGCTCCGTTGGGGCCCAGAAGTGCCAGCACTTCGCCGGCGGCGATGTCGAATTCGATGTCGACGCCGCGACTTTCGACGACCGCCCGTAGCTGAACCCCGGTCATGGCCGGCTACCAGGCATCGGTGCCCCGCAACCGGCGACTGCCCAGTCCGACGACGACCACTGCGGCCACCGCGACGAGCAGCAGGGACAACGCGACCGCCGCGTCGGCGTCGCTTTCGCGCTGCAGGTAGATCTCCAACGGCAGTGTCCGCGTGACGCCCTGACGGGAGCCGGCAAAGGTCAGCGTCGCGCCGAACTCACCCAGCGAGCGGGCGAACGCCAGCACCGCCCCGGAGAGCAGGCCCGGCGCCAGCAGCGGCAACGACACCCGCCACCACACCGTCGTCGGCCGGGCGCCGAGCGTGGCGGCCACTACCTCGTAGTCGGCTCCTGCGGTGCGCGCGGCGCCTTCCAGCGCGATGACCAGGAACGGCAGCGAAACGAAGGTCTGCGCCAGCACCACGGCCGTCGTCGTGAACGCGATCTGGATGCCCGCGGCGTTGAGGTACTCCCCGATCAGCCCGAGCCGGCCGAACGCGTACAGCAGGGCGATGCCCCCGACCACCGGCGGCAACACAAGCGGCAACAGGATGAGCGGCCTGGCCATTCGCACCAGCCTGGCGTCGCTGCGGGCCAGCACCAGCGCCATCGGCACACCGAGCAGCAGGCACAGCGCAGTGCTCGCCCCCGCGGTCTTGAGGCTCAGCACGAGGGCGGTCGTCGACGACTCGCTGGTGATCAACGACCAGAAGTGCGGCCAGTCCACCTTGGCAGCGACCGCGATCAGCGGCAGCAACACGAATAGCGCCCCAACGGCGGCCGGGAGGTAGATCCAGCGGGGCAGCCCCGGGGCGCTCAAGGCTGCCCGAAACCCGCTAGCTGCACAGATCAAGACCCTATGGCACGTTGACCGAACCGTTGTCGTGTCGTAGGCGTGCCGAGTTTCACGCCCGGGCTACTGTCCAGTAACATGACCGTCACTCGGTGGGGTTCAGCGTTGAACGAAGGCAGGAGGTCCTTGTGATGGAGGTGCTCGTCACCGGCGGCGATACGGATCTGGGACGCACGGTTGCGGAAAGCTTCCGCGATGCGGGCCACCGAGTCGTGATAGCCGGCGCGCGCCGCGACGACCTCGAGGTCGCCGCCAAGGAACTCGACGTCGACGCGATCGTGTTCGACAACACCGACCCGACCAGCCTCGAAGACGCGCGTGAGCAGTTGCCGCGCCACCTCGACACCATCGTCAACATTCCCGCCCCGCTCTGGGACGCAGGCGACCCGCGCACCTACTCGCTGGCCGACCTCGCCGCGGCATGGCGCAACGCCGTGGACGTCACCGCGGTGTCGGCGGTGCTGACCGTGCAAATACTCGGCGATCACCTGCGCTCCGGCGGCTCGATCGTCAACGTCATCCCTGAGCAGCCCCGCGAAGGCAGCGCGGAGGCTGCGGTGAAGGCCGCCATTTCGGACTGGACCGCCGGGCAAGCCGCCCACTTCGGCACCCGGGGCATCACCGTCAATACGGTGGCGTCCGGCCGTAACGCCGAGCCGGGTTACGACGGTCTGTCCCGCACACCGGCTCCGGTGGCCGCCGAGATCGCCCGATTGGCGTTGTTCCTCACCACGCCCGCCGCGCGGCACATCACAGGGCAGACACTTCACGTCAGTCACGGGGCGCTGGCCAACTTCGGCTGATATTCCTCAGTTCGCCGGAAGCTAAACGGGGTGACCGCCCCGCTTAGTTATGGTTACGTGAACGCGGTGACCGTCAAACTCGCACTTCAGATCCCCAACTTCTCCTACGGCACCGGCGTCGCCGAACTGTTCCCCACCGTGATCGCCCAGGCGCAGGAAGCCGACGCGGCCGGCTTCGACTCCGTCTTCGTGATGGACCACTTCTATCAGCTGCCCGGGCTCGGGACTCCCGAGCAGCCCATGCTGGAGGCGTACACCGCCCTCGGCGGTTTGGCCACCGTGACCGAGCACGTGCAGCTGGGCACGCTGGTCACCGGCAACACCTACCGCAATCCGACCCTGTTGGCCAAGGCCATCACCACGCTCGACGTGATCAGCCAGGGCCGCGCCATTCTCGGCATCGGCACGGGTTGGTTCGAGCTCGAGCACGATCAGCTCGGCTTCGAGTTCGGCACCTTCACCGACCGCTTCAACAAGCTCGAGGAAGCCTTGCAGATCATCCTGCCGATGCTGCGGGGCGAGCGGCCGACGTTCTCCGGCAACTACTACCGGACCCAAGAGGCGATGGCCAATCCCCGGTTCCGCGACCACATCCCGCTGATGATCGGCGGCAGCGGTGAGAAGAAGACATTCCCGTTGGCCGCCAAGTACTTCGACCACCTGAACATCATCGCCGGGTTCGACGAACTCCCGCGCAAGGTGCAGGTGGTCAAGGAGCGCTGCGAGGAGATCGGCCGCGATCCGGCGACCCTGGAGACCAGCATGCTGGTGATGGCGTTCATCGACGAGAACGCCACCTACGATTTGATCCCCGACGAGTTCAAACAGAACCTGGTGTTCGGTGGACCGGACCAAATCGTCGAGCAGGTCAAGACGAAGGTGCTCGACGCAGGCGTCGATGCCGTCATCCTCAGCCCGATCACCAACATCAACGGCTACCAGCCGGGCGGCATCACCGCGGTCGCCGAGAAGTTGAGGCCGCTGATCGCCGTTTAAACCCACGGTCACGTGGTAAATCTCACGGTGCTGCACGGCGCTGCGGGGATGCAGGGCGGTTACCGTAGTGTCTGTATAAGTGCACGTGTAGTCCGTCGAGGAGCCCAAAATGAGCCATCCCGGAGCCACTGCAGCTGATCGGCACAGGGTCGTGATCGTCGGTTCGGGATTCGGTGGCTTGACGGCCGCTCAGGCCCTCAAGCGGGCCGACGTCGACGTCAAGATGGTCGCCAAGACCACCCACCATCTGTTCCAGCCTCTGCTGTACCAGGTGGCCACCGGCATCATCTCGTCGGGCGAGATCGCCCCGCCCACCCGCATCATTCTGCGCAAGCAGAAGAACGCGCAGGTGCTGCTGGGTAACGTGACGCACATCGACCTGGCCAACCAGACGATCAAGTCCGAGCTGCTCGGTCACACCTACGTGACGCCGTACGACAGCCTGATCATCGCGGCGGGCGCAGGCCAGTCCTACTTCGGCAACGATCACTTCGCCGAATGGGCACCCGGCATGAAGTCGGTCGACGACGCACTCGAGCTGCGCGGCCGCATCCTTGGCGCGTTCGAACAGGCAGAGCGGTCCAGTGATCCCGCGCGGCGCGAGAAGCTGCTGACGTTCACCGTCGTCGGGGCCGGACCCACCGGTGTCGAGATGGCCGGGCAGATCGCCGAACTCGCCGACCACACGCTCAAAGGGGCGTTCCGCCATATCGATTCGACTCAGGCGCGGGTGATCCTGCTCGACGCGGCGCCGGCTGTGCTGCCGCCGATGGGCGAGAAGCTGGGCAAGAAGGCCCAGGCCCGGTTGGAGAAGATGGGCGTCGAGATCCAGCTGGGTGCGATGGTCACCGATGTGGATCGCAACGGCATCACGGTCAAGGATTCCGACGGCACCATCCGGCGCATCGAGTCCGCTACCAAGGTGTGGTCGGCCGGTGTGTCGGCCAGTCCGCTTGGCCGCGACCTCGCTGACCAGTCCGATGTGGAACTGGACCGCGCGGGACGGGTCAAGGTGCTGCCGGACTTGTCCGTACCCGGCCACCCGAACGTGTTCGTCGTCGGGGACATGGCGGCGGTCGAAGGGGTGCCCGGCATGGCGCAGGGTGCGATCCAGGGCGCCAAGTACGTGGCGAAGGCGATCAAGTCGGAACTGAAGGGCGCCGACCCCGCGCAACGCGAACCGTTCCGGTATTTCGACAAGGGCTCGATGGCGACGGTTTCGCGGTTCTCCGCGGTCGCCCAGGTCGGCCCGCTGGAGTTCGGCGGCTTCATCGCGTGGCTCGCCTGGCTGGTGCTGCACTTGGTCTACCTCGTCGGCTTCAAGACGAAGATCACCACGCTGCTGTCCTGGACGGTGACGTTCCTATCGACCGCGCGTGGGAACCTCACCATCACTGAGCAGCAGGCGTACGCGCGCACCAGGATCGAAGAGCTGAAGGAGATCGCGGCGTCCGTTGAGGACACCGAAAAAGCGGCGAGTTAGAGCCTCTCGCCCTGCCAGGTCGACAGGCAGCCCCGCGGCCAAGGCGAGCGCGAAACCCTCGGTCTCGACATCACTGTCGGGATAATGCAATTCGCTGATTCACGCCATCGGCGTACCGAGCGCGTCGTCGGCCACCCATCCGTTACCGGGCTCAATGCGGTGCCGCAACAGCGGTGACGCGACTCCGGCGTCGCGGATCCCGGCAGGGTTATGGTCGCCGCGGCGGTGCGCACCCGCAGCCTCGCGCCTGCTTCCATCACGCACACGGGAAGGGCGGCTACTCCGGCGGGATGTTCTGCAGCCGCACCTGGCCGCGGGCGACGACGCGGTCGTTGTCGTCGGTGATTGTGATCAACCACAGCTGCTGGCGGCGGCCCCGGTGGATCGGCGTCGACACCGCGGTGACCGTTCCTGCGGAGATGGCGCGCAGGAAATCGGTGTTGTTGTTGACCCCGACGACGTGCCCGCCACCGTTCTCGCTGAGCCACACCTGCCCGGAGAGGCTGGCCAGACCTTCGACCATGGAGCAGTACACGCCACCGTGCACAATGCCCCACGGTTGCAGCAGTTTGTCTTTGATCTCCAACCGCGCTCGTCCGCCGTCAGGGGTGAGCTCGATGTACTCAATGCCGAGCTCGTTGTCGAATCCCTTGCCGAGTTCGGCGGTTACTCCCGTCGTCACGCAGTTGTGTTTACACGTCACAGAGGGGTCCGCTGCGAGGGCCCCAGCGTTATCGTCAGGCATGGCCAAGACCCTTAAAGACTTAGTGGAAGCCGCGAATGCCGTCGTGCCGCGCATCACCCCGGCGCAGGCCCAGGAGTTGATCGACAAGGGAAACGCCGTCGTCGTCGACGTACGAGACGCGCCGGAAGTGGAGCAGAGCGGCAAGGTCGCAGGCGCCGTCCACATTCCGCGCGGCATGCTGGAATTCCGGGCCGATCCCGAATCCCCGTACTACGACCAGAGTTTCGCGAAGGACAAGACCGTCATTGTGTACTGTGCGGCCGGCGGCCGCGCGGCGCTGTCGGGGCAGGCGCTCAAGGAAATGGGCTACGGCGAGGTCTACAACCTGGGTGGGTTCAAGGACTGGGCCGACGCCGGCGGGGCGATCGAGCGGCCCTGAGGATCGGAGAATGCGGACGGGCCCCGCGCCGATTGCCCGGGGCCCGTCCTTCGAGTGGACCGGGGGTCTCTGCAGCCCTCAGGACTCCGGCGCGGTCCGTTAGTTTCGCATTTAGCTGATTCATAGAATAGGCAAGCCTGCCCTAATTAAGCAAGTCCTTCCGTGCCGTGCATCCGAGTGGTGCCGCGAACCGGCAGGCCGAATCCGACGAGCGCGTCGAGAACCGCCTGCGCGCGCCGCATGCTCGTCAGCTCGCTCGACCCGGCCAGCAGCGGCACCTGCGTCGCGGCGCTGACCACGGCGGCACCGACGATGTGCCACATCGACGCGACCGACGTGGCAGCGCCACAGACGTTCGGCGAGCCTCGCGAACAGCGGATCCAGTGCGCGGTGGCTGCGGTGGGCGACCCAGGTCGTCAACGCCGCCTCGCTGGGCAGTGCGACGATGCCGTCGTCTTCCAAGGCCGGGTCGTCGGATAGCGCCCGCAGCTGCGGATCCACAACGCCGACCCAGTCGATCGCTCCCTCGGAATCCACGTGCACCCAGAGGTTCTCCAGGCCGGTGTCCCAGGCGCGACCTTCGAGCACGACCAGCGGCACGACGCGGCCGACGACGACGTGGGCGAGCGTAGCGGCCAGCTGTTGCGCAACCGCGACACGGCTGTCGGTCTGCTCGGCGGCGATGTCGAACATCGACTGCAAGCGATCGGTCGTCACCGCCTCGGCCAGCGGCCACCACCGCCTGCGCGATAGGTCACCCATCACCGCGACGCCGTAGACGCGCGGACATTCGGGATAGAGCTCGCGCAGCCGGCGGCTGGACTCGTGCAGCGGCAGCGTCCGCCTCGATCGCCATGCCCGCGATGAGCGAGTCCTCGATCAGAACTGTCATGGCACCTCCCGATACTGAAGTTAGGTTAGCCTTACTATAGTTACGCGATACGGGGGGCCACCCCGTGTGACTGGACTCACAAGATCAAGCCAAGGGGCGATGACCATTGCCGGAACATTCCGCGCCTGCGCCGAAGTTGTTCTGCACGGTCAGATACGACGCAACGTAGTAACGCCGTAGTACCCTGGATTTACTGCCCGTAGGAGATGAACGGAACATGGCCAAGTTGACGCGTTTGGGGGAACTGGAACGCGCTGTGATGGACCACCTGTGGTCCTCCGGCGACCCCCAAACCGTGCGCCAAGTCCACGAGGCACTGTCGGCCCGCCGCGACCTGGCGTACACCACGATCATGACCGTGCTGCAGCGGCTGGCGAAGAAGAACCTCGTCGTGCAGCACCGCGACGACCGCGCTCACCGCTACGCGCCCATGCACGGCCGCGATGAGCTGGTCGCCGGGCTGATGGTCGACGCGCTCGACCAGGCCGCGGACTCCGACAGCCGGGAAGCCGCGCTGGTGCACTTCGTCGAGCGCGTCGGCGCCGACGAAGCCGCGGCGCTGCGCCGCGCGCTGGCCGAGTTGGAGAGCAAGCACATCGAATTTCTCGCCCGCTGGCAATCCGGGCACCGGCTGAGAAATACTTACAGCGTGTCCGCGCTGGCCTTCACCATCGTCGCGCTGCTCCTGTCGGGACCAGTCCCGGCAACGCTGGCGCGAGCGTCTTGGCCGATGCGCGCACCGCGGGCCGCCATCGTGCTGTGGCAGTCCATCGCCCTGGCCGCCGTGTTGTCGGCATTTTCGGCAGGCATCGCGATCGCCAGCCGACTGTTCGTACCCGGACCGGACGGCCGCCCCACCGCCACTATCACCAGTGAGATCGACGCGCTGGGCTGGCCGGTGTGGACCGTCTACGTCCTCGTCTTCGCCATCACGCTTGTCATCGGTGTCCGGCTGGTGACCGCCGTGCTGCAGGTCGCGATCGCCACCCGGCGCAGGCGTGCACATCACCGGATGATGGTCGATCTGCTCGACATGTCACACGGATCGACGCCGCCTCTGGTCTGTACCCAGGTCTGGGGGCACCTCCCGCGTGCGGGGGATGGCCTGCGCATCCTCGATGTCAAACAGCCGCTGGCCTACTGCCTGCCCGGGGTGCGGAGCCGCGTGGTGGTCAGCGAGGGAACGTTGAAAACCTTGTCCGACAGCGAGATCGCCGCGATCCTCACCCACGAACGCGCCCACCTCCGAGCCCGCCACGACCTGGTTCTTGAGATGTTCACCGCGGTGCACGCCGCATTTCCCCGATTCGTCCGCAGTGGCAACGCCCTCGACGCCGTGCGCCTGCTCATCGAAATGCTCGCCGACGACGCCGCGGTGCGCGCTGCGGGTCCGACCCCGCTGGCCCGCGCCCTGGTCGCCTGCGCGTCGGGACGCACGCCGTCCGGCGCCCTGGCGGCAGGAGGTCCGACCACGGTGCTGCGGGTGCGCCGCCTCGGCGGTCGGCCGAACAGCCGCGTCCTCGCCGCCTCCGCCTACCTGGCCGCGGCCGCCGTGCTCGTGGCGCCTACCCTGGCGCTGGCGGTGCCGTGGCTGACCGAGCTACACCGACTGTTCATCGTGTAAGTCACCTCAGCTGTCAAAACCTCTCTGCCACAACCAAAAAACGAAAGGCCGCCCGAATGAGCTCGTCTGCAAACTCTGACACGACCGGCACCGCTCAGATTGGGGTCACCGGTCTGGCCGTAATGGGCTCCAACATCGCCCGTAACTTCGCGCACCACGGCTACACGGTGGCCCTGCACAACCGGTCGATCGCCCGCACCGATGCGCTACTTGCCGAACACGGGTCGGAGGGCAACTTCGTGCGCAGCGAGACCATACCGGAATTCCTCGCCGCCCTTGAGAAACCGCGCCGGGTGCTGATCATGGTCAAGGCCGGCGACGCGACAGACGCCGTCATCAACGAGCTCGCCGACGCGATGGAAGAGGGCGACATCATCATCGACGGCGGTAACGCGCTCTACACCGACACCATCCGCCGCGAGAAGGCGATGCGCGAGCGGGGCCTGCACTTCGTCGGTGCGGGCATCTCCGGCGGCGAGGAGGGCGCGCTCAACGGGCCGTCGATCATGCCCGGCGGTCCTGCCGAGTCCTACAAGTCGCTCGGCCCGCTGCTGGAGGAGATCTCCGCGCACGTCGACGGCGTGCCCTGCTGCACGCACATCGGACCCGACGGGGCAGGGCATTTCGTGAAGATGGTGCACAACGGCATCGAGTACTCCGACATGCAGCTGATCGGCGAGGCCTATCAGCTGTTGCGCGACGGGCTCGGGCTATCCGCGCCCCAGATCGCCGACGTGTTCACCGAATGGAACAAGGGCGATCTGGACAGCTTCCTTGTCGAGATCACCGCCGACGTGCTGCGCCAGGTCGACGCCAAGACCGGCAAGCCGCTGGTCGACGTCATCCTCGATGAGGCCGAGCAGAAGGGCACCGGCCGTTGGACGGTGAAATCGGCGCTCGACCTGGGCGTGCCGGTCACCGGCATCGCCGAGGCGGTGTTCGCCCGCGCGTTGTCGGGTTCGGTCGCGCAGCGGCACGCAACGACGGGCCTCGCATCCGGTGACCTCGGCGAAAAGCCAAGCGACGCCGACAAGTTCATCGAGGACGTTCGCCAGGCGCTCTACGCGTCGAAGATCGTCGCCTACGCGCAGGGCTTCAACCAGATCCAGGCGGGCAGCGCCGAGTACGACTGGGGCATCACTCCCGGCGATCTGGCCACCATCTGGCGTGGCGGCTGCATCATCCGCGCGAAGTTCCTCAACCGGATCAAGGAAGCCTTCGACGAGGACCCGAATCTGCCGACGCTGATCACCGCGCCGTACTTCCGCAGTGCGGTGGAGAACGCGATCGACAGCTGGCGGCGCGTGGTGGTCACCGCCACCCAACTCGGCATCCCGATTCCCGGCTTCTCCTCGGCGCTGTCCTACTACGACGCGCTGCGCACCGAGCGGCTGCCCGCGGCGTTGATCCAGGGTCTTCGGGACTTCTTCGGCGCGCACACCTATGCGCGCATCGATGCCGACCGCGACCAGAAGTTCCACACCCTGTGGAGCGGCGACCGCAGTGAGGTGCCCGCCTAGGCTGGGGTTTATGCGGTTCCTCGACGGGCCAACGCCGCCCTACGACCTGACCTACAACGACGTCTTCATCGTCCCCGGACGCTCGGACGTGCACTCACGGTTCGACGTCGACCTCTCGACGCACGACGGGTCGGGCACCACCATCCCGGTGGTGGTGGCGAACATGACGGCGGTGGCGGGTCGCCGGATGGCCGAAACGGTGGCCCGTCGCGGCGGCATTGTCGTTCTGCCGCAGGACCTTCCCATCTCGGCGGTCATCCAGACCGTCGATTTCGTCAAGAGCCGCGATCTGGTCGTCGATACCCCGGTCGTGCTGTCACCCGACGATTCGGTGTCGGACGCGACGGCGCTGATCCACAAGCGCGCACACGGCGCCGCGGTCGTGGTGTTCGAGGGCCGCCCCATCGGGCTGGTCACCGAGGCCAACTGCGTCGGCGTCGACCGGTTCACCCGGGTCCGCGACATCGCGGTGTCGGATTTCGTGACAGCGCCTGCCGGCACCGACCCGCGCAAGGTGTTCGACCTGCTCGAACACGCGCCGGTGGACGTCGCGGTGATGACCGATCCGGACGGCACCCTGACCGGCGTGCTGACCCGTACCGGGGCGATCCGGGCAGGCATCTACACACCCGCCGTCGACGACAAGGGCCGGCTGCGCATCGCCGCCGCCGTCGGCATCAACGGCGACGTCGGCGCCAAGGCCCGCTCGCTCGCTGAGGCCGGCGTCGACCTGCTCGTGATCGACACCGCGCACGGCCATCAGCTCAAAGCGCTCGATGCGATCAAGTCGGTGTCGTCCCTCGACCTCGGGCTGCCGCTGGTCGCGGGCAACGTCGTGTCCGCGGAGGGCACCCGCGACCTGATCACCGCGGGCGCCGCGATCGTCAAGGTCGGTGTAGGGCCCGGGGCGATGTGCACCACCAGAATGATGACCGGCGTCGGAAGGCCGCAGTTCTCCGCTGTCGTCGAATGTGCCGCGGCGGCAAGGCAACTCGGCGCTCATGTATGGGCCGACGGTGGCGTGCGCCATCCGCGCGACGTGGCCCTGGCGCTGGCCGCCGGGGCGGCCAACGTGATGATCGGCTCGTGGTTCGCGGGTACCTACGAGTCGCCGGGCGATCTCATGCGCGACCGCGAGGACCAGCCGTACAAGGAGAGCTACGGCATGGCGTCCAAACGCGCCGTCGCGGCCCGCACCGCGGCCGACAACCCATTCGACCGGGCCCGCAAGGCGTTGTTCGAGGAGGGCATCTCGACGTCGCGGATGGGGCTGGACCCGTCCCGCGGCGGGGTCGAGGACCTGCTCGACCACATCACCTCCGGCGTGCGCAGCACGTGCACCTACGTCGGCGCCGCGAACATCGCCGAACTCCACGACAAGGTGGTGCTCGGGGTGCAGTCCGCCGCCGGGTTCGCCGAAGGCCACCCACTGCCCACCGGCTGGTGAGGCCGTCCAGCGGCCGAGACGGCTAACATTGGGCATTCATTGCCGACCAAGCGAAAGGGATCACGTGCCGCAGGCACCCGTGCAGGCCATGGGTTTGTCGGCCGAGCGGCCATCCCACGAGCCGTCAGACGCGGAACCCTCCCCTAGTCGGCCGGGCACATGGCCCGGCGCACTCCCGGTGAGGACGCGATGAACCTCGTCTTCACCCTGCTTACCCTGCTGGCCTTCGTCGTTTTGACCGCGGGCACCGCGGTGTTCGTCGCCGCCGAATTCTCGCTGACGGCGCTGGAGCGCAGCACGGTCGACGCGAATGCCCGCACCGGCGGGCGCCGTGACAAGCTCGTGCAGCGGGCGCACCGTACCTTGTCGTTTCAGCTCTCGGGCGCCCAAGTGGGCATCTCGATCACCACGTTGATCACGGGCTATCTCGCCGAACCGCTAGTGGCGCGTGTGCTAGAGCCGGTCTTCGCGGCGATGTCGTTGTCCCGTGACGTGTCTGGCGGCCTGGCGTTGGCGCTGGCGCTGTTGATCGCCACGTCGGTGTCGATGGTGTTCGGCGAACTCGTCGCCCAATATCTCGCCGTGGCCAAGCCGCTGCCGGTCGCGCGTGTGGTGGCAGGCCCGCAGGTGCTGTTCTCGACGCTGTTCACCCCGTTGATTCATTTGACCAACGGCACCGCCAACTGGATCCTGCGCCGGCTGGGCATCGAGCCCGCGGAGGAATTGCGCTCGGCCCGTTCACCGCAGGAGCTCGGGTCACTGGTGCGCAACTCGGCTCGGCGGGGATCGCTCGATCCCGTCACCGCGACGCTGGTGGACCGTTCGCTGCAGTTCGGCTCGCGCACGGCCGAGGAATTGATGACGCCCCGGACAGAGATCGTCACCCTTGAGGTCGACGACACCGTCGCCGATCTGGTGGAAGCGGCGATCCAGAGCGGTTACTCGCGATACCCGATCGTCGAGGGTGACCTCGACGAGACCATCGGAATCGTCCACGTCAAGCAGGTCTTCGAAGTGCCACCCGAGGAACACAAGAAGACCCGGCTGACCAGCCTGGCGCAGCCCGTCGCCAGGGTGCCATCGACCTTGGACGGCGACGACGTCATGGCACAGCTGCGGGCCAACGGCCTGCAGGCTGCACTCGTCGTCGACGAATACGGCGGCACCGCGGGCATCGTGACGGTCGAGGACGTCATCGAGGAGATCGTCGGCGACATCCGCGACGAACACGACGAGCCGACGGCCGACTTCATGCAAGCGGGTCAGGGCTGGCACGTTTCGGGTCTGCTGCGCATCGACGAAGTGGCCGAAGCAACCGGATTCCGGGCCCCCGAGGGCGAATACGAGACCATCGGTGGCCTGGTGCTGCAGGAGCTCGGCCACATCCCCGAGGAGGGCGAGTCGGTTGAACTGACGGCCTTCGACCCCGACGCCCCGCTGGAGGACCCGGTGCGCTGGCTGGCCACCGTGTTGCGGATGGACGGTCGCAGGATCGATCAGCTGGAACTGATGAAGCTGGGCCGGCGTGGCCACGAAGCGGACGGCACTGATGGGTGACTTCCTCGGCGTGGTCCTGACCGTTGTGCTCCTGGCGGCCAACGCGTTCTTCGTGGGCGCGGAATTCGCATTGATCTCTGCGCGCCGCGACCGGCTGGAGGCCCTTGCCGAGCAGGGCAAGCACAGTGCCGTGACAGTGATCCGCGCGGGACAGAATCTGCCGGTGATGCTGGCCGGGGCGCAACTCGGCATCACGGTCTGTTCGATTCTGTTGGGTCGGGTGGGCGAACCGGCGGTGGCGCATCTGCTGGAGACACCGTTCCACTTGCTCGGCATCCCCGACACCGTTCTGCACACGGTCTCGTTCGTCATCGCGATCACGATCGTCGTGGTGCTGCATGTGCTGCTGGGCGAGATGGTGCCGAAGAACATCGCGATCGCAGGCCCGGAGTCGGCGGCCATGCTGCTGGTGCCGCCGTATCTGATGTGGGTGCGCGCCGCGCGGCCCGTCATCGCGTTCTACGACTGGTGTGCGCACGTGATCCTGCGCGCATTCGGCGTCGAGGCCAAGAGCGAACTGGAGAACACGGTTTCGTCCATCGAGCTGTCGGAGATGATCGCCGAGTCGCTGTCGGAGGGCCTGCTGGATCCCGAGGAGCACAACCGGCTCTCGCGGGCGCTGCGGATCCGCAATCGGGTGGTCTGCGACGTCGCGGTGCCGCTCGGTGAGGTGCACGCGGTGACGGTCTCGGCGAACGGTTCCGGCCCCTCGGTTGCGGCGATACAGCGGGCACTTTCCGAGACCGGTTACTCCCGCTTTCCGGTCGTCGATTCGTCGGGCAGGTTCATCGGCTACGTGCACATCAAGGACGTGCTGCCCCTCGTTGACGTCCCGGACGCCGTCGTCGACCTGGCGGTGGTGCGTCCCCTGCCGCAACTGCCCGAGTCGACGCCGCTGCCCGACGCGTTGTCGCGGCTGCGGCGCGACAACAGCCATCTGGCGCTGGTCATCGGCCCTGACGACACGGTCTCTGCGATGGTGGCGCTGGAAGACCTCGTCGAGGACCTGGTCGGCGCCGTCCGCGACGGGACGCACCGTGGCTGAGTTGGCGCTCCAGGAGCACGACTGGCTCCGCCGCGAGAGGATGCACCACAAACGGGTGGACGACTTCTGTGAGCCTCATTGCAGGCGCGCGCAGGCCGGTGAGGCCCATCCGGTGTGGGACTTCCTGTTCACCTACTACAGCCTGCGGCCGCGGCAGCTGCGGATCTGGCACCCCGGCTTCGGCGTCGCGCTCGGCGGCGAGGCGGCGGAACCCTATCTCGACCGCAGCGGTTACGGGCGCCGGCGCAACGGTGTGACGGTGACGCGTGAGCACCTGTTGGCGCGCGTCGACACGGTGCGGTTCATCGCCCGCCTGCTGCATGCGACGGCCTCGCGTCCGGCGCGGCTGAACTGCTTCGGGCTGCACGAGTGGGCGATGGTGTACCGGGCGCCGACCGTGCGTCACGGCCAGGTGCCGCTGCGGCTGGGCCCGGCGGCGACCGACGCAGTGGTCGAGTCAATGCCCTTGCGATGCAGCCACTTTGACGCCTACCGCTTCTTCACCGAGCCGGCCACGCACCGCAACGCCGAGCAACTCAGTCGGGACAGCCAGGTCGTCAGCGAACAACCGGGCTGCGTCCACGCCGCGATGGATTGCTACAAGTGGGCTTTCAAGCTCGGTCCCCTGGTGGAATCGGAGCTCGTGATGGACTGTCTGGAACTCGCCGCCGATGCCCGTGCACTGGACATGCGGGCCAGTCCCTATGATCTCCGCGGCTACGGATTCGAGCCGATCGCCGTCGAGACACCGGCCGGTCGCGCCGAGTACGTACGGGCCCAGCAGAGCGTTGCTGAGCGGGCCGCACCATTGCGGGCCATCCTGGCCGACCGGTGTGACCTGCTGCTCACCGCGGCTGCCGGCGAATAGCCCCGGTCATAGCTGGGTAAGCTGGATCGACGGCTTTAGGGAGGAAAAATGACCGACCGCGTGACGGTGGGGAACTTGCGCGTCGCCCAGGTGTTGTACGACTTCATCAACAACGAGGCGCTTCCGGGTACCGACATCGACCCGGACAGCTTCTGGGCGGGCGTCGACAAGGTCGTCACCGATCTCAGCCCCCAGAACCAGGACCTGCTCGGGCGCCGCGACGACCTGCAGGCCCAGATCGACAAGTACCACCGCCAGCACGTCATCGAGCCGATCGACCCCGACGGCTACAAGAAGTTCCTCGCCGACCTCGGCTATCTGCAGCCCGAGCCGGACGACTTCACCATCACCACTGCCGGCGTCGACGACGAGATCACCACGACCGCGGGCCCGCAGCTGGTGGTGCCGATCCTCAACGCGCGGTTCGCGCTCAACGCAGCCAACGCCCGCTGGGGTTCGCTCTACGACGCGCTCTACGGCACCGATGTGATCCCGGAGGACGACGGCGCCGAGAAGGGCACCAGCTACAACAAGGTGCGCGGCGACAAGGTCATCGCCTACGCCCGCCGATTCCTCGACGGCGCCGTTCCCCTGGCTGCGGGCGCGTGGAGCGAGGCGACCGGCATCAAGATCAGCCAGGAGGACGGGGTCGGTCAGCTCGTTATAGATCTTGGTGACGGTCTGTCGACCGGGCTGGCGGTGCCGGAGCAGTTCGTCGGCTACACCGGCGAGCTCGGCTCGCCCGAGTGGTCCGTGCTGCTGAAGAACCACGGCTTGCACATCGAGATTCTGATCGACCCCGACTCCCCCGTCGGGTCTACCGACCCGGCCGGCGTCAAGGACGTCGTGCTGGAATCCGCGATCACCACGATCATGGACTTCGAGGACTCCGTGGCCGCCGTCGACGCCGACGACAAGGTGCTCGGATATCGCAACTGGCTGGGACTGAACAGGGGCGACCTCACCGAAGAGGTGACGAAGGGCGACAAGACCTTCACCCGCGTGCTCAACCAGGACCGCACCTACACCACCCCCGACGGCGGTGAGCTGACCCTGCCCGGTCGCAGTCTGTTGTTCGTGCGCAACGTCGGTCACCTGATGACCAACGACGCGATCGTCGACGCCGACGGCAACGAGGTGTTCGAGGGCATCCAGGACGCGTTGTTCACCAGCCTGATCGCCATGCACGGGCTGAAGCAGGGCTCGGATAACGGGGGAGCTAACGGGCCGCTGGTGAACAGCCGGACCGGTTCGGTGTACATCGTGAAGCCGAAGATGCACGGCCCCGACGAGGTGGCGTACACCGTCGAGCTGTTCAGCCGGGTCGAGGACGTGCTCGGGCTGCCGCAGAACACGCTCAAGGTCGGGATCATGGACGAGGAGCGGCGCACCACCGTCAACCTCAAGGCCTGCATCAAGGCGGCCGCCGACCGCGTGGTGTTCATCAACACCGGCTTCCTGGACCGCACCGGCGACGAGATCCACACCTCCATGGAAGCCGGGCCGATGATCCGCAAGGGTGCGATGAAGAGCACCCAGTGGATTGCCGCCTACGAGGACCAGAACGTCGACATCGGCCTGGCCACCGGCTTCTCGGGTCGCGCGCAGATCGGCAAGGGCATGTGGGCGATGACCGAACTGATGGCCGACATGGTCGAGCAGAAGATCGGTCAGCCGAAGGCCGGCGCCACCACCGCGTGGGTGCCGTCGCCGACGGCGGCCACCCTGCACGCGATGCACTACCACGAGGTCGACGTGTACGCGGTGCACAAGGAGCTGGAAGGCAAGCGGCGCACCAACATCGATCAGCTGCTGACCGTCCCGCTGGCCAAGGAGCTGGCGTGGGCGCCAGAGGAGATCCGCGAAGAGGTCGACAACAACTGCCAGTCGATCCTGGGCTACGTGGTGCGCTGGATCGACGCCGGCGTCGGCTGCTCGAAGGTGCCCGACATCCACGACGTCGCGCTGATGGAAGACCGTGCGACGCTGCGGATTTCGAGTCAGCTGCTGGCGAACTGGTTGCGCCACGGGGTGATCACCGAGGACGACGTGAAGGCCAGCCTGCGGCGGATGGCCGCGGTGGTCGACAAACAGAACGAGCAGGATCCGGACTTCCGGCCGATGGCACCGGATCCCGACGGCAGCATCGCGTTTCAGGCCGCGCAGGAGCTGATCCTGTCCGGTGGCGCACAGCCCAACGGCTACACCGAGCCGATCCTGCACCGGCGACGCCGCGAATACAAGGCAGCAAGCAACGGTGCATGATGCGACGACCCGTCGACGCAGCGAGCACAAGGGCTTAAGTGGGCAGGCATAGCATTCCCGATCCCGAGGACTCGGCCCGCGAGGACTTGCCCGAGGAACCGACGACCCAGCGCTTCGGTCGAGAGGAACCCGAAGATCCCCACTACGGCGCCGGCCACGGCGACCACGACGAGCCCGGCTACGACGAACCCGAGTACGCGACCGATCGACGAGCCGGACTACCCACACGCCGACTACCCGGGCCGACCAGGACTACGCGCAGCCGCAACCTCGGCGCGGTGGTGGGGCCGCTCCCCCGCCACGGTCGTCGGGACCGCAGCACAGCGGTGAATGGGAAGGCGGCGAATGGACGGGCAGCCACCGTGCGGTGGCAACAGGCAGACGCGGCGTCAGCCTCGGCGTGATTGCCGCGCTGGTCGCCGTCGTGGTGGTAGTCGGCGCGTTCATCCTGTGGCGGTTCTTCGGCGACGCGCTGTCCCATCGCACCGACGCGGCCGCCGCCCGCTGCGTGGACGGCGAACTCGCAGTCGCAGTCGTAGCAGACCCCTCGATCTCCGATCAGATCCAGAAGCTGGCCGAAACCTACAACAAGAGCGCGGCACCCGTCGCCGATCGGTGCGTGAAGGTGGGCGTCAAACCCGCCGACCCCGACCAGGTCGTCAACGGCTTCATCGGCAAATGGCCGACCGAACTCGGTGAGCGCCCGGCACTGTGGATCCCGCCCAGCTCGGTGTCCGAAGCACGGCTCGAGGCGGCGGCAGGCGCGCAGACCGTCAGCGACACCCGATCACTGGCCACCTCACCTGTCCTGCTCGCGGTCCGACCGCAGCTCAAAGATGCGTTGGCCCAACAGAATTGGGGAACACTGCCGGGTCTGCAGACCAACCCGACGGCGCTGGACAGTCTGAACCTGCCCGGCTGGGGGCCGCTGCGGTTGTCGTTGCCGCTCAGCGGCGACAGCGACGCGTCCTACCTGGCGGCCGAGGCAGTAGCGGCGGCGTCGGCGCCCGCGGGTGCACCGGCCAGCGCCGGAGTGGGCGCAGTCAATACGCTGGTGGGTGGTCAGCCCAAGCTCGCCGACAACAAGGCGTCCACCGCGATGGATGCGCTGCTGAGCGCCGCCGATCCGGCCACCGCGCCGGTGCACGCCGTGGTCACCACCGAGCAGCAGCTGTTCCAGCGCGCCGCCTCGATGCCCGACGCCAAGAACACGGTTTCGTCGTGGCTGCCGCCCGGCCCGACGGCCATGGCGGACTATCCGACGGTGCTGCTCAGCGGCAACTGGCTGTCCCAGGAACAGGTCAGCGCGGCCAGCGAATTCGCCAGGTTCATGCACAAACCCGAGCAGCTGGCGGAGCTTGCCAAGGCCGGCTTCCGCACCGAGGGTGGCACGCCGCCGAAGAGCGACGTGACGGGCTTTGCGCCAGTGTCGGCGCCGCTTTCGGTGGGCGACCCCGCGATGCGGGCAACGCTGGCCAGCACGCTGACCGCGCCGGTCGAGAGCCCTGCCGTGACGATCATGCTCGACCAGTCCATGCCAACCGATGAGGGCGGCAAGTCGCGGCTGGACAATGTGGTAGCGGCGCTCAACGCCCGGCTGCAGGCGCTGCCGCCGGACTCTGCGGTCGGGCTGTGGACGTTCGACGGCATCCAAGGCAGATCCGAGGTGAGCAACGGCCCGCTGTCCGATCCCCTCAACGGGCAGCCGCGCTCGGCGGCGTTGACCAACGCCCTGAACTCGCAGAACGCGTCCGACGGCGGCGCGGTGTCGTTCACCACCGCTGCGGCTGATCTACACCGGCGTGATGGCGAATTTCCGTCAGGGCCAGAACAATTCGATCCTGGTGATCACTGCCGGCCCGCACACCGACCAGTCGCTCGACGGCAACGGGTTGCAGCAGTACATCCGCGGGGCCTTCGATCAGGCGCACCCGGTTGCAGTCAACGTCATCGACTTCGGCAACGACTCCGATCGTGCCACCTGGGAGGCCGTTGCACAGGCCAGCGGCGGCAGCTACAAGAACCTGGCCAGTTCGGCCTCGCCCGACCTCACCACCGCGATCTCCACGTTCCTGGGCTAGTGCGACGCCGTCGCAAGCAGGCTCAGCGCCGCGCGGGCGAAGACCTCCGGCACCTCCACGTGTGGGTAGTGCCCGACCCCCGGCAACTCGACAACGTCTGCGGCGGGCCGTAATTCGCGCAGCCCGTCCAGGACGTTGGTGGTTGCCACCGGGTCGTCGAGCGCCCACAGGAAGCTCAGCGGTTTCGGCCAGTCCCGCACCGCGCCGTGCCATCGTTCGGCGTAGCGGTCACGCTCGTCGAGATACGAGATCAGCAGGTGCGCGATGCGGTGCCCGCCGTTGTACGACATCAGCGCCCACTGCGCGTCGGCTTCGTCTGCCGACAGCGGGTGGTTCGCGCTGAACAAGCGCGCGAACTCCCGGCTGAACATCGCCTCGCTGGAAAGCCGTGCGGCGAGCGGACCGAGAGGACCGCGCAGCACTTTCTGAATCGGTCGCAGGCTGGCGCGGCGCAGAATCACACTGCCGTTGCTGAGCACCACCCGCTGTAGCTCGAACGGCAAGCGGCCCGCAAGGTCTCGGGCCAGCAGCTCGGTGGTGACCGACGTCCCCATGTCGTGTGCGACGAGGACCAGCGGGCCAGGCGCCGAGTCGGCGACGACGGCCTGCACGATGTCGGCCTGCTCGAGCAGGCTGTAGCGGTGTGGCCGGGGTTTGTCCGACAAACCGAAGCCAAGGAAGTCCAGCGTCAACCACGCCCGCCCGGCCAAGTGCGGGACGACTTGGCGGTAGTCGAACGAGCTGGACGGATAGCCATGCAACAGCAGGATCGTCGGGCCATCGCCGGGCGCCGAGCGGACGAACACGGTGCCCGCAGGCGTCGTCAACGTCCTGCCACCGTCGCGCCATTCTGCCACGCTTGGGGGTACCACCCGACGGACCGTATCAACACCGTCAGAGAAGGAACACGAAATGCGGATTGATTTCACGCCGGACCCGGCGCTGTATCCGTTCATTTCTCGGTGGTTCGACAGCTCGCGGGGCCGTGTGCATTACGTCGACGAGGGCTCGGGCCCCGTCATCATGTTCTTCCACGGCAACCCGACGTGGAGCTTCCTCTACCGCGAGATCATCACCGGATTGCGCGATCAGTTCCGCTGCATCGCAGCCGATTACCTCGGTTTCGGGCTGTCTGAGCGCCCGTCCGGGTTCAGCTACCGGATCGAGGAGCACGCCAAGGTGGTGGGCGAACTGGTCGATCATCTGAACCTCGACGGGTACCTGACCATGGGCCAGGACTGGGGTGGACCGATCAGCATGGCTGTCGACGTCGCCCGCGCGGACCGGGTGCGTGGTGTCGTGCTGGGCAACACCTGGTTCTGGCCGGCAGAGGATCTGCCGACCAAGGCGTTCAGCAAGGTCATGGGCAGCCCGCCGATGCAGTGGGCGATCCTGCGCCGAAACTTCTTCGTCGAGAGGATCATTCCGGCCGCGCCGCCGACGCCGTTGAGCGACGCAGTCATGGAGCACTACCGCAGCGTGCAACCCACGCCGGAGGCGCGCGCCGGCGTGGCGCGAATGCCCAAGGAGATCCTGGCGGCCCGGCCGCTGCTGCAGAGACTGGCCCGTGAGGTACCGGACAAGCTGGGAGGCAAACCTGCGCTGCTGGTATGGGGCATGAAGGATTTCGCGTTCAGGCCTGGGCCCAACCTCCCCAGGATGCGAGCGGCGTTCGCTGATCATGTGCTCGTCGAGCTACCCGATGCCAAGCACTACATCCAGGAGGATGCGCCCGAGCGGATCACCGAGGCGATCCGCGCCCACTTCGGCTGAGTGTCGGCCGGCACAAAAGTTGAGTAGTGCACTACCCGTGACCCGCGCGAGCCCACTTTCGACACTATGCCTGCGTCCCGATCAGGGCGACGAGAAAACGACGCGGGAAAGAGAGGCACACAATGAGCGCAAAATACCAAGTACATGCCGGCGACACGCTGTGGGCATTGGCCGAGCGGTTCTATGGCGATGGACGGTTGAACCCGGTGATCGCCGTCGTCAACCACCTGGCCAATCCCGACCACATCGTCGTGGGCCAGGAGCTGGAGATTCCGTATGTCACCTTCCGCTACCAAGTCAAGGCCGGTGACACGAAAAAGAAGCTGGCGCTGAAGTTCTACAACGACTTCACGATGAGCGAGGTCTACGAGATTCCCAACGGCGCGGCCCAGCGCGACCTGATCGTCGGTGAATGGCTGTTGATTCCCGATCTGGCGAACGTCGGACATCACACCGTCGTCGCCGGCGAGACGCTGAAGGTTCTGGCGCAGCGCTGGTACGGCGAGGACCACCTGTGGACCATCATCTCGATCGCCAACCACCTACCCGATGGGGATCCGGCGCCGGGCACCGTGCTGATCCAGCCGCGGCTAAACCGCAAGCACACCGTGGTTGCCGGCGACACGCTGTGGAACTTGGCCGAGGACAACTACGGCGACGGCGGCAGCGATCGCACGTTGACCATGGTGAAGATGGTCGCCGCGGCCAACTTCATCGACGATCCCGACCACATCACGGTCGGACAGGTCATCTACTTCCCGTCGTTCGAGCTCGGGGGCTAGCAGCTAGCCGAAGTCGCCACTTGTTGTGTCGCTTGCTGCGGCCACTATTGCCGCTTCGCGACAACGAACGTCACAGAATCGGGAACTACGCGAACGCGGCTACGGGCGGGCACGAGCACACCAGGTTGCGGTCGCCGTAGGCGCCGTCGATGCGGCGCACCGGCGGCCACACCTTGGGCCGGAATCCCTTGCCCAGCGGGTAGGCCGCCTGTTCGCGGGTGTAGGGGTGATCCCACTCGGCAACCAGCAGGCATTCCGCCGTATGCGGCGCACCGCGCAGCGGGTTGTCCTCAACCGGCCAGAGCCGGGCCTCCACCTTGTCGATCTCGCTGCGGATGGCGATCATCGCGTCGCAGAACGCGTCGACCTCGGCCAGGCTCTCGCTTTCCGTCGGCTCGACCATCAGCGTGCCCGCAACGGGGAAGCTCATAGTGGGCGCGTGGAAACCGTAGTCCGCCAAGCGTTTTGCCACGTCGTCGACGGTGACACCGATGTCCTTGGTGATGCCGCGCAAATCCAGGATGCACTCGTGGGCCACCATGCCGTTCTCGCCCGTGTACAGCACCGGGTAGTACTCGTCGAGGCGACGGGCGATGTAGTTGGCCGACGCGATCGCCGTCAGCGACGCCGCACGCAGCCCGTCTGCACCCATCATCCGGATGAAGGCCCAGGTGATCGGCAGGATCGACGCCGAACCGTATGGCGCCGAGGACACCGTGTACTTCTCGGGCAGCTCCTCGGCCAGCGGATGACCTGGCAGGTAGGGGGCCAGGTGCTCGCGTACCGCCACCGGGCCAACGCCAGGGCCGCCGCCCCCGTGCGGGATGCAGAACGTCTTGTGCAGATTGAGGTGGCTGACGTCGCCGCCGAACCGGCCGGGCCGGGCCAGCCCGACCAGCGCGTTGAGGTTTGCGCCGTCGACGTACACCTGGCCGCCGACGTCATGCACCGCCGCACAGATCTCGGCGATGTCGTGCTCGTAGACGCCGTGCGTCGATGGGTAGGTGATCATCAACGCCGACAACCGATCCGCGTGCTCGGCCACCTTTGCGCGCAGGTCGTCGAGGTCGACGTCACCGTTGGCGCGGCACGCCACCACCACGACCCGCATGCCGGCCAGTGCCGCCGACGCTGCGTTGGTGCCGTGGGCGCTGGAGGGAATCAGGCACACGTCGCGGGCGGGCTGGCCGCGTTCGGCGTGATACGCCTGGATCGCCAGCAGTCCGGCGTACTCCCCCTGCGAACCCGCGTTCGGCTGCAGCGACACCGCGTCATACCCGGTGATCGCGGTCAGCCAGGTCTCCAGGTCGGCGATCAGCTTGCGCAGCCCCGGCGTGTCCGACGCAGGCGCGAACGGATGCTGGCGGGAGAACTCCGGCCAGGTGATCGGCTCCATCTCGGCGGCCGCGTTGAGCTTCATCGTGCAGGAACCGAGCGGAATCATACTGCGGTCCAAGGCAATATCCTTGTCGGCCAACGACCGCAGGTAACGCATCATCTCGGTCTCGGTGCGATATCGCGTGAACGCCGGATGCGTGAGGAACTCTGAGGTGCGGGTGGCGATGTCGGGGCCGTCGCCGACTCTGTCGAGCGCCATGCTGCCGTTTGATGTCGCCGCCGTTGCGGCTCCAAACGCTTCGAGCACCGTCGCCACATGGTCGTCGGTGGTGGCCTCGTCGCACGACACCGAGACGTGGTCGGCGTCGACGAGCCAGATGTTGATGCCGCTCTCCTTGGCCGCGGCCTGAACCGCTGCGGCCCGGCCCGGCACGCGGGCGAGCACGGTGTCGAAGAACCGGTCATGCACCACCTCGACGCCCGCCCCCGTCAGCCCGGCGGCCAGCTTGCGTGCACGCCCATGCACGCTGCGCGCGATCCCGGCCAGACCGTCTGCACCGTGATAGCTGGCGTACATGGCGGCGATCACCGCCAGCAGCACCTGCGCGGTACAGATATTGCTGGTGGCCTTGTCCCGGCGGATGTGCTGCTCGCGGGTCTGCAGCGCCAGCCGGTACGCGGGCGCGCCGTCGGCATCCTGTGACACGCCGACCAGCCTGCCGGGGAGTTGGCGGGCATGTTTGGCGTGCAGGGCGAGGTAGCCCGCGTGCGGTCCACCGAATCCCATTGGCACACCGAAACGTTGGGTGCTGCCGAACGCGACGTCGGCGCCGATATCGCCGGGCGGGGTGATCAGCGTCAGCGCCAGCAGGTCGGCGCCCACCGCGACCAGCGCGCCGCGGTCGTGTGCAGCGGCCACCAACTCGGTCCAGTCGACGGCCGCGCCGCTGGCGCCGGGCAGCTGCGTGATCACGCCGAAGAAGTCGCCGTCGGGCAGGCCGGCGCGAAGGTCGGCGGTGACGATCTCGATGCCAAGCGGCTCGGCACGGGTGGCCAGGATCGCGGCGGTCTGGCGGTACACGTCGGCGTCGACGGCCAGCCGGTGCGACGGCCCGCGCACCGCGCGGTGCATCAGCGTCATCGCCTCGGCGGCGGCGGTGCCCTCGTCGAGCATCGACGCGTTTGCGATCTCCAGCCCGGTCAGGTCGGCGACCATCGTCTGGAAGTTCAGCAGCGCCTCGAGTCGGCCCTGGCTGATCTCGGGCTGGTACGGAGTGTAGGCGGTGTACCAGGCCGGGTTCTCAAGTATGTTGCGGCGCAACACCGGTGGCGTCAGCGTGTCGAAGTAACCCTGCCCGATCATCGACACGGCGACGGTGTTGGAGTCTGCCAGGGCGCGCAGTTCGGCCAGCGCTTCCTGCTCGCTGGCGGCAGGCAACAGCTGATCGAGGCCGGGCGCGGCGCCGTCGTCGGACAGCGCGTCGAGGATGCCTGCGGGCAGCGCCTTGTCGGCCAGTTCGTCCAGAGACCCCACGCCGATGGTCTTGAGCATGGTCGCGACGGCATCGGCGTCCGGTCCGATGTGGCGATCGGCGAAATTGGGTTGGATGTGATCAAACACTGACGTGTACTCCCGACGCGTTAGGGCAGGAACCGTGGGTTCCTCCCCCTCTGTCGTCAACCCGTCACGGGCGCCTGAGAGATTCGGCGGCCTTGCGCGAAGGCGCCTTTCCCCTTGGGCGGGTAAGCGAGACGCTTACCGCTTTCCAGAGGCATCGGGGCCTTGCGCGGTCCTGGGTGCCTGAGAGGTTGACGGAGAGGTGTTGCTCCTTCGGCGTCCGCGGCTGGCGGCCACGGAACTCTCCCGCACAAGGGCGATGCACACCCGATTCTACCGGCCGGCCAGCGAACGCGTTGTATCAGCCGATCTTGCGGTCGCGGTGCTTCCGACGCGAGGCCAGCTCATCCTCGGGCGTGGCGATCGACTCGCCGCCGTCGGCGCGCTCACCGGGGAAGTCGGCGATCGCGCCGGTCAGTTCCCGCATGGCACCGGAGACCGCGATGCCGAACACGCCCTGGCCGCCCTGCAGCAGGTCGACGACTTCCTCGGCCGACGTGCACTCGTAAACCGTGGTGCCGTCGGAGAACAGCGTGATGTTGGCCAGATCGCGAACGCCGCGCTGACGCAGATGGTCGACGGCGACGCGGATGTTGTGCAGCGAGATTCCGGTGTCCAGCAGGCGCTTGACGATCTTGAGAACCAGGATGTCCTTGAACGAGTAGAGCCGCTGGCTACCCGAACCGGCCGCGCTGCGGATGGACGGCACGACGAGCGAGGTCCGCGCCCAGTAATCGAGCTGGCGGTAGGTGATTCCGGCGATCTGGCAGGCGCTGGGACCGCGGTAGCCCACGAGTTCGTCCGGCACCGAGTTGTCGGGGAACAGACCGGCCTGCACGGGTTCGCTGGGCGTACTGGCTGGCGATTCAGTGGACCCGCTGCTGGTGGACAGGTCCAGCTGCTCTTGACGTGGCGTGTCTCCCACTGTCGAATCCTCTCGCCGATCGAACTCGCGTCTGTGACCTGCGTGGGCACACATTTGCCAAAGCCCGAATGTGTCGAGCATACGCTTCCGGTTGATTCATGACTGCTCGTCGCCGCCAAGTATGGCTGCCCAATTCGCAGTTGGAAGAAACCCGCGCCGCGTGTCGAGCGCGACGAAATGTTTCCGTGACAAAACCGCTGGACTGGGCCTACACGCCAGTAGGGGAGCTGCCTTACGTCGCCTTGAAGTCGTCGGGCGACACGCTGTCGAGGAACTCCTTGAACTTCTCGACCTCGTCCTCGCGGACCGCGCCCGCCGCTTCCTCGTCGTTCTCGTCGGGAATCAGCAGTCCGGCCTCCGCGAGCACCGCCTCCTCGACGTAGATCGGGACGCCGACGCGCAGGGCGATGGCCACCGAGTCCGACGGCCGCGCCGACACCTTGATGTCGCGGTCGAAGATCAGGTCCGCGTAGAAGGTGCCCTCCTGGAGGTCGACAATGCGCACCTCCTTGAGCGAATGACCAAGCGCGGTAATGAGATCTCGGATCAGATCGTGCGTCAGCGGCCGCGCAGGCTCGTGGCCCTGCTGTTCAAGTGCGATGGCTGCCGCCTCGGGCTGACCGATCCAGATCGGCAAGTAGCGGTCACCGTTGGCTTCCCGCAGCAGCAGCACAGGCTGGTTCTGCGGCTGCTCCACGCGAATGCCGACCACACGAACCTCACCCATTTGTGTCTGCCCTCCGCACAAAGAAGCCGTCGAAAACGAGTCTAATCCTCAGCGATCCAGAACGTCGCGTACGGCGGACTTGATCAGCGACGTGTGCAACGTGATCGCCAGCGCAGCCACCTCGCGGGCCAGATCGTCGGCGCGGTCACGGGCTCCTGCCTTGCCCGCCTTGACCACCGGACCCGCGATCTGGGCGATCAAATCGGACTGACGGTCGGCCGCCGAGCGAAACGCCCGCAGGTGCCGCGGTTCCACGCCGTACTCCGCCAGGGCCCGCGCGCACTGCGCGATCACCACCGAGTGGTCGTCGAAGAAGCCCGCTGTCCGCGACTTGATCACCCCTGCCTTGATCAGCTCGGTCAGCAGGGCTTCGTCGATGCCCGATCGGGCCAGCAGATCTTCGCGCCGCAGCCGCACCTGGGTGGGTGCGACGCCTGACAGCCCGTCGGCGCTCTTGTCGGACGCCGCATCCACAGGAACCAAACGCGGTACGCCGTAAGCGGATCCGCTCCGGGGCAGTTCGCCGTCGGGCTGGGCGTCCAGCTGCGCCTTGATGACCTTCAACGGCAGATACTGATCGCGCTGGGCGGTCAGGATGAACCGCAGTCGCGCGCAGTCGTAGGCGGTGAACCGCCGATATCCCGACGCGGTGCGCTCAGGGGTGACCAGGCCTTCGGCTTCCAGAAACCGGATCTTGGAGATGGTCACGTCCGGGAAGTCGCCTCGCAGCAGATCGAGGACCGCTCCGATCGACATCCCGGCCAAAGCGGGTCTGTCGGGGGCGGTCACTTAGCTGCCCGGGCCGCTGTCGTCGTCGCCCTTGGGCCCGGTCAGAAACACCAGGCGGAACTTGCCGATCTGCACCTCGTCACCGTTGGCCAGCACGGCGGAATCGACGGGTTCACGGTTGACGTAGGTGCCGTTGAGGCTGCCGACGTCAACGACCTGGAACTCGCCTCCCTCGAGCCGGAACTCGGCGTGCCTGCGGCTGACCGTGACGTCGTCGAGGAAGATGTCGCTGTCGGGGTGCCGACCGGCCGAGGTGGTGGGCTGGTCGAGCAGGAATCGCGAGCCTGCGTTGGGACCGCGCTTGACGACCAGTAGCGCCGACCCGGCGGGCAGCCCCTCTACACCCGAGACCGCGCCCTCGGTGCCGGCCGCGGCCGGAGCGTCCAGCTCGTTGAGGAAGTCGGCGCGGAAGACCGATGTCGTCTCCACGGTGACTTCCTCAGACGTCTGGTCAGCCCCAGAGTTGTGGTCCTTTTCCGTCACCCGCTGCTCCTCACTGGCTGCCGTGGCGACATCAGGCCGGGACCCCCAGCCGTGATGCGTCTGGTGTTGACCGTACCGCGCAGTAGACATCATTGTGTCCACCACCACCGGATCCGCTTGTGTGTTGGACTTCGGTCTCAAAACCCTAACAACTCGTCATTCGGCCACAGTCGCGCGGTAGCCGTCCGCGTCAAGCAGTCCGGCGAGGGCGTCCTCCAGCGACGAGGCGTCAATTTGGAGGTCGACGAGCCACCCTTCGCCGTAGGGGTCGGAGTTGACCAGTTGCGGGTTTGCTTCCAGATCGCCGTTGACCGCAACGATTTTCGCGCTGACGGGCGCGTAAAGGTCGGACACCGACTTGGTCGATTCCACTTCACCGAACGACTCGCCGGCTGTCACGTCGGCACCGACGTCGGGCAACTGGACGAACACCACGTCGCCGAGCGCCGACTGAGCGTAGTCGGTGATGCCGACCCGTACGGTGTCATCGCCGGTGCGGTGGACCCACTCGTGTTCCTCCGTGTAGTAAAGGTCGTCTGGGATTTCGCTCACGGCGCTCCTCGTGGACAAGTGCTCATTTGACTGGCTGAGCGTATTGGCGGGGTTTCGGTTGCCGCAAGGCGGTCACGTCGACGCGGTCGGACTGTTGTACCACCATCGAGCCGCCGACGCGCTTCACGCTGTCCATCGCGCCGCCTGGGATGTTCATCGCCGCGGCCAGCGTGGGCGGATCACCAATCGCCAGAACCGAATACGGCGGGTTAAGCGTCGCGCTGTCCACGACAAGCGCGCCGGGGGTCCCGACCACCCAGGTGTCGACGCCGACCCGGACCGCCGCTCCCCCGCCGCGGATCTCCATCGCTTCGGCGCCGGCCGCCCGCAGCTCGTTGATCACGTCGAGCATGGTCTCAGCGGGCACGCCCGGCGTGGTGTCCTCAATCGTCAGCGTCACACCGGGACCCGTGGCGGCGACGGTGCCGATCAATATCGACAGCGCGGCCAGCCTGGCCTGCGCGTTCTCGATCGCGGCCTGGTCGCTGCTGCCCGACGCCTGCAACTGCGCCAGGTTGCGCTGCAGGTCGGCTGACTTCGGTGTTGAGCGCGGCCTCCCGCTGCTGCAGCGAATCCAGCAGCACCAGCAGATCGGCGGGCCGCGCCGTCTCCAGTGAGTCACCGGATTCGGTTTGCCGCGCCTGCGTGACGATCGCGATGCCGAGCAGCACGCACAGCAGTACGGCCAGGGCGCCGAACACGAGCTGCGAGCGGCCCCTGCGCGCCACGCCCTTCACCCCGCCTGCGTGCAGATCGCCGATCTCCGGCGCCGGCTCGTCGGGCGGCAACTCGTGGCGGCCGTGATGTTCCGGCTCGGCGGCGTGCTGGGGCGGGTGCTCACTCATCGCTCATGCGCCGAACAATCTGCGCCTCAGGGCGGCTGCATTGCCGAAGATCCGGATGCCGAGCACCACGATGATCGCGGTGGACAGCTGGGTGCCGACCCCGAGTTGGTCGCCGACGTAGACGATCAGCGCGGCAACCAGCACGTTGAAGACGAACGAGACCACGAACACCTTCGAGTCGAAGATGCGCTCCAGATAAGCCCGCAAACCGCCGAACACCGCGTCGAGCGCGGCCACCACCGCGATCGGCAGGTACGGCTGGATGACCTCGGGGACGCTGGGGTGAAACACCAGACCCAGCACGATCCCGATGACAAGTGCGGCGATTCCGATCATTTGCGTCCGATCACTAAGGCCCAATCTGCTTGGCGAAGTTGATATCTCGAACCGAAC
Source organism: uncultured Actinomycetota bacterium (assembly GCA_963770125.1). Lineage (GTDB taxonomy): Bacteria > Actinomycetota > Actinomycetes > Mycobacteriales > Mycobacteriaceae > Mycobacterium. Next base: position 156,164 of record CAVYPI010000082.1, on the reverse strand, counting down.
CGGCCGGCAGCGTCAGGCCGTTGCCTGCGCTGACATTCACCACGACGCCGTAGCCGGTCTCCAGCAGCCGAAGTCGCTGTAGGCCGGGGCTGCGGTCGAACGCGTCCTGCATGGCGTGCGGCGGTCCGACCGCGAGAATGACGTATGGGCTGCTGATCGGTTGATTGTCGACCAGGACGCCGCCGCCCGCCTGCCGGATCGTCACGTTCGGGCCGACGCGAACTCCGCCCACCGAGATGGCCTCCGCGCCGCTGACCCACAGCGAGTTGACGACCAGCTGCAGATCGCGGTCAAGGATGACCTGCTGGCTGCCCGCAACGCGTTCCTTCGAGACGTCGCTGAGGTCTTTGGACATCCCCGGGTCGGTGACGGTGATGGTCAGGCCGGGTCCGATCACCGGTGTGGCGGCCGCCGCGAAGTTCGCCTGGTCGAGACTGCCCAGCAGCTGCTGGCCGCGTTCGTCGCCTTCGAGCCGGGTGCGCCGCTCGGCGTCCACCTGCGCGGTAAGCGCGTTGCGCCGGCCGGTGGCGTCGTTGGCGGTGGTTTCAGCGGACTTGACGCTTCCCGCCAGCACGTGCTGCGTCTCGCGCACACCGGGTGCCGTCGAGCGCGCCTGGGCGACCGCGGCGGCGAACACCGCCGCGATCACCAGCGCGCCGCAGATCTGCCACGTCCACGCCTGCCACCACGTTCGGCGGTTCGCGCCACCGGCTTTCGCCTCCGCCGCCGCGGCGTAACCCGGATCGAGATGATCTGAGAGCAGCGAGCGCAGCAGCGACGGCACGGGGATCAGCGTCGGCTTGTCGGCCTCGTGGGCGTTGCGCCCGGCTTGGGGGTCGTAGCCGCCCAGCATGCTCATGTCGACACCTTGGGCAGTTGCCTCACCACCATCGCCACCTGGATCAGGTACAGCACCCCCGACCACAGATACATGGCCACGCCCCAGATCAAGAACGCCCATCCACACGCAAGGACGACGCGGCTCCACAGTGCGTCCCACTGGCCGAGCAGGATCAGCGGGAAGCCCGACATCAGTGCGAAGGTGGCGGCCTTGCCGATGTAGCTGACCGGCAGCGCGGTCAATCCCCGGCTGCGCAGCACCGGCAGCGTCGCGGCCAGCACGGCGTCACGCCCGAGTAGCGTGAGCACGATCCACCACGGCACTGCGCCGTAAATCGCCAGCGCCACAGGCACTGTCACCATGTAGATGCGATCTACGGCCGGGTCGAGCAGCTCCCCCAGCCGCGACGACTGGTTGGCGAACAGCCGCGCGATCTTGCCGTCGGCCCAGTCGGAGAACCCGCTGAACATCAGCACGCCCACCGCCCAACCCCTGGCGTGGGCCACGAGCAACAGGTAGAGGAAGACCGGCACCAACAACAGGCGCAGCACTGAGAGCGCGTTGGGCACCGTCAGCACCCGGTTGCGCACATCCCCCTCGGCGCCCGCCATGGGCTAAACCTATCGGAAGACCCCTGGCAGGCTCAGCGCCGACATGGACTCGTCTGCCAGCGGATTGTCGTGCACCATGTACGTCCACGTGGAGGTGGGCCGAGCGAGTTTGGACAGGTCCACGCCCGGCTCGTCCTCGATGGCGGCGGCGGTCTCGAATGTCTGCTGGGCCGCCTCGATCGCGTCGGCGGCCAGCGAGGCGAACGCGTCGACCGCCATCCGGTGGAACTCGTCGATCGGGGTCTGATTGCCCAGCGCCCGCAGGTGAATGCTTTCCCGGATGTCGGCCAGATACGCCAGGTGGTCGGCCCAGCCCCGGTCCAGGTGGTAGAGCATGATCAGCCGGCAGATCTTCTCCAGCTTCTCCTCGCCGAGGTCGTCGACGATTTCCTCATAGCGCTTGGCTGCCCGCTCGGCCAGCTCCTCGCGTGCGGTCGGTGTCCGCAGCAAGGTGTCGCGGCGCTCGACGATGATCGCCCGCTGCTGCGCGATCAGCTGGTTGTAGCGCCAGTTGTTGGCATGTATGTCGAGCATCCGGCCTTCGGCGATGCGCTGCGCGTGGTCCAGCAGCGTGGCGGCCTTGTTACTGACGATTCGGCCGTCCTCGTCGGTCTGCATGGGAAGCTTGTTCGGCTCGAGGTGGGCCACCACCACATCGTCTTCCCAACTGGCGAAGAACACCGACGAGCCGGGATCGCCCTGGCGTCCGGCGCGGCCGCGCAGCTGATTGTCCAGCCGTTCGGTGTGGTGGCGGCCGGTGCCGATGACGTGCAGCCCGCCGAGTTCGGCAACTTGCTTCTTCTCGGCGGAGTGGTCGGCTGCATCGGAGCCACCGAGCCGGATGTCGGTGCCACGGCCCGCCATCTGGGTGGACACGGTGACCGAACCCAACTTGCCGGCCTCGGCGATGACGCGGGCCTCCTCGGCGTCGTTCTTCGCGTTCAACACGACCGCGGGGATGCCGGCCTTGACCAGCCGCTCGTGCAATTCCTCGGATTCGGCGACGTCGCGGGTGCCGACCAGGACGGGCTGGCCGGTCGCGTGCACGTCCTTGATGTGGTCGATGACGGCGTCGTTCCTGGCGGCCGCGGTGATGTACACGCGGTCGGCCTCGTCTTCGCGAATGTTGGGAGTATTCGGCGGAATTGGCGACACGCCGAGCTTGTAGAACTGGCGCAGCTGTTCTCCGGCGGCCAGCGCGGTGCCCGTCATGCCACACACCGTCGGGTACCGGTTGATCAAGGCCTGAACCGTGATGGTGTCAAGGACCTCGCCGGTCTCGGTGGTCTCGATGCCCTCCTTGGCCTCGACGGCGGCCTGCAGGCCGTCGGGCCAGCGCTGCAGCTGCGCGATGCGGCCGCGGGAGGCGTTGATGAGGTGCACCGCGTCGTCGCGGACGATGTAGTGCACGTCGCGCTGCAGCAGCACATGGGCGTGCAATGCGACGTTGACCTCGGTCAGGGTAGTGCCGACGTGTTCTTCGGAGTACAGGTCGATGCCGCCGAGCTTGGCCTCGAGCTTCTGCGCGCCGGACTCGGTGAGATGGACGTTGCGGCTGTCGGCATCGGTGGCAAAGTATGTGCCGTCGGCCTTTTCCGCGACCAACTCACCGACCAGCCGGATGATCTCCACCTTCGGCGTCTCGCGGTGGGTGGTGCCCGCGAGGACCAGCGGCACCAGCGCTTCGTCGACGAGCACCGAGTCGGCCTCGTCGATCAGCGCGACATCGGGGTTCGGCGACACCAGATCGTCGACGTCGGTTACCAGCTGGTCGCGCAGGACATCGAAGCCGATCTCGTTGACCGAGGCATAGGTGATGTCGCACTTGTAGGCCTCGCGCCTCTCGTCTGACGTCGAGTCGGCGGTGATCCAGCCGACCGTCAGCCCCATCGCCTCGAGCAGCGGGCCCATCCACTCGGCGTCGCGGCGGGCCAGGTAGTCGTTGATGGTGATGACGTGCACGTTGCGCCCGCCGAGCGCATAGCCGGCCGCGGCGATCGCACCCGACAGCGTCTTGCCCTCACCGGTGGCCATTTCGACAACGTCGCCGGCCAGCATCCGAAGCGCGCCCTGCAGCTGGACGTCGAACGGCTTCAGCGTGGTGGTCCGCTCGGACGCCTCGCGGGCGATCGCCAGGAACTGCGGGATGTCCGCGGAATCGGCCAGGTCGTCGAGATTCAGCAGCTGGGCGGCCTTGCGCAGCTGCTCGTCGTCGAGGTCGGCGGCCCTATCGTTAAACTCCGCCGAGTCGCGCACCTGCGCCGTCGAGCGGGCCTGATCCTTGTCGGCGCTGGCGCCGAGCAGCTTCCAGAACCGGTTGCTGACACGACCTGAGGTGCGGGTTTTGGTCTTCGCCACACGTTTACGGTACGCGGCCCGCCAACTGCCGCGAGCGACCGTCTGTACGCGGGCACGCCGTCGGTGCGTGGCATTTTGCGGACGCTCGCGTCAGCCGACGGTGACGAAGTCGATCCGGACGCTGTCGACGACGGGTTCGAAGCCGATCCGTTGATAGATGGCATTCGACACCGGATTGGCCAGATCGGTGAACAGCACGACGTCCGGCGTGCCAGTGCGGTGTGCCAGATCCGCGGCCGCCGCCGTGACGGCCGAGCCGTAGCCGTGGCCACGCCGGTCCCGCGGTGTGAATACCGGGCCGATGCGCGAAACTTTGGCCGCGGGCGCGCGCAGCATCGCCATGCTGTCCGGTGTGCCGTCGGCCTCCCACAGCACGAATCGGTCACCGACTTGGTTCGCGGTGTCGACGAACCGCTCGCCCGCGGCCTCCTCACGCTGACCGAAGGTTTCTTGGAAGAAAAGCTCAACCCATTCCACGAGTTGGCCGCGGTCGTCGTCGGTGGCGAGTCGCGCAGTACCAGTCACACCGCTCGGCGTGCGCAAGGTCCCCAACCGATAGAGGCGTTCTTCAGCACTCAGCTTCGCGGCTCGTCCTGTAATCCCGTGCCATGCATCCGCGAAGGCAAGAGCAATGGACCGTGCGCCGCGGACACCGGTCAGTTCGGGATGCCATTCGATGAGCCTGCGGGCGACGGTATCCATCCTGTCGACGGGAATTCCGTTGCACGCCAGTGGATATGGCGGTGTTTGCAGCGCCGCGCCGACTGGCTCATGCCCGTCCCACATCGTGAGAAGGAGCGAGTTCTGGGGAAACACGCCCGCCCGCAGCAGGGTGAGCTCGATGGTGTGGGCGACCGCGTCGCGGCGATACAGCGGCTCCGCGATCAGGCGAAACTCGTCGACGGACGAATGCAGTCTGACCTCCACGTCACCAGAATGGACGCCAAAGTTCAAGGAGTCCATCGAATTACGGCCTGGCGAGCGTCCGGGCTACGCCAGATTCGACCGGCGCGGGTACGCCACCGTCGGGTCAGTCAGGGCGTTCACCACAGCGGGCAGCCCGGCATCGAAAGCACGCTCCAGTGCGGGACGCACCTCCGCCGGCGCCGACACCAGCTCACCGTGCCCGCCGAGCGCGGCGACGACCTCGTCGTAGCGGGTGCCCGGCCGAAGCTCGGCCACCACCGAGTAGCCGTACAGCATCTCCATCGGATGCTTCTCCAGCGCCCAGATGCCGTTGTTGCCGATCACCGAAACGACGTGAACGCCGTGGCGCACCAACGTGTCCCACTCCATGCCGGAAAAGCCGAATGCGCCGTCGCCCTGCAACAGCACCACCTGCCGATCGGGCCGGGCCAGCTTCGCGGCCAGTGCATAGCCGGGGCCCGAGCCCAGGCATCCGAACGGCCCGCTGTCCAGCCACGCGCCCGGCACGTAGCTGTCGATGACCCGCCCGGCGTAGGAGCCGAAGTCGCCTGCGTCGATGACGACGATCGCGTCGCGGTCCAGCAGCGGCTTGAGTTCGGCGTACACCCGCATCGGGTGCAACGGGGTGCGGCCGTCGTCCAACTCCGCCTGCTCGGCTGCCCGTGCGGCGCTCTCGACCGCCCGCAATTCGCCGATCCAGCCTTCGTGCTCACCGGCGCCGCCGACCGCCAGCGCCGACAAGTGGTCGCTCAGATCGCCGTAGAGCCCTGCCGCGACGTCGCGCGGATGCGGACGATCGGTTTCGACGCGGTCGGCGACGATCAGTTTGGTCTGCGCACCGAACACGCCGCCGAAGCCGAGTCGGAAGTCCATCGGCACCCCGACAACGAGCGCAACATCGGTTTCCCCCAACGCTTTTGACCGAGCACGTGAAAACGCCAGTTCATGATCGGCAGGCACCGTGCCGCGAGCCATGCCGTTCATCAGCACCGGGATGCGCAGGGCCTCGGCCAGGTTCAGCAGTGCCGCCTCGGCGTGCCCCCACCACACGTTGGTGCCCGCCATGATCGCCGGTCGCTGGGCTTCGGCCAGCAGTCGTGCGGCGGTATCCAAGGCATTCCCGTCCGGGCTGACCGGAATCGGAGGATCGGCCAGCGCGCCCGGGCCGCCGGTGTCATGAGCCTCGCTGAACACGTGATCCATCGGGAAATCGATGAACGCGACGCCGGAGGGCGCACCGACCGCGGCCCTCAGCGCATCGTCGATGAGCGGCCCGACCGCGTCCGCCGACTGCGCGGTGGCGGCGAACCGCGTCAGCGGCGCCACGAACGGCACATGGTCGATCTCCTGCAGCGACCCCTGCCCCCAACGCAACGCGGGCGCACGCCCGCCGAGCACCACCAGCGGTGACTGGTTCTGCTGTGCGGCCGCCATCGCGCTCATCCCGTTGGTGACGCCCGGACCCGCGGTGAGGGCCGCGACGCCGGGTACCCTGGTCACCTTCGACCAGCCTTCGGCGGCGAAGGCGGCCGTCTGCTCGTGGCGGGTGTCGATCAGCCGGATGTTCTCGGCGCGGCAGCCGTCGTAGATGGAGAACAGGTGCCCGCCGGAAAGGGTGAAGATGGTGTCGATGCCGCTGGCGCGCAACCGCCGGGCGATCAGATGTCCGGCGTTGACCATAACTGGAGCCTCGATGCTCATGGCCGCAGCATAATCGCGGCCATGAGCGACGCCCCAGAGACGCAAGTGTTGATCGCCGGTGCAGGCCCGATCGGCATGACGGCCGCCATCGAGCTCGCCCGGCGCGGCGTCGCATGCCGCATCGTCGATCCGCTTGTCGAACCGCCACAATATGCGAAAGCCGTTGGGGTGCAACCCCGGACGCTCGAGGTGTTCGAGGGCATGGGGGTGCTGCGCCGCATCCTCGACGCGGCCTTGTTGATGCGGGGCCAGGTCGTCTACGTCAACGGTGAACGGGTCACGCAGCTCGACATGACATTGCCTGACGACATTCCGTTCGGCTTCGTCGCGATTCCGCAGTAGGCCACGGAAGCAATCCTGCGCGACGAGTTGGCGATGCACGGCGTGCAGGTGCAGCGCGGCGTGCGGGTCAGCGGCTTTGAGCAGGATGTCGACGGTGTGACCGCCACCCTGGTCGGCGACACCAGCGAGCAGACGGTGCGGGCGGCCTACCTCGTCGGCGCCGACGGAGCGCACAGCGCGGTGCGAAAGGGGCTCGGGTTGACGTTCGAGGGCGCGGCCTTCGAAGAGCAGTACATGCTCAGCGCGGCGGCGCTACCGGATGTCGATGCTGGTTCCCGACGAGCTGACCGACGGGGACACTCCCCGGTTGCACCACATCCAGGCCGTGCTGGACCGGCTCTCCCCCGAGCCGACGACTGCGCGCAACATGCGATGGTCCTCGGTCTTCCGGATCAGCCACCGCATCGTCGACGCCTACGGGAAGGGCCGGGTGTTCGTCGCAGGCGACGCCGCGCACATTCATCCGCCCACGGGCGCGCAGGGGATGAACACCGGCATCCAGGACGCCCACAACGTGGCCTGGAAGCTCGCCCTGGCCCTCTCCGGTCAGGCCGCGCCCGGGCTGTTGGAGAGCTATGACGCCGAGCGGCGGCCCGTCGGCGAAGAGGTCGTCGGGCGGACCGTGCGCAGCGCCAGGGAAGGCATCGGCGCCGACTCGGCCGACATCGGCTACGTCATCCGCCGCGAAGCCCAGCTGCTCATCAACTACGCGGGCAGCCCGATCGTCGCCGACGGCGCGGGCGCCCGTGCCCCGGACGCGACAGGCCTGACCCGTGCCGCGGTGACCGGGCCGGTGCGGCTGTTCTCGCTCTTGGGCAGGCGCGAGCACACCACGCTGCTGTACGCGCCGGACGGGCCCGTCGACGTCGCGGCGTTCGACCGGGTCGCCGCGGCAGCGGTCAGCGCCGCCCACGGCCGGATGGACGTGTATCTGATCGCCGCTCCGGGCGCGGACGTCACCGCCACGGAGCTGCCTCTGATCCGCGACAGCGACGGCGAGTTCGCCAGGGCCTACGCGCCTGCCGGGCCGTCGGCGTATGTCGTGCGCCCCGACGGCTACCTGAGTCTTGCCGCCTCTGGCGTCTACCCAGAGCAACTGGTGGCTCACCTGGGGGCGACTTTCGCCTAGCAACTGCGACCACATCCGCCTCAGCCGCCGCAAGCTGCGGTAGCTTCGCCGCAGGCTGCCCGGCCCGAGGGAGGTGTCGCCGGATGAACACGTTCAGGCCGTCGATTGACTGGAGCCACGAACTCGTCAACTCGACCCTGTGGGTGCTGCAAGTGTGGGTGATCACCGCTTCGTCTCTGCTGGTGGTGCTCTTCGTGGTCGGGCGGACGACCGAGTGGGGACGCCAGTTCTGGCGCATCACCGGTGACTACTTCAAGGGCAGGCAGAGCGCGCCGGTGTGGGCCGTGGTCGGGCTGTTGCTGTTGTCGGCGATCCTCGTTGTTCGCATCAACGTGCTTCTCAGCTATTACGCCAACGATCTGTTCTCTGCGCTTCAAGTCACCTTCCAGCCCGATTCGGCGAGAAACACTGGCATACGCGGGTTTTGGTCGACGATCGTTGTTTTCGCGGTCCTGGCGGTGTGCTATGTGGCGCGGACGCTGGCGGACTTGTACTTGACGCAACGGTTCATCATGCGTTGGCGAATCTGGCTGAGCCGTCGCTTCATTGACGACTGGCTCGGCGACTATGCCTACTTCCGCAGCCAGTTCTCGCGCCGGCCGATCGACAACCCGGACCAACGCATCCAGCAAGACATCGACATCTTCACCGCGGGCGTCGGTGGCCAGCCGAACAACCCGGCATACACCTCTGATCATCTGTTGTTGTTCGGTGCAGTTGAGGCCGTGGTGTCCGTGTTTTCGTTCAGCACGATCCTCTGGCGGCTCTCGGGGCCATTGACACTGGGTACATTCACCCTCCCCAGGGCCCTGTTCTGGGTCGTCATCGTCTACGTGCTCGCCGCCACCATCATCGCGTTCGTCATCGGCAGGCCGCTGATCCGGTTGAGCTTCATGAACGAACTTCTCAATGCCGGCTTCCGGTACGCACTCGTCCGGTTGAGAGACGCGAGCGCCGCCGTCGGCTTGTACCGGGGCGAGAACGCCGAACGCAATGTGCTCAACGGCCGTCTGTCGGCAGTCATGGACAACTACGGCAATTGGCGGAACCGGATGGTGTTGTTCACGGGTTGGAACCTGTCCATGAGTCAAGCGATCGACCCTTTGCCGTTCATCGTGCAGGCGCCACGGCTGTTCGCGCGTCAGATATCGCTCGGCGATATCTTCCAGTCGGCGACCGCATTTCACACGATCCACAACTCGCTGTCGTTCTTCCGGGATGCGTACGACTCGTTCGCGAGCTATCGGGCGGCGATCATCCGCTTGGACGGATTGGTCGACGAGAACTCGGTCGCCCGCAGGTTCACCCAGGCGCCAACGACTGCGTCCGAGGACGGCGCGCTCGAGGTTGACGGTGTCGGAGTCCGCACTCCCGATGGCGAGCACCTCATCCGCGACCTTGACTTCCGGCTGGAGCCGGGTGACACGCTGCTGATCAGTGGTCCGTCCGGCATCGGCAAGACCGTATTGCTGCAGAGCCTGGCAGGGCTTTGGCCGTTCGTATCCGGCAGTGTGCGCCTGCCCTCGAGCCGGCCCGATGCCATGTTCGTGCCTCAGCTGCCCTACATCCCCCTCGGCGACCTCCGCGCGGTCGTGTCGTATCCACACGCGGAGGGCGTCGTCGACGACCGCGAGATCCAACAGGCCCTGATCAAGGTCGCCCTGTCACACCTCGCCATCCGCCTCAACGAGGCGCGGGACTGGGCGAAGATGCTCTCCGTTGGCGAGCAGCAGAGGATCGCCTTCGCCCGCGTCCTTCTGGCCAAGCCGCGAGCGGTGTTTCTCGACGAGTCGACCTCGGCGATGGACGAGGGCCTCGAGCTGATGCTCTACGAACTGATCCGCGCCGAGTTCCCGGACACCATTCTGGTCAGCGTGAGTCACCGCAACACGGTGGAGCAGTTCCATGGCCGTCACCTGGAGCTGGTCGGCGACGGAGATTGGCGGCTCGACCCGCTCCCGACCAGGAGTTGAGGCCTCCCAGGGGCGCTATCACCAATTGCCGAGGTATTTTTCCGAGATGGACAATATGTTCACCCCGACGCTGGACTGGGGCAACGAACTGGTGACATCGCTGTGGTGGATCGCCAAAGCCTGGGTGATCGCGGCGGTGGCCACGATGGTGATCCTGGTGCTGATCGGTCGGTTCACGACATGGGGCAAGCAGTTCTGGCGCATCACCAGCGACTACTTCAAGGGTCCCGCAAGCGTCAAGGTCTGGATCTGGCTGGCGGTGCTGTTGCTGTCGGTGGTCATGGGCGTTCGCATCGACGTGCTGCTGAGCTTCCAGGGCAACGACATGATGAGCAGCTTCCAGTCGATCGCCGCGGGCCTTGGCAACGGAGACGACGCGGTGAGGAATTCGGGCAAGCACGGCTTTTGGCTCTCCATCATCGTTTTCGCCATCTTGGCCACCATCCACGTCGCTCGCGTGATGCTGGATCTGTTCTTGATGCAGCGATTCATGCTGCGGTGGCGCGCCTGGCTGACCGATCGGCTTACCAATGACTGGCTGGACGGCAAGGCCTATTACCGCGCTCGCTTCATCGACGACACCATCGACAACCCCGATCAGCGCATCCAGACCGACATCGACATCTTCACCGCCGGCGTCGGGCCTCTGCCCAACACCCCCAACAACACGTCGGCGGCCACGCTGTTGTTCGGCGCGGTTTCGGCGATCACCTCGATGATCTCATTCACCGCTATCCTGTGGAACCTGTCGGGCACCCTCACCCTGCCTTTCATCGGCGTCAGCTTCCCGCGGGCGATGTTCTGGATGCTGCTGGGCTACGTTCTTGTAGCGACCATCATCGCGTTCTGGATCGGCAGACCGATCATCTGGCTGTCCTTCAACAACGAGAAGTACAACGCGGCGTTCCGCTACGCGCTCGTGCGGTTGCGCGACGCGTCAGAGGCGGTGGCCTTCTACCGGGGCGAGGTGGCCGAGCGCACGGGGCTGCGGCGACTCTTCGCGCCCGTCGTCTCCAACTACAAGCGGTATCTGAACAGGATGGTCGGCTTCTACGGCTGGAACCTCTCGATGAGCCAGATCATCGTGCTGCCGCCATATCTTTTGCAATTCCCCCGCTTCTTGACCGGTGAGATCAAGCTCGGCGCAATGACACAGTCCGCGTCGGCGTTCGGCAGCATCCAGGACGGCCTGTCGTTCTTCCGTAACGCCTACGACCAGTTCGCCGGCTACCGGGCCGCGATCATCCGCCTCCACGGCCTGGTCGTCGCCAACGAAGAAGGCAGGGCGCTGCCGGAAGTGAGGACCCTGCCATGTGTGGACGGCACGGTTCAGCTCGCCGATGTCGAGGTCCGCACACCCGACGGAAAACAGCTCGTCAAGCCGATCGATATGCGCCTGGAAGTCGGCGACACCTTGGTGGTCACCGGGCCGTCCGGCAGCGGGAAGACCACGCTGTTGCGCAGCCTGGCGGAATTGTGGCCGTTCTGTTCGGGCACGCTGACGCGACCGTGCGGGCCCAACGAGACGATGTTCCTGTCGCAGCTGCCCGTATGTGCCGCTGGGTGATCTGCGCGCCGTGGTGACGTACCCCGGCAAGGAAGGCACGATCGACGACAACACTCTGAAGCGCACGCTACTGAAGGTAGCTCTCCCGCACCTCGTCGACCGGCTCGATGAGGTGCTCGATTGGGCAAAGGTGCTCTCCCCCGGCGAACAACAGAGAATCGCGTTCGCCCGCATCCTGTTGACCAAGCCCAAGGTGGTGTTCTGCGACGAGGCCACTTCCGCGCTAGACGAGGGCCTGGAGTTCATCTGCTACAACCTGGTGCGCACAGAGCTGCCGGACACCATTCTGGTCAGCGTGAGCCACCGCAGAACCGTCGAGCAGCACCATACGCACGAACTCGAGCTGCTCGGCGAGGGCGAATGGCGACTCGGCCGAGTGGGGGGCGAACCGGAACCGGCTCTGGTGTAACCCAGCGCCGGGTAGCTTCCCGGCATGGAAACGTTCACGCCCACGCTCGACTGGGGCAACGAGTTGGTCACGTCGGCGCTCTGGGTGGCGAAAGCCTGGGCGCTCGCGTCGATAGCCCTGCTGGTTGTGCTTGCAATGGTCGCGCGGTACGCGACCTGGGGTCGGCAGTTCTGGCGCATCACCGGCGACTATTTCAAGGGCCGACAGAGCATTCCGGTCTGGGCCTTGTTGGGCGTGTTAATGCTGTTGGTCATGATCGATGTTCGCCTCGCGGTGCTGTTCAGCTATCAGTCCAACGATCAGTACACGGCACTGCAAACTGCGTTCCAGAGCCAGGGGGCCGCGAGAGATGCTGCCAAGGCCGGCTTTTGGTGGGCGATCCTGATACTCGCCGGCCTGATTCTCACCGACGTCGTGCGCAGTGTTCTCGACGTCTACCTGATGCAGCGGTTCATCATCCGGTGGCGGGTGTGGCTCACCCACCGGCTCACCGGCGACTGGCTCGCCGGCGATGCCTACTACCGGGGGCGGTTCGTCGATGACCCGGTCGACAACCCGGATCAGCGCATCCAGCAGGACGTCGACATCTTCACCACCGGCACCGGTCCGCAAACCAACACACCGGACGTCGGGACAGCCCAAACCTTGTTGTTCTCAGGGGTATTCGCCCTTGTGTCACTGGTCGAGTTCACCCCGATTCTGTGGAGACTGTCGGGACCGCTGACGCTCTTCGGTGTCACCGTGCCGAAGGCCCTGTTCTGGATGGCCTTGGTCTACGTGTTTTTCACGACGGTGGTCGCGTTCTGGATCGGCCGCCCGTTGATCCGGCTGTCCTTCCGCAACGAGCTCACCAACGCCGCGTTCCGCTATGCGTTGGTGCGGCTGCGTGATGCGGCCGAGGCCGTCGGCCTCTACCGAGGCGAAGGTGCCGAACGCGGTCAGCTGATGACCCGATTCGCGGCCGTCATCGCCAATTACCGAGCATTCGTGCGTCGCCAGATCGCGTTCCTCGGTTGGAACCGGTCGATGAGTCAGATCGTCGACCCACTCCCGACGGTCGTCCAGGCTCAACGGGTATTCGACCATCAGATCCAGTTCGGCGACGTCACCCAGTCGTCGCAGGCGTTTGGACGGGTTCAGAACTCGCTGGCCTTTTTCCGAAACATCTACGATGCGTTCGCCGGCTATCGAGCGGCCATCATCCGCCTCGATGGGCTGATCACCGTCAACGAAACAGCAAGGGAGCTACCGTCATTGACAACGCTTCCGAGCACTGACGGGTCGGTCCAACTCGACGAAGTCGAGGTGCGGACGCCGGATGGGACGCGGCTGGTCGACCCGCTCGACGTCCGACTGGACTCGGGCGAATCGTTGGTGATCACCGGCGGCTCGGGGACCGGCAAGACCACTCTGTTGCGGAGCCTCGCGCAGCTCTGGCCGTTCACGTCGGGCACGTTGCGGCATCCGGCCGACGACACCATGTTCCTGTCGCAGATGCCATACGTGCCGCTCGGCGACCTGCGTTCGGTGATCTGCTATCCGGCCCTCGCGGGCGAATTCGACGACGCGGCAATCCAAGTCGCGCTCGACACCGTGACGCTCGGTCACCTGGGCAGCCGGCTCGACGAGGTGGCCGACTGGGCGAAGGTGCTCTCGCCCGGTGAGCAGCAACGGATCGCGTTCGCCCGTGTTCTCCTTAACAAGCCGAAGGCGGTATTCCTGGACGAGTCGACCTCTGCGCTGGACGAGGGCCAGGAGTTCGCGCTGTACCGAGCGCTGCGCACCCAGCTGCCGGACTGCATCGTGGTCAGCGTCAGTCATCGTCCCTCGCTCGAACAGCACCATGATCGGCGGCTCGAGCTGCTTGGCGACGGCGCCTGGCGCCTCGCGCCGGTCTAGGTTCGGGCCGCGTGAGTTCCGGCGCGGCGACCGAAGAACGAGCCTTCGCCCAATTGCGTTCCGCTGGCATAGCCCTTGGCGTCCTGGGTGACGTTCAAGGCGGACGCGCCCGCGGCGTACAGACCGGGGATGACGCCGCCGTCGTCCCGCACCACTTGGCCGTCGACGGTCACCGCCAAACCGCCAAGGGTGAACCCGGAGTACATCGCCCGGCCCAGCGACAGATCAAATGCCGCCCACGGCCCCGTATCTTGTGCCGCAACGTATTCCGGCTGCTTGTGGAAGTCCGGATCCTCGCCGCGCGCCGCATTCTCGTTGTACCGCTTAAGAGAAACCACCAGCTTGCCCTCGGGAATTCCCAGCGCCTGCTCCATCTCCTCGACGGTCTCCCAGCCGTCGATGAACCGGATCAGCGGCAGCGGTGGCATTTCCGTGTGTGCCTCGTCGACGATCAGGAACGCCGCCTGATCCGGTTGTTCCAGCACGAAGGCCGACGTGCGTGAGTGATAGGAGTCCTCGGCTACGAAGCGCTGGCCCTGGTTGTTGACGATGATGCCGGTGAGCAGAATCTCCGGCGGATATGCGGCGGCGGTGATGAACATCTGGTCAAGGTTCTTGGCGACGCCGCCCGCCGAGACACCCAGTCGGATGCCCAGACCGTCGTCGTTGGGGTTGCCCAAGATGTAGGGCTCCACCAAGCCGTGGTGCTTGGTGCGCCGCTTCTGCCCCAGCGCCGGCGTGTGCTCTGCGACCATCTCCGGGTTCATCGCGAAACCGCCTGCGGCGATGATCACCGCCTTGGCCCTGATCGCGCCGGTGTCGTTGAAGTGCTTCCAGGTAACACCGACCACCGCACCGTCTTCGACGATCAGATTGGTTGCACCGGTCTCATAGTGGACCTCAACGCCAAGCTCGTCGGCGCGTTTGACCAGCAGGTCGATGACCATTGCCGCACCACCCAGCTCCCCGGGGACCGGCACGGAGTGCCCTCGCGGGGCGGGCTTCGCCTGGTCGATGAACGGCCATACCTTTTCGTTGCCCGTGTACGACAGGCCCTCGGTGCCCGGCGGGACGACGATCTTTCCGGGGTAGTAGCTTCGCTCGAACTCAAAACCCAAGTCCTCCAACCAGTTGAAGTGCTCGACGCTGCCCTCGCAGTATGCGCGGATCTTGTCGTGCTCTGGATCCGGCGACACGGCGACCAGGTACTTGTACATCTCCTCGGGGCTGTCGGCGTGACCGGTGGCCTGTTGCACCGCGGTGCCGCCACCGAGATAGAAGTGGCCGCCAGCCATCGCGCTTGTGCCACCCGCGGCCGCCGCGCGTTCCAGCACCAATACCCGGGCCCCTGCGGCCGCCGCGCTGACGGCCGCGCAGCCGCCTGCGATACCGAAGCCGATCACCAGGACGTCGACCTCATCGGACCACGAAGTCACGTCGGCCGTGTTGACGGTTTCGGGGACTTCCGTGGATGCTCTTGGCGCAAGTCGCTCAACGCTGGTCACCGCTGCTCCTGTTTCACGTAGTCGAAGAACGCCCGGATCTCGGGCGGGATGTGCGCGATCTCGATGTAGGGCACGCCCGCGCCTTCGGCCGACACATACGCGAACCGCATGCCGCCAGGCATCACGCCCTGCTGAACGATGGTTGCGCCGTGACGTTCGGCGTCGGCCAGTGCGGCGTCGAAGTCGTCGGTGTCGGCCGCCTCGACGCAGATGTGGTGCAGGCCCGCCCCCGCGTGCTCCAGAAACTCGGTGTAGATGCTTTGACCCTGCACCGGTGCGATGAGCTCGAGCTGGGTCTCGCCGGCATAACTCAGCGAGATGTCGGCGACGAAATCCGCCGGCCGACCGCGATAGGTGCACGTATCGGGACCGAAGTGGACCCCGGGCATGCGAACCCACTTCTTGGCGCCCAACAGCGTGGTCAGCGCCTTTTCGGTGGCATCAAGGCCATGCGTCACCCAGGCAATCTGGACAGGTGTCTGGTCGTGCATCGCTTGAGGATATCTCCGGCGGGCACCCCTGGCTAGAACGTGTTCTAGTTTCTAGGCCTCGGCCAAGTAGGCCCGGCCGCGGTGCGGTCAGCCGCGCCGCGTGCGATTTCAGTGCCAGCGCTTCGAGGTGCGGTGTCCAGAAGCGGCGGAACACGTCGAGCCACTCGTCGACGTCGCGCAACGCCCTGCCGTCCACCGCGTACAGCCGCCGCTGACCATCCGGCCGCATCGACGTAAATCCGTTGTCACGCAGCACCTTCAAATGCTGGGACACTGCGGGCTGGGTGATCGCGAACTCGTCCTGAATGACGGCGCCGATGGCCCCCGCCGACATCTCACCCTCGGCGAGCAGTTCCAGTATGCGGCGCCGCACCGGATCCCCCAGGACGTCGAACGCGTGCACCACCTCAATTTAAAAGCTGGCACTTATATAAGTCAAGACTATAGCTATTATTCCCACCGCGGCGGTGCTGCTCCCCTGCCGAAGCCCCAGGTGGCTTGCCCCAACCGCGGCTTGGACTGGGCGCTCGGCGGCCGGCGGCGAAAATGCGCCGCCAACACCGGCTCCGGGTCGGCGCCTTCGAATTGCGCCAGGCACGGCGCGGCGAACTCACACACCGCACAGTGCGCCGCGGGGTTGGGATAGATGGCGGGCTCGCCGGCCATGTCGAGCGCTTCGGCGGCCAGTTGCGCGCCTGCCGCCGCGATCTCCTGGCGGGTGCGACGGATGCGGGTGCGGCGCAACGGCCCCGCGGTGTGCTGGTCGAACCTGGTCGCGGCGTCGACCCGTGATGCCCTCGCCGACTCCCGTTGATGCTGCGGAATCGACCGGCCTCCGCCACTGCCCTCGTGCTGGGCAACCGGTTCGCGCACCCGGGCGGCCGTTGGCGCGGGCCGGTCGAGCGGGCCGTCGATACGCACCTCGTTGTGGAGCGTGCCGACGATCTCCATGCCCACGTAGTCCTGCTCCCACGCCCAACAGGCGGCAACCGCCTCCTCGTCGCGCACCAGCGTGTCCTGGTGCTGCCAGTCGTCGACGATAAGGTGGCGCACGACCCAGTACTCGTCGGCCGCGTCCACCGCGAGCAGGTCGACCCTGCACGCATAGACAACCCCGGATCCGTCGGGCGCCAACAGCCCCCGGTCGGGGTCCGCCGGATCGGCGATCATGCCCGCCACGTCGTGATCGATCTTGACCGGAGCGAAGTCGTCGATCGTGATCGCCCATGCGTCGTAGCAGTCCAGCAGCGCCGCGGCGGCCTCGACGAGATCACGCGCACCTGCGTCGTTGAGCGACCGCTCGACCGCCTTGTGCACCAGCGATTGCTTCAGGTCGTGCTGCCAGTCCCAGGTGCCCGGGTAGTAGTAGACCGCGAGGGCATCCTTGAGCGCGGCGGGCAGGGCGGGTCCGGCATTGTCGACAAGCTCGAGCCCACGGCGGTGCGGTGCGGCGAAATCCCATTGCCTGCGACAGCGTTTGAAGCTCGCACGTTGCTCAGGGTCGATGCGCAAATCCACGATGCCTGCCGTTCAGTGCGAATGCGGCCAGGGGTCATCGAGTGGCCACCGACACCGGTCGGTGCGGTCGGCCATCGATTCGAGTTCGGCCAGCAGATCGTCGAAGAACGCCCGCGTCCGTTCTGGATCCTCGGGCCAGCATGCGGAAAAGCACATCCAGACGTCCGGATCATCAGACGGCGCCTCGGTGACGACGGCGTCGAGGGGCACGATCCGCCAGTTGTAGGAATCCCCGCGGCGCTCGAGGTACACCGTGTCCTCACGATCGGGGCGCGCAGCCACGATCGAGGCGAAGAGTTCTTCGCGGTTCATCGGTGCCTCGCTACTCAGGATAGTTCCTGCGCCGAGGTACGAAAGCGATTATATTGAACTTATGAGTTAAATAACTGAAGGGTTTAGTACATGTCGGACGACGCGTTGAGCCGGGTCTTCGGCGCGCTGGCCGACCCAACCCGTCGGGCCATCCTTGCCCGGCTGGCCAAGGGTGAGGCGTCGGTGACCGAACTGGCGGCGCCGTTCGCGATGAGCATGCCCGCCATTTCGAAGCACCTGAAGGTGCTCGAGCGGGCCGGGCTGATCACCCGCGGGCGCGACGCGCAGTGGCGACCGTGCCGGCTCCAGCCGGCGGCGTTCAAGGTCGCCACCGATTGGCTGGAGCGTTACCGCCAGTACTGGGATGCCAACCTCGACCGGCTCGACACGCATCTGAAGACCCTCCAGAAAGGAGCCCGAAAATGACTGCACTGCAACGAGAGTTCACACTGGTCCGCGATTTCGACGCACCGCGCGAGCTCGTCTACCGGGTGCCTCCAGATGTTCCTGTCGCGCCAAGTGGAGCACCGCTAAGCGGTTAACACGTCGATCAGCAGCCGGACCTGGGTGTCGAACACGGCCTCGGGTTGGGTCAGCGTGTCGGCGCCGTACTGACCGAACACCTCGAGGCTGATCGCACCGACCAACCCGGCCCACAGCAGAAAGCATTTGGCCACCGCGGAGTCGTCGCCTGCGAACTCGAACTCCTCACGAATCCGGTCGAAGTCCGACGACAACGGTTGGGCCGCACCGACATTGGACTGTGATATGTCGCCGGCAGCGATGCCGGTCCCAACGGCGCCGAACAGCGCACCGACTACCCGCGTCCCCGGCCCGACCGTGCGCTCCCGTGGCGCGTGATACCCCGGCACCGGGCTGCCGTACAGCAGCGCCCAGCGGGCCGGCTGATCGACCGCCCATGTGCGGGCCGCGTGCGCCATTGCGAGCAGTTGCTCGCGCCATGGCCCGCCGGCCGCCGCAGCGGCGCGGTCGACCGCGTCGGCCAGCTCCGAATAGGCGTCGACCAGGAGCAGTGTCAGCAGATCGTCGCGGCTGGCCACATAGCGGTACACCGCGGACGACACCATGCCGAGGTCGCGTGCGATGGCCCGCAGCGACAGCCCAGCCGCACCGTCGGTGACCAGATGTCGCCGCCCGAGCTCGACGATCTGAGCCCCGATCTTCTCGCGCGACTCCTGCCGCTTGCCCATGCGGCCAGTGTGACATAAAACGAGATCACTGCTCTTGTTTTCTGGCGGTCAGCGTGCCACTCTGATCGGAGAGCACTGCTCTCGTATCGATGAAAGGAACGCCGATGACCGTCCGCTACGAGGAACCCAACCTGGCAGCCCGCGCAGGCAACGAGCTGATCCGCTGGCTCGCCGAAGCCGGGATCAGCATCGCCGGAACCCGCGCGCTGCGGGTGCGCGGCCGTAAGACCGGCAAGCTGCGCGGCGTGGTGATCAACTTGCTCAGCATCGACGGCCGCGACTACGTCGTGTCGCCGCGCGGCAACACGCAGTGGGCCCGCAACGCGCGTGCCGCGGGGGCCGTCGAGATGGGTCCGCGTTGGCGCAGCCGCCAGGTGCGCATCGCCGAGGTGGCCGACGACGCGAAGCCGCAGCTGTTGAAGCGCTATCTCGATCGGTGGTACTGGGAGGTCAAGGGCCATGTCGGCGGCTTGACTCCGCAGTCGACCGACGACGAAATGCGGGCTGCCGCACCGTCGATCCCGGTTTTCGAGCTTCTCCCCTAGGGCGCAGGCGGTGGGGCGGTGACGCTACCCGAAGCGGCGGAGATGACGTCTTCGCGAGCCTGTTGGCTGGCGGCCTGCCACGACACCGCCGCCGGGTACTGACCCCAGGTGCTGTTGAACATTCCGATGATCGCCGCCCGGCCGTCGGGAGTGAGGCTGTACACCGGTCCGCCGGAGTCCCCCTTCTCGCTCACCACGCCGTTGGCCATCGTGAACCAACCGTTGTTCACGGCCTGGATGGTTCCGCAGCTCTCCCCCGTGATCACCCCGAAGTGACACACCGGCATGCCGACGGTGGGCACGATGGCCGGATCGGAGATCAGTTGCCGTCCGCCCGGCAGGATGTCGTTGACTGCGACATCGGGTGAAAGGCTGATCGCCTCCCAGTCGGCAATCTGATGGTTGGTGTCTATGGTCGCGCCGTTCGGGGTGTTGTCGCGGAACAGCGCCTGAGTGCCGATCGGGTTGCCGTCCCTGTCGCTCACCTCTCCATCGCCTCTGCAGTGGCCCGCGGTGAATGCGACCCGCATTTGCGGGTCGACGTATCCCAGCGTGCAGACGTTGGTGCCTTGACGAACCTCCATACCGGGGAACGCCAACACCCCTGGGGTGCCCTGTGCCGGCGCAGTCGGCAGCACGAGCGTGACGATCGGGGCGCCCGCCGCTGCGAGCATGCGCAACCATCGTGGGCGCATTATGGCCTCCGATCTTCATGTCTCAAGGCTGTCCAGCGTACCGGTGAGGTGCGGATTGCTATACCCGAATGCACCCCGCAACCACACGCAAAGCTCTTCGGTCGAGAGCGCTGCGACGTTACACCGGAACCCGTAAAGCAGTGATGGCCCGGACCTTTCGGCCCGGGCCACCATCGCGTTTGCGCTAGGGAATCGTCAACACCTGACCCGGATGAATGAGGTCGGGGTTGGAGACGCCGCTGGCGTCGGCGATCACCTGATACTTGCTGCCGTCACCGTAGAAGCGTTCCGAGATCGCCCACAGGGTGTCCCCGGAGACCACCGTGTATGTCCGCGGAGCGGGCGGCGGCGGACGGTGGCGGTGGCGGCGCAGCCTGCTCGGCCTCCGGCGCCGGGGCCGGTGCCGGCGCCTCTTCGGCTGCCGGAGCGACTTCGGGTGCCTCGGCCTCGGGCGCAGGCGGAGGCGGCTCCGTAGTCTCCGTCTTCGACGACCAGGCCGCGCCGTCCTTGGCGTACAGCACCAGGTTGCGGTCGTCCTGCAGCACGAGCTTGACGTCCTTGGCGCCCTTGGTGTCGGTGTGCCAGACCGGCTTGTCCGACGTGTAGAGCACGCAGTTGCCGTCGGTCTGCACCTCGAGGCGCTCGACGTTCTGCCCGTTGGTGCCCGTCGCCCAGACCGACTGGCCGCGCGCGGCCAGCACCAAGTTGCCGTCGTCCTGCAACGTCAGCGTGTACGCGCCGTTGTTGGAGGTCAGCGATCCACCTTTTTGGAGCTTCTGTCCTTCGGTAAGTGTGTCTGCCATGTCGTTGACCCTACTGTTCAAGGCAGCGCCCGTATACCGTTCTGAGCGGCGAAATTCAAACGTTTCGCGAACGGCGGGTGGCCCAATCACGTTCGGGTCCAAGGAACTCCGTCGCCCGGTTACGGGATCGTCAATACCTGGCCCGGATAGATCAGGTCGGGGCTGGAGATGCCGCTGGCGTCGGCGATCACCTGGTATTTGCTGCCGTCGCCGTAGCAGCGTTCCGAGATAGCCCACAGCGTATCCCAGCACCACGGTGTATGTCCGCGGGCGGCGGCGGCAGGGGGAGGCGAGCGCGGAATCATCCGGTTCGGCGCTCCGGTGTTGGTAGTCGGGTTCCTCGTGCCAGCGGCCGGAACTCACTGTTCGGCGCCGGGGCGCTCCTTGGCGCCTGGATCGGGGCGATCGGCGCCGTGTAAAGCACGCAGTTGCCGTCCTTTTGCACCTCGAGGCGCCGGGCCGTCGCACCGCCTCCTGCAGCACCAGGTTGCCATCGTCCTGCAAGGTCAACGTGTACGCCCCATTTCGTGATGTCAGCGATTGCCCGCGTTCGAGTTTCTCGCCGTTCATCAATCTGTCGCTCATGTCGTGACCCCTTTCCGCTTGATCCCGGCTGAGCTTACTGATCATGGCTGTCGCGGTGGGTATTACGAGTCAGGACTCGAATCCGAGCCCCAACGCATCCAGCGTGCGCAGCAGGATGTTGCGCCGTCCCGCCGAGTGGTCGGCCCGATCCAGCGACCACCGCGTCGCCTGGATACCGATGCTGGCCAGCGGCTCGGGCGGAAACGGCAACGGCCGCCGACGGACCATCTCCAATTCGGTGCGTGCTGTGGGCCTCTCGTCGAGGAGGTCGAGGCATACGTCGGCGGCGAACCGCGCCGCGCCAACGCCGAGCCCGGTGAACCCGTTGACGTAGGCGACCCGGCCGTCGCGGGCCAGCCCCCAGTGCGCGCAGAACCGGGTGTTGGTGTCGATCGCGCCCGCCCACCGGTGTGTGAACCGGACATCATCGAGTGCGGGAAAGGTGATGAAGAAGTGTGCCGCCAGCCGCCGATAGGTGGCGGCCCGGTCTTCGTAGCGGTCGTCGACCTTGCGGCCGAAGTGGTAGACGGCGTCGTAGCCGCCCCACACGATCCGGTTGTCCATGGTCAGCCGGTAGTAGTGAAATTGGTTGGCGCAGTCGCCGATTCCCTGCCTGCGCCGCCAGCCGATGCGGTCGAGCTGGGCTTCGGTGAGTGCCTCGGTGGCCAGCACATAGTCGTATACCGGGACTGTGTGCAGCCGGTTGCGCCGCAGCAGGCTGGGAAAGACATTCGTCGCCAGCACAGCGTTGCGGCAACTGAACGTCGCCGCGCCGGAAGCGATGCGCAGCGCGACGCCGGCGGACTCCAGGCGCGCTGCGTTGGTGTGCTCATAAATGCGCACACCCGCTTCCTGGCAGGCGCGGGCCAGTTCGAGCGCGAGCTTTGCGGGATGCACGATCGCACAGGTGTCGGGGTTGTACAGGCCTGAGAGGTAGGTCGGGGAATGAACCTCGTCGCGGACTTCGCGCAGGCCCAGCAGCTGCCCGTCGCCATGGGCTGCGGCGTCGGCCAGCCAGTCGACTTGATGTGGTTCGGTCGCCACCGACAGCATGCCGGTGCGTTGCCACTCGGCGTCGAGCCCGAGCGACTCGATATCGGCCTGCATGCCGTCGAGGTTCTCCCGGCCCATCGCCTGGAGCGTGTCAATCTCGTTGGGCCAGCGCGCTTTTCCATTCTCCAGGCCGTGCGTGAGGCTGGCGTCGACGAAGCCGCCGTTGCGCCCCGACGCGGCCCAGCCGATCCGGTTGGCCTCGATGAGGGCGATACGGCGATCCGGATTTCCCTGGGCGGCATGCAATGCGGTCCACAGCCCGGTGTAGCCCCCGCCGACCACCAGCAGGTCGCACGTGATCGACCCGGTTGCCTGCGGGTACTCGGGCCGCGGGATGTCGAGCCACATCGAGCCGAAGGTGCTTGCCGCAAGGGCACGTTCGACCAGACCGGGATCGACGTCGGCATCAAACACCGTCTCCACATCGCGGACACTACGGGGTGCGTGCGGATCGCGGCGCAAATCGGTTGCCGCCGCCGCAGAGATGAAGATGTGTTGCTGCCGATCTCCGGTGCCAGCAAGACATCGGTGCGGGAGACGATCGCCTGCGAGCTCCCGATGTCGAGGCCGTCGAGCTGCGCCACCTTGACACGACGGGCGGATGAGGCCGACCACCTCGCCTTGGTAGCGATCAGAGGGCGGGCGCCCGTCTTCCGCCGGTGCCGGTGAATCGGGCCAGCACGGGCCCGACCATCGCGAGGATGAACACGTAGGGTGTGGCCACCGCTTCGACGGCTTCGACCGACGTGCCGACCAGCCCGATGATGACCAAGGAGAATTCGCCGCGGGCGATCAGCGCTGTGCCTGCGCGCAGCTGACCGGGGCGGGCCACTCCCTCACGGCGGGCGGCGAATTGACCGGTCAGCACCTTGGTCCCCGCGGTCACCACCGCCAGCGCCACGGCAGCGGGCAGCATCGGAATCAGATCGGCGGGATCCACCGACACCCCGATGGCCAGGAAGAAGATCGCCGCGAACAAGTCACGCAGCGGGCTGAGCACCATTCGCGCGCGCTGTGCCGACTCACCTGTCAGGGTGAGGCCGACAAGGAACGCCCCGACCGCCGCGGAGGCGTGAATGAATTCGGCCAGCGCGGCGACGATCAACGTCAGACCGAGGATGCGCAGCAGCATCTGCTCGTTGTCTGGATGCGCGACGATCCGACCGACGTGATGGCCCCACCGGTAGGACGCGAAGAACGCGACGCTGAGCGCCGCGATGGCGATCGCCATGCCGAACAGAGCCTGCAGCCAGGTGCCGCCCGCGGCCAAGACGGCCAGCAGCGGTAGGTAGGCCGCCATCGCGAAGTCCTCGAGTACGAGGATCGACAGCACGGCAGGGGTCTCGCGGTTGCCGAGCCGGCGCAGGTCGGACAGGAGCCGCGCGATCACGCCCGACGACGAGATGTATGTGATGCCGGCCAGGGCCAGGATCCCCACACCGCCCAGGCCGAGCAGCCAGCCCGCGATCGCACCCGGCACGGCGTTGAGCAAGATATCGACCCACGCCGACGGCAGGTGGCGCCGCAGGCTGCTGGTGAACTCTCCGATCGAGAACTCCAGCCCGAGGGTGAGCAGCAGCAACACCACGCCGATCGATGCGCCGCTGCTGAGGAACTGAGTAGCGGCGGGGATGGGCGCGATACCTCCTTCGCCGAGGGCAAGCCCGGTCGCCAGGTACAGCGGAATCGGCGACAGCGCGAATCGCCGCGCGGCGGCGCCCAACATGGTGAGCACCGTGAGGATGACGCCGAGCTCGAGGAGCAGCGTCGCCGATACCTGCATCGCTCAGCCTTCGGCCGGCGGGCCGGCCAGATGGTCCCGAGCGACGATGTCCTCAACTCCCGAGATGCCATCCTCGGTGCCGATGACCACCAGCACATCGTTGGCCCGCAGGATTTCCGCGGGCCCCGGTGAGGCGAGGACTTCTTCGTCGCGGACGATCGCCACGATGGATGCGCCGGTGCGGGTGCGCGCCCGGGTGTCGCCGAGGGGTCGGTCCGCGAAAGGGCTGCCGGGTCGGATCGTCACTTGTCCCGCGTTGAGCCCAGGAACCTCGCGGGTCAGGTCGGCGAAGCGTTCGGCGATCCGCGGTGCGCCCAGGATCTGGGCCACGGCTTCGGCCTCCTCGTCGGTGAGGCGGAACACTTGTTGGGCTTGGTCCGGATCATCCTTGGGGTAGACGACGACTTCGAAGTCACCGGTGCGCCTGGCGACAACGCCGATACGGTCGCCGTCCCGATTCTCGAACTCGAATCGCAGACCGACGCCGGGCAGCAGAACCTCTTTGACATCCATGGGTCTCATACTGCGGGGTCGAACGTCGACTTATGTCCGAACTCTGGCCGATTCGTCAACATCAAGTCGACGTTCGGCAGGCGTCCATCCCGGCGGTCCGAAGACGTAGCCCAGCCTGTCGCGCCAGCGCGTCGCGTGGCGCACGTCGCGGGCGATCGCCACGTACTCCCACGTCTGCAGCTTCCAGATGTTGAAGGTGTCCACCTGTTTTGTGAGGCCGTAGTGCGGGCGCGTGGTTTCTGCCTGGAAGCTGCCGAATAGCCTGTCCCACAGGATCAGAATTCCGCCATAGTTCTTGTCCAGGTACAGCTGGTCCATACCGTGGTGCACCCGGTGGTGTGACGGCGTGTTGAAGATGAATTCGATTGGCCGCCAAAGTCTGTCGATGCGTTCGGTATGTATCCAGAACTGGTAGATGAGATTGATCGAGAAGCTCACGAACACCATCCACGGCGGAACACCGAAGAGCGGTAACAGCGCCCGCAGAAACACGTCGCCGCTGATGTTCCATTTCTGCCGCAGCGCGGTGGCGAAGTTGAAGTACTGGCTCGAGTGATGGGCCTGATGGGTGGCCCAGATCAGCCGTACCCGGTGGGCCATCCGGTGGTAGACGTAATAGAGCAGGTCCACGCCGACGATGGCGATCACCCACGTGTACCACTCGGTGGCAGGCAGGTGCCACGGCGCGACATAGACGTAGAGCGCCGCGTACGCCAGCAGGGCGATTCCGTTGAGCACCCCACTGGTTCCGACCGACACCAGGCCCATCCAGATACTTGCCCACGCGTCGGGCTTCAAGTAGGCACCCGAAGAGGGGCGATCGGCCTCGGTGTGGGCGAGCTTGCGCGCCGCGGCCCACTCGATGATCAGCAGCAACAGGAAGAACGGGACCGCGAACATCACGGGATCGTGCATCAACGGCGGGAGCACATCCGAGAATGCATTTGCCAAGTCCACGACGACACCTCCGCCGCGAGTTTAACGGCGGGGCGGCTACCGAAAGTTGAGTACCGCGTTGCCCCACGTGGCCCGGATGTGCAGATCGATGTCGTTCACGATCGCGTCTCGCCGGTCGATGATCAGGCATGCGCGATCCGCTTCGTGATACATCGGCCACTGCGGTTCGCCGGGCAGCCCATTGGGCTTGGCCTCGACGGCGAAGTTCACCCAGCGCGCCCGCATCCGTGCCGACACCGCCGCGCCGGTCTTCAAGCCGCCCAGTTTGAAT
The DNA here is from genome assembly GCA_963770125.1 of uncultured Actinomycetota bacterium. Taxonomy (GTDB): domain Bacteria; phylum Actinomycetota; class Actinomycetes; order Mycobacteriales; family Mycobacteriaceae; genus Mycobacterium. Next base: position 130,165 of record CAVYPI010000082.1, on the reverse strand, counting down.
GTGAAGTCCTTGGGCCCGGCGATCAAATTTCCCCAGACATAGGGCAATTCGGTGGCATGGGTCGCGCCGATTCCCATCGCCTTCAGCATTGGGGTGGACCAGTCGAATCGGTACAGGTATACCGGCGCGACAGCGCTGTGCCCTTCGGCCAGCCACACCGACGGCATCCGGAAGCCGACGTCGCGCGCGACACCCATGCCGCGGGTCTTGGTGCGCCGACTGCGATAGACGGCGACGATCTGGTCCTCCGTCGGCAGTTGCACATCGGGCTGTTCGGCGGCCATCTCGGCGAACATCCGCCGGATCTCATGGGGCGTGATCGGCATCAGCGGCGACTTCATCCACTTGAACAGTGCCGCCTCATGCTTGTTGGTGCCGATGATCAACGGGACCGGATGCGAGCGGCCCTCGCGCGCCAGCTTGACCGGATAGTCGGGCACGAGGTCGCCGTCGATTATCGGCGCGAAGGCCAGTAGGCCTGGGCTACGCAACGGCACGTCGTTGAACAGCGCCCGCGACGCCGCCACAATTGCCTCAGCCGGCACGTCACTCAACCGGTCGACGTCGTCGGGCCCAAGGCCGAGTGTGTCGAGGAACTCTTCGGCGACCCGGCGCCCCCGCACGGCGTCGTATACCGACGTGGCTGGTGAGCTCTGCGCAATCGCGGCGGTGAACAGTCCGGCGGCAATCGGGGTGGTCAGCAGAGTGGTGACGACGCCTGCGCCTGCCGATTCGCCGAACAGCGTGACGCGGTCCTGGTCACCGCCGAAAGCGGCGATGTTGTCGCGAATCCAATACAGAGCGTGCAGCACGTCGCGCAGGCCCACGTTGCTGTCGAACCGGCGCCCTGGGGTGCTGAACGCCGACAGATCCAGGAATCCGAATGCGCCGAGCCGGTAATTCACGGTGACGACGACCACGTCGCCGCCCGCGGCCAGCACTCGTCCGTCGTACAGTGGCTGGTTCGCCGAACCAAGGACGTAGGCGCCGCCGTGGATCCACACCAACACCGGCCTGCCGTCACCGGGCGCGATATCCGACGGCGCCCAGATGTTGAGCGTCAGGCAGTCGTCGCCCTGCGGGGCCCCGAGGTCGATGGGAATCCGCGGTTCCACCGGCTGCGGACAGACCGGCCCGAAGGCGCTGGCATCGGCGACCTCGGTCCACACATCGGGCGGCTCCGGCGCCCGCCACCGCAGATCGGCCGTCGGCGGGGCGGCATAGCGCACCCCTTTCCACGCCGTAACGCGGCCATCGTCAACGCCGCGGACCGGGCCATAGACGGTCTCCACAACGGTGTTCATTCCGTTGAGGCTACCCATGGCTATGTGCGGGCTACCCATGGCTACCAAAGGCGACCGGGAGATTCGCGTCACGTGTGGTATATCTGATACATATTTTGTAACACTCCTCCCACGGGAGACCCGATGGACACCTTGCGCTGCCGCATCGTCGCCGAGTTCGAGACCCGTGGATGATCATGCAGGCCTATGAACATACGAATAGGCCGCTGTCGCAACAGGAACGGGATCGTTACCTGGCCGAGCAGGCGGTGATCGGCCGGATGGGCGGCGCCGAGTGGGTGCCGACGACCGTCGCCGAGCTCGACGACTATGTCGAGACAATGCGCCCACGGCTGAGCGTGAACGCGCAGACGCGCGACTTCATCGACTTCCTACTGACATCGCCGTCCTTGCCCAACCTGCCCGGGCCGGTCGATTGTCAACTGCACCACTTCGCGATCTACGCCGGGATGAGCCGCGCCCCAAGGTGGGCGCGTGAACTGATCGGCTTCGACCATCCCCCGGCGCTCATCCGCGCACTGATCGATCCGGCACTGCAGTTGGACGCGCGCAGGTTGCGCTGGGCGTTCGGCACACCGCGTTATGTCCAACTCGCGCGCGAACGCGCAACAGGCGCAGCGCTGACCGAATCCGCCGCGCTGTGATCGACGGCCAGCTGATCGAGGTGATCGGCGGTGCGACCGCGGGCGGCCGCGTGGACAAGTCAGCCGACCGCACCAGCCAACGCATTCTGGACGCCGCACTGCAGGAAGCGGCGGCCGTTGGGCTGCAACGGATTACGGTCGAAGATGTGGTCCGGCGCGCCGGCGTATCCCGGATGACGGCATACCGTCGCTACCCACGCCGCGACGACCTGATCGAGGCGCTGGTGCGACGCGAGACTCAGCGTTTCCTCGCCGCGGTCGCCGATGCCATCGAAGCCGTCGAGGATCCGCATGAGGGCGTGGCTGAGGCGTTCATCGCCGCCGTCACGTTCTCCAGGGAACATCCGTGGCTGCGCCGCGCCGGACAGCTCGAGCCATCCCCGATCGCCGACTCCGTCGAACTGCTGACGATGGGATCGGCTTTCATCGCCAACTACATTCACGGCGAGGCGCCCGGCACACCGTCGCAGCGAGTGCGTTGGGTGGCCGACGTGTTCGCCCGGTTGTTTCTCACCTACATCTCGATGCCGCCCGCCGATCCGAATTTCCGCGACGACGCCGAACTGCGGCGGTTCGCGCGCGAGGTGCTGACGCCGATGGTGGAGAGGGCCAGCTGAAAGGGGTGGCATAGGTTGGTCGCGTGCGGAAGTGGGTGCTGCTGATCGCGGCGATCGCGGTCGAGGTCGCGGCAACGCTGTCTTTGCGGGCGTCACAAGACCATTCGGCGTGGCTGGTGGTGGTCGTCGCCGGCTACGTCGGCTCGTTCATCCTGCTGACGCTGGTGTTGCGGACCGGGATGCCGGTCGGCGTCGCATACGGCATCTGGGGCGCTTGCGGCACTGCGGCGACGGCCGTGCTGGCCGCCGCCATCTACGGCGATCCGTTCACCTGGCCGATCGTGGCGGGCATCGGGCTGATCATCGCCGGCGTGCTGCTCATTGAGTTCGGCTCTCAGCGAGCCGCCGCGGACGAATCGTGATGTGGCTGGCGCTAGCCGGCGCGATCATCGTCGAGGTCTTCGCGACGCTGTCGCTGCGCGCCTCCGACGGGTTCCGCAAGAAGGCGTGGATTGCGCCGGTGGTCGCGGGTTATCTCGTGTGCTTTTATCTGCTGTGGGTGTCGCTATCGCTGGGCATGCCGGTCGGCATCGCCTACGGCGTGTGGACGGCGTGCGGCGTCGCGCTGGTCGCCATCATCGCCAGATACCTGTTCTCCGAACCGCTCACCTGGGTGATGCTGCTCGGCATCGCGCTGATCGTAGCGGGCGTGCTCACGATTGAGATGGCAGGCGCCGTCCACTGAGCGCACCCGCCAGCGCCATCACCACCAGGCCGGCGATCGGAACGGAAAGCAAACCGACGCGCAGGCTCGTCGCGTCGGCGACGACGCCGACAAGCAACGGTGCGCCGAAGAACCCGACCCGCATCAGCCACGTCACGACCGTCAACCCCGTGCCCGGGCGCATGCCGGGCAGCTGATCGGCTCCGTGCATGGCGGCCGGTATCAGCGTCGCGACACCAAGGCCCGCAGCCGCGAACCCCGCGATCGTGCCGGGCACGCTCGGAAACGCCAGCGCGGCGCCCATCCCGGTGGCGGCGACGAATCCACCTGCCCGGGCTACGGCACGCTCGCCGAACCGGTCGACCAATCGGTCGCCGATCAGCCTGCCGATGAACATGAACCCGACCAGCGCGATGTAGCCGAACACCGCCAGCGCTCCCGGTGCGCCGAGGCTGTCACGCAAATACAGTGTGGCCCAGGAACTTCCGGCATCCTCGACGGTCGCACCCGCGATCGCGATCACCGCGAGGGCGACCAGGGTCGCGTACACCGCGATGCCCACGACTTCCCCGCCCACCGACCGCGGCGACGGGTGGTCGTCGTGATCGGGTCCGCGCAGCAGATACGGGTATGCGATGACGACCACGGCGCTGAACACCGCACCTGCGATCGACAGATGTGTTGCCCTCGGCATGTGTATCGCGATCGCGCCCGCACCCATCAAACCGCCGAGGATCGCACCGACCGCCCACACGGCGTGGAACGAGTTGATGATCGATCGGCCGTAGTTGCGCTGCACCCGAAGGCCGTGCACGTTCTGCGCGACGTCGGTGATCGCGTCCGACGCTCCGGCGACGAACAGCGCGGCGGCGAGCACGAGCGGCGAAGTGGCCAGTCCAGCGACGAGGATGAACGTCGCGATGCCGATCGTGCCGACGACTGCGACCCGAGATGAGTAGAACCACCGGATCAGCGCCGCGGCGGCAAGCCCGGCGACCAGCGCGCCTGCAGAGAACGCCGCGATCGCCGCGCCGTAGACCGCGTTGGACAGGTGCAGGTCGGCCTTGATCTCGGGATAGCGCGGCAGCAGGTTGGCGAAGAGCGCCCCGTTGGTCAGGAACAGCGCCGCGACCGCGACCCGGGCCCGCCGGTCCTGCGCCATTGACGCGACATTACCGAAATGGGCTGCCTCACCTGGGCGCGTGGGTCAGCAGCCGTTCGCTGGTCTCCCACAAGTCGAGCGCCTTGTCGCGGTCGTAGGAGTCCGCCGACGACCGGATCGGCCGCAGTCCGTCGAAGTACTCACCACTGACAGCGTCGAATCGGGTGTCGTTCGCCAGCGCGGCCAGATAGCGGCCGGAGGTGCGGATGCTGCGCACACCCGGCAACACCCGCAGCGCTGGCAGCAGGTACCGCCACGCGAGTCGCTGAAGTGGGGGGTAGTTGCGGGCCAGGCCTGAGCCGGGCATCAGGCCGGGGTCGTACGCGTTGACCGTCACGCCCTGGTTGCCGTTGCCGAGCCTGCGGTCGAGCTCGTAGGTGAAGAGCATGTTGCACAGCTTGGAGGTGGTGTAGCGGCGGCGGCCGTCGTCCGCCGACGGCTCGGCACGCGGATGCGCGAGGTCGGCGGCCGAGGTGTAGTTGGGGTCGGGCATGCCGGTGCGCTTGCTTGGGTCGTGGGTTCCGCTGCTGACGACGAGGATCCTGGCCGGGTGCGTCAGCTGGCCGAGAAGACCCTGCACCAGGGCGAAATGGCCGAGGTGGTTGACGCCGAACGTCATCTCGAAGCCGTCCTCCGTCCGCTCCGTCCCCGAAACCACCTGCACGCCTGCGTTGCACACGATCGCGTGCAGTGGCGGAAGAGTGGCGGCGCGCACGTCGTGAGTGAAGGCGCGCACCGACGCCAACGACGCGAGGTCCATCGACATCACGGTGCAGCGCTGCGGTTCGCACAATTGCCTGACCGCATCGGCGCCGCGGCTCCTGTCGCGAACCGGCAGCACGACGTGCCAGGACGGGTCGCTGCCCAGCAGCGCTCGTGCGCATTCGAGCCCGAGCCCCGAGGTGGCGCCGGTGACGATCGCTGTCTTCATGTTCACTTCTCCTCCAACAGAATCGGAATGAGCGCCGTCACGGCCGCCGAAAGGCGCCGGTACATCAGTTCGACATCGGTGGCGTCGGGTTCGAGATGCTCGGCGAAGAACACCCCGTCCGAGAGCGCGACGGCCAATGCGGTGAGTTCGGTGACGACGCGTTCGGCCTTCGACGGCGGCGCGTCGGCGGGCAGCAGCTGGACGATCGCGTCGCGGAACCGCGTGATCGCGGTGTCGCGGACGCGGCGCACCACCGCGGCGACAGCCGGATCGTCGCTGCGCTCAAGCGACAGCATGTAGAACAGCCGCAGGAAGTCCGGGTGCTGCGATTGCAGCGTCGACAGCACCGCGAGTTGCCGTTCGGCGTCTTCGGATGTCGGGATCGCCGCGAAGAAGCGGTCGGCGCCGCGCTCCATGACTGCCGCGAGCACGCCTTCCTTCGAGCCGAAATGCCAGTAGATGGAGCTGGGCGGAAGCCCGCACGCCTTGCGGATGTCGCTGATCGAGGTCGCGGCGTATCCGCGGGTGGCCATCAGCCGTTCGGTGGCGTCGAGGATCAACTCGCGGGACTGCTCGCCCTGCTGCTGCTTCTTCGTTGGTCGCATCTCTGTAGGGATCATTACAGACAGGCTAGCAAGCCGCCGAACGTGAAGCCACTGCGCGATTTCACCCAATTTTGCGCAGTGAGTTCACGCTCGACGGACGAGTGGCACGCTGAGGCAGTGTCTTCCAGGCTAACGACCCACACCGACGTGACCACCGACGAGTTGCTCGGCCTCTTCCCGCCAGGAACCGGCCTCGACAGGGACGGCACCCTCACCATCGGCGGGTGCCGCCTCGACGATGTGGCCGAGGAGTTCGGCACCCCCGCCATCGTGGTCTCCGAAGACGCCCTTCGTCACCGGGCACGTGACTACCTGGCTGCGTTCCGCAGCCGATGGCCGCACTGCGACGTGGCATTCGCGTCAAAGTCGTTCCCGTGCACGGCCGTTCAGCGGGTCATGGTCGAACAGGGCCTACACCTCGACGTCGCGGGCGGTGGCGAGATCCTGACCGCACTCAAGGCAGGCGCCGATCCGGGCAAGCTCATCCTGCACGGCAACGCCAAGAGCGACGAAGAACTCGAGTTGGCGGTCAAGCACGGCGTCGGCCTGGTCGTGGTCGACAACTTCGACGACATCGACCGGCTCGAGCGCATCGTAGGCTCGGGCCGTCTTCCTTCAAGAATTCAGCCGTGCCTCGTCCGGGTCATCCCCGGCGTCGAAGCCGCCACCCACGCCTCACAAGCGACGGGCCACGCAGGCTCGAAATTCGGCCTGCTGCCCGACGACGCCCGCGACGCGATCAGCCGGATCGAGCGGAGCAGCAAGATGCGGCTCGACGGCGTGCACACCCATGTCGGATCGCAACTGCTCAACGTCGAACAACTCGCGCAGGCGGTCGAACCCATCGCCAAGCTCGGCACCTTCGATGTCTACGACCTCGGTGGCGGCCTCGGGGTGCGCTACACCTACGACGAGCACCCGCCAAGCCTCGATCAGTACGCCGAAGCGATGACAGCCCAGGCCCGCGCGTTGCTGCCCGACGGTGCACGCATCATCGTCGAGCCGGGCCGCAGCATGGTCGCCAACAGCGCATGCACGGTGTACCGGATCACGACGATCAAGCGCGGCGCCCTCACCCACGTGGCGGTGGACGGCGGGATGGGCGACAACCTCGAGGTGTCGCTGACCGGGCAGCGGTTCGAGGCCACCATCGTCAACCGCGTGGGGGGCGGCGAGACGGTCAGCGTGGTTGGCAGGCATTGCGAATCCGGCGACCAGCTCGTCGACGGCGTCGCGCTGCAACATCCCGCGATCGGCGACCTGCTCGCCGTGCCGGTCACCGGCGCGTACTGCTACACCATGTCCAATCAGTACAACGGCGCCCGCCGGGTCCCGGTTGTCTTCGCCCGCAACGGGACTGCCCGGCTGGTGGTGCGACGGGACACCTGGGATGACTTGTTGGTCCGCGATGTCGACTGATCCTCGGCGGCAGCGCGAAACGCTCGGGGGACGGCATAGTCGGGCAAGATGGGCGGCGTGACTGAGCCGCCGGCCTCGCTCGTCGAGTTGGCGCGTCGCTACGGCGTGGCAACCGAATACGCGGACTGGACCGGCAGGCACACGACCGTCGCCGATTCGACGCTGATCGCCGTGCTCGACGCCCTCGGCGTGCCCGCCACCACCGAGGACGAGCGCACAGCCGCACTGGCCGCGCACGACCGCGACTACTGGGCCCGCTCGCTGCCGCCGACGATCGTCGGCCGGTCCGGTGTCGCCTCGTCGTTCTGGGTCCACGTCACGCACGGCGATCCCGCAGGCCTCTGGATCCGGTTGGAAGACGGCACCGTCCGCACCGGCCTGCGGCAGCTCGAAAACAACAGGGCCCCTTATGATCTCGACGGCCGACTGGTCGGCGAAGCCACCTTTGAATTGCCCGCCGACCTGCCGCTGGGATATCACCAGTTGCATCTGCAGGTCGGCTCGTTCGACGTCAGCACGCTGGTGATCGTCGCGCCCGCGTCGCTGGGCTTGCCGGCCAGGCTGGGTCCGAGCCGGGCATGGGGGCTGGCCGCCCAGCTTTACAGCGTGCGCTCGCAACGATCTTGGGGCGTCGGCGATTTGACCGATCTGGCCGACCTGGCGGTGTGGTCGGCCTCGCGGCACGGTGCGGGTTTTGTTCTCGTCAACCCGCTGCATGCGGCGGCTCCTATCCCGCCGATGGAGCCGTCGCCGTACCTGCCGACGTCGCGGCGGTTCATCAATCCGCTGTATCTGCGCGTCGAGGCAATAGACGAGTTCGCGTATGTCCGGCATCGCGGCCGCATCCACAAGGCGCGGGTCGAGGTGCAGGCCCGCGCGGACCGCGCCAAACGGATCGACCGCGACGCCGCGTGGAAGGCCAAACGCGCCGCGCTGGAAAGCGTCTACCTCGTCGAACGGTCAGCCGGGCGGGAACTGGCATACGCCGCCTATCGCCAACGGGAGGGCCAGCGCCTCGACGACTTCGCCACTTGGTGTGCGCTCGCCGAGGAGTACGGCAGCGACTGGCACCAGTGGCCCGAGGATCTGCAGCATCCGGCCAGCCCAGCGGCCGCCAAGTTCGCCGCCGAGCACACCCAAACGGTCGACTTTCACCGCTGGCTTCAGTGGCAGCTCGACGACCAGCTCACCGCCGCACAGGCCACGGCCGTCCAGGCGGGCATGGAACTCGGCGTCATGCACGATCTCGCGGTCGGCGTCGATCCCAACGGCGCTGATGCGTGGGCGTTGCAGGACGTGCTCGCCCTCGGCGTCACCGCGGGTGCGCCGCCCGACGAGTTCAATCAGCTCGGCCAGGACTGGTCGCAGCCGCCGTGGCGGCCCGATCAATTGGTGGAGCAGGCATACGAGCCGTTCCGCGCCGTGGTCAACGCGGTGCTGCGGCACGCGGGCGGCGTTCGCATTGACCACATCATCGGCCTGTTCCGGCTGTGGTGGATCCCGAAGGGCTCTCCGCCGACCGACGGCACCTATGTGCGTTACGACCACGAGGCGATGATCGGCGTCGTTGCGCTCGAGGCGCACCGGGCCGGTGCCGTCGTGGTCGGCGAGGATCTCGGCACCGTCGAGCCCTGGGTGCGCGGCTACCTGCGCGAACGCGGCCTGTTCGGTACATCGATCCTGTGGTTCGAGGCCGACCGCGACGGTGATGGCGGACCGCTGCCTGCCGAGAAGTGGCGCGAGTACTGCCTGTCCTCGGTCACCACGCACGACCTGCCGCCCACAGCGGGCTACCTGGCGGGCAAGCACGTGCGGCTACGCGAAAAGTTGGGGGTGCTCACCCGTCCGGTCGACGAGGAATTGGCTAGTGACCAGGCCCAACAGGCGGCCTGGCTGGCCGAGCTGCGCCGGGTCGGGCTCCTGGGCGACGACCCAACCGTCGACCAGGTTGTGCTGGCGCTGTATCGGTATCTGGGCCGCACACCGTCCAAGCTGTTGGCGCTCTCGCTCGCCGACGCGGTCGGCGAGGTGCGCACTCAGAACCAGCCCGGCACCACCGACGAATACCCGAACTGGCGGGTGCCGCTGAGGGGGCCCGACAACCACAAACTGCTGCTAGAAGACGTGTTCCGCGACCCGCAAGCGGCGGCGCTCGCCGAGGCGATGAAACAGATCGTGCACCCACCGGTGTAACGCTGCGCCGTCTGCGACCGGTTTCACATTTGTCACGGCTGCGATATGTTCGCACCGCACCGACTTAGGGAGAGATCACGTGAAGAAGCTCGTTGCGCTCAGCGGTGGCCTCGTCGCCGCCGGCTCGGCCGCTCTGATCGGCGCTGGTGTGGCCCTCTCGCAACCGGGACCGGACATGAGCTCGTACAACGTGGTCGGCGAGCCGTACCAGAAGGCGCTGCAGGTCCTCAAGAGCCAGGGTGTCAAGGCGTATTTCGGCGGTTCGTTCGGCAGCGTGCTGCCGCAGGCACAGTGCCTGGTCGATGAGCAGAAGATGACCAAAGGCGGCCGCATGCTGCTGATGCTGGACTGCAGCCAGAAGGCCGCCGACCAGATCGCGGATATGGGCCCCTCCGGCGGGCCGACCGTCGGCTCCAACGGCATCACCACAGTGACCCCCACGCCGGTGGTGCCGATTCAGGGCGCGCCGGGCCCGGTGGCTCCGCCGCCTGCTTAGGGCTCGACCATCTGTTTGAGGTTCTTGAGCGTCTTGGTCATGTTCCGGCCGACTTGGCGTGACGCCACCCGGTCGGCGATCAGGCCGAGCAGGCTGCCTGCCGATTCGTAGGCGAGCCGGAAAATGACCTTGGTGTGGCCGTCGCCGTTGTCGCGGATCCGGAACCGGCCGCGCAGCGAGACACCCGAAATGCCGATCCACGCCAGGTCGTCGGGCCGGGTCGAACTCGGAGACCTCGACCACGCCGCCGATCGGCACCGACCCGATCTTCCAGTGCACGGTGTAGCGGGCGCCCTTTCTGGCGGGGCCTTCCGTCACGGTCTCCCAGCGCTCCAGGCTCGCCATGAACTTCGGATAGCAGTCCGGGTCGCTGACGACCTTCCACATGGTGTCGCGGTCGGCGTCGATGACGCATTGGCGTTCGACGCGCATCAGTTCCCTCGTTTCGTCGCGCAAGCGCTCACATCATCAGCCGATCACCGGGAATCGACGCTCCGCCGCGAGCCGGTCGACGCCGGCCTGCAGACTTTCCACCACCTTCTTGTGCACGACCTCGTCATCCCCGTCTACCTGGATCGGGTCGAGGGCCTCGACGACGATCTTGGCAGGCAGCGGGATGTGGCCGGCCAGGTCGCTGATGTTGATGCCCCATGGCAGTGCCAACGAGATCGGCACGCTCTTGAGCCGGGCCAGCTTGTCGACCATCAGCAGCTTGGCCAACCACTGACCGCGGTCGAGGAACAGCGCGGTCTCCTGCCCGCCGACGCTGGCGATCGGCACGATCGGCACACCGGCCTCGCGGGCCAGCCGCACATAGCCCTTGCGACCGCCGAAGTCGACCTTGTGCCGCTCCCACGACGGTCGGAAGACCTCGTAGTCGCCGCCGGGATACACCAGCAGCGCGGCGCCGGACTCCAACGCCAATCGGGCATTCTCGTGATTGGCGGCCACAGTGCCGAACTTGCGCAACCAGCCCAGCGGCGGGGCCGAGACGACAAGGTTGTGGGCGAGTTGATAGAACGGCCGCTCCACCCCGAAATACGAACAGAAGGCCAGCGTGAACACGAATGTATCGGGCGGCACGTTGCCGCCACTGTGATTGCCGACCAGCAGCACCGGGCCCTCGGCGGGAATGCGGTCAAGACCCCGCACGTCGGCCCGGAAATACAGCGATGCCAGCAACCATGTACCGGGTAGCTGCTCGCGGATGTAGTCCGGGTCGCGCTGGTCCAGGTCGGCCTTCGGGACGCGCGAGGTATGCCTGGCCCATTCGAGAACGTCGCCGAACCCCACCATGCTGGTCATATTGACACAGCGCGAGAACATGAAACCTCCGGTTCCACCTACGTCGCTAGACTTCCGAGGCATGCTGCGACCGCACCGTTTCGATGAGGAAATCGATCCGGGCCCGGTACAGATCGGAGCCCGTAAGGTGCACTTCGATGTCTCCGGCATCGAGCTGCACTGGATTCCTGGACACCCGGTCGCCAGCAATGTCATCAGCCTGCTCAACATCGTCCTGCCCGCCGCCGAGCGCTGGTTCGTCGACACGCTGAACGAGGCGCTGCCGCTGGTGAAGGACCCGCACCTGGCCGAGGACATGCGCGGGTTCATCGGACAGGAGGCCATGCACGCCGACATCCACGAGCGGGTGCTGCACGAGTACATGGTGGTCAACGGTGTCGACCCACAGCCCATTCTCGACCAGGTCGAGTTCGTCTTCGAAAAGACACTCGCCCCAACGACTTTCACCGATCCCAAGCGGCGGCTCAATCATCTGTGCGACCGGCTGTGGCTGATCGCGGCGATCGAGCACTACACCGCGGTGATGGGTGATTTCGCGCTGAACTGCGCGTGGGACGACCACGGCGCATCGCCAACGATGGTCGACCTGTTCCGCTGGCACGGCAGCGAGGAGGTCGAACACCGCATGGTTGCGCACGACGTCGCCGTCTACTTCCACGACAGCTACGTCGACCGGATCCGCGCCATGGCCACGGCCGTGGTGATGATCTTCGTGTTCTTCCAGCGCGCGGCGTGGTACCTGGTCAGGACCGACCCGAACACCGACATCGGCTGGTGCAAATTCAATCGGCTACGGATGCGCGACTCGAAGCTCGGCCTGCTTCCTAAGTACCGCAAGCTGTTTGGCTCCAACACGCTGATGTACTTCAAGCCCGGCTTCTCGCCGGAAGAGATGGGTTCGACGGCGCAGGCCGTCGCGTACCTCGCCAGCTCCCCCGCGGCCCGAGCCGCGCATTTTTGATGGCGCGTTTCTCGACAGGTGCCGGCAGGCGCCGCCCAGTGTTTCGGGCCGCATGTGCCACGACGTGACGCTGGGTCTGGGCGGCCTTGCCCTCACCGGACTGTGGGCGCTATCGGGCGCGATCCGGCGGATGTCGGCACCGCCCGAAACCGACCGCACCATCGCGCTGACGGTGGCAGACCGACGCGTGGTCGCCCACGACCAGGACGTCATCGCGCTGACGCTGGTCGGCGAGCGCCTGCCGCACTGGCATCCGGGCGCGCACATCGACATTCACCTGCCCAGCGGACTCGTTCGGCAGTACTCGCTGTGCGGAGACCCCGGATCACCGGACACCTACCGCATCGCCGTACGGCGGATCCCGGATGGCGGCGGCGGCTCCATCGAGATGCACGACTTGAGGGTCGGCGCGACGGTGACGACGTATGGGCCGCGCAACGCCTTCCCGCTCACGGTGCCCGGCTACGGGTCGCCCGCGCGGCGGTTCCGCTTCATCGCGGGCGGCATCGGAATCACTCCGATCCTGCCGATGCTTCCTCTGGCCCAGCGCCTCGGCGTCGACTGGTCGATGGTCTACGCCGGGCGCAGCCGCGACAGCCTGCCGTTCGTCGACGAGGTGAGCCGGTTCGCAGCCGGCAATTCAGCAGATGACCGCATTGCGATCCGCACCGACGACGTCAGCGGCCTGCCCACGGCCGCGGAGTTGCTCGGCGACTGCCCAGACGGCACTGCCGTCTACGCGTGCGGGCCTGCGCCGATGCTGACGGCGATCCGGTCCGCGCTCGTCGGCCGGGACAACGTCGAGTTGCACTTCGAACGGTTCGCCGCGCCGCCGGTCGTGGATGGCAACGAGTTTTCCGTGTCGGTCTCCTCGACCGGCGAGACTGTGCGGGTCGACGTCGACGAGACGCTGCTTTCGGCGCTGGGCCGCGTGGGGGTGCATGCGTCGTACTCCTGCCAGCAGGGCTTCTGCGGCACGTGCCGCACCAGGGTGCTCGACGGCACCGTCGACCACCGAGACACATTGCTCACCGATCCCGAGCGCGACAACGGCATGATGCTGATCTGCATCTCGCGGGCGGCCGACGGCTCCCATCTGACGCTCGATCTCTAGCCGCGTCTGTACTATTCGCCCATGCCGTTGGCCGATGGTGCGACGTTCGCCGGGTACACCATCGTGCGGATGCTCGGCTCGGGCGGCATGGGCGAGGTTTATCTGGCCCGGCACCCGCGGCTGCCTCGCCGCGACGCGCTCAAGGTGCTGCCCGTGTCCGTGTCGGCGGACAATGAGTATCGGCAGCGGTTCAACAGGGAGGCCGATATCGCGGCCGCGCTGTGGCATCCGCACATCGTCGGTGTACACGATCGCGGCGAGTTCGACGGCCAGATCTGGATCTCGATGGACTATGTGGACGGCACCGACGCGGCGCGACTGTTGCGCGAGCGCCATCCAAACGGGATGCCCAAGGCCGAGGTCGTCGACATCGTCACGGCCGTCGCGGAGGCGCTGGACTACGCGCACGAACTCGACCTGCTGCACCGCGACGTCAAACCCGCCAACATCTTGCTGGCCCATCCCGAGTCGGGCGATCAGCGGATTCTGTTGGCGGACTTCGGCATTGCCCGCTGGGTCAACGACATCAGCGGGCTGACCGCCACCAACATGACGGTCGGCACCGTGTCGTACGCGGCGCCCGAGCAGCTGATGGGTGCACAGCTCGATGGGCGGGCTGATCAATACGCGTTGGCGGCCACCACCTTTCACCTGTTGACCGGCGCCCCTCCGTTTCAGAATTCCAACCCGGCGGTCGTCATCAGCCAACACCTGTCCGCTTCTCCGCCGGCAATCGGCGAGAAGCGCCCCGAGCTGTCCGCGCTCGACCCGGTGTTGGCCAAGGCATTGGCCAAGGATCCCAATGATCGTTTCGAGCGGTGCGCCGACTTCGCCCGCGCGCTCGCCCACCGGCTCGACGCCGCGCCGACCGGTGATGTCGGCACGACCCTCGCGCCCGTCGCAACACCGCCGAAACGCTCGCTGATGCGAGCCGGCGTCATCGTGCCCGCGATCCTTGCGGTACTGCTGCTTGCTGCAGTTACGGTGGCGGTCATGGAATTTCGTCGCGCCGACCGCCCAGAAGCGACGACTCCGACGGCGAACGTCGCCGACGGTCACCAGCCCGACGCTCATGCCGCCGCCTCCGCCACCGGAGCCAGTGCAGCCGCCGACCACGACGGCGCCGCCCGCCGCGGCCCCGCCCGTCGCGGTGATCGGTGCCAACTGCTCACCGGTGGGCAGCACGGCCATGACGGCCGAAGGGTCCACCGCGTACTGTTCGACGCTGCAACCGAGCGGCACCACTGTGTGGTCGTTGCAACAGGGCGATATCCCGAGCCCGACGGTGACGACCGAACCGACCGACACACCACTGCCCACTGAGGACGAGTCACCGATACGGGTGTGCATGCAGCAGACAGGGATGACCCGGCTGCAATGCTGGGAATCCATCCGGCGCAGCAATGGTCGTCGGGTGCCGTGAAGTTCGCCGTCATAGCGCCCGTCGCGGCCGGCGTCACCGGCGATCCAGTATGGATGGCCGCGTTTGCCAAACATGTCGAAGCCTGTGGGTTCGAGTCGATCGTCGTGGTCGAGCACTCGGTGCTGATGACGCAGTACACGAGCGTGTACCCATACGACGTCTCCGGCCGGGTCGAGCTGCCCGCGGACTGCGTGGTGCCGGATCCCCTTGACCTGCTGGCGTTTCTGGCCGCTCACACCGACCGGCTCGGGCTGGCCACCGGTGTGTTGGTGCTGCCCAACCACCATCCGGTCGTGTTGGCCAAGCGGGTGGCCACGGTTGATGCGCTGTCGGGCGGACGGATTCGGCTGTGCGTCGGGACCGGCTGGCTCAAGGAGGAGATCGAGGCGTGCGGCACGGACTTCAGCAGCCGTGGCCGCCGCGCGGACGAACAGCTCGAGGTGATGCGGCTGCTTTGGGCCGACCATCCTGACGGGGTGAGCTTTCACGGCGAGTTCTTCGACTTCGACGACGCCACTGTGCTATCCCAAGCCCGCCGGAGGCGTACCGATCCATATCGGCGGGCACAGCCGCGCCGCGGCCCGCCGAGCGGGCCGGTTGGGCGACGGCTTTCAGCCGCTCGGCGTTGTCGGCTCCGAGCTGGCCGACCTCGTATGCGCTAATGCGCGACGAGGCAACCCAATTCGGGCGCGATCCCGATGCGCTGGAGCTGTCGCTCGGGCATCTGGTGGCCAAGGTCGATCTAGGTCGGGCGGAGAAATTCGCGGCGATGGGCGCCGACAGAGTCGTGCTGGCGATGCCGCCGACCTCCGACCTCGACGAGGCGTGTGACCTGCTGTCGACGTGCGCGCAACGGTTGGCGCTGACCACATGAGCCTCAACGCCTTCGATCGACTTGCGCTAACCGACCTGGTGCACCTATATGCGTCGGCCGTCGACGACAGGCGATTCGACGATGTGGTCGAGTTGTTCACGGAAACCGCAGAATTGCGGCTACCCGACCCGCCGCGGTCGCTCGAGCCGTTGCGCCGTCATCACGGCCGCGGCGGCGTGCGGGAGGCGATGGCCGCGGTGGCAGCCGTGACTCGAACGGAGCACGCGATCGTCGGTGAGGTCTATGCGGCTGCCGACGACCCGAACTACGCGTTGGGCCGCATCACGTGCATTGCCCACCACTTTTCCGTCGCCGATGGACAAATCAGCGATGCGGTGTGGCATCTGCGTTACGACGACGAGTACCTGCGCACGCGGGTGGGGTGGCGGATTCACGGCCGCGCGCTGACCATCAACGCTATCGAGACCCGCCCGGTTCGTCGCCTTCGAGGGCAGCCGTGAGGCGGTCGAGCAGCGGCCGCTGACCATTGAGGAGTTTCAGGTGGGCCTCGGGCACGGAAAACCAACCCACGCGGTCGATTTCAGGATACTCCCTGACATTTGAGACACGTCGACGAACGCTGCTCAGTGCGGCAGCGATCAGGCTGGGCGGGGTATCGCTCTTAGGGTCACGCGTTCCACTCGGCCGAAGGCGCCACGGCCACCGGCAATGAGTCGCTTGGCATCGAGTCCCGCGACGTCCTTCATCGCCGCGCTCCCGAATTTCGCGCGGTGGCCTCGGGGCAGCGTGGCCTCAACGCCTAAGAGAGCTCTGCGCGCCGGCTGGCGATGTCCGGCGGTCTCGATGGCGTCTGTCACCACACCGTCGCTCTCCATCGCAGGGCACGAGAGTCCCGCGGCCTGGGCCGCAGCGGCGACGTCACGACAGAAGGCAGCGCCGCCGGCGGTGAGGCTCATGTTCTTTGCATCGACGTCGACCGTCGTGTCGCGGGGCGTATCAGCCGCTGATGGCGGAAAAACCCTTGGCCCGCCGGCGAGTGCCATCCTGACGGCTTCGCCGAAGTCTGTGAGGTCTGGCTCCTTGCCCACTGGCGGCGGCAACATCACGCCTGGGTTTAGGAGCCCGTCTGGGTCGAAGGCCCGTTTGATCGCGCGGAATGCAGCCAGTTCGACTGGGCCGAAGGCGCGGCGCATGTGGTCCCGCTTCGCGGTGCCGATGCCGTGCTCACCTGTCAACGTGCCACCGAGTGCAAGCGCCGCGTCGGCAATTTGTTCTGCGACTGCGTCGACGGTGGCCAGCTGGCCGGGTTCGTAGAGCACGACCGGGTGCAAGTTGCCGTCGCCGGCGTGCCCCAGTATTGGAACGTCAAGTCCATATCTCGCGGCAATCTGCCGGCTGCGCGCCATCATCTCGGGGACCCGCTGCCGCGGCACCGTTGAGTCGCAGATATAGAACGCCTTTCCAGTCGCGTGTAGGGCGAACCCCGCAGCGAGACGACCGGCCCACAGCCCGGCGCGTTCTTGCTCATCTACCGCAGTGCGCAGCGCGGGATCCCAACGCCGCAAGATCTTTTCGAGCGCAGGCGTCTCCCGGACCACATTGTCGGGCTCGCCGTCGAGCTCGACAATTAGCATCGCCTCGTTGGCTGTCGGATAGCCAGACGGAAGGTGCGCCTCCAGGATCTCCATAGACCTCTTGTCGCAGATCTCCAGCGCCCCTGGCAGGATCCCCGCGGCAATGATCTCGGAGACAGTCAGGGCAGCGTCTTCGACCCGCTCGAATGAGGCCAGTGCCGTCCAGCGCGCGGCCGGAATCGGCATCAAGTTGAGTACGGCACGCGTCACCACGCCAAGGATCCCTTCGGATCCGATCATCACCCCGAGCAGGTCGACGTCGTCATCCTCGCTGAAGGTGACTAGCCGGCCATCGGCGAGCACGACGTCGAGCCCGAGCACGTGGTGAAACGTGACACCGAACTTGATGCACCCAGGACCACCGGCGTTTTCCGCGATATTGCCGCCGATCGTCGAGATCGGAGTGGACGCCGGATCGGGCGCATACGTCAGACCCAGTGGTGATGCTGCGGCCTTGAGGTCCGCGTTGATGACACCGGGCTCGACAACCGCACGCCGCCCCTCGGCATCGATTTCGACGATTCGATTCATGTTCGTCAGATCCAGCACCAGCGAGTCGTCGCCGGGTGCGATCGCCGCGGAGAGGTTCGTCGCGGTGCCACGAGGAACGACCGCGACACCGTGTTTTGTTGCATAGCGGAGCAGTTCCACGACCTGATCGGTCGATGTCGGTCGAGCTACCGCCGCGGGAGCGCCGCGGTGTGTGATGAAGTCCGTCCCGGCCAAGACGCGCGTCGCCTTGTCAGTCAGAACTGCATCCGATCCGATCAGGCGGCGCAGATCAGATCCGAGCGCATCCGTTTGCACGGTCCGAAGTTATCGCGTCGTCCACGTCCCCATCGGTGTTATGGGCCGGAGCGCGCGCTGACCATCAACGCTATCGAGATCCGGCCGGTTCGTCGCCTTCGAGGGCAGCCATGAGTCGGTCGAGCAGCGGCCGCTGACCCTTCAGCAGCTTCGACGTTGGCTTCCGTCACGGAAAACCAACCGACGCGGTCGATTTCGGGATATTCGCGAACTTTGCCCGACCCCTTCGGCCACTCGAGCTCGAAGGTGTTGCTGAACGTGCCCTCGAGGTCGAGGTCGCCGCGAACGGCGAATGCGGTGATGACTTTGCCGCTCGGCTGCCTCAGTGGCGCAAAGTCGATGCGCGGCCCGTCCGGCGGCGCCTTGCCGAGTTCCTCATGGAATTCGCGTTGCGCGGCCGTCCAGGGATCTTCACCCTCGACATACTCCCCCTTCGGAATCGACCACGCCCCTTCGTCTTTGCGGGCCCAGAACGGGCCGCCGGGATGGCCGATCAGAACCTCGACGCCGCTGTCGGTGACCCGGTACAGCAGCAGGCCCGCGCTCAGCTTCGGCATCAGGCGGGCCTGGGTTCGCTGACCTTGACCAGCGTCTTGCCGATATTGGCGCCGGTGAACAGCCCGTTGAGGGCATCGACGCATGATTCGATGCCTTCGAAGATGGTCTCGCGGTGCACGAGCAGACCATCCTGCTCCCACTGGCGCAGCGAGGCGAAGGCCTCGTCGAATCGGCCCCACTCGTCGAGCGCATTGAAGCCCTGCATGAGCGCGGTCCTTGCCAGCAGGTTCACGTAGTTGGAGGGGCCGGGGTGGTCGCCGGTCAGGTAGCTGGAGATGACGCCGCAGAGCACGACCCGTGCCTTGGGGGCCAGCCGGCCCAGCACCGCGTCGAGGATCGGCCCACCGACGTTGTCGAAGTAGACGTTCACCCCCCTCGGGCAGTGCTCTTTGAGCGATGCGGGCAGGTTGGCCTCCTTGTAGTCGATGCAGGCGTCGAACCCGAAGTCTTCGACCACCGCGTTGCACTTGTGCGGGCCGCCCGCGATACCCACGACCCGCGCGCCGGCGATCTTCGCGATCTGCCCGGCCACCGACCCGGTAGCGCCCGCCGCGGCCGACACCACGACGGTCTCTCCCGGCTGGGGCCTGCCGATGTCTGTCATCCCGAAGTAGGCGGTGGCGCCGGTCGGGCCGTAGACGGACATGATCGCGAGTTGATCGGTCTCGCCCGGGATGGGTGTGGTGAACACGTCGTCGCGGATGATGACGTACTCCTGGAAGCCCGTCAGCGTGGTGACGACGTCGCCGACGGCGTAGGCGTCGCAGCGCGATGCCACCACCTCGCCGATACCCGCCGCCCGGATGACGTCGCCCAGCTGGAGCGCGGGCAGGTAGCCGGGCTGGCCGTCGAGCCAGGTACGGGCGGCGGCATCCATTCCGATGTAGGTGGTGCGCACCAGCGCCTCCCCCTCGGCGGGCTCGGGCGCCGGGTTGGCGACCAGCTCGGTGTCATCGGGCTGGACCAGCCCGGTCGGGCGGCGGCGCAGCAGGATCTGGCGGTTCGTCAGCGAAGGCACATGGGCGAAACTACCGAAGACTAAGCCCGCTTCTGCAGTGCTTGCTGTCCAAACTGGCCGATTTCCAGCGAGCCCTCGGGCAGCACCACCTCGCCGGCCTCGACCCGGTTGCGCAGGTAGGCGAACGTCTGCGCGGTCTGAGCGAACAGGTGCTCACCCGCGCGCAGTGCCGGCCGCTGCTTGTCGTCGCGAGAAGCGAACTGCGGCAACGGTTTCACCTGGGTGTGGTAGTCGACGTTGAAGAACAGCGGAAACGAGTAGCGTTCCTCTTTCATCTTGCGCACCCGGTGGCTGGTCGCCACGTATGCACCGTTGGTCCACAGCTCCAGCATGTCGCCGATGTTGACGACGAACGTGCCAGGCACCGGCGGCACGTCGATCCACTCGCCCGCGCCGTTGAGCACCTCGAGGCCAGGCGCGGTGGGCTTGAGCAGGGTGAAGCACTCGTAATCCGTGTGCGCGCCGATGCCCTGGCCGTCCTCGGCGTGGGCGTTGCACGGATAGTGCATCGAGTCGCAGCTGGCTCGGCGTCTTGTTGGCGTGCCGCGAGAAGGTGTCCGGGCCCTCACCCAGCGCCACCGCGAACGCCCACAGCAGCCGGTGACCGACGTCGAGCACCGCGTGGTAGTAGGCGGTCACAGCATCGGCGAATCCTGGCAGGTCCGGCCATGTGTTGGGGCCGAGCATCGGGTTGCCCGCAAGATAGTCGGGGTCGTCGGCGGGCAGATCCAGCGCGGTGTCGAATGCCTCCTTCAGATCGGCAGTTCCGGATTCGACGCCCTCCTCGCCGACCGGCACATAGCCGCGATGGCATTGGGACAGCCCGATGTAGGACCGCATCTTCTCCTCCAGCGGCAGCGCGAAAAACTCCTTCGTCGACGCCAACATGCGCTCGAACAAGGTGTCGTCGACCCCGGCGCCGCTCACGTAGAAGAATCCGACCTCGCTGGCCGCCTTACCGATCTCGCCTGCCACTCGCTCGCGCTCCGGCCGGTCCTGGGAGTACAGCCCGCTGATGTCGACGATCGGCACCGACGTGAATGACGTTGCGCCACTCATAGATCCACATCTCCTTCGCTATCCTCAATGCTCCATCGGACGCCGTTGGCCACCAGCTCACTACCATTCACGTGCGGATCGAGCGCCGTCCACTTCGAACCGCCGATCGTGTCCAGCACCACACCGCCTCGGTCTGCCCATCCGAACTGCGCACCGGCGCGCATTAAGATCGCGTTCTGTGCGAACAGCGTCCAGCACGGAGTGGCCGGGCCGTCCTGACGGACCCAATGTTCGACGTAGTCCTGGTGCACCCCGACTTCGATCAACGTGCCTGCCTGCAAACGCATCCGCCCCGCGTCGGGGAACGTGCCCGGCGGCTCGATGTCGATCAGCCGCTGCCACTCGAAGACGTCACCGTGCTGGCTGAGTCGACCGGCGAAGCCGCGCGTGTCCACATACGCGGTGATCCCCTGCAGCCAAGCCACATCGGTGCTGGTGTCGTGCGACCCGTCGGTGTCGATCAGCAAGGTGCGCCGCCACAGTCCGCTGCATTCGGTCATCAGCACGCTGCCCATGATGCTCATGCCGACGCCTCCCACACGGATCTCAGCAGGGCGACTCCGTGCTCGGTGGGCCTGCCGAACGCCCGGACGCGGGCAATTCCGCCGTCGGGGTAGGCCTGCACCCGCACCGCGGTGATATCCGTGGCGGCCACGACGAAGACCTGCCGGGCGTCGGGTGCGATGCGAGTACGCGCCAGCACTACTACGTCGAACGGCACCAGCGCCCAGCCGTGTTCGCCACTGGGAACCCCATGGCTGCCCAGCACCGCCACCTCGGGTGAGGCGTTGAACACGAAGCGGCTCGTGTCGATCTCGATTCGCTGCAGATCGGCGGGCACGGCGAACGAGATCATCACCGCGTCGTGCGTGTCGGGGCCGATATCGCGGCGCCGCCTGGTCTCCCACCCGTCGCCCATATTGCGTGGCCGATCCGGTGCGATCAGCGAGTACGCATCGGAATAGAAGCTGTCAGAAGACCATTCGACGCGACCGCCCTGCTCGACGCCCGACACCTCGACGGTGACGCCGGCCCAGAGCGCGGGATCCGGGACGACCTCGCCATAGGCCCGCAATCGCGCGACTCCCCCGTCGGATTCCAACTGCAGACGCACGTGGGTGTATCGGCGCGCATCGTCGACGGCAAAGACGTTGTGGGAGTCGGGTTTCAGCGCGGCGGTACCGACGACCGTAGTCCATTGCACCGCAGTGGCGGTGGGGTCGGCGACGGGGTCAAGGACGCACGCATCGATGCGGCAGCCGGTCGGCTGATTGCCTGCGAAGAAGCGGGTGTCGACATCGATTGCGCGCAGCCTGCCGCCGACTTCGAGCCGCACGATCGCCCAGTCGCCGTCGGCGTGCCTGCGGGTTTCCCAGCCGTCGACGACCTCACCGCGCCGTCGTACGTGCCTGGCACGAACGCGGGTTCGCTCGGGTCGATCAGCCGTTCCTTGACCCCGAACGATTCGTCGCTGGCGGCGACGACGCTGCGGGTACACCGAGCTTGGCGGTGATCGCCGCGGTGACACCGGCCATCCCGGCGCAGCCGAGGCTGATCACGTCGGCGCCGTCCTCGGCGACGGCCTTGGCCGCCTCGTCGACGATCGCCTGCACGGCGCCTGCAGGGTCGACGTCCACCTCCGCGGTACCGAGCCCGCAGGCCCGCACCGACGCACAGTGCGCATCGAGGCCCGCGAGCATCAACCTGTCCTCGATGGGCGGTATCGACCGGGCCAAGGTGGTCACCACGGAGAAGTGCCGCCCGATCAGATGCGCGACGTGAGCCGCGGCTTCGGCGATGTCGAGCACCGGTACCAGCAGCATCTCCTGTAGTGCATCCTTGCCGTGCTCGCCGAACCCGGCCAGAATCACTGCGTCATAGTCGAATTCGTTTGCCGCGAGCATGGTGGCCACCAGATCCATCACCCCCACCGCGGACAGGTAGCTTTCGGCGGCCGAGTCGATCGCCCCCGCGCCGAACCGTGGATTGCGCACGACGATTTCGGTGCCCTCGGCGGCGACCGCCGCTGCGCACGGTCGTGGTCACCGGGTCGCTGTCCAGCGGCATGTCGATGAGCGAGGTGATACCGCCCGCCGCGGCAGCTGCCGTCGCGGTGGCGAATCCTTCCCATTCGGTGCCCGGCTCGTTGATGTGCACGTCGGTGTCGACGAAGCCCGGCAGCAGCGCCGCCGCGTCGGCCACCCGGATCTGCTCCGCGGCCGGGTAATCCGCGTCGATGGGGCCCACCGCACGGATCACGCCGTCGGCCACCGCGACGGCGGCCGCACGGATCTCGCCGCCGATCACCGCCCTGTCGGCGCGGATAACCAGATCCACTAGGCGAATCTCTCGTGGAAGTGGCGGGTCAGTTCCGGCCACACGTGCGGGTCATGGCCCGGGATCAGTTGATAGCCTTTCTCTTTGGCCAGCTTCTTGAGCCTGCGGATCGGTTCGACGGTTTCCTCGGGTGCCACCCCGATATAGCCGCCGATCGGCAACTCATGCTCGATGTTCTCGGTGAGGTCGGCGGCGTCGAATGCGAACACGAAGCCGTCGCCGCCGACCGACTCGTCGAGCTCGACGACGAAACTCTGGTGGCCCGGCGTATGCCCATAGGTGGGGACCGCGGTGATGCCGGGGGCGATTTCGGCTTCACCGTCGGCTAGCCGCCACTCGATGCGTGGGTCGTCGAAATCGATGCGAACGATCGCGTTGTGCTCGGGTTCGGGGTGATTGGACAGCCCGTAGGAGAGTTCGCGTCGTTGAGCGTGCACCGGCACCTTGCCTGCGAACAGTTTCAGACCACCGGCATGGTCGTGGTGCAGGTGGCTCACCGCGATGGTATGGATGTCGTCGATGTCGACACCGATGTCGTGCAGCGACTGTTCGATCGGTTCGCCGGGACCCGGCAGCACCGGGATGTACTCGACCGTCGGGTAGAACCGGCGGTACAGCGCGGGATCCCGGATTAACGCGGTGTTGAACCCGGTGTCCAGCAGCACCCAGCCGCCATCGGTCTGCAGCAGTACCCCCGGAACGGGCTCGCGCATGCGTTCTTCGGGCGGAGCGCCGTAGACCGAGATCGACTTCGGCAGTTCCTCCCAGCCGAGTGTCAGCAGGACGATCCTGCGAACCCTGCCAATTCCTGTTCCCATCGAAGGACTTTAACCCACCGACAGCGCGGCGATCCGCAACGAGTTCGGGTTCGACACAGCGTGCGCCTTTGAAGTTTGCCAAAAGTCTTGACCGCCTCGTGCAGCACCACCGCCGGCGGCTCGGATGATTCGGTGAACTCTGTGTCCGGCTCGATGTCCTCGGTGGTGGTCGTCAGGCGTGAGCCGAGTTCGATCGACACCGCTTCGAACGGCACGAGACAGGCGCTGACGCGGCCGGACGCGATCGCGATCGGGTCGGGGGGTGTCGCCTCACACGCCGGGGTGGACAGCACGCAGCGAGGGGCGAACGCACACCCCGCCAGCGGGTCCACCGGGCTGGGCACCGAGCCGGCCAGCGCCGCGAGTTTGCGGTGCCGCGCGGTATCCAGGGTCAGCCGGGAGCGCAGCAGACCATGTGTGTAGGGGTGGGCCGGCCGACCGAGAACCTCCGCCGTGGGTCCGATTTCGGCGAAGCGGCCGGCGTAGAGCACCGCGATGCGGTCCGAGATCTGTGCGGCGACCCCGAGGTCGTGCGTGATGAACACGATGCTGCAACCGATTTCGTCGCGTAGTCGCAGGAGCAGCCGCAGCACTTGCGCCTGCACTGTGACATCGAGCGCCGTCGTCGGTTCGTCCGCGATGATCAGCTCCGGATTACCGGCGATCGCGATAGCGATCATCACCCGCTGCCGCAGCCCACCGGACAGCTCGTGCGGGTAGGCCCGGAACCTGCGCTTGGGTTCCGGGATGCCGACCGCGGTGAGCAGCTTGAGCGCCTCCTCGTCGCTGGCCCGCCGCCTCGGCGACCTGTTTGCCGATCCGCATGGTCGGGTTCAGGGACGTCATGGGGTCCTGGAAGATGGCGCCGAGGTCGAGGCGACGGACCTTGCGCAGCGTTTTCGCGTCACCGGTCACCATGTCGGTTCCCGTCACCTTGACGGAGCCCTGAACCCGTGCCTGCGGCAGCAGGCCGAGCATGGTGAACCCGAGGACGCTCTTGCCTGACCCCGATTCGCCGACCAGGCCGAGGATCTCGCCCTGCGCGATGTCGAGGGACACGCCGCGCAGCGCATGCACGGCACGGCCGTTGCGGCGGAACGTGACGTGCAGATCGGTGATCGCCGCCACCAGCGCAGCGTCGGCCGCCGGGCTCGACGACTGCGCGTCGACCTCGGATACTGCACTACTCATCCACTGCTCCTAGCACCCCCGGCCTATCACTTGACAGTTTTCATGGCGTGCCGGGGTGGTAGGTGTCGGGAGCGTAACCAATCTCCCGCGCTGCGTAACCGATTCGTGTCTGCGTTTCTGTCATGTGACAGAAACGCATATACGCAGCTCAGTAGGCCACGATGGGACGATGTCGATCACTCGTGCTGGCCGCCCACGGTTGACGACCCAGCGGCGGCCGGGAACGACCGCGCGTGACGAGATCCTCGACGCCGCGGGCGAACTCTTCACGACCCTCGGCTACACCGGCACGTCGACCCGCACCATCGCCGAAGCCGTGGGCATCCGTCAAGCGTCGATGTATCACTACTTCAAGACCAAGGACGACATCCTGTGCGCCTTACTCAGTCAGACCGTGACGCCGACGCTGACGATCATCGACAACCTGGCGGGCAGCGAGCCGGCGCTGAGCGCGGCCGAGCACCTGCATGCCCTGGCGCTCTTCGATGGCCGCCAGCTTTTGGACGGCCGGCTGGAACCTGGGCGCGCTGTACCTGCAGCCCGAACTGCGCGGGGCACGCCTCGAGCCGTTCTGGTCGGACCGGGAGCGGCTGCGGCTGCACTCTCTGGCCATCAGCAAGGCCGTCGTTGCGCACACCGGCGTCGACGAGGCGGCCGCCGATCTGCCTTTCCGGTTGGTGGAGTCGCTGGTCAACATGTGGACCAAACAGCCGGGCCCGGAGCGGACGAGATTGCCGGAACACGTTGCGGACGCGTGCATCCGGGTGCTCGGCATGCCGGACAGCGCGACACCGGGATTGCGGGCCCGCAGTCATCTCGAATTGACCCGGTACGCCGCAACCAACTAGGCGAGGATCAGTCCGGTTTCGGCATGGGGATGCCCTCGCTGGCGGAGAACCGCGCATCCTCCTGCGACGACAGACCAAACGAGACCACTGAACGATCGAAGAAAGTGTCGGTCAGGTAGGCCAGCGACACGGCCCACCGGTTGACGAACCGCGGGATCGCATACAGGTGGTAGGCGCGGGTGACAGCCTTTGCCGGGAACCCGGACAACTGGACGTTGAGCGGGTTTGCGACGGCGTGGCGAGGGCCGAGGTCGACCACCAACCCCATGTTGCGGTGTCTGTAGATTTTCGTCTTGCCGTAGCCGAGGCTCGCGGCGACGTTGTGCGCCAACACCTTTCCCTGTCGAGTCGCGTGCTGTGCGGTCGGTGGGGTGATCTTGCCGGGCTGGGTGACGTCGGGCACCGCCGCGGCATCCCCGGCGGAGAACACGCCGGGGTGGCCCGGCACCTGCAGGTCGGTCTGCACCTTCAGCCGACCCTTCTCGGTCGGTAGGCCGAGTTTCTCGATCAGCGGAGCGCCGGTTACCCCGGTCACCCATGCCACGGTGTGAGTGCGGATCAGCGAATCATCGGTGAGCACAACGTGTTCGGCGTGGACTTCCTTCAGCGTGACACCCAGCCGGACGTCGATCCCTCGCGCTTTCAGCACCCGCATCGCTGCGGCGCCGAGCTTCTCCCCCACTTCGGGCATCACCTGTTCGGCCAGGTCCAGCAACACGAACGTCACTTCGTCCGGGTCGAAGTTCATCTGTTTGGCGGCCGAATCGGCAAGCGCCCGCAGCTGCACGACCAGTTCGGTCCCCGAATACGACGCGCCGACGACCACGATCGTCCGGCGCGCCGCCGCCCTGCCGGTGTCGTCGTCGACATCGGCCAATTCGAGTTGCTCCAGCACGTGGTCGCGCAGATACAGCGCCTCGGCCGTCGACTTCAGTCCGCGCGCGTGCTCCGCGAGACCGGGAACGTCGAACAGCCGGGTCACCGATCCCGGCGTCAGGACAAGGCGGTCCCACGACAGGCTGCGTACGCGCTCTTCTGGGTCGGTGAACGTGACGGTGCGCCCGTCGAAGTCGACGCTGTCGACCCTGCCGCGGATCGCCTGTACGCCCCGCAGCGTGTTGGCAAGCGGAATCGCGACGAAGCGGGCGTCGACCACGCCGCCTGCCACGTCGGGCAGCAGCGGTGTGTACAGCATGTAGTCGACTGGCGAGATTATCGCGATGTCGGCTGACGCATTGTGCTTCCGGAGCTTTCGGGCCAGATGGCGGGCGCACTCGAAACCGGTGAACCCGCTGCCGACAATTACCACAGAGGTCATCGCTCCCCACTGTACGTGCTACGGGCTGGACAGCAGCGTCCCGAACTTCATCGCCAGCCACGGCTTGCGGCCGCCGGGTCGGAGCTGCCCGCGCAGCACGGGCGAAAGTTGCGAGATCCTGCCATAGCCCAGCAGCAGGAAGGCGACCGCATCCGCGGTGATGACGCAGTCGGCCTTCTCTCCCGCCGCGGTGACGACCGCCGTGCCGTCGTCGACGGCCAAGCGGTAGCCGGCGCCGCCGCGCATCCGCAACTCGAAGCTGATGTGAACCCCGGCGGCGCGCCGCGGCCGCAGGTATTGCGGCGCAACGGTCAACACGCCCGGAATCACCAGAAACGCGTCGGCGGTGGCGATCGTCCACGGGATCTTGGCCGTGCGCGAGATGTCGAGGCCGTGGATGAGCTGCTCGCCCAGCAACAGGGCGGCCATCGTGGACGGATCGATCACCAACCCGTTTGGGGTCGCTATCTCGGCGCTGGGGTCGGCGGCGACCGCGGCGTTCAGGTATGCGTCGGCGGCGACCTCGAGCATGTCGGCCAGGCGGCGAAGGTTGCGCTCGGGCACCTCTTCGAGGTGGCGGGCATTGACCTTCGCGCTGAGCCGCGAGGGTGATTCGGTCGGCCGATTGGCATGGGTCATATAGCCATTGGTGTGACTTGTCAGTGCCTGGGTGTAGTCACGGAGATCACCGACGACGTGCGCGGCGGTTTCCGCGGCGGTCCAGATCAGGCCGGGCGCGGGTACGTCGGGTTTGTCGATCTGGCGCCACAGGTCGGCGCTCCGCCCCGCGGCGTCGCGCAGCGCATTGAGGGTGGGGCCGTAGGCGCGACGGGTGTCCTCGGCCGGTCCGGTCAGGTGCACGGGGGCTGATGTCATAGGGCAACTATTTCACATAATGACACTATGTCAATAGGGTATGTTTGGGTCTGAGCACAGAGAGGAGCGATAGATGTCGGGTCCGGCGGCCGAGCAGCCCGCCTCGCTGCGTGCCGAACAGGTCGCGCAGACGCGAGCGGCGTTGGTCGCGGCCGGCCGCCGGCTATTCGGCGAGAACGGCTTCCGCGCGACCTCGGTCGAGGACCTGGCGCGCGAAGCCCGCGTCACAACCGGGGCGCTGTATCACCACTTCCCTACCAAGACAGCGCTTTTCGAGGCAGTGTTCGTGCAGGCGCACACCGACTTGATGACGGCGTCCACTAAGGCGGCGCAGGGAGCGGCGGACGGCATCGACGAATTGGCGCGCGGCTTCGAGGCGTTTCTCGACGGCGTGCTGCAGCCAGACATGCAGCGCATCCTGATTGTCGACGGACCTGCGGTGCTTGGGCTGGCGCGCTACACCGAACTCGATGAGCGATACGCGCACGCGGTGATCGTGCACTCGCTGACGGCCGCCGCGCAGGCTGGAACGATCACGGTCGAAGATCCCGAGACGGCCACCCGACTCCTTCTCGGCGCGCTCACCCGCGGTGCGATGCTCATCGCGAACTCACCCGATCCGGTCAAGACGCGACACGCCGTCGCGAAGTCGATGCTGGCACTGCTATCCAGCTTCACTCCGTAGCCCGGATGACGGATGCTGGACACATGACGCGTCCGCGACCGTTGCGTCGATTCGACCCGTTCCGGCCGATCGACATGCTGACCTCGCTGTGGTCGTCGGCGGCGGTAGCGCCGGTCAGCTCCGGAGCGGCGGCGGCCTACCGCACGCTGTTCATGACGGTGCGCCGGCTGGTGGTGGGTCGTCGGCTGGCGGTGCGTCTGGATGACGGGGATCTCACGCTGACGGTCACCGAGTTAGATTCCCGGCTCGACGTGCGCGGGCTATCGGTCGGCCAGCTCAATGACGTAAGGCTCGCGGCGCGTGACGTCTGTTGGCACGGAAGCCGATTCGACCGGGCGACGGCGATGCTGCACAACGTGCACATGAAGCCGACGGCGCCGCCGGTGCTGGTGGCCGCTCCGGTTGAGCTGACGCTTGAGGTCCCCGCGCCGGTACTCGACGATTTGTTCGAGTGGGTGGCGCCGCGGCTGTCCGGTAACGTCGGCGCCGACGGAATCGCGCGGCTGCGACTGGCCAGCAGGCCGCTGCTGGGTCACGTCGAGGTCGATGCCCGCCTCGACGGCTCAACGCTGTGGCTCAAGCCGCGCGGCCTCGTCATCCGCCAGTCCCGGTGGAGGATGCCCGCACGCACGCCCGCCTACCCGGTGCGCCTGCCCGACCTTCCGCACGGGCTTGCGTTGACCGGTATCAGCTTTGCGCCCGACGTGGTGTGCCTGTCGGGCACGCTTCCGGAATGGCGGATGGATATCCCGCGAAAACGCTTGGAGGACATCATCAATCAGCTCAGCGTTGCCGGCGTGCCGCTGAATCTCACCAGGCTCGGGCGTCTCTTCTAGTCGCGAAATCGCACCTGCAGCAAGTCTATTGCTGCCTAACACCGAGTTACCAGGAAGTGTCGCTACCGTTCGAGCGCGTGTCGGGGCCACGATTGCTGGATCCTTGGGAGGCGCTTCATGATCAACCTGCTCGACTACATCCTCGACCTGTTCCGTGACGAGAGCCATGCCCAGGCGTTCGTCGCCAATCCCGACCAGGGCACACCACGATCATCCATGTTTGCCGAGTGAGCAGAATCCGCCTATGCCGCAATGTGTCTCACCTACCGCATAGTCCCGAAAGTGTTTGTTTCACAACATGTTTCACCGCCGTTGTGTGTCGGAGAATGCGAGTGCCCGGGTGGGCGGCTGTGCTCGCCGTTGTACGGACTGTACGGTCGACCGTACGGCCTCGATTACATGAGCGGTGTTCGCTTCCTTGGTATAGGCGCTTGCCGGAAACGTCGACATGCCCTAAATCCCAATCTGAGCCCGGAGCGATCCAGCCGCCGCAGCGCGCGCACCGGGCTTGGCCTGCTTCGGCGATCTGCTTGATGCTGCGGCGCTGCTCCAACACCCGCCGACAAATCTCACGCGTCAGCTGCCCTCTTCGTCTACAAGGCGAGAAACGGAAGACCGAGAAACCCCGGCGCCTATCTCAACGTGTGGCATAACAGCCCGGCAACACAGAAGAGAAGGACATAAGCATGAAGAAGTTCGGATTTGCCGCCACCGTCGTCAGCGGGGTGGCCGCCGCCATCATCGGACTGGCCGCACCGGCAGCCGCCGCGCCCGCGGGCCCCGGCAACGCCCAGCAGATCATCAGCGAGTTGCAGGCCAAGGGCTACACGGTGATCGTGAACCGAATCGGTACCGCCCCGCTCGAACAAGCCACGGTAGTGGCCGTCCGGCCCGGGCAGACCTACTCGCGCACGGACACCGGCGTTCCCGGTGCCGGCCACGACATCGTGACAACCGTCACCGACAAGACGGTCTACGTGGACGTGAAGTAAGTCGAAAACATAAGGAGGGACATCCATTTGGCACCACGGGGCGCGCCGGTTCTCACCGAGCGGCACCGCGATTGGCGGCCAACGCCGGAGCCAACGCAGGTAGAGGCCGCGCTTCGCCGCTAAAGTCGCCGCTGTGGTGGGTTACTCCCGGTACGTCGCAATTGGTGACAGCCAGACCGAGGGGCTCTGGGACGGCGATGACTCCGTCGGCCTGCGGGGATTTGCCGACCGGCTCGCCGAGATCGTCGACGCGCATTGCCCCGGTCTGACGTACGCCAATCTGGCGGTGCGGGGTCGTTGCATCCGTGATCTCCTCGACTATCAGCTTCCCCAGGCACTGACGATGGATCCCGATCTGGTCACCGTCTGCATCGGGATGAATGACGTGACGCGGCCAGGACCGCATTTCGACCACGCGCTCGCTGAACTCGACGACCTGCACGCCCGGCTGGCGGGCTCCGGGGCAACGGTCGTGACCACGACCTTCCCCGATCTCGCGCAGATCCTGCCGATCGGCCGGATCCTTGGCGCGCGGCTGCTGCGGATCAACGATGCAATCAGGGCGGCGGCGGACAGGCATGGCTTCCGGCTGGTGGACCTCTATGACGCGCCTTCGATTACGCACCCGGACACCTGGAGCGCCGACCGGGTGCACGGGTCACCGAAGGGCCACGCCCTGTTCGCCGCCGCGGCCGCCGAGGCACTGGATTTGCCTGGGAGCAACCATGATTGGGCCGAGGTCGACGGCGGACCCGTCCGCCAGTCGCTCTGGTCGAAGGCGTACTCGCAGGCGCTGTGGACCCAGAACATGCTCATGCCCTGGTTGTGGCTGCACGTGCGGGGCAGGTCGGCCGGAGACGGCCGCAGTCCCCGACGGCCCCGGCTGGAAAGCGTGGCGGCCTAGAAACCCAGGATCGACAGCGGGATCGGTGACTGCCCGCTCGTGATCGACGAGACCGCCGCCGGGCAGAACAGTGAGATCGCGATGCCGGTGAACATGGTCGCCGGGCCCAGCGACATGCCGCCCGCGTCCGCAACCTTGGCGGCGACATCGGCGGCCGTCTGGCCGGGCTGTGCCAGCATCGGACAGACCTGTTGGCCCAGAGCGGCGGCATTGGCGGGGTCGGCGCTCCCCACCCCGGCGTTCGTCAGCGCAGCGAGAAATGCGTCGTCGGTGGGGTCGGCCTGCGCCGGCGCGGCCCACACCAGGCCGGAGGCCAACACACCGGCGGAAAGGGCAAGGGCCATCGTTCGTCTGCGCTGCACCCCGGAATCGTAACGGGGCCCCGCCCCGGGCGGCTAAACGTAGACGTCAGATGCCAGTCCAGGCCGCGTCGAGACGATCGGCCACGTCGATGATCTTGGCCTTCTGCGACGCCGGGCTGTCGATTTCACCTGCGACGTGCGCGGCGATGAACCGCTTGATCTCGGCATCGATGCCGCCCAAGATCCGCACCACCTCCGCACGCAGCGACCTGGACGTCACGTGAATCGAGATGTCCGACGGCCGCGGTTTCTCGACATCGAGGATCAGCAGCAGCGGCTCGGCGGCCCGGGCCGTCGCCCGCAGGGCGATCTCTCCGAACACCATGAATTTCGGCCTGTCTATTCGCAGGTCGACGACCATGTCGATCTCGAGCGGGATCCGGATGGCGAAGGTGATCATCTCGCCGACCTGCCGGGTAACCCGAGGTTCCGTGATCCTGACCTTGGCGGTCACCTTGGCGATCTTGCCGGGGCCCTGCGCAATCGGGCCCACCTCGAACGCGTCTCCTGCGATGGCGGCTATCGCTCCGCCGACGCGGGCCTCGGTCACTGCGACCTCGAAGAACTTGCGACCGAACTCTTCGTAGGTCATGTAGTCATAGGCGTCCATGGTGTTGTAACCGTCTCACGTCCGCCCACCCAACTGGCGTAACGCGACCGAATCAGAACACGCGGCTAGTACTGCAGCCGTAGATCGGGTTCATTGTTGTTCGCGGCGTCGGTAGTGGGAAAGGCGTGCTCGGTATTGGTGTCGTCGTCGCCATCGTGACCAGTCCAGTAGGGTCGCGACGGTGTGGTCGGTGGCCAGCAGCAGGGCGTCGAAGAGACGGCGAAACTCGTTGACGGTCAACGCGATCAGGCCCGCAGGGGTGGGTGCGGTATCGCGTTCGGTGGCACAGGCGACGGCTAGGAAGGCGTGGGCGAGCATGGCCAGGGTGGTCCAGCGGTGCCAGGAGCGCCAGCGCCGAACTTGGTGTTGATCGAGGCCGACCAGGCCTTTGGCGGCTTGGAAGGATTCTTCGATGCGCCAGCGCTGACCGGCCACGGCCACCAAGGTGCGCAGCGGCACCGCCCGTGGGCTGTAGCAGCGCAGGTAGGCGTGCTCGCCGGTGGCATCGTTACGCCGGATCAGCAAATGATGGACACCGGTGTCGGTGTCGTCTTCGGGCAGGAGGCGAAACCAGGCCCAGGAGTACAGCCGTGGCCCGTGGGCTCCGGCGCCGGCGGAGTGTTTCTGCCAGGCATGCGCTGGGATCAGCGCGGGTAGCGCATCGACGCGGATCGGGCCGGCGTCGGTGGGCACGCGCCGGTTGGCCGCCACCGCCAGCACGTAGCCCAGCCGGTGGCCGCGAACGGCGGATCGCAGCCGGGGGTCGGCGCCATAGACTTCGTCACCGGTCACCCACGCCGCCGGAACGTTCGCGGCCACAGCACGGTCGATCAGCGTGACAGCCAAGGCAGGTTTGGTAGCGAAACCCCGCTTATCCTTGGGGATTCCGGCATCGGCGCAGCGATCATCGTCATCGGCCCAGCTGCGCGGAAGGTACAGCGCCCGATCGATCAACGCGTGCCCGCGCGGGGCGGCATACGTCAGATACACCGCGACTTGGGAGTTCTCGATACGCCCCGCAGTGCCGCTGTACTGGCGTTGCACCCCCGCCGTTCTCTTTGCCCGCACGCAATCCGGCGATGCTTTCGTCCTCGTCGACCTCGTATTCGGTCTCGTCGTCATGGTTGCGCGGGCTCATGCGCACGGTCTATCCGATCGGGCTACGCGCGAAACGACTCAACCTGCTTCGCTAAAGACCCGAATACGTGTGATGGCGACGGGGTCAGAACCGACGTCGGCGAAGATCACACTGCGCTGGCCGGCACGCTCGGTGGCCGCGACGACGGCATGGCCGGCTCCGATGAGCTTGCGCCACCGCGCTCCCGAGAGGTGCCTCAGCAGGTCGGCGGCGCTCAGCTGAAGATCGTCGCCACTGGAAATGCGTACCCGGCCGACGAGCCGTCTCCGCATGCCGACCTCGTCGCCGGCGCATGCCGCGTCCAGGAAGCGCGCGACGACGCCCTTGGCCCCCGTGCCGATACCGCGGAATCCGCTGAGGAATCCGAGGGTGCCGACCAGACCCTGGTTGCTCAGCAGGAGCTTTGACAGCTGAAGGCCCACGGGCACGGCCCGGATGCCGCCGCGCAGAAATTGCCTCACCATTGTCGGTAGCTCCCAAAAGGCCGACAGCGCAGCGATTTTCAGCTCACCGCCGTCGTCCTGCAGGTCGTAGCGGAGATAGACGGGTACGCTCAGCGTGAGCGCCGACGCCATAGTCATCTCGAGCTCCCCGTCGCGGACGACGGTCGGGCCGACCACGATGTCGACGTCCGGGTGAAACCGCATGTCGCGTGGACCGATGAACGTGTCGTAGAAGCGCCCGATCGCCGACCTCCCCGTATGCGGTGTGGATCCGACTGGGTCCTCGACACGTCCGCCCGATGTGAACAGGCCAACCCAGGTGCTCCGATCACGTGCGGCTGCGGCCGCCGGCGACCGCTCGGCGGTCGCGAGCATGTCGGCGCGTGTGAAGGCCATATGGGCTTGCCTACCACTTGCCGTCGACGTCAGTCGACTACGGCGCCACGCGCAGGCACACTGTGGTTACCGCAATGCCGCGGTGCACAGCGATCAGGAGGAACCGCAATGAGCAGCAACGGGCCTTTCGGGTTCGACCCCGAAGAGTTCGATCGCGTAGTCCGCGAGGCGGGCGAGGGCCTGCGCGACGCGCTCGACGGAGTCAGCAGGTTCTTCACCACGTCCGGTGAACGGGCCGGGTGGGCGACGCTCTTCGATGAATTCGCGCGGAATTCCCGCGCCAGGACCGAGCCGGAGACGACCGGCGAGACCGGCGACGGCGTGTGGGCGATCTACACCGTCGACGACGACGGTGGCGCCCACATCGAGCAGGTGTATCCGACCGAACTGGATGCGCTCAGGGCGAACAAGGGCAACACCGATCCGACGCGTAAGGTGCGATTCCTGCCGTACGGCATCGCGGTCAGCGTGCTCGACGCGTCCGAATAGCTACTCGAAGCAGCGGCGCATGCCCGCCAGCATGGCCGTGTGCGCCTTGACCGCCTCGCGGATCGTCATCGCCGCCAAGGCGCGCGGCGCTTCGATGCGCATGTGCTCGGTGATGCGCGTTCCCGCGTCGATCCGCTCGAACGTCACCGTTGTGCGCAGTCGTATCCGTGGGAACTGGCGTGCCTCGGCCGTCACGTCACCTGCGGTCAGCACGTGCAGCCGTGCCACATAGCTGATCCGTAAGCGCAACGGCCCCAACGGAATCCGATCCCGGACGCGATAACTCTGCACGTACCCGTCCGCGGTCTGTTGCCGGTCGGTCGCGCGCACCGCGACTACCAGCGGATGCACGCGTTTGATGTTGTCCAGGTCGACGTAGAAATCGCGGACCTCGTTGGGCGGCGCCGGGATCTCCTCCGAAACGGTGCGCTCCACGCGCACCACCCACCAGCTCACGCCCGCACGGCCGGCGTCGCGCCGAGCACGCGTTGGATATCGGGTTTCATGTGTTGCAGCTGTTCACCCCAGTATCCCCAGCTGTGGATGCCGTCGGGGAAGTTGAACACCCAAGCGTTGAAGTCGTCACCGGCTTCCATGCTGTCCAACAGGTACACCACATGCGCGTTGGGACCGCCGCTCATGAATTCGACCCTGATGTCGCGGCCCATACTCTGCGACGGCACCTCGAGGTACTCGATCGGCAGCCCAGGGCTGGAAAACGCTGCGGCCGTTGGGGATCCGGTCGTAACACCGACGAGTCCCGGCAACACCACCGCAGCTGTGGCCGCGACCGCCAGTCGTCGAAACCAAGCTCGTGACATCTCTGCAACGATCGCCATCGCTGCCCTCCAACCTAAGGCCCGACCCGGCTTTAGCGGACGATACGCGAACAACTCCCATCACCAACGGTTATTGAACAATACAAGGCGATGCTGATGTCCAGTCCACAGCTCGTCGTCCGGAGTACGGAATCGTTTGGTGTTCGGCCGCAACGAACCTGGGCTCCAGCACCGCCATCAAACGTGGTCGGAGGCGATTGGCCGACGAACGTGAAACTAAGTCCGAGATTTGGCGATGTCTTCGAGCACGAGCTCACGTTCGCCGCGGCCTGCCGCCGCCAGGACGTCGGCCAGCTCCCAGTCTCGGTAGAGCGCCAGCGATCGCTCGTAGAACGCGAACCCGCTCACCGGTTCTCCGCGAAATGTCCCGCGGTACCGATACGGGCCCTCCATGTACTCGAGCGGCAACGCATGCGCGGGGGCCGCCACCAACGGCTCCCCGACCAGGTCCAGTTCGAGTTTGTGCGACGTCAGTCGATGCCGGTCAGGCATGTATCGCGCCGCGGACGGCGGCCGGACCAACGTCTTGACCTGCTCCGGCCAGCGTACGTAGGTGTCAATGGTGACCTCGATGTCGTCGGCGTACTCGGGGTCGACGTCGGGAGAACTCGTCGTTGCACCCGAGAATGGTTGCAGCGCATTACGATCGGTGCGATCGAACTGCCGCCATATGCTCAGGTCGACGCCATTGTCGAGGTTGATCGTGCGCCACTCGTGGGCCCGCGCCCGGATATCGCCCGTTGGCCCGCCGTCGTTGGCGACCAGGGGAAACCATTGCCGGTCGACGTGGCCCGCGCTCCCGGTGACCGACTCCTCCACAGATCCCCAGCGCAGGATGCCGGTGATGGCCATGCGGGTCTGAAAGTAGGAGTACGTGCCGTCCTGGCCGAAGCAGGCGATCTTGCCATTGTGTGCCGCGGCGCCCAACGGGACGGGGGCCCGCGACGGTGTCACGTCGAGGTCAAGGCGCATGGCGTCGCCCGCCGGGTCGATGCCGACGAGGCTGACGTCGTAGGTGTAGGGCGTCAACCGGTGCTGCTCGTCGCGACACGTCCGCCACACGGCTTGGCCCGCGCCGCTGTCGTAGGTCATGTCCAGGTGGCCGGTTTCGACGGACAGCTTGGGCCGAGCGCCCGGCTGCATGTTCGCAGGCGGCATGTCGTAGTCGGTGTACGTCCCGTATCCGCCGTTGTCCAGGTCGAACAATGCGAATGTATAGAAGTCGGCGACGATCGACTGGGCCGGCCGGTTCTTGTTGAAGATCGTCAGAAAGGCGAACCGACGGCCGCTGTCGGCGGTCAGCTCACCCGCGATGAACCACGTGTCGGACTCGCAATCGGGGTGGTTGCCCTCGGCTGCGGGAAAGCAGAGCTGTGGATCCTCGGACACGAGTTGGAAGGGATACGCACGCCAGTTGGCTGATTGCGGCTTGTCCACGGCACCTGCCTTTTTTGCTATGTTTACAGCAATAGCAACTTTAGCGGTCTGGACGGGCGGTAACGCCGTGATGGGTGACATTGAGAAGCGATTCCCGTTCGACGCCTATCCCAAGGGCTGGTTCCAGGTCGCCCACAGCAGGGACGTCGACTCAGGGCAGGTCGTGGGCCTGCACTATTTCGGCAGGCGGCTGATCTGTTACCGCGGCGACTCGGGGACCCCGTATGTGCTCGACGCATACTGTCCGCATCTGGGTGCCGACGTCGCCGTCGGCGGCACGGTCGCCGACGACTGCATCATCTGCCCGTTCCACGGCTGGCGCTTCGACGGCGCAGGATCGAATGTGGAGATCCCGTACGCGAAGACCGTGAATCGCACCGCTCGGCTGCGGGCGTGGCCGACCGTCGAGCGCGCAGGCGCCATCTTCGTCTGGCACGCGGAGGCGTCGAACGAACCGGAATGGGAACTGCCCAAGATCCCCGAGAGCGAGGACGCCGCGTTCACCTTCCACGCGCCCGAGTCCGCGCGCTGGCGGTTCCGGTCCCGTCCGCAGGAAGTGTTCGAAAACACCGTCGACATCGCGTATTTCGCCACCGTGCACGGGGTATCCGGGTTCGGCGACCTCGATCTCGAAACCGATGGTCACCGACTGCGGGCGATCGCGGAAGTGACATTCCAGACGCCGCGCGGGCCGGTGTCGGGCGCGGTCGACTCCGAGCTCTTCGGCATGGGGCTCGACGTGGTCCGGCACCGCGGGCTCGGCCGTTCGTGCACGCTGCTGACCGTCACCCCGATCGACGGCGAGTTCGTCGACGCGCGCTACACGTTCTTCGTGCAGACCGACCCGCAGACCGGTGAGATGACGCGGATGGGTCTTGGCTTCGCCCGCGACTTCTGCGAACAGATCGAACAGGACATCCCGATCTGGGAGAACAAAATCTATCGCGACCGTCCGCAGCTGGCCCGCGGCGAAGGCGCGATCACCGAGTTCCGCGCTTGGGCGCGGCAGTCCTACGAGGAGGCATATCCGTGAGATCCCTTGTCTACGACGAGCTTTACATCGGCGGTCGCTGGCAGGCGCCGTCCACCGGGCAGCGACTCTCGGTGATCTCCCCGCACAGCGAGGAGTCGATCGGTGAGACCCCTGAGGCGGCGCCCGAAGACGTCGACAAGGCCGTAGAGGCCGCCAGGACGGCGTTCGATGAGGGCCCGTGGCCGCGGCTCACACCGTTCGAGCGGATGGAGAAGATCGAGAAGCTGGCGGCGGTGTACAGCGGCCACACCGATGAGATGGCCGACCTGATCACGGCCGAGATGGGCTCACCACGCAGCTTCAGCAGGCTCGGCCAGGCCGCCGGCGCGGTCGCACAGATGCACCTGAACATGGCGACGGCACGCGAGTTCCCGTGGGCCGAGCGGCGACAGGGCCTGTTCGGGGAAGTGCACGTGCGCCGCGCCCCTGTCGGCGTCGTCGGCGCGATCGTGCCGTGGAACGTACCGCAGTTCCTGATCATGCCGAAGCTCATTCCCGCGCTGATCGCGGGTTGCACCGTCGTGGTCAAGCCTGCGCCCGAAACACCTTTGGACGCACTGTGGCTGGCGGAGATGCTGGACGAGATCGACCTGCCGGAGGGTGTGGTGTCGATTATTCCCGGCGGCCGCGAGACCGGCGAAGCGCTGGTCCGCCATCCCGAGGTGGACAAGATCTCGTTCACCGGCTCCTCGTCGACCGGGCGGCACATCGCCGCGCTGTGCGGCGAACAGCTCAAGCGGGTGAGCCTGGAACTCGGGGGCAAGTCCGCGGCGATCATCCTCGACGACGCCGACATCGACCGCACCGTCAAGCACCTGAAGATGGCCAGCCTGATGAACAACGGGCAGGCGTGCGTGGCGCAGACCCGGATTCTCGTCAGCGAGCGCCGCCACGATGAGGTCGTCGACGCGCTCGCGGAGATGATGTCGGGCCTGCAGGTCGGTGACCCTGCCGACGATTCGACCGACATCGGACCCCTCGTCGCGCAACGCCAGCAGCATCGGGTGCAGGGCTACATCAAGACCGGTGTTGACGAAGGCGCGCGAATCGTGCTGGGCGGCACGGATAAGCCGCACGAACATGGCTGGTACGTCCAGCCGACACTGTTCGCCGATGTGAACAACGAGATGCGAATCGCCCGCGAGGAGATATTCGGTCCGGTGCTGACCGTCCTCAAATACACGGACGAGCGCGACGCCGTCCGCATCGCCAACGACAGCGACTACGGGCTGGCCGGTTCGGTGTGGACGGCCGATGTCGCCCACGGTCTGGAGATCGCAGGCGAGATCCGCGCCGGCACCTACGGCATCAACATGTACACACTCGACACCAGTTGTCCGTTCGGCGGATTCAAGCAATCCGGCATCGGGCGCGAGTTCGGATCCGAGGGCCTGTCCGAATACGTCGAACTGCAGTCGACGGTCAGCGCGGGCAAGCTGCCGGAGCTCAGCTGAGCCTCTGGGTGCCGCGATGAGCGAAGTCGTGGTCGAGCGATACGACGCGGTGCTGGTCTG
Organism: uncultured Actinomycetota bacterium; assembly: GCA_963770125.1. Taxonomy (GTDB): domain Bacteria; phylum Actinomycetota; class Actinomycetes; order Mycobacteriales; family Mycobacteriaceae; genus Mycobacterium. The sequence goes on along the minus strand of CAVYPI010000082.1, from coordinate 90,350 downwards.
CCGGCTCAACCGCCCGCAGGCGCGCAACGGCTTGACCGGCGCACTGCTCGCCGAGTATCTGGCCGCGTTGGAAGTGGCCCGCACAGACGACACCGTGCGGGTGGTCGTCACGACGGGCGAAGGCGATGCGTTCAGTGCGGGCGCCGACATGAGCGACCTCGACGGCAAAACGGCCCGGTATGGGCTCAACGTGCTGATGCACCAAAAGCTGGGGTTGACAGACACTCTCAGCACGGCCGACCGCGCCTTCGACCGACTGGGAATCGGCCGGGAAACCCTGGCCATCAAGAATTTCGACAAGCCACTCATCGCCGCGGTGAACGGTGCCGCGGCCGGCGGCGGCTTCGCATTGGCCATGCTTCACGACATTCGGCTCGCATCTGAGCGCGCCACCTTCACCAGCGCGTTCGTCCGCATCGGGCTTGTGGTCGAGATGGGCCTCAGCTATACGCTGCCGCGTGCCATCGGACTCGAGGCCGCGATGGACATGATGTACACCGGTCGTTCGGTCGGTGCCGACGAAGCACGAACGCTCGGCCTTGTGCGAAGGCTGATAGCGCACGATCGTCTCATGGACGAGACCATGGCCTACGCCGAGCAGGTTGCGGCGCAGGCCCCGATCGCGGTTCAGTTTGCGAAGCGAACGTTGTCGCGTTCACTCGACAACTCGTTTCTCGCTCAGCTGGAACTGGAGTGGCCATACCAGGTCGCCGCCTTCGACACGGACGATGCCAAGGAGGGTATCGCGGCTTTCCGCGAGCGGCGTCCGCCGCGCTTCAGCGGACGTTAGGCGGCCGGCAATTCTACTGTGACCTCTGCGGGACAGCACAATTCGTCGTGCTGGTTGAAGATCGAGACCTCGAGATCCACCAGGTATCGCGGCGTATCACCGGTGGAATCGATGCGCTTGCCGACCACCCGGCCTCGGCCGACCATCGAGTCGCCTGCGTAGATGGAACCCTGCAGCGTCACCCGGCGCCGAACCACCCGGCTGTACGGGCCGGCCCACGCGGTCGCGATTCTGTCGACGAATCCGGCGAGATGCATGGTGTTCACGAAAATCGTTGGATGGCCGTTGCGCCGGGCATAGTCGGGATCGAAGTGCCACGGAATGTAGTCCCACGTCGTGCCCGCGTTCATGACCACGCGTTGGTAGCTGATCTCGTCGACCGTGTCGGGAAGGACGGACGGCACGGTGATCTCGTCCCACCTCATGACTGCGCCGCCGGGGTGTATCGGAACAATGTGTTCCGACTCGTGGCGACCGGGCTGCCGTCGCCCCTGTAGTAGGTCTCGAGTGTCTCGATGAAATGACCGACGCCAAGGCGTGTTGTCTTCTCGGGCGACACCGCAACCACTTCCTCGACCACGCTGAGCCGGTCGCCCTCCAACACCGGTGTCAAGAGCTCAACATCGTTGGACGCGTTGATGATCGCGGTACCCGGCAGCGGAACCCGAACCGCGATCGACGCGGTCGGCGGTTCACCGGTCGGTACCCATGGCGGCGGCATCAGCAGTCCGGTCAGCAACGCGGGTGGCGCGACGATCCCGCCCCACGCCCGTCGGGCGAACTCCGCATCCCAATACGCCGGGTTGGGGTCGCGCACCATCGACGCGAAATGCTGGATGCGGGCGGCACTCACCGCGCTGCCCGCAAATCTCGGCTCGGTACGCGTGCCAACCATCCGAGCCGCATCTTCGTAGGTGCCGAACGCGAACTCGTAACCGATATCTGGACTCACACCGGCAGCGCGTTCTCCCGTGGGACGAGATCCCACTCCAGCTCCCGCGATGTGAAGTACCAGCCACCGCGCTCGTAGATGAGCCGGTCGGTAAAGGTGCCGGATGCCTGAAGCTCGTTGTCGCGGAACAGCAGTGCGACACACTTCTGGGTTGCATCGACGCCGTCCACCGTGATCTCGTGGTCGACGGTCACCAGGCGCACGCCGTTACCCCCGTCGAAGGCTTCGCGCAGATCGGTGAACGACTCTTCTGCACGTGTGTACGTTGCGCCCGAGTGGCGGAACGTCGTAATCCAGCCGGCGAGGTCACCGGCCGAGTAAAACCGATTGTGCCGCGCGTCCAGGTTGAGGATGGCCGCCCGCCCCGCCAGTCCGTCCAGCACGAACTGCTGTTGGTATGTCATCGTCATGTGCTCGCCTCCCGTCCTACCGGTTCAACACGTAGCCGTGCGCTTCGCGATCCCAGGCGCCGACGCCCAGTCCCCTGCTGCGGAGCACGTCCTTGCGGACGCGCCCGATCACGTTCTTCGGGATCTCGTCGAGCACCTCCAGGTACCGCGGCACGCAGAAGTACGGCATGCGGGCCGAGCAGAAGTCCAGCAGCTCGGTGTATTCCACGACTGCGCCGGGTCGCAACGTTACGACCACGAGGATGTCGTCCTCTCCGAGGTCACTGGGGATGCCGACCGCCGCGGCCTCCAGCACGGACGGATGACGCATCACCGTCTGCTCGACTTCCACGGAGGAAACGTTCTCGCCGCGCCTTCGCAGCGAGTCCTTGACCCGGTCCACGTAAGTCAGGTTGTCATCGGTGTCCAGGAAGCCGAGATCACCAGTACGGAACCACTCGGGATGCGGATCGACCTGCAGACGAGGCCCGCCGGACGCCGACGACACATACCCCTCGCTCATCGCATGTGGCGTCCGCGCCCGGCAGGCAATCTCCCCTACCGTACCCTGAGGTACGGGTTGTCCGTGCCGATCGACGATTCGCACGTCGAATGCCGGGTTGACCCGACCAGACGTGCCTGGTTTGCCTTCATCGGAAACCGCCTTGTACGCAATCGGAAACGCTTCGGTCATGCCGTACATCGTTACGATGCGGCAACGGTAGCGCTCCTCGATGTCGCGATACATGTCGGCTGCGATAGGTGCCGCCGAGAGAAAGCGAAGGCCGATCTCGGCGTCGCGCTGATCGGGCGGCAGGTTCCACAGCATCGACACCATCGCACCGGCCCCGGCGAAACCCGCAGCACCGCAAGACCGTATCTCGGCCCACACCTCGCTCGGGTGAAACGCTCCTGCCAGCACGCTGGTCCCGCCGACCAGCATGGGTGCCAGCACCGTGGGCGCCGCGCTGAGATGGAACAGCGGCATGGCGGTCCACAGCACGTCACCCGATCCGAGTTCCCACGATGAGGCGACGGTGGCCGCCGTGGTGAACAGGTAGTGCCATGTGGTGGCGACGGCCTTCGACGGCCCCGTCGTGCCGGACGTGAAGAACAGAGCAATGTCGTCGGGTTCCGCGGCGGCCCCGGATGGTGGCTCGATTGACGCGGAGCTCAGCGCATCTGCTAGCGAATCGCCTTGCACCAATACTGATCTCAGTGTGCCGACTTCGTCGGTCACCTCGGCGAGGCGGGGTTGCCGATCGTCGTCGGTGACGGCCACCGCGGCCTGGGACAGCCGCAACGCGTGCAAGAGGAAGTCACCCTTGCTCGCCGCGTTGACCGCCGCGGGCACCGCGCCGATCCGCGCGGCGCCGAGCCAGAAATAGACCCATTCCGGGCAGGTGCCGGCGAACAGCGCAACGGTCTCGCCCCGGTTGACCCCAAGATCCGCAAGCACGTTGGCTGCTGCGCACGACCGGTCTCGCATCTGCGCGAAGGTGACAGGTGTTCCTGCAATCGACATCATCACGCGGTTGCTGGATTGCTCAGCACGACGGTCGAGCACCGCCGCAACGGTGAAACGTTCGACACCGAACGCGGCTGGATCTGTCCCCACCATCCGGCTGGTGGGCATTACACTCTCGCTGCAGCCGGATCGGGCTCGCCGCCGGCGGTGTACCCGAAGTCGACTGCGGACGGCTCGGTGCCCGGGTAGAACCGGTGCGCCCACCGCCGCAAAGCGGCGTAGTCCCGCGCCTCCTCGGGAGCGAGGTTGGGCTTCTCGAGGTACTTCATGTTCTCCCAGGTGAAGAAGTCCTGCTTGATGACTTCCTGCTGGAGCTGCAAGAACTTCTCGGCGCGGCCGGTCGGCTCGTCGCCGGTGTCGCCGGGTTCGCGAATCGACGCCTGGGTGTAGAAGTAGTCGGTGTAGTCCTCGTCCACCGGGGTTTGACCGGTCACCTGGATGGTCGCCACCAGCTCCGACGGGAAGCGCACGATCCCCAGGCCCAGCGAGTAGTTGTCGTAGATGATCTTGGCGTCGACGGGGCCGTTCGGTGTCAGCCATGTCTTCGCCCGCCCGCCACCGAAATTCGCGTTCACGGTCGCGTGCAGGTGGTAGCCGCTGACCTCGAACGAGGCGGTCGTCGCCGGGTTGGCCGCCTTGTGCACATATTGGACGTGATACGGATCGGCCGCGTTCTCGATGATCATCTGCGCGTGCACCTTGACCCGGTTGACCATCCGGGTGTGCGGGTGCAGCGGGTAGTACTCGTCGGTCTCCAATTCGGGCAGCACGGGGGGCTGCCAGTACGGCGCGCGGCCGTGGCGCTCGTGCCACGCAAGGATGAAGCCGTACCACTCCACGCTGGGGTACGTGCGGATGCGCACGTTCTGCTTGCAGCCGATCTTGCTGTACGGAATCAGCGCGTTCGTGCCGTCGCCGTTCCAGCGCCAGCCGTGCCACGGGCAGACGATCCGCTCACCCTCGACGGTGCCGCCGACTGCCATGTTCGCCCCGAGGTGCTGGCAGTAGGCGTCGAGCACGTTGATCTGCCCGGATTCGGTGCGGAACATCACCAGTTCTTCGCCGAAGTAGTGTGCCCGTCTCACCTGGCCGGGGGCCAGTTCGGAGGTGAATCCGACGATGAACCAACCCGTTGGGAAGCGGTATGTCGACAGGCTGATTCCGCTGGGCCCGAATTCGCGTTCCGACGGATCCGTGGTGTCTGCAACCGTGTCCGTCACTGTTCTCTCCGTCCCGCACGCCAACCCGGCAGGTCACGACCTGTCCATTGCCTATTTTTACTATTTTAGGCATTCTAGGTCAAGGTCACGAAGCGAGGATCGCAGCGCGCACGCGAGGAGCACTGAGGACAGATGCCCACGACGACTCCGGTCGACTTGTCAGATCCTGCGTTGTGGCAGAACGGTTTTCCCGACGATCTGTTCATCGAGCTGCGCCGCGAGAAACCGATCTTTCACCACGAACTCACGGACGGAGTGGCCAGGTCCGTCCGGCGCGACTTCTGGATGACCACCAAGCATCGGCATGCACAGCGGATTCACCGCGATACGGACTCGTTCACCGCCGTTGACGGCCCACTCATCCAGGGCATAGGCCCGGCAGGGTCCTTTCCGACCATCATCAACATGGATCCGCCCGACTTAACGAAGCGGCGCAGGGTGATGTCCCACGCCTTCACCCCTAAGGCCATCGGCAAGCTCGAGGACGGCATTCGTGCACGTGCCGCGTCGATGATCGATCGGCTGCTCGCCGCAGGCGGTGGCGATTGGATCGGCGACGTCGCCGATGTGCTCCCGATGTCGGTGATCGGCGACATCATCGGCGTACCCGAGGAAGATCGGCCGCGGATCTTCGACACGCTCGACCGCATCCTCGCGGTCAACTCGCCGGAGTCGTCGCTGAGCGAGCACGACCACCTCGAACTCTTCGCCGGCATCTTCTCGTATGCACTCGAGCTCACCGAGGAGAAGCGCCGCAACCCCGTCGACGACATCTGGAGCACGCTGACCTCTGCGGTCATCACCGATGAGACCGGCGAACAGCTGTCGATACCAGGCAACGAGCTCGAGGTCTTCTTCTTCGTGCTGGCCTTCGCAGGCAGTGACACCACCAAGAACGCGCTGGCCGCCGGACTGCAGGCCTTTGTCGCCGACCCCGGGCAGATCGAGCGGTATCGCGCCGACGAGTCGATCCGGCCCAGCGCGGTGGAAGAGGTGCTGCGCTGGTCGACGCCAGTCGCCTTTTGGACCCGCACTGCGAAGGTCGACCTGGAGATCGACGGTGTGGCAATTCCGAAGGGAGGCCGGGTGGTGTCGATGCTGCGCTCGGCCAACCGCGACGAAGAGGTCTTCAGCGATCCGTTCACGTTCGACATCGGCCGCACGGAGAACCAGCACGTGACGTTCGGCGGGGGCGGCCCGCACCACTGTCTTGGCGCGATGCTGGCGCGCGCCGAGATCCGCGCCGTGCTCGACGAGTTGCTCTGCCGCGCCGACGACATCGCGCTGGGTCCGCCGAAGGTCACCTTCCCCAACCTGACGAACAACATGTCGATCTACGACGAGATGGCGATATCCCTGAAGCCGCGATAAGCCGGCCTCACAGCCCCTTCGGTCTGGTACCGATGACGCCCTGGGCGACCAGCCGATCGAGATCAGCGCCGGAAAGCCCACAGACCTCGGTCAGCACCTCGCGGTTGTGCTGACCCAGCGTGGGTGGCGGGCGGAGCAGCCATCTGCTCGCGCCCTCAAGCAGTGCGAACGGCGGGGTCGGGTACAGCCCATCGCCGGTGCGCGGATGTTCGAGGCGTTCGAAAAAGCCGCGATCGCGCAACTGCGGATTCTCTGTCACAACCGACGGTGAGACGACGGCGGCCGCCGGGATTCCTGCGCTCGCAAGCACGTCAACGACGGTCTCGAGGTCCTGTTCGACGAACCAGTCGGCGAGCTCGGTGCCGCCCGTCAACTCCGACAACGTGTTCCGCTGCGCGTTGGTGTGCACGCAGATCGCGATCCAGTTGTCGTCTCCCGCGCACCGGTAGAGATCCTGCGTCGCGGCCGTGTGGCCGCGGTTGCCCCGCCTCGACAGGATCTCTCCGAAGACCTCGAATTCGATTGTCTGCGTGGCGGTCACGTTCAGCACAGTCTCGATCATCGGCACCTCGACGAGTTGACCGCGGCCGGTGCGGTCGGCGAATTCCAGTGCCGCAAGCAACGCGAACGCCGCGTGCGCGCCCGCCAGCGGGTCGCAGGCGCCGCGCGGTGGGACCGGCGGCCCCTCGGGCAGGCCGGTCACCCACGCCAATCCGGCGATCTGCTCCATCGTCGGCGCGAAGCCGACGCGATCGCGCCACGGCCCCGTCAATCCGAAGGCGGGCATCCGCACCACCACCAGGTCGGGCTTGAGGTCGAGCAATGCGTCGCCGCCCAGCCCGAATTGGTCCATCACCCGGGGCGAGAAGTTCTCGATCACCGCGTCCGCCCGGCTCACCAACTGCTTGACCAGCCGGATGCCGTCCTGTGACTCCAGATCCAGCGTCACCGACCGCTTGTTGGTGTTCATGGCGTGAAAGACCCAGCCGTACTCCCACCAGTCGTCGACGTCGGTGCGCATGCCGCCCGAGTAGCGGATGCCGTCGGGCCGCTGGATCGACTCGATCTTGATGACGTCCGCCCCGAACGCGGCCAACGAATGCGTCGCCGCCGGTCCCGCCCAAAACGCGGTCAGATCGACGATCCGCACCCCGGCCAGCGGCAGTTCGGCGGTCGTCGTTTGTGCCGCGTATTCCTTTGGCTGCCAAAGGGACTCGCTGTCTGCCTCCCCGAGCGCAGGCGCAGGGCGGACCGGGGCCTGAGCCGCGACCGACATCAGCCATGGTGCGCGCGGCTGCCAAAAGCCGGCGGGGTTGTCGATGTAGACGCCTCGCTCACGCAGGTGATCCATCTGCGGGATGGTCGAACCGTTGCCCAGCGGGGCGATCGGCAGCCGGAACAGCTGGCCGAGTTCGACGATCTCGTCGACGGTGCGCTCGCGCATCCACGGCCCGATGCGTTCACGGATCCAGTCCCGGTAGTCCCACCGCCCAATCTGGAAACGAAGTTCCGGGATCTCGGTCAGTTCGGGGCAATCCAGCATGGCTGCGAAGTCGAGCCACTGCTGTCCGGTGACCATGCTGATGCCAACGTAGCCGTCGGACGCCTCTTCGATCGACGGAACTTCGACCGACCGTCTGATCGGGGGCACCTTCAGCAGCTGTGAATGCAACCACTCACTGCTCTGCATCAAGGTGATCGCTTCGAGCATCGACATGTCCAGGTGCCCGCCAGGACCGCCGCGGCGGACCCGCCGCCACAGTGCCAGCGCTCCATAGGCGGCGCACGCCCCGCCCATGTACTCCCCCAGCTCACCGCCGATCGAGATCGGCGGACCGCCCGGATCACCTCGGAACCCGGTCAATCCCGACCAGGCCTGCAGCGTGAACTCGGTCGCCGGGCGGTCCGACCACGGGCCGGTCAGTCCGAAGTCGGAGACCGTCACCACGACGCACCGCGGCGACTCGTCGAGAAGCGGCCGCGGATTGAACCCCCGCTCGCCCGTCGCGATGATCACGACATCGGCGCGGTTGAGCAGATTCCCCAAAGACCCCGAAGCGGCTGTTACGCCGCGCTTCCCGGCATTGAGATAACTGAAGAGCGGTGCATCGGTGCCCACGGGAGGCACGGCACCGGTTGCGGTGAAGCAGCGCAACGGATCTCCCGCGGCGGGCTCCACCTTCACGACGTCGGCACCCGCGTCCACGAGAAGCTTGCCGCAGTACGCGCCTGCGATCCGGTCGCTGATCTCGACAACGCGCAGATCATCCAGCGGGGTAGGCGAAACGCCACTCAACCGCACATCCTCCCGGGTTTGTTTATCATCTTAGTAACTTTTAACAGATAGCGGACGGAGCCCCATTGCCGGAGCTCTATCACTGTTAACATTGCCAAGACATGACAACACTGGGAATCGGCCCGGAGGCCCGCCGCAGGCTGTCGGCACGCCGCACGGCCGAGATCGTGGCCGACGAGCTGCGCCGACAGATCATCGACGGCGAACTTACCGACGGCGACCTGTTGCCGCGTCAAGAACTGCTCGTTGAGCAGTTCAATGTCAGCCTGGTGTCGTTGCGGGAAGCCTTGCGAATCCTCGAGACCGAGGGTCTGGTGTCCGTGCGCCGCGGCAACCGGGGTGGCGCCGTCGTGCACGCGCCGGCGAAAGCCAGCGCCGCTTACATGCTCGGGCTGTTGCTGCAAAGCGACTATGTGCCGTTGGCCGATCTCGGCACCGCGCTGCAGGAGCTGGACCCGATGTGTGCGGCCCTCGCCGCTAAGCGCGCGGACCGTTGCGAGACGCTGGTCCCCAAACTCAAGGAACTCAACGAGTCGATGGCCGAGCACATCCAGGACGGGGTGCGCTTCACCGAGATCGGCGGTCAGTTCCACGACGAAATCGTGCGCGGCTGCGGTAACCACACCATGATCGCGGTGGTCGGCAGCCTGGAGACGCTGTGGAGCAGCCACCTACAGTGGTGGGCTGATGAGACCGCGGCCCGAGGCGAGTACCCGGCGCTGAGCAAGCGACGCATCGCTCTGACCATCCACACCAAGATCGCCGAGGCGATCGAGGCCGGCGACGCCGACCGCGCGCGCAAACTGTCCGCCCGGCATCTCTCGGATACCCAGGCGTATTTCATGGCGGAGGATCCCGAGCGGCGCATCGTCGCGCTCTCGCCGCAGGCGTTGGCGCGTCGCCAACGCTGAAAGGTGCTGCGTGCGAACGGCCTTGATCACCGGCGGTAGCGGCGGCATTGGAAAGGCCTGCGGCCGCAAACTGGTCGAGCTCGGCTACGACGTCATCCTGACTGCGCGGCGCGAGGACCTGCTGCGGGCCGCGGCCGAGGAGATGGGTGCCCGCTATGTCGTTGCCGACGCGACCGAACCGGAGAAGTTCGAGCCGGCCGTACAGGCGGCCGGTGAGATCGACCTGGTCATCCACGCTGCGGGCATTCTCGGCGGAACCTACGCGCGCAAGCAGACTTTCGAACAGTGGCGCGCGACGATGTCGGCGAACCTCGATTCGTGTTTCGTCGTGACATCGGCCGCGCTGCCGAGGATGAAAGCGGGCTCGCGGTTCGTGTTCATCTCGTCATCGGCAGCGCATGAACCGATGCGGGCGCGCACCGCATACTCGGCGTCGAAGGCAGGGATGAACGCGTTCGCACTGGCCTTGGCGCGCGAGGTCGACCGCGATGGGATCAACGTCCACATCGTGACGCCAGGACCCGTCGAGACCGACATGCTAACCGACGTTCCGTTCGAGATGTATGCGATCCGCGCCGCCGACGTCGCCGAGGCCGTCGCGTGGTTGGACACCGTCGACCCGTCCGTCGACCTGCCGGAGATCCGGCTGCACGCGATCACGCGCGGCCCCTCGGCGCGGGAACCGGTGGTGCCACTCGAAGTGGAGCGCCGCGCCGCGAAGTCCTAACGGCACCGGTCTAATTCGCCGCACCGCAGCGGGGCCGAAACTGCGGCACCGCGTCGCCTACTCTCCTTGGCTCTCGGTCAGGTAGACCTGTGACTCCATGTGGTGGACGATTCGGTATCGCTCGTCGCGGCGAATCAGCAGCCACGTGACCCAACTCGCACCCGCGCGTTCGAAGTCCGACTCCCTGTCGGTCAGTCGCCACCGGCTGAGCAGGACCGCGCGCACGACGCCGTCGTCGACCACATCGAACGCGTGCAGCGACGACGACATCGACGCCGCCTTCACCCGGCTCGCGATCCGGGCCCAATGCCGATCGAGTTCGTCGTTACCGACCAGTGGCGATGCGTACTCGTCCGCGAGATAGATCGGCTGCGGACCATCGGGCTCCCAAAGATCGGCCAACCCAACGAAATCCAGGCTCGACCAATACTTGTCGTAGTCGCGAACCAGATCGGTCAGTGCCTTGGCAACGTCGTCGTCAGACTGCGGGCTCATCGACGACCGGCTGTTCTCCCGGGAGCGCCTTGACCGTCGACGGAAGGCCGTACAGGGCAGTGGCATTGCCACGCATGATTCGCTCGCGCTGATCGGGAGGAAACCGCCTGATCGCCCATGCCGGCGCATCGTAGCTCCAGTGCGGGTAGTCCGTCGAGAACATCAGACAGTCGCCGAGATCCATCATCTCCAGGTATTCGCGGTACATCCCGACGTTGACGTCCTCGAGGGGCTGCGTGGTGAACCGCACATGTTCGCGGACGTACTCCGACGGCTTGCGGCGCACATGGGGCAGATCGCCCTTGCGCTGCTCCCAGATCCGGTCCATCCGCCACATCACCGGCATCGCCCAGGTGAAGCCGCCCTCGACGAACACGACCCGCAGACCGGGGTGACGGTCGAACGCCCCGTCGAAGACCAGACTCATCAGATGCGACACGTACAGCAGCGGCCACGACGCGAAGAAGTCGTGCCAATGCGCCGGGTTGCCCACAGGGTAGATCGGGATCAACTCGAACGGCGTCTGGCCCATCAAGTGCGTGGCGACGGGAAGGCCGTTGCGGGCAGCTGCTTCGTACAGCGGATCGAAATGCGGGCTGCCGAAAGGGATCCCGCGGGTCTGGGGCGTCATCAGAACCTCGGCCATGTACGGGTGACCGGCCCAGCGTTCGATCTCTCGCGCGGCGGCATGAGGATCCTGCGCGGTGACACTGATCGCGCCCCGCCAGCGCCCATGCCAGTTGTTCTCACCGAGCCACATATCCGCCAGCCAGTCGTTGTGGGTGGCCTTGAGGACATGTTCGGCGTGCGGCAGCTGCGCATCGCACATCGGCTCCAGCAATGCGATGCTCACCCCCGCGTCGACCAGCAGTTGCTTGGCCGCGAAATCGGGATCACTCCCCGCGACGCCTCCGCCGGGCGGGCTGGCGTCGACCCGAAGCGACATCGTCTTGTACGAGTCCGGCGTGTCGTAGAAGTGCGGCACCGGGGATACCGCGTTACCCGTCGGCCAGAGCTTGTCCTTCCACTCCGCGGGCGCATAGGACTTCAGCACCTCGCCCGACACCGGCAACGGATGCACGTCGGTGTCGACGATCGTCACGGCGATGTCCTGCGCCAAGGAGTCGTTTCTGCGTTCTTCCACAGTCGTCATGCGAGACTTCCTTCTGTTTCTGCCGCGACGCCGTAGAGGTCACTTGCATTGCGCCACAACACTTTTTCTCGTTGTACATCGCTGAGCCCGGTGACGACATCGTCCGGCTTGGACGCCGACCAGTGCGGGTAACTCGACCCGTACATCAGCAGGTCCGCCTTGTCGGTGAAATCCAGCCATCGCTCCGCCAGGCTCGCATCCGTCGGCCCGTCGAGCGCCGATGAGCAGAACCGTACGTGGTCCCGCAAGTACTCACCGGGATAGCGGTCCACCCACGGCGTTTGGTCCCGCATCGACATCCAGAACGTGTCGAGCCGCCACATCAGCGGCGTGAGGATGTCGTAGCCGCCGTCGGCGAATACGAACCGCAGACCCGGAATCCGCCCGAACGTTCCCTCGATGATCAGCGTGGCCAGGTGCACGAACGAGTTCAGCGGCATGAACGCCGCATATCCGGGATAGGTGTAGGCGTGACCCGCGAACGTCGGCGCGTGATCGACGCCGTTGCCGCCGTTGATGTGCACGGCCACCGGCAAGCCGTGCGCGGCCGCCGCCTCCCAGATCGGCTCGAACATCGGCTTGCCGTAGGGCTCCCGCGACTGCAGGGGGATGCCGACCTGCACCATCTTCGGATGGTCGGCCAGCCGCTCGATCTCGGCGACCGCGCCCCTGACGTCTTCGGGGTTGACCCGGATCGTGCCTAGGAACCTGCCCGTCGGATCGGGCTCGAGCCACCGATCCAGCAGCCAGTCGTTCACCGCGGCACAGATCCGGCTGTTGAGCAGGTAGTCGGCGATGTTGCCGCGCGTCAACGGGTTGAGGATCGCGTAGCTTGCGCCGCCCTCGGTGAACAGATGCCTTGCGACGGTGTCGGGGTCGGAGGCCGGGTAGCCGTCGCCGTAGAGGTCCTGGCGGTAATCCCCGCCAGGGGCCTGGTACCACTGCTGCTCGACATCGGGGATCGACCGCAGCTTGTGCGTGGGCGACAGATATCGCCGGATCTCCGCGTTGTAGCGGAAATGCGGTTGAACATTCGCGTCGATGATCGGCGTGCTCATGCGCCGACCTCGCAGGCTTGGCCGGCGCATTCGGTGCCGATGATTCGTTCGCAAGCTTCGCTCATGCGATGAGGTACACCTGCCCGTCCGTGATGTCGACCTCGTAGGTGCGGACACGCTTTTGCGGATCCGCGAGATTCACTCCGGTCGTGATGTCGAACTCCCACTGATGCCACGGGCATCGAGCGATCCGGCCTTCACGAACACGGCGCAGCTGTCCGGGCATGTCAGGTGCGAATTCGTTGGTGCCTCCGACGTACCCCGCGCACAGCGGAGCACCCTCGTGCGAGCAGTAGTTCGCGATGGCATACAACGCGCCGTCGATGTTGTAGACGCCCACGCCGAACTTGCCCGCCTGAACCAGCTTCATGCTCCCCGGAGGCAGGTCCTCGATCGCACACACCGGCCGGCGCTGCATCACGTCCCCTCGGTTTCCTTGACCTAGAATACCTAAAATAGTAAAGATAGTGCGACAGAGTCGCTAGACGCGGCCGCCCGGGAGGCACAGGTGACCACCAGCACCGATTCGCACGACCAGTCGAGCGCCCCGGATCTGGCGGGCGATCCGTACGGCTTCTTCGAGCACATGCGCGAGACCGAGCCGGTGTGGCGCGGCACGATCATGGACACCTCGATGACGCCTCCGGAGCTCAGGCCGGACGAGGAGTGGACACTCTTCGACTTCGAGAGCGTCTTCGCGGCGTTCCGCGACGACGACGTGTACGGCTCGGAGATGTACAACCGGACGATCGGGCTGGTGTTCGGTCCGACGATCCTGGGCATGCACGGCAAGCAGCATCACGACCATCGAAGCCTTGTTTCCAAGGCATTCCGCCAAAGCTCGCTCGAGCGGTGGGAACCTGCGGTGATCGATCCGATCTGCGACCAGCTGGTCGACGAGATCCGCAACGACGGCGGCGCCGATCTCGTCAAGGCGATCACGTTCGAGTTCCCCACCCGGGTAACCGCCACCCTGCTCGGCCTGCCGCAGGAAGACTTGGATCTATTCCGGCGGTTGTCGCTCGATCTGATTTCGATACAGGTGGACATCGAGGCCGGTCTGACTGCGTCGGTCGAGTTGGGCACCTACTTCCAGGGACAAGTCGACCAGCGACGCAGCGCGATGACCAACGACATCATCGGCGATCTCGTCGCGGCGGAGATCGACGGCGAGAAGCTCACCGACGACGCGATCATCTCGTTCCTGCGACTACTCCTGCCCGCCGGGTTGGAGACCACCTACCGCTCGTCGAGCAATCTGTTGCTCCTGCTGTTGACCCACCCCGACCAGCTCGAGGCGCTGCAGGCCGATCGCGACCTGATCCCGGCCGCGATCGAGGAGGCCCTGCGGTACGAGACGCCACTGGTCAGCGTTCCTCGGACGACGACCCAAGACGTGGAGATCCACGGCATACCGATCTCGGCCGGTGCCCAGGTCAATCTGTGCATCGGCTCGGCCAATCGCGACGAAACGCGGTGGACCGATGCCGGCGCGTTCGATATCCACCGGTCGCGGCGCGCGCACATCTCGTTCGCGGGCGGCATTCACAGCTGCCTCGGCATGCATCTGGCGCGGGTGGAAACGCGTGCGATGCTGAACAGCCTCTTCGATCGCGTGACCGACCTTCAGCTGGTGCCCGACGAGCACACCAAGATCATGGGTATGCCATTCCGCTCACCGGGTAGTATCCCGGTGAGCTTCCGCCCACGCCGGCCGAGCCGGCAAGACTAGCCCCGGTCATGAGAAGCCGCGCGGCGATCCTGCACGACGTCGGCGGGCCGTGGTCCGTCGAAGATTTCGAGCTCGATCCGCCACGTACCGGCGAGGTTCTCGTCGAGATGGCCGCAGCTGGCCTGTGCCACTCGGACGACCACATCCTCAAGGGCGACATGGCCGTCTCCAACGAGGTCGCTCGGGAGTACGGCCTGATACCGATGTTTCCCATGATCGGCGGCCACGAAGGCGCAGGCACCGTCTCTGAGATCGGAGACGGCGTAACTGGATTCGTACCAGGCGATCATGTCGTGATGTCGTTCGTCGCGGTGTGCGGGCACTGCCGGTGGTGTGCGTCCGGCATGGAATACCTCTGCGATGAAGGCGCCGCGACAATGGCGCCCGGCATGCCCACGGATCAAACGTTCCGCCACCACATGTCCGACGGCAAGCCGCTGGGGCACCTGTCCAAGGTGGGCGCATTCGCGAAACATACTGTGGTATCGCAACACTCGATTGTGAAGATCGAGCCGCATCTGCCGCTGGTGCCGAGCGCATTGCTGTCGTGCGCCATCCCGACCGGATACGGGTCGGCCGTCAACCGCGCGAATGTCCGCGGCGGCGATACGGTCGTGGTGATCGGCGCGGGCGGGATCGGCACGGCGGCGATCCAGGGGGCGCGCATCAACGGCGCGGCGCAGATCATCGCGGTCGATCCGATCGAGTTCAAGCAGAAGGCGGCGCTGACGTTCGGAGCTACGCACAGCGTCGCCACCGTGGCCGACGCCACTGACCTGGTCCGTGACCTGACCTACGGTGTGATGGCCGACAGCGTGGTGGTTGCCCCGTCGCTCATCGCCGGCGAGGATGTCAACTCATACCTCAAGCTGACGCGTAAGGGTGGCACCTGCGTTCTCACCGGAATGGCCGCGCAGACAACGCGTTCGGCGAAGATCGCGCTGCAAGACTTCATTCTGTGGAACAAGAACCTGGTCGGCACCGTATTCGGGTCGTGCAATCCGAGAGCGGACATAGCCAGGCTCGCCCGCTTGTACCAGACCGGTCAGCTGCAGCTCGATGAGATGATCACCAAGCGGTATCGGCTCGACGACATCAACGACGCCTACGACGACCTGCGCAACGGAAAGCTCATCCGCGGCGTCATCGACTTCGGGCTCAGTTGAGGCTCTTCGCGCAAGCGCTCATCGCTAGTTGAGGCTCTTCGCGCAAGCGCTCATCGCTAGTTGAGCGCGTAGAAGCGCTGGGCGTTGCGTCCGCCGATCTTCGCGCGGGTCTCCTCGCTGATGTCAGGACGGGTGCGCAGATGCTTCGTACTCTCGGGCCATTCGCCATCCCAGTGCGGGTAGTCGCTGGCGAACATGATGAAGTCGTCGCCAAGCACGTCGATGACACCCGGCAGGATCGGCTCCTCCGGCTCGCAGGTCGTCCAGATGTTGCCGGCGTGGAGATAGTCCTGCGGATCGCGTCGCCAGCCGTTCTCGATCCAGTCCCCGCGCTTCTCGAAGTGCTCGTGCAGGCGGTCGATGAAAAACGGCACCCAGCCCACGCCGGCCTCGAGGAACGCGACGCGCAGGCCCGGATGCCGATCGAAAACACCGCCGGAGATCAGCGCCGTCATCGCGGTCATCTGGTCGAACGGAAAGCTGATGCAGTGCACCTGAATGTAGTTGGTGAAGCGGTCGACGCCGACCTTCGGAAGATGCATGCCGGGGGCGCCGTGAATGCCGAGCGGCATGTCGAGTTCGACGGCGGCGGCGTAGAACCGATCGAGATCGGGGTGGTCGAGGTTGCGGGTCTTCAGCGCCGGCGGGATGTGGGTGGCCACCAGCCCGAGGTCCTTCGCCTCGCGCATGACATCGATCGCCACGTCGCCGTGCTCGATCGGCGTCACCGCGATACCGCGCAGCCGCCCGTTCGACACCGCGCAGTAGTCCGCGATCCACTGGTTGTAGAGCCGCGTAAATCCCGCGGCGAATTCAGGATCTTCAAGGCTCGGCGCGCATAGGCCGAGGCTCGGATACAGCACCATCGTGTCGATCTGATCGCGGTCAGCGTCGCCCAGCACGCCCTCCGCGGACGAGAAGTCGATGCCGTCCGCCGTGGACAGGCCGTGCTCGCGCGGACAGCCGGCGCCCGGACCGTCGGCTTCGGGATAGTTACGCCCTTCGATGACCAAGGCCCGCCCGTCGGCGCGCGGTGTGATGTGTTCGGGCCAGCGTTGCATCGCTTCGACTGCCAGCGACGCTCCCTCGGCAACGTGTCCGTCGGCATCAATGATCCGCATGCATCACCTCACTGAGTGTTTGCTAAAAATAGCAGGATGCCGAGCGAGACCATCCAGCAATTGCTTCGAGAACGCGCGTCGTCCGACGCCGTTGCGGTGAAGTACGGCGACCGGCAATGGACGTGGCGCGAGCACCTGCGCGACGCGTCCGCACGCGCCGCCGCGCTGTTGGCGCTCGTCAACCGCGACCGGCCCGTCCACGTCGGCGTGCTGCTGGGCAATACGCCCGAGTTCCTGAATCAGATGGCGGCCGCGGGCCTCGGCGGGTATGTGCTGTGCGGGCTCAACACCACCCGGCGCGGTGCCGCGCTGGCCGCGGACGTCCGCCGGGCCGACTGCCAGGTCGTGGTGACCGATGCGGAGCACCGGCCACTGCTGGACGGGGTTGACCTCGGCGACGTACAGGTGGTGGATGCATCCGGCGAGGACTGGGCTCGCATGCTCGAAGCTGCCGGGGAGTTGTCGCCATACCGCGAGACCGACCCGTTGGACCCTTACATGCTGATCTTCACCTCGGGCACCAGCGGTGATCCGAAGGCGGTGAAGGTATCGCACTTCATGGTGTTGATGTCGGGCGCGAACCTGACGCAGAAGTTCGACGTCACCGCCGACGACACCTGCTACCTGTCGATGCCGCTCTTCCATTCCAATGCGTTGGTGGCGGGTTGGGGGGTGGCGATCGCGACCGGTGCGGCGATGGCTCCCGCCAAGTTCTCGGCGTCGAAGTTCTTGGACGACATCCGACGCTACGGCGCCACCTACATGAACTACGTCGGCAAGCCACTGGCCTACATCCTCGCCACCCCCGAACGGCCCGACGACGCCGACAATCCGCTGCGCGTCGCGTTCGGAAACGAGGCAAGCGACCGCGACATCGACGAGTTCGGCCGCCGGTTCGACACGCTGGTGTGGGACGGTTTCGGCTCCACCGAGAACGCCGTCATCATCACCCGGGAACCCGGAACTCCGAAAGGCTCTCTCGGCAAAGGCTTTCCGGGCGTGGCGATCTACAATCCGAACACCGTCAGCGAGTGTCCGGTCGCCTGCTTCGACCAGTATGGCGCACTGATCAACCCCGACGAAGCCGTCGGCGAGTTGGTCAACACGTCGGGAACCGGTTTCTTCACCGGTTACTACAACGGCGAGGAGGCGACCGCCGAACGCATGCGGCACGGCATGTACTGGTCGGGAGATCTGGCGTATCGCGACGCCGATGGCTGGATCTACCTTGCCGGCCGCACCGCCGACTGGATGCGTGTGGACGGCGAGAATCTCGCGGCGGCCCCGATCGAACGCATCCTCGTCCGCCTTCCCGGCATCAACCGGGTCGCCGTGTATGCCGTGCCCGATGAAAACGTGGGCGACCAGATCATGGCCGCGGTGGTACTGAACGACGACACCACGCTCACCCCAGCCGGTTTCGAGGCATTCCTTGCCGAGCAGCCCGATCTGTCGCCGAAGGCGTGGCCGCGGTACATCCGCATCACGGCCGATCTGCCGACCACCGCGACGCACAAGGTGCTCAAGCGTGAACTTATCGCGGAAGGCCCGACCGCCGGTGACGGTGATCTGTGGGTGCGCGAGCCGCGCGGCACCCGTTACCAGCGTCGAGTGGGAAGTTAGTGCACGCTTTTCGCGGCGATGCGTGCCACAACTGGCCACTCGACGAACCGTCAGACGATGCGTGACTTGCGTCCCTGCCAGTAGCGCTCGCGAACACGCCTCTTGTAGAGCTTGCCGTTCGGGTCTCTGGGCAAGTCGGGATCGAATTCAACTGTCCGCGGGCATTTGTACGCCGCGAGGTGCGCCCGGCAGTACGCGATCAGCTCGGCCTCGAGTTCGGTTCCGGCCGCGACGCCGTCCGCGGGTTGCACGACGGCCTTGACCTCCTCGCCGAACTCCTCGTTCGGCACCCCGAACACCGCCGCATCGACGAGCTTGGGGTGCATGACCAGAAGGTTCTCCGCCTCCTGCGGGTAGATGTTCACCCCACCCGAGACGATCGTGAACGTCGACCGGTCGGTGAGGTACAGGTAGCCGTCCTCGTCGACGTAGCCCATGTCCCCCAGCGACCGCCAACCTTGCTCATTGGAAATCGACGCTGTCTTCTCCGGATCCTTGAAGTATTCGAACGCCGGTCCACCCTCGAAATAGAGCTCCCCCGACTCGCCAACGGCACACTCGGCCCCGTCGTCGCCCACCACATGCACGGCGGTGAACGGCTTGCCGACCGATCCCGGATGCGCGAGCCACTCCTGCGGGTCGATCGTCGTACCGGCGAATCCCTCTGTCCCGCCGTAATACTCGTGGATGATCGGGCCGAACCACTTCATCATGCGGTGCTTGACGTCCACCGGGCACGGAGCTGCCGCGTGGATCACACACTCGAGACTTGACACGTCATAGCGCTCCCGGACCGCATCCGGCAGCTTCAGCATCCGCACGAACATGGTCGGTACGAACTGCGCATGCGTGACGCGGTGGGTTTCGATCAGGCGCAGCACGGCCTCGGCGTCGAACCTGGGCATCACGATCGAGGCCGCGCCGACGCGCTGAGCCGCCATCGTGTAGTTGACCCCCGCCGCGTGGTACAGCGGCGCCGGCGAGAGGTACACGCTCGACCCGGTCATGCCGTAACGCTGAATGAGCGTGTACTCCAGCACCTTCTGCGCCCACGAGCCCTTGCCGTCCTCCGGGAGAGGCCGGCGGACCGCTTTGGGTCTACCGGTGGTGCCGGACGAGTAGAGCATCTCGGAACCGTCGGATGCCTGCGGCGCATCACCGGCACTGGCGAGCGCGTCCTCGTACGGACGCCAGCCCGGCAGGCGGCCTCCGACACATATATGGACGTCGACGCCGGGGTTGGCATCGAGGATCCGTGACCCCAGGCCGGCCATCGACGCGTCGATGAACACCGCCTTCGCCTCGGAGTCGTCGACGACATAGGCCACCTCGTCGGGCGTGAAATGGGTGTTCACCGCGCTGTAGTAGAGCCCGGAAAGCTGACAGCCCCAGGTGATTTCGAGGAACTCCCGGCGGTTCGGAAGCACCAGTGCGACCCCGTCGCCGCGCCGCAGCCCCGCCTGGTACAGAAGCGCGGCGACCCGCTGGCTCCTGGTGTACAACTCGCCGTACGAGATCGTGACGCCGTCGGCGACGAACAGGGCCGGGGATTGTGCGGCTCTGATCGCGTGGTCGCCGATGTGCACGGCGGACCTAAGTGGCGGCCGCTGCGCCGTCGGTCGACGCCGCTGCGGCGGCCTGACGCTGGGCCATCTCCGACGGCATGATCTTGCCTTTGAGCACCTGCTGAACCAGAGCCTGCACGTCGGCGCTCAGCGACGCCAGTGCCACTAGGTCGTTGGAGCTCTGCCAATGCACCCGCATGCCCATCAGCTCCCAGGCTCGCTTCAGGTTTGCCTTGGTCGCCAACAGGGTCGTGAGCGGAGCCTGGGCGATGTGACGGGCGACGGCCTCAACGCGCGCGTCGAGTTCGTCGCGCGGAACAACCTCGTTGACCAGACCCACGGCAAGTGCCTTCTGCGCATCGATGACCTCGTTCATGTACAGGTAGTAGGCCGCACGTCGCCAGTTCATGAAGACCCACGGCTCGATCGAGCACTCGCCCGACGGCATCCCGAAGCCTTGCAGCGGCGGGTACTGGAAGTAGGCATCGTCGGATGCGATGACGATGTCGGTGGTCAGCCCGTAATGCGTTCCCCCACCGACGCAGTAGCCGTGCACCTGCGCGATCGTCGGCTTGGAGAACTCCCACAAGTTCAGAACCGGCTTGACGAAAAGATCGGTCTGCGGCTTCCACGGAGTGCCCGTGTGTTTGAATCCCTCCACAAACTCCGGATAGTCGACAGAGTTGTTGCCAATGGCGTGTCCCGAGCAGAAGCCCCTTCCGTTGGCCTTCAGGATCACGACCTTGATGTCATAGTCGCGGTCCGCGTCGGCCAGTGCGGCATCGACCTCCTCGACAAGCTTCTGGTCTTGGGCGTTCGCCTTCTCCGGCCAGTTGAGCGTGATTTTTGCGATGGGGCCTCGCTTTTCGTAAATGGTCCGTTCGCGCGTCTCGTTGAGATCCATTCCCTCTCCTATGACTTGATGACGCCGATCTCGACGCCGATGTCGTACACCGTGCCGACTCGGCCGGTCCATAAGACGGTGCCCGATGCACCGGCCTCGATCTCCTGTTCCGCCTTCTCCGTTGCGATCACGTAGATCGGCGTGCCCTCCTCGACGTGCTGGCCGTCCTCCACGAGCAACTCGGTGAGCTCGGCTTCCGAGACAGCGACCGAGACTCGCGGGATGCGAATGATGAAGTCAGCCATGCGTATCGGCGGCGGAAGTTTGAAGGGTGCGCTGCACCGCTGCGACGATGCGCGCCGGCGACGGGTAGACCTGCGCCTCCAGCGCCGCGGCGGCAGGCGTCGGGACGAACCGCGCGCCAACGCGTTCCACCGGTGCCGCGAGTTCACCGAACAGTTCCGACTGCAAGATTGCCGCGATCTCGGCTCCCGGCCCCGCGAACTCGACCGCGTCGTGGACGACCACGGCCCGCCGGGTGCGGCGGGCCGACTCGACCATCGTCTCGACGTCCAGCGGCACCAGCGTGCGCAGATCGACGACCTCGGCGCTGACGCCGTGCTCCCCCAACGTCGATGCCGCCGCCAACGCGTCGAGCACGCTGCGGCCGTAGCTGATTATGGTGACGTCGGTTCCCGGCCGCTTGATGTCGGCCAGCCCGAGCGGAATAGAGAACCCGGGATCGGTTGGCACAAGACCCTTTTGGCCCTGCAGACGGATCGTCTCGACGAACAGGCAGGGATCCTCGTCGAAGATCGCCGACGTCAGCAGGCCCTTGCCGTCGCGCGGGGTGGACGGCACGATCACCTTCATCCCCGGAATGTGCATGAACCAGGCCTCGAGCGTTTGTGAGTGCGTCGCGCCGGTGGCGAGGCCGCCATAAACCTGGGTGCGGACAGTGAGGGGCGCCGTCGTCCGCCCGGCGGTCATGAAGCGCAGCTTGGCGGCGTTGTTGATGAGCTGGTCCGCGGCGATCCCGATGAAGTCCATGATCATGATCTCGGCCACCGGCAGCAGGCCGTCGATCGCAGCGCCGACGGCGGCACCGACGATCGCCGCCTCAGAGATCGGTGTGTCCAGCACGCGATCGTGGCCGTATTTCGTCGACAGTCCTGCGGTCGGGCCGGACGCGCCGGGGTCGGCGATATCCTCGCCGAGCAGGAACACCCGCTGATCGGCTTCCATCGCCTGGTCGAGCGCGAGGTGCAACGCCTCACGCATCGTCATCTCTTTCTCGTCCATGTGTGTCCTCAGACCGGGTACTTGATCGGCGTCGCGTACACGTCTCGGTCGAGTTCCTCGATCGACGGCGCCTCGGCGGCCATGACCGCCTTCAGCGCGGATTCCACTTTGATGAGCGCGCCTTCGTCGATCCCGCTCAGCTCGTCGTCGGTGCAGACGCCGCTGTCGATGAGCTGCCTTCGGAACCGTGGCACGGGATCCGCCGCCATCGCCGCCTCCAACTGCTCCTTCGGGATGTACGGCATCCGGTCGCCGAAGTAGTGGCCGCGGAAGCGGAACGTCACACACTCGACGAAACTGGGGCCGTCACCGCGGCGTGCCCGGCCCAGCGCCTCGTCCAGCGATGCCGCGACGGCCAGCGGGTCGTTGCCGTCGACGCGAACACCCGGCATGCCGTAGCCGGCCGCCCGGTCGGCGACATTCTCGAGCTTCATCGTGTCCACGGTCGGCGTCATCTCCGCGTACTGGTTGTTCTGACACACGAAGACGATCGGCAGGTCCCATAGCGCGGCCATGTTCGCCGCCTCGTGGAAGGAGCCGGTGTTGGTCGCACCGTCCCCGAAGCTGACCACGGTCACCCGGTCTAGCCCCTTGCGCTTGGCGGCCATCGCCAGCCCGACGCCCACAGGCGCTCCAGCACCGACGATCCCGGTTGAGAGCATCACGCCCGCCTCCGGCTTGGCGATGTGCATCGTCCCGCCCTTGCCGCGGCTCGCGCCGACGGTGCGGCCCATCATCTCGCCGTAGATCTCTTCCAGCGGAACGCCTTTGCCGATGAGGTCGTGCAGCCCTCGGTAGGTCGTCACCAGCTGGTCGTCGCGCCGCAGCGAGACACCCATCGCAGCAGCGACCGCCTCTTGGCCGCGCGAGGGCCAGTACACGCACATGAACTCGCCGGTGCCGATGCCCTTGGACAGCCGGTCATCGGCGGCCTTCATCAGCACCATCAAGGCGTACATTCGCCGCTGGACTTCGGCCGAGTACGTCACGGTACGTACGCCCCGATCTCGCGGTACAAGCGGGGAATCGGCTTCGGATCCATCGCGAGGTTTTCGAGGCCGGTCATCGTGCCGCTAGCGCCGAGATCCCTCAGCCGCTGGACGGCCGCGTCGAGGTCGTCGCAGTCGAGCTCGTAGATCGCGACGAACGGTCCATTCCCGTCGGTCGGTGCGAATCGGCGGGCCGAAACGATCCCCTCGACCGAGGTGATCTGCGGGAGATGGGTCTCGTTGTACCACTTGTGGTAGTCGGTTTCCCGGTCCGGCGAAACCGGCATCGTCTCCACGTACATGATCCCTTTGGGCATGCTCAACCCTTCCCTAAACGCCTGCCCATGGCTTCACCTTCAGGAAGCCGCCTGCATCGACACGGAGCTGCTGGCCGGTGACGTAGCGGGCCGCGTCACTGGCCAGGAACAGCACGGCTTCGCTGATGTCCTCCGGTTCGACGTAGGGAATCGGCATCCCCTGGATCACCGGGAAGACAACTTCGGCGTCCTCGCGGGTGGGGTTTTGTAGATCGGGCCGAAACGCGCGATACATCGGCGGACTGTGCAGCATGTCGGTGTTGCAGTTCGTCGGATGAATCGCGTTCACCCGGATCTGCTCGGGGGCCAGGGTCTGAGCGAGGTCGTTGACGTAGTGTGCGACAACCTGTTTAGCGAACGCATAGCCCGCACCGCCCGGTCCGCCGGCCATCCCGCTGGTGTTCGCCGCCGTCGCCATGAACGCGGCCACCGATCCCGTCACGACGATCGACGCGCCGGCATGCAGGTGCTTCATGCTGGCGTGTACGAGGTTGAGGACACCGACGAGGTCCACATCGACCGCGTCGACAAACGCCTGCGGTGGAAGGCCCGCGGTCAGCGGACAGATGCCGGCATTGGCCACCACGATGTCGAGGCGGCCGAACTCGGCGACGCCGCGATCGATCGCGGCCGACAGCGCCGCGCGGTCACGGACATCGGCGATCTCGGTGAACGCGCGCTGGCCCTCCTTCTCGACCAGTCGGGCCGTCTCGTCGAGGTCCTCGGGTCGCGCGAGCGGATACTCGTTGGTCTCGATGTCTTCGCAGATGTCGACGGCGATGATGTCGGCGCCCTCGGCGGCAAGCATCCGCGCGTGTGACCGCCCTTGACCGCGCGCGGCTCCGCTGATCAGCGCCACCTTGCCCGTCACCCTGCCCATGGCCGGTCCTTTCTTTCTCTACGGTGTCAATACCAATGACCCGCACTGGGGCCCGAAGCCAGTCGCCACGCAGTTGCGCCACGCCCTCGGCCAGAAAACCCAGACCGTGCAGCCGGCCTTCGGCGAGCTGCCCGCCGCTGGTGTTCAGTGGAAGCGAACCCGCTACAGCAAGCGACCGCCCGTCAATACCCTTATCTCGGAGGATCTTCGAGTAACCGACACCCACGATGGCTGACCGGCTGACCGACTTGCTCACTCAGCAGCACTCCCGCTTGGACACAGGGTGCGCGCCATCGAAAGCCCATCCACGAAGCTGTCGGGAAACATTGCAGCCAACTGTAACTGCAGCGGTAGCTATACTACCTAAAATTATAAAGAAACCAATCGGACCGATCCCGACAGGAAACCGTGGACTTCTCATACCCGCCGGAGGTCGAACAGTTCCGCAAGGAGCTGCGCGCATGGTTGGCCGCGAACCTGACCGACGAGGTGGTGGCTGCCGGGCGCAGGCGCGGCCGCGACCCCGATACGTTTGAGACGCTGCGTGCGTGGGACGCCACGGTGGCCGACGCAGGCTGGGGCGCGGTGTCCTGGCCGCAGGAGTACGGCGGCCGCGGCGCCACCGTGCTCGAGCAACTCGCCTACGCGGAGGAGACGACGCACGCGCGAGCGCCGGTGCCGCTCAACGTGATCGGGATGAACAACATCGCGCCGGCGATCATGCAGTACGGCACCGATTCCCAGAAGCGCGGGTTGCTCCCCCGCATGGTGCGCGCCGCGACATCTGGTGCCAGGGCATGTCGGAGCCGGAAGCGGGGTCTGACCTCGCCTCGCTGCGTACCCGCGCGCTGTTGGACGGCGACGAGTACGTGGTCAACGGCCAGAAGATCTGGACATCGCTCGGGCATCGCTCCGATTGGTGTCAGCTGTATGTACGCACCGATCCGGACGTCCCCAAGCACAAGGGCATCTCGTGCCTGATCGTCGATATGACGTTGCCGGGCATCGAGGTGCGCCCACTCGTCACGCTCAACGGCGCCGCCGATTTCGCGGAGGTGTTCTTCAACGACGTGCGGGTGCCCGTCGACGCGTTACTGGGCCCGCTGAACGGAGGGTGGCAAGTGGCCACCACCACGCTGAGCCACGAACGGGCCGGTGCGGCGCGCCTGTATGCGCAGCTAGAGGTGCAATTGCGGGATCTGGTGGCCGACCTGGCCGACTGCGAGGTCGACGGAAGGCCCGTGCTCGAGGACTCCGCGACGTTGCGGCGCCTCGGCGAGGTCGCGGTGCGCATCAAGTACCTCGAGGTGCTCTGTCAGCGGTCGATCTCGGCGACGTTGCACGGCGGCGACGCGCTGGGGTCGGCCAGCCTGGCGAAGAGCGTGTGGGCCGAGGTCGGCCAGGAACTCGCAGCCTTGGCCTTCGATGTCCTCGGCCCGCTCGGTGGACACCGACGGTGGTCGGAGTATCGACTCACGTCGCGCTCCCTGACCATTGCCGGCGGCACGACACAGATCAACAAGAGCGTCACCGCGACGCGGGTCCTCGGATTGCCGCGCCGATGAACCTCGAGCTCACCGACGAACAGTTGGACCTGCGTACCACGGTGCGCCGTTATCTGGCTGAAAAGGCAAGCCTGCCAACCCATGTGCGGCCGATGCTCGCCGATCCGAGGGGCACCACGGATGAGGTGTGGGGTGGATTGGCGGCCCTCGGCGCCACCGGCGTGCTGGTACCGCAGGAGTACGGCGGCGCCGGCATGACGATGGTCGAGGCGGGCGTCGTTGCCGAGGAACTCGGTGCTGCGCTGCACCCAGGGCCATGGCTGTCGAGCGCGATCTCCGCGACACGCGCGCTGACGCGAATGGTTGCCGCGGCGGATGCTGCCTCGATGTTGACCGGCATCGCCGACGGTTCCACGGTCGCCACGGTCGGCCCGCTGAGTGGCCCGCGTCCTGTCGTCGAGAACGCCGTCCTTCGTGGCGACATCTCGGCGCTTCCGGATGCGGCCGCAGCCACCGTCGTACTTGTTCTCGCCGAGGACGGCGGCGGTACAGGACTCTTTGCCGTCGATACGATGTCGGCTGGCGTATCCCTGACGGAGCGGACGCACGTGGATCAGACGCGCAAGCTGTTCGACGTTGGATTCGACGATGTGGCCGCGCATCGGCTAGCTTCCCCGTCGGCCGATGACATCCAGGCGCTCGTGGACGACGTGCTCATCGCCTACGCGGCCGACGCGCTGGGCGCATCGACAGCGGTGATGAACCTTGCCGTCGAATACGCCAAGGTGCGGCGGCAGTTCGACCAGCCCATCGGGGCCTTTCAGGCGGTCCAGCACCTCTGCGTCGACATGTACGAGACCGTCGAACTCGCGCACAGCGGCGTGCTGCACGCACTGTGGGCGGCCGACGCCGCACAACCCGCGGAGCGCCACCTGGCCGCGGTGCGCGCCAAGGCATTCGCGGGGCAACTGGCGACCGTCGCCGACACCGCGATCCAGGTCTTCGGCGGCATCGGCTACACCTGGGAGCACGACGCGCACCTGTATCTCAAGCGGCTGCTCAGCTGGAACGCCTTCCTCGGCGGCTCCGACAGATACCTGCAGGAGGTCGGCAGGCAACTGGCGATGGACATGTCCGGCTAACGAAAGGTTTTGCCAATGTCAGAAGTGTTGCGCGGAGTACGCGTCGTCGAGCTGGCATCGTGGACCTATGTGCCGTCTGCCGGTGCAGCGCTTGCGGATTGGGGCGCGGACGTCATCAAGGTGGAGGACGTGAAGGGCGGTGATCCCGGTCGCGCACTGGTGATCGGCGGCTTCACCCGGGAGAACGCGCGCGCTGATGTCGACTTCATCCTCGAAATCGGTAACCGCGGCAAGCGCAGCATCGCGATCGACATCAAATCCGGTACCGGCCGCGAGTACCTCGGACGCCTGCTGGGCACCGCGGACGTATTCCTGACCAACTGGCTGCCTGGCCCGCTGCAACGAGCGCGGCTGACGGTCGAGGACGTCCGCTCGTTCAATCCGAACATCATCATTGCTCGCGGCACGGGCACCGGAGTCCGTGGGCCCGATGCCGACAAAGGCGGATTCGACGCGGCCACATACCTTTCGCGCGGCGGGGTGGCCTACACCTTGACGCCTTTCGGCACCGAGACTCCCGCCGTGCAGGGTCCCGGTTTCGGCGACCTGCAAGGCGGCATCACACTGGCCGGCGGTGTGTGCGCCGCGCTGTTCCACCGGGAGCGCACCGGTGAGCCCTCCGTCGTCGACTCGTCGCTGCTGGCCCAGGCGATGTGGACCATCGCGCCGTCGATTTCGGTGGCCGATCTGTTCGACATCGACGGCATTCCCGGTGCGCCGCCCGGCTTGGCGATCAACCCACTGGTCAATCGCTACAAGACTCGGGACAACAGGTGGATCCAGTTGGTGTTCCTCCAGCCCGATCGCTTCTGGGCCGGGTTCTGCGAGCGGATCGGCCTGTCGGAGCTCGCGACCGACGAACGTTTCGTGCCGTCGCGCAATCTGATCGCCAATGCCGCCGAGGCGTGCGCGCTCGTCGGGGAGGCGATCGCAGGCCAGGACCTTGAGCACTGGCGCAAGGCCCTGAAAGACGAACCCGGGGTGTGGGCCGCGCTCGCGACGCCGAAGGAGACCTTGAACGATCCTCAGGTCGAGCCGAACGGATACACCATCACCAACGTCGACGACCGGAACAACAGGTACCAGATCGTCGCCGCCCCAGTGCAATTCAACGAAACGCCGCCGACACCCGCGCGCGCCCCCGAACATGGACAGCACACCGAGGAGATCCTGTTGGAGCTCGACCTCGACTGGGACGACATCTCGGCAGCCAAGGACAGTGGCGCGATTCTGTAGGAGGGCCCAATGACCACAGAGCGGGAGCGACCAAAGACGCCGGAGCGGCGCACCCTCGAGTCGGTGATCTATGAGCGCGAGCCGCCGATCGCGCGGATCATCCTGAATCGGGCCGACAAGGCGAACACCAAGGACGCGCAACTGGTACAGGAAGTCGACGCCTGCCTGCATGAGGCGGACCGCGACAGGGACATCAAGGTCGTGATCCTCAAGGCCAACGGGAAGGGCTTCTGCGGCGGGCACGTGGCGCGCTTGGGGTCCCGACGAAAACCCGTATCCGGACTTCGGGAACACCTTCGAGGACCTGTACAAGGGCACCGCCGACCTGTTTCTGTGGCCGACGCTGTATCTGTGGGAGTTCCCCAAGCCCACGATCTCCCAGATCCATGGCTATTGCATGGGGGGCGGCATCTACCTTGGCCTGCTGACGGATTTCTGTGTCGCGTCGGAGGACGCGTATTTCCAGATGCCGTTGGCGCAGAGCCTCGGCGAGCCCGGCGGGCACACGATGATCGAGCCGTGGCTGATGATGAACTGGCATCGCACCATGGACTGGTTGCTTTTGGCACCAACGCTTTCCGCGCAGGAAGCGCTGAACTGGGGGCTCCTCAACAGGGTGGTGCCGCGCGAGGACCTCGAGGAAACCGTCGAGGAGATGGCCCGCAAAATCGGACAGATCCCGTTGACCACGCTGATGGCGGTGAAGAACAACGTGAAGCGGGCCTGGGAGCTGATGGGGATGCGCGTTCACCTCCAGGTGAGTCACATCCTGACCAACATGGTCGGCGCGGCGTCCGACGTGCAGGCCCGGCGGGCAGAACTGCTGCAGTCGGGTTTGAAACCAAGGGACTTCGTCGACCGGTCGGGATCCGACGCACCGTGAGCCCGTCGTCGGGATTCCACACGGTCACGCCTCGCATGGTCGTCAGCGACGCCGTGGCAGCCGCGGAGTTCCTGCGCGCTGTCTTCGACGCCGTCGGCGAGGTCCGTGCAGATCGTCCAGCCGAAATGTGCATCGGTGACTCGCTGATCATGGTCACCTCAGCGGGCGAGCGCGAACTGTTCCCAGCGTTCCTCTACATCTACGTCGACGATGCCGACGCGACCTATCACCGAGCTATCGCAGCCGGAGCGACGAGCGTCGAACCTCCGCTCGACACCCCGTACGGCGACCGGCGAGCCATGGTGCGCGACCCGTACGGCAACGTATTTCAGATCGCCCATCGCGTCATCGAGTGATGCGTCCCGCGGCATGGCGTGCCGCGACGTAGCCGAACACCATCGTGCTCGCGATGCTCGCGCCCGCACCCGGATACGTCCGGCCCATCACCGTGGCGGTCGTGTTGCCCGTCGCATACAGACCGTCGATCACCCGGTCCTGCTCGTCGAGGACCTGTGCGTGCTCGTTGGTGATCACGCCCCCGCACGTTCCGACATCGGCGGGCAGGACCCTGGTCGCGTAGTACGGCGCGCGCTCGAGCGGGCCGAGCGCGGCGTTGGGCCGATACCCGGGATCGCCGAGGCAGTCGTTGTAAGCCGACTGGCCCCGGCCGAAGTCGGGGTCGAGGCCCTTGGCCGCGAACTGGTTGAACCGCTGGATTGTGTGCTGCAGTTCGTCGGCGGGAACGTCGATTTGGCGCGCGAGATCGCTGATGGTGTCGCCACGAATGACGGCGCCGCGCTCGATCAGCTCTTCAGGCAGGCGCCGCTTCTTCAGCGGGTTTGCGCCGGAAACGTACCTGCCGACGTAACCCTCGTCGAAGACCATCCAGCACGGCACCGCCTTGTTGGCATACATCGCCTTGCCGACCTCGACGTAGGAGTTGGACTCGTTGCAGAATCGCCGTCCGGTCGCGTCGACGTAGATCGCCCCCGGACGCTGCCGTCCCGAGCCGAGCGACTTGGCGGCTGGGCCGCCGTCGGCGATGAAAACCGATGGCAGCCACCAGGCCTCGTCGAGCAGGTCGGTCTTCGCGCCGAGGCGCATCGCCGTCTGCAGCACCTCACCGGTGTCGCCCGCATTCGCGATCGACCATTTGCCCTCGTTGGGCTGATCGCCGCTGTAGCGGCGCCGCATATCAGCGTTGTGGCCGAAACCACCCGCCGCGAGCAGGACTCCTCTACGCGCCTCGACGGAAAGCGTTGAACCGTCACGCTTGACACGAGCGCCGACGACCCTGCCGTCCTCGACGATGAGGTCCTCCATCGCGGCGGTCGTCCACAGTGGCGGCTCACCGTCGGCGAGCACGATCAGGGCCTTCAGCATCTGCGCGATCAGCGATGCACCGTTGGTGAGCATCTCGCGGCGACGGATGCGCGCGGCCGTGGTGCGCGCGAACACTCGCATGGCGACGGCGAACGCGCGCGGCGCACGGTTGAAGTACTGCACTGAGCGCAGCTCGTTGGTCAACACGACGAACCCGAAATTCCTGGCCATCGGCGGCTGTACCTTGTCGCTCCAGTTTCCGAGCTCGGCGGCGTCGAACGGGATTCCTTCGACACCGCGGCCGGCGGCGTTGCCGCCCTTGTGATTCGGGTAGTAGTCGCTCCAGCCGGGGCACCGGACGAGGCGAACGCCCTTACGCAGCAGGAAGTTGATCATCTCGGACCCCGCTGTGAGGAACACTTCGCGGCGCGCAGGCGACGAGGGTGCTCCGATGTCGCCGACGACGTCGGCAAGGTAGGCAAGGCCGTCCTCATGCGAATCCGTGATGCCGTCCCTGCGCATCAACGGGTTGTTGGGCAGCCAGACCATGCCACCCGAGAGGCCCGTCGACCCTCCCACAAGGGACTGCTTCTCGACCACCAGCGGCTCGAGTCCGGCATCGAGAGTCGCGAGCGCTGCGACCATTCCGCCCCCGCCGCTGCCCACGATGAGCAGGTCAACCGACTTGTCCCAGTCGGTCATCGGACCTCGAACCTGACGCGTTCGGACAGCCCGAGGTCGGCGACGGGTACGTCGATGGTGGTGTTCGTTTTCTGGATTGCCCCCACGAGCTGCTGGTAGGGCAGGCCGGCCAGGAAGCCGTCCATGACGCGCTCGAAGTTCGAGATCAATCCTTCGATTTGTGTCGAAAGCCGCATGAAGTCGAATCCCTTGGCGTGCAGGCCTTTCTGCTGACGCGGCAGGTTGGAGAAGTCCTGGGCCGGGATCGTCGGCCAGCTTGGGTCATCTGGAGCCAGCGGCTCGGGTGGCGTGGGTTTCCCGGGTGAGCGGTCGCCGGGGTAGCGGGTGAGCGACCAGATCTCGAAGAGCGTCTGCTCGGGTCCCAGCGGACGGATCCGGTACGACGACGCGCTGCTGTAGGTGGGCAGGATGAAGTAGTGCGGGAAGCAGAAGCCGATCGGGTCGATGACGCCGCGACGATCCAGATCGTTGAGGTCGGGAAAGTCGCAGCCCCGGGCCCGGTGCCACGTCGTGACCGCCTCGTTGACCGCACCGCGCCAGCGCGCCATCGCCTCGGCGGGGTCGTCCGGAAGCGACATGTTCTGCAGCCCCTCCGCGATCCGGACGTCGTTCTCGTGGGTCATCCCTCCCATGCCGGAGCCAAGGGTCCGCATGAAGTGCAGGCTCGTCTCGATGATGGGGTGCACGGACGACGCTTCCCGGCTGTGCGACGACGGGAGTAGTTGCGGGTGGGTCTGCGGGACGTGGTAGCCCTCCATGAAGGCTTCGGTCGCCAGCTTCCAGTTCACGGGGAGCAGGCACGACTTCCACCACTCCGTGCGCAGCGCGCTCACCTTCCATTCGTCGTGCTTGGACGCGAACGGCTCGATGCACTCGCGCAGCGGCGGTGCGCTGTCGTCGAGGTTGATCCACGCGCACCCGCCCCACAGCTCGCACCGGACCGGGACGAGGCTGAGATCGTCGGCGTCGAGGTTGCTTTCGTCGAAGACCTCGGGACGCAACACGAAGGTGTTGGCACCGTCGAGACCCCAGCACCACCCGTGGAACGGGCAGACAAAGCTGCGACGGGATCCGCAACCCTCGACGATCTTCATCCCGCGATGGCGACATGAGTTGTAGAAGGCGCGAACGTTGTCGTCGCCCAGCCGGACGACGATGACCGACTGGTCGAGGATCTCGTACTCCACAAAGTCCCCGCGCGAGGGAATCTCCTCGAGCCGGCAGGCCATCTGCCACACCCGTGGCCAGAACAATTCGGCCTCGAGGGCGTAGAACTCCTCGTCGTAGTAGCGCTGTTTGGGAATCCGGTCCGCAGCCTGGACCGCCCACGGAACGGGAAGCGGTGTCCAGTTCATTTCGGTCAATTAGCTCACCCTCTACCTCGGCGTTGGGAATCACGATCGGCGAGCGGTTTCCGTATCTTAGCAAAAATAGCAAGTTCGGAAGGAGCGCGTGCGCGCCCCGTAAGCACTAGCAGTTGAGCGGTCCGGCGAGCGAGACTCGGCCTATCGGTTGTTGGGCGATCGCCCAACCGTTAGGCTGCCGCTATGTCAAGCAGCCCCGCTGACGAGCGGTCAAGGGTTGGTCGGGAGGCGACGCGGGAAGCGCTGATCGAGGCGACCGCCCAAATCATCGTGGACGAGGGGTACGCAGCGGCCACGTCGCGGCGGGTGGCGGCCAAGGCCGGGGTCAAGCCGGCCCTCGTGCACTACTACTTCCCGAGCATGGACGACCTGTTCGTGGCCGTGCTGCGCGACAAGGCCGAAACGAACCTGCAACGCCAGCGACAGGCGATGGCCGAGACGGAACCGCTGCATGCGTTGTGGCAGCTCAGCGGCGCGCAAGACGCGCAGTTGTTCACAGAATTTCTGGCGATGGCCAACCATCGCAAGGCCATCCGCAGCGAAATCGTGTCCTACGCAATGCGTTTCCGCGATCTGGAAGAGGGTGCGATGACCCTGGCGCTCAAGGCCCGCGGCATCGACCTCGAGTCGTTCCCCCCAGTGGTCATGTCGATGATCATGGGCAGCCTCGCACGCATGGTGCTGCACGAACAGGGACTCGGCATCACCCGCGGGCACGACCAAGCGAAGGCGTTCATCGAGCAGTGCCTTGACCGCTTCGAGATGCCCTCGTGGGACCCACATCAGCCGGAAACGGCACGGTCCAGTGATCCACCCCTCTCCGGCGGTTCGGAGGTGACGAGCGACACAATTATTTGAGCTAATCTGTTTCGCGATGAGAAGTTATACCGGCTAAGTTAAGGCTGAAACTGCCTACGACAAGCACTAGATGAGGGCATACATGGGTTGCGAAGGTCGGGAGCGAATAGTCTGATGGTGCGTCTTGCCAAGCGCATTTGGGTACCGCTGGTCATCGTGCTGGTGGTGGCACTCGCGGCGTTCTGCGTGGACCGCTTCCGCGGATTCTTCGGCCATACCGTGCTCACCAAGCCGGGCGCCGGCCTGGTCAATGACCCCCAGCCGTTCAACCCCAAAGTCGTGACGTACGAGATATTCGGCACCGGATCGGACGCGACGATCAATTACCTAGACCTCGACGCTCAACCGCAAAAGGCCGAAAACGCCGCCTTGCCGTGGTCGCTGACCCTGACGACGACGGCTCCCGCGGCCAGCCCGAACATCATCGCGCAGAGCGACGGTGACAGCATCACCTGCCGCATCACCGTCGACGGCGTGATCAAGGACGAGAGGACCACCGCCGGCGTGAACGCCCAGACCTTCTGCTTGGTGAAGTCCGCATGAGCAACACACACGTCGGCGCGCACCCGATGATCCCCCGCTTCATCCGCCTGTTCTCGGTGCCGATTTTCCTGGGCTGGATAGCGCTGACCGTCATCGTCAACGTCATCGCCCCGCAGCTGGAAACGGTCGGCGAGGCGCACTCCGTGTCGTTGGCCCCCAACGACGCGCCGTCGCTGCAGGCGATGCAGCGCATCGGCAAGGATTTCCAGGAGTTCGACTCCAACAGCTCGGCGATGATCGTGCTGGAAGGCGATCAGCCTCTGGGCGACGCTGCGCACAAGTATTACGACGGCCTAATCCAAAAACTCGAGGCCGACACGAAACACGTCGAACACATCCAGGACTTCTGGGGTGACCCGCTGACCGCCTCGGGAGCGCAGAGCGCCGACGGCAAGGCCGCCTACGTCCAGGTGTACCTGGCCGGCAACCAGGGCGAAAGCCTGGCGAACGAGTCCGTGCAATCGGTTCGCGACATCGTGAACAACAGTCCGTCGCCGCCGGGGATCAAGGCCTATGTCACCGGCGCATCGCCGCTCACCACCGACCAGCACCACGCCGGCGACAAGAGCATCAAGCTGATCACCATGATCACCATCTGCGTGATCTTCGTGATGCTGCTG
This sequence comes from uncultured Actinomycetota bacterium, assembly GCA_963770125.1. Taxonomy (GTDB): domain Bacteria; phylum Actinomycetota; class Actinomycetes; order Mycobacteriales; family Mycobacteriaceae; genus Mycobacterium. The sequence continues at coordinate 55,745 of CAVYPI010000082.1, read as the reverse complement.
TTCGTCTACCGTTCGATCGTCACCGTGCTGCTCGTTCTGGTGATGATGTTCATCGAGCTGGCAGCGGCCCGGGGAATCGTTGCGGCCCTTGGCTATTACGACCTGATCGGCTTGTCGACGTTCGCGGTCAACCTGCTGACGACGCTGGCCATCGCGGCGGGAACGGACTATGCGATCTTCCTCCTCGGCCGCTACCACGAGGCACGTCAGAACGGCGAGGATCGCGAGACCGCCTTCTACACGATGTATCACGGCACCGCGCACGTCATTTTGGGTTCGGGCCTGACCATCGCGGGTGCGACCTTCTGCCTGCACTTCACGAGGCTGCCGTACTTCGCCTCGCTGGGTATTCCATTGGCGGTCGGCATGCTTGTCTCTGTTGCGGCGGCGCTGACCATGGCGCCGGCCTTGCTGACCATTTGCAGTCGGTTCGGCCTGTTCGATCCGAAGCGGAAGATGCAGACGCGCGGCTGGCGCCGGATCGGCACCGCCGTCGTGCGTTGGCCGGGTCCGATCCTCGCCGCGTCGGTGGCTCTCGCGTTGGTCGGTCTGCTGGCGCTGCCGTCGTACAAGCCGGCCTACAACGACCGCAATTTTCTGCCTAAGGACATCCCGGCCAATGTGGGCTATGCGGCGGCCGACCGGCACTTTCCGCAGGCCCGGATGAACCCGGAGATGCTGCTGATCGAGACCGACCACGATGTGCGCAACTCAGCGGACATGCTGGTGGTCGACCGGATCGCAAAGTCCATCTTCCACATTCCGGGCATCGGCAGGGTGCAGGCCATCACCAGGCCGCAGGGCACTCCGATCGAGCACACGTCGATCCCGTTCCTGATCAGCATGCAGGGCACCACCCAGCAGATGAACCAGGACTACATGCAAAGAGTCATGGCAAACATGCTGAAGCAGGTCGACGACATGCAGACGACCATCGACACGATGGAGAAGATGCAGAGCCTGACCCAGCAGATGGCGGCCACGACGCACAGCATGGTTGCCAAGACCAAGAACATGACCGTCGACATCCAGGAGCTGCGAGACAACATCGCCAATTTCGACGACTTCTTCCGGCCGCTGCGCAACTACCTCTACTGGGAACCCCACTGCTACGACATCCCCATCTGCTGGTCGCTACGGTCGATCTTCGACACCCTCGACGGCGTCGACACCACGTCCGATGACGTCCAAGCCCTCGTGCCCGACCTGGAGCACCTGGACTCGCTCATGCCGCAGCTGGTCGCGTTGATGCCGTCGATGATCGACACGATGAAGAGCATGCAGACCATCACGCAGACGATGTACCAGAGCCAGAAGAGCCAGCAGGACCAGATGAAGGCCATGCAGGAGAACCAGACTGCGATGGGCCAGGCGTTCGATGCGTCCAAGAACGACGATTCGTTCTATCTGCCACCGGAAGTCTTCGACAACGCAGACTTCAAGCGGGGCCTGAAGATGTTTGTGTCACCGGACGGAAAGGCCGTTCGGTTCATCATCTCCCACGAAGGTGATCCTGCCACTGCTGAAGGCATCAAGCTCATCCCGCAGATCAAGAACGCCGCGTTCGAGGCCATCAAGGGCACGCCAATGGAGGGCTCGAGGATCTATCTGGCGGGCACCGCGTCCACCTACAAGGACATGCAGGAGGGGGCGAACTGGGACCTTCTGATCGCCGGAATAGCCTCGCTCTGCTTGATTTTCATCATCATGCTGCTGCTCACTCGAGCGGTGATCGCCTCGGCCGTCATCGTCGGGACGGTGCTGTTGTCGCTGGGCACATCGTTCGGGCTGTCCGTGCTGATCTGGCAGCACATCCTGGGCTCCCAGCTGCACTGGTTGATCATCGCGATGTCGGTGATCATCCTGCTGGCGGTGGGATCGGACTACAACCTGTTGCTGGTGTCCAGGTTCAAGGAGGAGATCCACGCCGGGAGTCAAGACCGGTATCATCCGGTCGATGGGCGGCACCGGCGCGGTGGTCACCTCCGCCGGTTTGGTGTTCGCGTTCACGATGATGTCGATGGTCGTCAGCGACCTTCGTCGTGGTCGGTCAGGTGGGCACCACGATCGGTCTGGGCCTATTGTTCGACACGCTGGTCATCCGCTCGTTCATGACGCCGTCGATCGCGGCGCTGATGGGACGGTGGTTCTGGTGGCCGCAGAGAGTGCGAACCCGGCCTGTCCCGGCGCCATGGCCGCAACCGCCGCGTCGCTCGGCCGACACCGACAACATCCCGGTCAGCGTCGGCGCCGGTGATGAAAACCCAACGAGCCCGATCAGATAGGGATGTCATGAAGGGAATACGCCTCGCCTCGATCGCTGCAGCAGCGATTGTGCCTGCCCTGGTGTTTGCCGCACCGGCACACGCCGACCCAGATGTGGACTTCGCGAACGAACTCCACACCTACGGCATCTACGGCCAGAAGGACTACAACGCGTGGATCGGAAAGATCACCTGTCAGCGGCTCTACAACGGCCTCGACCAGGATGCCGACAAGTCGGCGACAGTTCGTCTTCAGACAACCTACCAAAGGACACCACCACCGAGCAGGCATGGCAGTTCCTCGGTGCAGCGCTGCGCACGTACTGTCCCGACAAGTTGTCGGTCCTCGAAGCCGCCGCACAACAGTAAGGAGTCAGAAATGTTGATCAAAGTGAGTGTCGCGGCGGCTGCGGTAAGCGTGGCGGCGATGGTCCTTCCCGCGGTGGCGTCGGCCGACGCCAGCGATGACTACCCGATCCCGAACCGGATACTCAAGACCACCTGCACGGTCGATCAGTACATGGCCGCGGTGCGCGACGTCGAGCCGATCTACTACCAGCGCTACATGATCGACTACAACAACAGGCCGCCCGACATTGAGCAGGGCGCCCGCGACCGAATCTACTGGTTCTTCTCGCTGGACTACGCGGGACGGCGGCAGTATTCGGAGGACACCGCGACCAACGTCTACTACGAGCAGATGGCAACTCACTGGGGCAACTGGGCGAAGCTGTTCTTCAACAACAAGGGCGTCGCGGCCCATGGCACCGACGTCTGCGCCAGCTACCCGCCCAGCGACCCGTCCGTCTGGAATTGGGGTGACGTCAGCGCCTCGCCGAACTCTGAACGAAGCGGTCACGCAGTTCTGGAGTGTGGCGGCGCCGCTATACGATCTGCCGTTTCTTCAGCAGTGGGTGTATCGGCCTGCGCAGAACGAAGTGATCGCCGCGCTGAAGCGACAGCGGCGCGCACAGGTCGCCGACATCGCCTGCGGCACAGGGATTCTCGCCGACCGGATCTCAGAAGAGTTGCAGCCTGACGAGATCTACGGTGTCGACATGTCCGACGGCATGCTCGCCCAGGCCAGGGCGCGCTCGTCCGACGTGCAGTGGCGCAAGGGCCTGCGGATCTGCCGTTCGAGGATGACACGCTGGATGCGGTCGTGACGACCTCGGCGTTTCACTTCTTCGACCAACCTGCTGCGCTGCGCGAGTTCCACCGGGTGCTGGCTCCCGGCGGTCTGCGGCGGTAGCGACCCTGAGTCCCCGTCAACCGCTCCCCCTGCGTCGGCTATCCGCCAATCGGCTCAACCCCGCACACAACCCCTCGCCCGCGGAGATGCGGGCACTGTTCGAAGGCGCAGGCCTTCCGCGTCAGCGATCAACACCGCGTCCGCCGCCCCGCGTGGACACAGGTGCTGTCGGACCTGATCACCATCGGCATCAAGCCGTAGTGCTTCGTTGCGGTTAGCCAGACGGTTTGCTGACCGCTCCTGCGCGGTAGTCGTCGTCCATGTTCGGTTCGCACGCCGCGAACCGCAAGCGACCGCGGCGTAGATCAGGGCAGCCCGCCGAACATCGGGTTCAAGACGACCTCGACAGGGTCCGGCGGGGTGGCGCATCTGCAGATTGCGACGGGACAGGCGCGGCAGCGGGTGGCGCAGCGATCGGTGCCGGCGGCGCCGCGAGCGGCACTGCCGGTGGCGGAGCAACAGGTGCTGGCTGAGCCACCAGCGGGTCCGCGGGTGGCGGACCAAGGGGCGCAGGGGGAGCGCGCCAGCGAAGGGTGCCGCAGGTGGCGGACCAGTGGCGCAGCGGGCAGGCGCCGCGAGGGGGCCTCGGACTGGCGGAGCGACCGGCACCGCGAGGGGTGCCGCGGGTGGCGAGCATCCGGCGCCGTTGCGGAAACGTCGGCGGGCGGCGAAGCGAACACTGTGTGGTGAGGAACCGGGACCGAAACCGGTTCAGGCGTCACGGTCGCAACGGGCTCGGCCGGGAGTGCGAGGGTTTTCGGCGGTGCCGGTGGTGCGGGCGGCGGAGCGGCCAGCGGTTGGACCTGCGGCGGGGCCGACGCCGAGACCGGCGCGGGAACGGTATGAGACACTGGCCGACGTCACTGAAGCGCCCGAGGCTGCCGCGTCTGGGGCCTGCGCTGACGTCTTTTCGACATTGATCGCCGACCCCGCAGCGAGTGACAGTGCCGCCCCGAACAACCGCCACACCGGCGGCCGAGATGGTCAACTTCTTCGCGTGCGACACCAGCCAGGGCCGCTCGCCTGGCGGCGGGTCCTAACGCGGACTCAGTGCGTGGCGTCTCGACCGCCTGCGACGAATCGTCATCGATGTGGCTGACTGTCGCCGCGACAACCGTCTCAGCGGCCGCTGAGGTGGTCGACTTCTTCGCACGCGACACCCGCCAGGGCCGCTCGCGCGGCGTGTCGGCCGCGTGCGAGGAACCGGTATCGACCTGGCTGACCGTCGCCAGCGCCGCCCCGCGCGCAAGGGCCAGCTGGACGTCGACCGAATCGGAGACGGGTATCGGCAGAGCGTCCCCGATCGGTCCCGTGACCTCATCGAGATCAGTCGAGTGCACCGACAACGTACAGGCTTTCCGGCAACCAGCCGTCCCTGCGGAAAACCGTCCGCAGCCACTCAACGAGGTCCTCAGCGGTCTCGCGGGTATCGGTGACGGCGGTGCGCACCGAACCGGCCCCGGTGGCGACGATCATGATCGTTGCTGCATCGGGCTCGAGGATGCACAGACCGGTCTTGGTGTGCTCGTTCTCACGCCCGATCTCGATTCCCCACGCCTGGGTGGCCTTACTCATCGGAGATGGCATGAACGTTGTCGAACCCCAAGTCTCCCAACGACTTCAGCAGGATCGTGGCATCCGCTTCGACGTCCTCGGTCCATGTCACCCGGACAGAGCCCACCTTGTGACCGCTTGTCGTCGCGATCGCCTGCGCGCCGCGGGCGGCCGCCGCGTGTTGGGACGTATCACCCGCGGCGGTCGTGCGGACTGGACATCGAACGCATCATGGTCGAGGATGGCGGCATCGGCGCCGTGGCCGTCGAGAAGCACCCACCCGACGCTGGTGGACGTGATCGACAGTCCCAGCACTACTGTCTGCACCTTTGGCCCCACTCTCGTCGCTAACCGACGTCACCGCCACGGGTCAAGCGCGCACCCGAAGCGAGCATAGGTTGCTCGCCCTCGCACGTCATCTCCTATCGAGAAGAAGCGCAACACCGGTGTCGTGGCGTTTATCGAAGGTCCGACCAGAGGTGTTACCGCGTATCGCGCCCGCGCAGCGGTGTTAACCGTCCCGACATGCTGTGTATGACGTCCATTCACTGTTCGTCGTCGCGAGGTCCACTATGGTGTTGTCGGCTTGACTCGCAGCCTTCCACATGCGCCATTGACGAAAGTCACTGTGGCCCTTCAACATAGGAGCTCTTGGCCGTGGACATGAGACTTGAGTACTCGAATCCTTCAGGGGTGAAGCCGAATTCGTCGGTGTGTTGGCCCAGCGCCGGAACTTCACGCGGGATGGCCACGAGAATGAGGCGGTTGCCGTAGGTGCCGCCGAGTGAGTCGTCCAGCTGGGTCAGCTGAACGACCGGTCGGATTCCACAGTGAGTCCACGTTGCTGCCTGTGTGTGCTTCCACCGCATCGGCCTCACGAAGACGCACCACCCCGCCGTCGGGCAACTCGACCACAGCTATGAAGGACTGGAATTTCCCGCCGACCCCGGCCCGACGCGCTTCGTCCTGACCGCCGAACCCTCTCCCGCGGCAGCGGACCGGCTCAAACTGCTTGCCAGTTCGGCCGCAACCGAGGGCCACGGCACGACCGCAGTTGCGCGCGAGTCCGGCTGACAGCTAATAACCCTTATGGCCGCTCTTGCAGAATTGGTTTGCTGCTGATATCGCCGCACCAGATTCGCTACAGAATCGGGATAGCTATTGGCGGAAACTGTGCAACAATGAGGATCGATAAGCTACTGACGAGTTCGCTTGCTGGGGGGAGGGGACAAGATTTCGACGCATCTGCGCCTCGCAGCGGGTGTCTGCGTGCTTACGACAGGCCTCCTCATCGCTAGTGCCGGCGGAGCCATCGCCGCAGCTGATACCGAATCCACCGGTTCGACCACCCAAAGCGAGGGTGCTGGCGAGGCGAGCCAAAGCGGCAGTTCGGCGAGCGCGCCGACCGCGACCGTTGCTGGCGCTCCGCGGCAGTCGACGCGCCCAACTCTTCGTGACGTAATCCGCAAGCTTCATTTGCTCGGGAGACCGGGCCAGCAGCATCCCGTCGACGCGACGCCGACAACAGTCGCTGTCCCCACGGGCACCGCGACCGACAACCAGGAATCCGACCCCACCCCGCCGACTACCCCCGCCGCATCGGACTCGAATGTGGTCGCAACGGACTCGAATGTGGTCGCACCCGATTCGAATGAGACAGCGCCGGTTACCAATGTCGTCGCGTCGGATCCAAATGTCCCGGCGTCGTCTACGGATCTGGTCGGCCGGCATCAGCCGTGGTCCAGCCGGTGACGAATGACGTCGCACCAGCTACGACCGTCGAGTCACCGGCTCCCGCCCCGGTAGTGGCGCCAACTAGCTTCTAGTTCCACGACACCGGTTGCCGACGTCATCACGTCGCTTCAGAACTTGCTCATCTCGGTTAACAACGCGGTCGCGCCACTCGCGCAAGTGCTTTACTCGCTGCTCGGCGGTGCCGCAGCGAACGCATCGGAGATCCACGCGGGTGCTGGCAATGATGCTCCCGGGCTCTCCGCTGCTGCCGGTTCGACGCTTGTGCCCGGATTCTCGCCGCTAACGCCGCCGGTCCTGCCCATTTCCGGGATCGGGGACGTGTCGTTGTTCGGCAGTGTGACCGCGCCCGCGACGCTCGGAGGAATCGCGACGGCCGGCTTGAGTGAGAAATTGTCGCTCTCCGGGACAGCTCCGCTGCGCCAAAGCCGCCGGTCCGACAACCGCGCTGTCGTTGCTCGAGCACACTGTAAGCGCGGTCCTGGCACCCGCTTCACTGACGGCGCTCGCTGCTATCGCGCTGCCGGGCGTAGGCGGACTCTTGATAATTTGCGTGGCTGGGATGCAGGTCGGATACCGCCAGGCCAAAGCGGCCCTGGCAGTGCGGACAACGCGGATCGCCCGATTTGCCCGCCAGGGGCCGCTAGGTGTCGTCCGTTCGGGTTCACTTGTTGCCCTGCATACGCGTGCTCCGCGCGCATTGCGCGTCGTCCGCCCAGAGGTGTCAGGGGCGGCGCCGCTTCTCGAGCAAGTCGCCTAGCCATCTCCGGCAGTGACGCGGGAGATCTCACGTCAGGCGTTCATTCGCCCCACGCTTGCCGCCGCGGAGTCGATCGTCGCCGCGACATCCGCAGAAGTACGACCCAAACGGGTTGATGAATTCGGGTTTGTGACATCTGGCGGTCGTCGTGCGACATACCAGCATGGACACAACGAGCGCCCACCGGATCGCACGCGTCGTCGGGGCTGTGGCAGCGGCGGCATGGGCACTGCCGATCGCATTCATCCACGTCCCGACCGCAGCCGCGGATCCGTGCCCAGACGTCGAGATCGTGTTCGCTCGCGGCACCACCGAGCCGCCAGGTGTTGGTGGCGTCGGACAGGCGTTCGTCGACTCGGTTCGTTCGCAGTTGGGCGGGCGCTCGGTTGGCGTGTACGCGGTGGACTACCCGGCCACCCGGGATTTCGACAGCAGCACGCCCGCCGGTGCAAATGATGCGAGCACCCATATCCAGTCCATGGCTGCGAACTGCCCGAGCACCCGCATGGTGCTCGGCGGATACTCGCAAGGCGCAGGGGTGATCGATCTGTCCACCACGGCAATGCCACCGCCGATCACGTCGCTGCCGCCGCCCTCTTCGGGGCTCCGAAGAGTGCGTTTGCGGACTCTCTCTCCCCCGGGCCGCTGCCCACGATGGGCGCTCTCTACGCAACCAAGACCATTGACTTGTGCGTGCCCAACGATCCGATCTGCTCCGACGGCTGGGACATGCGTGCGCACGTTGCGTACGTCGAGACCGGTATGGTCAACCAGGCCGCAACTTTCGCCGCCAATCTCATCTAGCCGAGGTCAAAAGTTCGGAAGCAACATCGTGAATGGTTGGAAACATCGACGTGAATGGTCGGAAACATCAAGCCGTAGAACGCGCGGTCGAGGGAGAAATAGAGCAATGGAATTAGACAGCCGACCTTGCGCTCATCGTGCGCCCAGCGTCGCGATGTGTCAGCATAGGTCCGTGATGCCACGCCACATCGCTGGGTTGGTTGAGCGGCGCTGCAGCAGTGGTGGCTTTCGCGATACAGGTAGCACCAACACCGCCTGCGCATGCCGTGCCTTGTCCCGATGCCGAGGTGGTATTCGCCCGCGGCACCACCGAGCTGCCTGGTGTTGGCCCCACCGGAGAGGCTTTCATCGACTCGCTGCGCTCCCGAGTGGGCGCGAAATCGTTGGGGGTGTATGCGGTCGACTACCCTGCCACCACCGACTTCCCCACCGCCGTCGACGGAATTACGGATGCGCGCACACATGTGCTTGCCACCGCGGCGAACTGTCCTCGCACCAAGATCGTGCTCGGCGGATTCTCCCAAGGGGCGGCGGTGATCGGCTTCGTCACCGCGAACGTTGTGCCCGATGGCGTTTCCACTTTAGACGTGCCTGCGCCGATGCCACCCGAAATTGCCAACCACGTCGCAGCGGTCGCCCTATTCGGAAAACCATCGACACGGTTCATGCACGCGATCAATGACCCGCCGATCAGCATCGGCCCACAGTATGTGGCCAAGACCATCGACTTGTGTGTAGACGACGACCTCGTCTGCTCGTCCGACGGGAGAAGCTTTTCAGCACACAACCAGTACGTCGAGACCGGCATGGTTGACCAGGGAGCGGCTTTCGTCGCGACTCAACTCCAGGCGAGTTGGGCCACGGATGCGGTGGTCTCACCTCCTGCTGCAGGTGCGGCCCCGTCGCCGCAGACACCGTCGGCGCCTCTGCCACTTTCCGCGCCTGCAGCTCCGGTTGCACCGCCGGTACCCGCTGCGGTCAGCACGGGCCCAACACCGCATCTGCCGTCTGCGCCTCTGACACCTCCTGGACCGCCTGCGGCTCCAGCTGCATCGCCGCCACCCATTGCGCCCCTCGCCTGATTTCAAGCCGGCCCTGTGGGCCTCAGCGCTCTAGCGGTCCAGGGTCCGGCCTGCGTCGAGCGTCCATGGTTCGCATGTCAGGCCTTTCCGTCGGTGGCGCGGCTATGGTCCGGTTCTATTCCGGCGAGATACCACTGCCTCTTAGCCGAGTGGCGCGTCGCTGCGGGCTTCGATGGCCTTGACGCTGTTGGCGAACGCCTTTCCCAGGGAGCGCTTACCGATGGTCCCGAGCACGCCTGAGAGCACGCGACCCTTGAGGTTCTTGCCCTCGCGAACGATGACGACGTCTACGTCGGTCGTCCCGTTGGGCTGCCGCTGCAAGGTGTAGGTGTAGCCCGAGGCGCCGCCAAACACGTTGGAGTCGGTGGTCGTGAGCTTGACGTGGTTGGGATCGGACCAGTCGTAATGCAGTCGTTCCCAGACGCCGCCCGAGCCCTCGGTGACGTCGGCCTCACGAGGGCCCTGGTGATGCACCTTCAGGTACGAATCGGCGCTGTTCTTAAAGACCTTCGAACGTCCCGGTCCGAAGTCCGTGAGCCCCGCGACGAAGTGCTCGGGGGTTGAGGTGGTGGTTTGGTGGAAGTGGATCACGGACATGGATATCCCTTTCAACAACAATTTTCGTGTCATGTCTCCGCCGTGCGGGTTAGCCAATCTAGCCACCCGCCCCGGCGTATACGACCACCATGAGCACACTGCACGCGTTCTGGATTCCCGCAAATGGATCGGTAGCCGGTCCCTGTTAGTCGTGGTACTGGCAGGGACAGCCTTGCCATCGGACCAACGCCGGGCATAGCTCCGTGCACCTGAGTTTCGAGGCATAGTGTGTCGCCGCTGAAAACCGCTGTTGGGCAACGGCTGTGGAAGGCTGTGGAAGTGGAATCTGGTTGACCGTGATCATGGGCGCCATCGCGCTGGTCTGGCCCGGGCCGTCGATCTTCATCGCCGCGACCTTGTTTGGCGTCTACCTGCTAGTCAGTGGATTCGCCCCAGCCCCACGAGGCGTGCCTTCGGTCGCCGGTGCTGTGGGGGCTCCGGTCGGTCGGGGTGAGACCGTGACCGAGAAGGCCGGTCCGGTGTATGAACCGCCTATGCGGTTGGTTGGCCTAACTGGCCGCCCGAATGACCGGAGCCCATCATGACCGTAGCGCGATCTGTCGGCGATGTGCTGGCCGAGCATGTGGTGTTCGAGATCGACTGTGTGGACCGTATGTACTGCAACGTGTATGTGCCGCAACTGCAGTATGCGGTGGGACTGGTCGGCTATGTGCACCGGCAGTTGGGATTGCCGATCGCCTCGACCGCGCCGCTGGCCCGTATCACCGATGCGTTCGACAACTCGGTACACCGCTTTGCCCGCGACCATGGTGTGCCGTGGGTTGATTTCGCCAAGGGGCAGCGCAAGGACGATGTCATGCACGAGCAGCTGGCAGGCTTCACCGCCGAGGAGGGTGTGTTGTTCGTTGGGCGGGCGCAGGAGAAGACGGCTCTGTGCCTTACCGAGAAGCGCCGCGACGCCCACGGTGACTCCTATCCGTGGATCGTGAAGACCACCGGTCTGGTCAACCACTTCTACTTCTATTGCCTCGACCCCAATTTCGGCCCGTTCTTTGTGACTCGAGTTTCGCAGTTTGATCAGTGTGGCTCGTGTGAATTGTGGGGCGTTTGTGACGTGATCGGCGTGTCGCCGTGATCCGGTCGTAAGCATGACGAAGCATCGGCGGGTGTGGATGAAAGTTCAACGCTGATGCGAGGTTCCGCCGATGCTTCCGTCGCCGACCTTACCCGCTACCTGGCGCGGTCTGTTGGAGATGTTCCGTCCCGCGTTTCGCCGGTCGCGGACGTTCGGGTTGTTCGTGCTGCTGGCTACCGGGCTGGTCGCGCAGGCCGCGCGACGGACGGTGGTGGGCATGCTGGTGGGCGCCGGGGTGGCTGCGGTGGTGTCGTTTCACGCGTGCTGCCGGTTCTTCTCGCATCACCGCTGGGACGTGGATCGGATCGGGCTGGTGCTGGCCCGACTGATCGTGGATCGGCTGCTGGATGCGGGTGCGCCGATCGTTGTGGTGGTCGACGACACGCTGTTCCGCCGCTGGGGGCCGAAGGTGTTCGGCGCGTTCTGGACCCACGACGGGTCCGGGCAGCATCCCAACGCGCTCGGCCGTGGCAACCGGTGGGTGATCGCCGGGATCCTCGTGCGGCTGCCGTTCTGTGCGCATCCGGTGTGCTTGCCGGTGCTGTTGCGACTCTGGCGCGGCCGGGGCACCGCGTCCCCGGTCCAGTTGGCGCGTGAGCTGATTCTGCTTCTCGCCCAGGAGTTTCCGGACAGGTTTATCCACGCGGTCGGCGACGCGGCCTACCACGGCAGGGCGCTGCTGGTCGAGCGCACCACCGTCACCACCCGGCTGCCGGCCAACGCCGCGCTGTCCGCACCCGCCCCACCCCGCACCGGCAAACGCGGCCGCCCCCGGTTGAAGGGCCACCGGCTCGGCACCCCGGCCGAGATCGCCGCGGCCGCGACCTGGCGGCCGGTCACGGTCTCGCGCTACGGCCGCCGCGACACCGTTGAGATCACCGTCATCGATTCGATCTGGTACGGCGCGTTCGGCAACACCGAAGGCCGCACCGTCCTCGTCCGCGAGCCCGGTAGTGAAAAGGTCATGGCGATCTTCACCACCGACACCACCAGTGACACCGAGACCGTGGTCGCCCGCTACGCCGACCGCTGGCCGATCGAGGTCGCCATCGCCGGCGGCAAACAACTGCTCGGCATCGGCCAGGCCCGCAACCGGCTGCAGCGCGCGGTGGAGCGCACCGTGCCACTGAGCTTCTGCGTCTACAGCCTCGTCGTGGTCTGGTACACGCTGCACGGCTACCACCCCGACGACCTCACCGGCCGCCGCGCCGATCAGCCCTGGTACTCGCACAAGGACGACATCGCCTTCGAAGACATGCTCGCCAAGCTTCGCAGAAGCCTTGTCGCAGCACGAATTACGGGCGTTGACGCAGCTCAGCCCGATCCCCGTAAATACCGCGACTACGAACTGGCCTGCGCGGCAGTCGCCGCGTAACTGCGAAAGTCGAGTTGTGAAGTTCTGCTCGTATTTCCCCTAGAACGCCAAGCTGTGCATCAACGGCCACGAGTGGGCCAAACGCCAGGCCGCCAAGGCCGGAATCGCCTTCGAGGCGCTGGATAACGGGTTCGCCGCGGTCGAGGATCCCGCGGCGCTGCAGGCCATCTGCGATCGGCTCGGACCTGAGCAGATCGACGCGCTGCTGCGCAAGTGGCTGGCGATCCTGCCGCACCCGTTTAGCCCGGCCGACCGGACCGCGGGCTACCGCTACGACATCTCGATCCTGCAGGCCGAGTTCTCCTTGACCCAGATGCTGGACAAGCCGGTGTCGGGCCGGATGTTCTTCGAGCAGGTCATCCGGGACAACCTCGACATCGGCCGACCCGACCAGGTCGCGTTGATCTTCGACCGGCGCCTGATGCGCCGCGGCAAACGCGCGACCCCGGGCCGGTTCCGCACCCGGGTGATCACCAAAGGCGTCACCCCGAGCCTGCACGTCGACTACAAGCACACCCGCATCAAGCAGTACCACACGGAAGGCAGGGCATTACGCACCGAGACCACCATCAACGACACTATTGCCCGCTACGGAACCCACGTCAGTGGCGCCGAGGACGGCGCTGAATCCGGATAGGTGTCGCGGGGATCACCGGCGCGCGATTGTCTTTGACGATGTCAGCTGCAACGTTGGTGCGGCAAGGATGTCGCGTCAGACGACCTTCCCGCTCGTCCACAGTGTCAATGGGTTTCGGCTACATGAATCGACGGTGCACTTCGAACGCCAAACACAGTTCGGCGACATCCCGTGGCCGCGACAGGGATCGGCCGGTATGTTTCTCGATTCGGCGCAAGCGGTGCCGGACGGTGTTCGGATGGCAATTAAGTACCTCAGCCGCACCGCACACCGACGCATCGTTATCCCGCCACACCCGAAACGTCTCGAACAGCATCTCCCGATCCTCGTCGGAAAGATCGCCAAAACCGTCCAACGCAACGGCGACCGTTTGGATCATCGCCTCTGGCGCGCTGACCGCAGCGGTGGCCAGGATGGAGCCGTCGAACACAGCGACGGAGGAGGTGGAATCGGTGCGGCCCCACAACATCACTCTCGCGACATGCAGGGCTCGTGGCGTATCGCGCAGATCCCCGAAGGCCGCACTGACGCCCACCCGCACAGTGGTCATCCGCGACATCAGGGCAACAACCCTGTCGCGTTTTCGGTCGCACCCGACGTGCACGATCCCGACCTGCAAATCAGGCAGCAGCCGCCACGCCGAAAAGATGTCAAGGCTGCGCAGCTTCGACTCGATCTCGGGGAGCGGCTCAACATCCATGGTGGGAATGTGGGCGGCGATCACCACAAAAGGACCATTGATCGGCAGCCGAAGTTGGCCGGCGAGATCCCGCAGGCGCCAATCGTCGAGAGCTCGTCCGTCAAGCAGCGCGTCAATCAGATTCGAACGTTGTGACGCTTCAGCCAGGAGCTGCCGTGTCTGCTCGTCGCGATAGCCGGCCACCAGTGCAGTGGCGATCAGTTCGGCGAAGCCGCTGAGGTGGACCTCGGTGTTGGCTGGCATCGGGCGTCTTGCAGGGAACCGACCGCCGCCAGGCCCCACACGCATGAATCAACGATGATCGGCACCGCTACCGCCGCGCGCACGCCCACCGCGCGCACGCGAGCAGCGATCGGCCCGGCGACGTTGTCGTAGCTGTCTATCCGTGCGGGCCGGCCGCTGCGTTGCACCAGCGTTGCGATGGTGTCGCCCTTCACCGGAGTTCGGGTGCCCACCGGCCATCGTGCCAGCGCCGCGGGATCGGCAGCGGCGGCCACGAGGGTAATCTCGCGATCGGATTCGAAGCGCCACAATCCGGCGGTGTCCGCCGGCATGCATCGGCGCATCTCGTCGGTCACCGCGCCAAATACCTCCGAAGGTTCAACGCCGCGCGCCACCAGCGTGGCGAGCCGGCGCAGAGCGGCCTGTTCGGCGGCCAGCCGGCGATACTCGGCGTACCACTTGCCATCGTCGAGGTTCTCGTCGAATTCGGCAGCAAGTTCCTCGGCGGTTAGCAGTCCGTCCACCGCATCCTGATCAATCGTCAGGTCAGCCTGAAACCCTGCGCTCAGTTCGCCATCGTTGGCGCGTCGTGCCTGTGCGTCGGGCTCGGTGTCGGTAAGGATGTTGAGCATCAGCTGTCCGGCGGCGCCGCCGATGGTGGCGTGGTGGTATTTGGTCAGCAGCGCCCAGCGACCGCTGTGCAGGCCGTCGATGACGTAGACCTCCCACAGCGGCCGGCAGCGGTCCATCGGCCGGCCGACGATGCGGCTGACCTGCTCGGCGAGTTGGTCGACCATCCCGGGTCGGGCCAGGCGGATTTCGCGGATGTGGAAGTCGAGGTCGACGTTGGGGTCGGCCACCCAGTATGGGTGGTCAAATCCAAACGGCACGCCGAGGAGGCGCCGGCGCAGCGGCTCGAGCTGACCGGCCAGCGACGCGTACTTGGCGTAGACCGCCGCGTACGGGTCGTAGTCGGTGCCGTGCCGGTCAAAGATCATCAGGCCCGTCACATGCCCGAACGTCGTCGGCGTCTCCATATAGAGGAACGCGGCGTCCAGGCCGGTGAGTTGCTTCATGGACGGCTCCTGGGTAGTGGCGGGTGCGGCTCAGCTGGTGAGCATGCCGCCTTCGACGGGCAGGGTGATGCCGGTGATATAGCTGCTGGCGTCGCTGGCGAGGAAGATCAGTGCGGCGCTGAGTTCTTCGGCCCGGCCGAGCCGTCCGGTCAGGGTGCGGGGCAGCACAGCGGTATCGAAGTAGCTGCGGTCGAACTGGTCGGTCATCTCGGATTCGAAGTAGCCCGGCGCGAGCGCGTTGACCCGGATGCCCTTGCGGCCAGTCCACTGTTGGGCGAGATCGCGGGTCAAGCCGATCAGCCCGGCCTTCGACGAGGCGTAGGCGGCCTGTGGCAGCCCGGCGGTGGTCAGGCCCAGCACGCTGCTGATGTTGATAATTGAGCTACCCGGCTTCATCGCCGCCGCGCAGGCCTGCGCCATCCAGTAGCACCCGTTCAGATTGACGTCGATGACCGAACGGAACTGATCGGGGGTTTCGCGAGTGGCCGGTACAGCGGTGCCCACGCCGGCGTTGTTCACCAGGATGTCCACCCGCCCGAATGCTTCAGTCGCCGCGCCGACCAGCGCCTGGCAGTCAAGCGGGTCGGAGACGTCGGCGCGGACCGCCAGCGCGTTGCGGCCCACCGACTCCACCAGAGCGCGGGTGTCGGCGAGTCGCTGCTTCGCGCCGCGCGGCGAGCACCACGTCGGCGCCCGCCTCGGCCAGGGCGCGGGCGAACGCGACGCCGAGCCGCTCGAGGCGCCGGTGACGATGGCGACCCGGTCGTCGAGTCGGAAGCGGTCGAGGATGGGCATTACAGTGTTCGAAGTCATCTCTGCACCGTATTCAAATATGTTGCATATTTGCAATGTATTGCGATACATATCACAAATACGTCGTCTGGTAAGCTGTTGTGTAGTTGCGACGTTCGGTGGACGCGAGGAGGTGCGACATCGTCGAGACACCATTGGGGCGGATGTTGGCGACGGCCGACCAGCGGCCCGATCCGCTGGCGGCCTTCCGCGTCGCTCGCGGGTGGTTCCTGGCCGGCCGCCGGATCGAGATGCGGGAACTGGCCGCCGAGCTCGGGGTGAACCGGACCACCCTGTTTCGCTGGGTCGGTAACCGCGATGATCTGCTCGCCGAGATCCTCTGGTCGCTGGCCGAGCCGACACTCGCCGCGGCAATCGACGACGCACCGGGACACGGCGGTCAGCGCATCGCGACCGCCATCGGCCGGTTCGCCACGCTGATCGACCAGGCGGCGTTCTTCCGCGATTTCCTGCGTCGCGAACCCGAACGCGCACTACGGATTTTGACCACGCGCGCCGGGACCGTCCAGTCCCGGTTGGTCACAGCCATCGAAACCTTTCTACGCGAAGAGATCACGGCAGGTCAGCTGGATCCGCCGTTGCCACCACACGACCTGGCATACCTGATCGTGCGGATAGTCGAATCCTTCGTATACGCCGACATCATCACCGGCGAGCAGATCGACATAGCCAGGACCGAACAGGCGATCGCGGCGTTGGTCAGACGATAAGTCAATGGGTGCCCTGCACATCTCGCAGCAAACGGAGGTCCCAATGGTGCCTGATATTCCGCGATTTTCCTTGAGCGACAATGGACTTCGTGACCGAGCGACTCCCGTGAGAACCAAGCCTGTCCGAATATTCTGGATCCTTGTCGATGTGTGAACGATGATCGACTGTCGCCTCATCACACCCAGTCAGGTTCCGCGGGCCGACTGCAAGAGACGGACGGCGTGATCCGGTGGGACCTTCATGACCATCAGGTCGGCACTGGGTCGCTCGAGCGGTTCGCGGCTAGCGCGAAGCAGTGAGCGTGCCGTCGAGGACGACGACCGCCTGGCCGGTAAGGTGCACGCGGTCGCCGTGGATTGAGGTGCGCACGAGGCCGCCGCGGGCCGAGGCCTGCAGACCGGTGAGGTCGTCGCGACCGAGACGCTCCGACCAGAAAGGCGCGAGCGCCGTGTGGGCGCTGCCCGTGACCGGGTCCTCGGGGATGCCGTCGGCCGGGGCGAAGAAGCGCGACACGAAGTCGTAGCCGCCGCCCGGGTCGGCGGCCGCCGCGGTCACGATGGTGCCGCGGATGCCGTCGCGGCGGGCAATGCGGGCGATCGCGCCGAGGTCCGGGGTGACGGAGCGGACGGCCGCCTCGTCGTCGAGCAGGGCGATGAGGTCGCGGAGGGCGCCGGTCGAGAACGTCGCCCGTGGGGTGACGCCGAGCGCTTCCGCGAGGCCGTCGGGCGCGGCGACCTCGGTCGCCGGCGCGGCGGGGAAGTCGAGCGTGATCGTCCCGTCGTCGGCGGTATGGGCGACGAGGACGCCGCTGCGGCTCGCGAAGCGGACTGTGCCCGCCGCGCCGCGGTCGCAGTACATCGCGTGGGCGGTCGCGAGCGTCGCGTGGCCGCAGAGGTTCGTCTCGACCTCAGGCGTGAACCAGCGCAGCGCCCAGTCTCCCTCGCCGCCGTCGCTCAGCGGATGAGCGAACGCCGTATCCGAGAGATGCATCTCCGCGGCCACCTGCTGCATCCACGCTTCGTCGGGCCACGCGTCGGCGTCGTCGAGCAGGCAGACAGCCGCGGGGTTGCCGCCGAACGGCCGGTCGGTGAACGCATCGATGATCCGGATCCGCATGGGCCAACTCTAGGCCCGTACGGGCCGGCGGGCGCCCCTGCGCGGGATCCGCCTCGGGCTCCGGCGGGAGCGTCAGCTCGATGTCGACCTCGCCGAGCCGGAAGGCCACGAGGCGCACGAGCTCCTCGTGCTTGTGCTAGAGCCACGCATGCCACGCCATCCGCTCCGCCTTCGGACCCGCGCCGGCTAGGCGACTGCTCCAGAAGTCCTCGCGCGCCGGCTCGAGTTTTTGCCATCTAGATGGCGAACCCTAGAACTGGACGGTTGTGCAAGATGTAGGGCGGCGCCGCCCGGGCGCGATGCGCCAGGCAATACGGCTTGGGTCCCGGCAGTGTCATACTGCGCCAGCGCTTTCAACTGGACGTGGCGGCCCCGCGCAGAGGACCGCTCAGCTCAGCAAGTGCCGGTGGCAGCGAACCCGCAGGGCACCGCCGCCTTCGTCGCTGGCGCGAACGAGGGGGTCTCGAGCGTAGTCGAATCGACGCTCATCGTGATGGTGTCTCCGGCGCTGCCGCTGCTGCTGTACGTGCTAGTGGAATAGTCCGACGCATGTGTGGCGACGTCTAGTCCGGCTGCCAGCAGTGCAGCAATGCCTACTCCGGCGGCAATTGGCTTAATGGCCTTGTACATTCGACCTCCAAAAATATCCATCGCGATTGGTCAGCAACGGCCTTTGCTGTCTGCTTTTGCGAGGACTGCAACCGCCGCCCAACCGACACGACCAGCCGATAACGGCCACGTTATGGGCTGCGGAGTTTGTGACCTCACTCAGACCTATTGACGGCTTAGCGGCCGCGCAGCAATCAGAACTTTGCAACCAACGAGCCGAACTCACAGCAATTGGCCTTGCCATTCAATGGCCTTACCTTCCAATGGCCTTACCTTCAAGGCCATGGATTCGACTGTAGCGGAGTGTGATGTCGTGAGCCAGATCACAAATTAGTGATGAGGATCACGCCGCAGGCGGGAATAAATGTGCGGTCGATGAGCGTGCGTTCAGCGGCATCACCTGCGCTGTCCTCCCAGACGCATACTCCTGCGTCCACCACCATGAGGTTTGACGATGAGGATGTGTTTGCGTGCGCCTCCGTCGGGCCCTAGAACACTGACGCCTGAGAGAGATCGTGAGCATGTCCCCTACTCGTTGGAACTTGCTTGCTGCCCATGGGGTTGAGCAGTGCCGTGTCCCCTGGGCCTGGCCATCCGCGACCGAGACGATGGCGCTGCGGCCAGTGGGGTGCGGGTCCACGTTGGTGGTGACACCGGATACGTGAAGTGGTGTCAGGGCACGATGTCTGCCAAATGCGGTCATCGTTTATTCATCGTCAATGGCGGCCACCATCGCGGTGTTGGGGCCCTTTGTAACGGAGTGAATCTGGTCCCCGCCGGGTGCCGAAGATCCAGGCGGCTGGTGACAGACGGCGACGTCCTTCGCGGTCGACTCTCTGCATTCGCCACCGAATGGTGGCGCCGTTGGAGGTGAACTGCCGCGGCAGCGCCACCCCGCGGCACGCTCGGCTCACGACGTCGAGCAACGGACAGTTGGACCACGTCACTCCAGCAGATATTCGCGAATTTGGTGCTGGCTCTTGCAATTCTGCTCGTTCCAGATGCTGACAAATTGGCCTCTGCGATGCCGGTCGCGGCCGACCAGCTGGCCGGCCTGTCGTTGGCGGCACCTTGTCAGCGGAGTGAATCTGGTCCCTTCGCCGGGTGCCGGGAAACTCCAGGCGGCTGGTGAGCGGACGGGCGACGTCCTTCGCGGTCGAGTTCTGTTTCGACGTCGAATGAGTAGGTGCCGTAGAAGTTGATGGGCGACTGGTCTGCCCGTGGCACCAATCGGCTTACGACGTCGAGAACGGACAGATGGTCCGCGCACCCCAACAGATCTTCGCGAAGATCCCCGGACTCGGAACGACGTTCAAGATGCTGACGAAAGTTGGCCTCTTGGACGCCGCACCGCAGGCTGAGTAGCTGGCCGGACGAGATCGCCGACGACGACCTGGTCACCTTCTTCACGCTCACCAGCGACAACGTGGCCTGGCTCAATGCAAACGTTCGGGTCGAGAACCGGCTCGGCGCCGGGGTTTAGCACTGCTGGCCGGGTACGCCGGCTGGGAAGGTCGTACTCGGGGTGATCACCGGGCGCTGGTACGGGCCCGACTCGGTTGGCGAGCCTCCGCTGCCGGCGACCGTAAGCCGCTCGACGCCTGCGACTGGCTGCGCAACGAGCGCATCGTTCGCCCGTCGGTGGACACGCTGTCCCGACGGGTCGCGGCTGGACGCGCTCAGTGATGTGCCGAGGACGAGAGCGAGGGCGGCGAGGGGCCGTACGCGGTGAGGAACCTGTCCCGGAAGGCATCCATCGGCCAGACCGGTGCGCCGGCCTCCGGTCGCAGCCCCTCCTGCCAGCCCCAGTCCGCCGCCCGAGCCATGACTGCTGGGTCGGCGGCGATGATGCTCACCGGCACGTCGTGGCTCGCCCCTTCACCGGCGACGATGCTCGCCGGTTGGTGGTCGCCCAGGACCACGAGCACCAGATCCTGGTCGTGGAGCTGCTGCACGAACGAGGTCACCGCGTCGAGTGAGTAGGCGACTGACTCGGCGTAGGCGGCCTTCACCAGGTCAGGGTCCCGCCACACCTTCGCCGGCGATTCGCCCTCGGCCGGCATCGGGTCGAAGACCGAGCCGTCGCCGACCCGGCTCCAGTCGACGAGCCGGGGCAGCGGCGCCCAGGGGGTGTGGCTGGATACCAGGTCGATCTCGGCCATGACAGGGGGCCGGTTCGGCTGCTCGAGCTCCAGGCGCTGGAGCGCGGCAAGGGTGTACTGATCCGGCATCGAGGCGTAGCTGAACCGCGGCCCTGCATATCCCACGTTCCGGCGGTCGTAGACCTGGTCGTAGTGGTAGTACGTCGTCGCCACCGGCCAGTCCTCCGTGGTGGCTGGTGTGTCGGCGACGGTTCTCCAGCCCGCACGACCGAACGCATCGGTGAGGGTGAGCCGGTCGAGGGTGACGAGGTGGTCGTACCGCCGCTGGTTGTCCACCCACAGACCAGACTGCAGGGTGATGTGAGCCAGCCAGCTGAGGCCCCCGAATGTCGGCGAGGTGAGGAAGCCGCTCCGCGAAGAGAACCCGGCCTGTTCCAGCCGCCGCTCCCCGGCATCGAGCGCAGACTCGACCACGGGGAGATCGAGCGCCGTGCGTCCATAGCTCTCGACGAAGACCAGGAGGACGTCCTTGCCCCGCAGGCCGGTCAGGAGGTCATCGTCCGGCGTGTTGCGGAAGGGATCCTGCTCGAGCGCCCGCGCGAACTCCCGGCTGGTCGCGGAGGTCGTCACGGATCTGCGTGGCGTGGGTGTAGGCGAGCCGGGCCGACGCGGTGGAGGCGATTGGTCCTGCCGGCCCCAGATGCGACGCCGGACAACGTGGTGACCATCGCGATCGCGGTCAGAAGGGCGAGGATCCGGATCGACGGCCGCCGGTGTGTTGCCACGAGCCGGGTCAGGCGCACCGCGGACAGCGGCAGCAAGACGATCAGCGCGACGATGAGAAGCCCGGCTCCGATGAGGACGACGAGGGCGCCCGCGCGGCCGATCGAGTCGCCGAGCAGCCCGACCGCGGAGCCGGCGTACGCCGTGTCGTAGACGGGGTGGAACGGGCGGTCGAAGGCGACGTGGAAGCCCATGTCGAGCAGCCGCAGAATCGTCAGCGCGCCGAGTCCGAGTCCGCCGAAGAGCGCGAGGATCCGTGCGACCCTAGGTGGCAGCACCAGCACGAGGACGACGAAGAGCAGGCCCTCGACCGGGATCCGGAGGAAGGCGCTCGGCGCCAGGTCGTCGACCCGGTCCGGCATGAGGAGCGTTGCCCAGACCAGGAGTACGGCCAGGGCCGAGGTCACGGTGGCGCGAGCGCCGGGTCGGCTTCCGTCAAGGGTGTGTCTCGAAAAGATGCCGGGAAGCAGCCGTGGTGTCCGCGCCCGATCCGGCAAGGCGGAGGTGCGAGAGCGCAGCGTGCTGCGCTGAGCACCGACAACGTCGTCCGGTCGGCGATGCGGCGCCGCCGCCGCGTCGGCTGATTTGAGAGACATGCCCTCGTACCCAGAGCCCCCAGACGCTGCGGCCGAACGACTCGACCAGCAGGCCCAGCGCGACGAGGAGCATCGCGGTGGTCACGGTATCGGGCAGGATGTCGGCCGCCGCAACGGTCAGCACGACGCCCACGATCGCGGCGACCACCCTGGCCCACTGCCGGGGCGGCAGCGGACCGCGCAACCACGGCAGCACCCAGCCGGCGGCCACGAACGCATACCTGGCCAGACCCATCGCGAGCACCCACCAGCCCGACTCACGTGCGACGTACACGCTCAGGACCAGGATCAGGAACGCGTCGACCTCCATGTCGAAGCGCGCCCCGAACGCCGAGGTGGTGTCGGTACGCCGAGCGACCCGGCCGTCGACACCGTCGAGCACCAGCGCCACCGTCGAGAGCGCCACGAGGATCACCGCAGGCGCCTGGCCCCCGAACGAGTCCACCGTGAGCGCCGCGACCCCACAGGCGAGGACGGCGCGAGCCAGGGTCACGCTGTCCGCCGGCCCCAGTCCGACCTGGCCGTGACGCGTCAGCGCGCGAGCAAGCAGGCCGGCGAGGCCGGCTCCGCAGGCGACCCCGGCCAACCAGCCGGACGCGTCGAGGCCGGTGGTCGCCGCGAGGAAACCGAGGAGCGCGAGCACGCAGACGAAGCCGGTGAGCGGACCGGTCAGGGCCCAGCTGCGCACTTGACCAATCCGACGCACCGTGCCTCCGTATCTCAGGGGGTACGAACAGTCATACGGTAAAGGCGACGCTTCGATTCATCCGGGCGGGCAGAGGAGGGTGCGGGTGCCGACGGAAGCGCGCGCGTTCTGGATCCGCGAACCCGGCCGGGGCGAGATTCGCACGGTCCAGCTGCCCGATCCTGGTCCGGGCGAGGTGCTGGTGCGCACGCTGCGGTCCGGGGTGAGCCGCGGCACCGAGGGACTGGTGTTCCGTGGCGGAGTCCCGCAGAGCGAGTACGACGTGATGCGGGCACCGTTTCAGGAGGGCGACTTCCCCGGCCCGGTGAAGTACGGCTACCTCAACGTCGGCGTCGTCGACCGCGGTCCCGACGAGCTGCGGGGGCGCACCGTCTTCTGTCTCTTCCCCCACCAGACGGCGTACGTCGTGCCGGGCGACGCCGTGGCAGTGGTCCCCGACGAGGTCCCGCCGGAACGTGCCGTCCTCGCCGGCACGGTGGAGACCGCGGTCAACGCCTTGTGGGACGCCGCGCCGCTGGTCGGCGACCGGATCACAGTCGTCGGCGCCGGCATGGTCGGGTGCTGCGTCGCCCGGCTGGTCGGTGGCGTGCCGGGAACGCAGGTGACGCTCATCGACGTGGACGACACGCGTGCGCACACCGCGGCCTCCCTCGGCGTCGACTTCGCGCTGCCCGAGGACGCCCTCGGCGGTCAGGACCTGGTGTTCCACGCCAGCGCGACGTCAGCCGGGCTGCAGCTCTCCCTGGACCTGCTCGCCGCGGACGGCATGGTCGTCGACCTCAGCTGGTACGGCGACCAGCCGGTCCAACTGTCCCTCGGTGGCGCCTTCCACTCCGGACGCCTCGGCATCCGGGCCAGCCGGGTCGGCGATGTCGCGGTGGCCCGGCGCGGACGGCGTACCACGGCCGAGCGGCGCGCGCTCGCGCTGGACCTTCTCCAGGATCCGGCCTTCGACGCGCTGCTCACCGGCGCATCGACGTTCGACGAGCTGCCCGACGTGATGGCCCGACTGTCCGACGGCCGGCTCCGCGCGCTCTGCCACACGCTGACCTACGACGAAGGGTAGGACCGATGTTCAGTGTCACCGTCCGCGACCATGTGATGATCGCGCACAGCCTCCGCGGTGAAGTGTTCGGTCCCGCGCAGCGCCTTCACGGGGCGACGTACGTCGTGGACGCGACCTTCTCCCGGGTCGAGCTCGACTCCGACGACATCGTGGTAGATATCGGCGGGGCCACCGAGGTGCTGCGTGACGTCTTGGCGGATCTCAACTACCGCAACCTCGACGAGGTGCCGGAGCTCGCGGGCCGCAACACCACCACCGAGATCCTCGCGAGGCTAATCGCGGACCGCCTCGCCGGCCGTGTCGAAGGGGGCGGGCTCGGGCAGTCCGCTAGTGGGTTGGCCCGGATCGGGGTGACGCTGCGCGAGTCGCACATCGCGTGGGCGAGCTACGAAAGGTCGTTGTGAAGGAGGTGTACGTCGTGGTCCCCGACGGGATCGACGACCCGCGGCGGCCGAGCGGCGGCAACGTGTACGACCGCCGGGCCTGTCGCGGGCTTGCCGCGCTCGGCTGGTCGGTCCACGAGCACGCCGTGCCCGGCCGGTGGCCCCGGCCCGATGCACCGGCCCGCGCGGCCGTTGCTGCGGCGCTGGCCCGGGTGCCTTCCGGCTCACTGGTACTCGTCGACGGCCTGGTCGCTTCGGTGGTGCCGGAGGTGCTGGGGCCCGAAGCCGACCGGCTGCGCCTCGTCGTACTCCTGCACATGCCGCGGGACGAGCCACGCGAGGTCGCGGCGCTGTCGGCGGCGTCCGCGATCGTGGCCACGAGCGAGTGGACCCGGCGGTGGCTGCGCGACCACTACGCGCTGCCCGGGGATCGCGTGCACGTCGTGCGGCCCGGCGTCGACGCAGCCGAAGTGGCGTCGGGCACCCCGTCCGGGGGGCGGCTCCTCTGCGTCGGAGCCGTCACCCCGGTCAAGGGCCACGACCTCCTGCTCGACGCACTAGCCACGATCGACGACCCCGCCTGGCGATGCGTCTGTGTCGGCGCGCTGGACCTCGACGTGGACTTCGTCGCCCGGCTGCGACGGCTGGCCGAGGACAGGGGGCTCGGCGATCGGGTGTGCTTCACCGGCCCGCTCACGGACGGCGGGCTCCACCGCGCGTACGAGGAGGCGGACGCCCTGGTGCTGGCCTCGCGCGCGGAGACCTATGGCATGGTCGTCACCGAGGCGCTTGCCCGCGGACTTCCGGTCATCGCCGGGGACGTCGGTGGCGTGTCTGAGGCCCTCGGCCACGCAGCCGACGGCAGCCGGCCCGGCCTGCTGGTCCCGCCCGGCGACCTGCTGGCTCTCGGGCAGGCGTTGTGTTGCTGGCTCGGTAACCCCCGGGAGCGCGAGAGGCTGCGCGCGGCGGCCCGGTCCCGTCGACAGAGACTCTCGGACTGGGCCCAGACCTCGCGCGAGCTGTCGGCCGTGCTGTCCGGAGTCGCCGGGTGACTGGATGAACCAGCAGCAGGTGACCCCCGTATGACTGTCGAGGGAAACAACGAGGAGATCGGAGGCACCGCCATCAGCCGAAGCATCTGGACCTGGGCGCGCCTGGCGAGCGGCGCCGCGATCCTCGCCGTCCTGGTCTGGCGGGTGGGCGTCGGCCCATTCGTGGACGGGCTCAGACTGACGACCGCCTGGGCGCTCGCCGCCGCGGTGGCGATCACGTCGCTGACCACGTTGTGCTGTGCGTGGCGGTGGAGCCTCGTCGCGGGCGGGCTTGGCGTCGACATACCTCTGCGGACGGCGGTGTGTGCCTACTACCGGTCCCAGTTCCTCAACTCCACGCTTCCTGGCGGGGTGCTGGGCGACGTGCACCGGGGCGTGCTCCACGGGCGTGCCGTCGGCGATCTGGGGCGGGGCCTGCGGTCGGTCGCGTGGGAGCGTGCGTCGGGGCAGGCCGTGCAGGCGTTGCTGACGGTGGCCGTCCTGCTCTGTCTGGCCCCGCCCGTAGGCTCGCTTCGTCTCGTGGTGGCCTGGGTGGTCGCGGCCGTCGCCGGCGTCGCGCTGGTCGTCGTACTCCTGCGCCTGAACCCAGGGCGCCTTGCGACCCGGATCGCGCGCGCCGTCACAAGCGACCTCCGCGGCTCGGTGCTCTCGAGGCGGGCCTGCCCGGGCATCGTGCTCGCCTCCACCGTCGCCGTGATGGGCCACGTCGCGGTGTTCGTGGTCGCGGTGCAGGCGACCGGGACGGAGCTGCCGGTGGGTCGGTTGCTCCCACTGGCAATGGTCGTGCTGCTGGCCTCGGCGGTGCCGGCGAACATCGCCGGCTGGGGCCCGCGCGAGGGTGCGGCCGCGTGGGCGTTCGGCGCGGTCGGGCTGAGCGCTGCTGAGGGCGTCACCGTTGCGGTGGTGTACGGCGTGCTCGCGCTCGTCGCCACGCTGCCCGGTGCCGTCATCCTGGTGGCCGATCGGCGCGGGGACTCGTGGCATGGGATCCGAGGGCACGGTCGGGACGGCGCGTGCAAGCTGGCCGGGGCGCAGGCGGAGCGAGTCAGGGGCGTCGTACATGCCTGAACGCCCTTACACACTGCTCAGCTGCGGCATGTCGATCGACGGCTACCTCGCCACTGCGACCGACGAACGTCTGGTGCTGTCCAACGATGCCGACCTCGACCGGGTCGACGCCGTGCGCGCGGACAGTGACGCGATCCTCGTGGGCGCCGCCACCCTCCGCAACGACAACCCCCGGCTGTTGGTGCGTGCACCGTCACGGCGCGCCGAGCGCATCGCCCGCGGCCTGCCGCCAACCCCGATCAAGGTGACCGTCACGAGTCACGCTCAGCTGGACCCGTGCGCCGACTTCTTCGTCACTGGTGACACCGAGAGGCTGGTCTACTGTCCCACCGACGCCGTGGCGGAGGCTCGGTGCCGGCTCGGGGCGGCCGCCACGGTCGTCGACGGCGGTCGGCTGGTCGAGATGTGCCGGCTCAGCGAGGACCTGCACGCCCGCGGCGTCGGGCGGCTGATGGTCGAGGGCGGCGGGAAGGTCCTCACCCAGTTCCTCACGGCCGGCCTTGCGGACGAGCTGCACCTGGTCGTGGCGCCTTTCTTCGTGGGCGACTCCCGGGCGCAGCGGTTCGTCGGCGACGGAAGCTTCCCGTGGAACCCCGACCACCGTGCGGAGCTGGCGGAGGTGCGCCGGATCGGCGACGTCGTACTCCTGCGCTACGCGCTCTCGGACCGTTTCCACCAGGACTGAAGGAGAGCACGACGCACCTGCCCACGGCGACGATCCGTACCCAGGTCATGCTGCCGCTGCGGTTCGCTGACGGATTCGGCAGACCGCGGGTCTACACCTTCGACGGGCTCGCCGACGGCCGGGAGCATCGCATCCTCGGCCTGGGCGAGCGGGCGGCGGCGGTGTCTGCGGATCCGAAGGTCCCGCCCGGTGGTCGGGATCCAACGAGTGCTTCACGGGCGACGTGCTCGGCAGCGAGCGGTGCGACTGCAGGCCGCAGCTGCACGAGGCGGTCCCGGCGCATCGCGCAGGTCGGGGCAAATCTGCAATCACCCCGAGGACGGGCTCGAACTCACCCTCACCCTGCACACCGATCCAGCACATCGAGTAGGCGATCAACCGCGTGTAGCTGTCCATCCCCGGCGGGGCGCTATGCCGCCACGATCAGCACGACTATCAGCGGTGCCGCGGGCCCGCCCGATCACTGCGTTCCGATCACCTCGCATGTGAATCGTCTCCTCATCCGAGTCGTCCCCCAACCCCGGCCCTCAGCGCACGGTTACAGCACCTCTATTGAATCGGGGGATTCAACGTCGCCAGCAGATCCTTCACCGTGCGAGAACGAGTCGGCGCCGGCACCGGTCGGATACATCCGCGTGCTGCGCTATTTTCTGCGGCTGGGCAGCAGGACATGTCGATGACCGGGACCGACGCGCCGTGTTGTCCTGTGGACATGCTTCTTACCGCAGCGGGGGAAGCTTTTCGGTTGGTGTGTACGACTCGTCGCAGACCGTTCCTTCACGAGCGGCAATGCAAATCACCCACCCCGACACCGCCGTCGACGTGCTGACCCGGGTTGGCCGGTGGCGGCACCCAGCGGTCCTATGCGCTAGCCGGACTCACGGCGAATGTGCGGGTGGATCAACGTGAGCCGCGCCGGAGGGATGTCCGCTCGGGGAAACAACGTCCGCAGCGCCCGCGGCGGCTGGAACGGCGTCCACGCGCCGAGCGGCTGCGCCAGCCGGTCCGCAACGGCCCACACCACCGCCGGGTTGTGGCCGTAGCCGAAGTGGCTGCCCACCACGGCGATGTTTTCGGAGCGTGGGGACGGCGGGTCCAGGCAGGCCTGCCACGCGACGATGCCGTCGAACCGCGAGTAGATCGAGGTGGCCGGCACCGGCAAGACGTCGACGTCGTGCTCCAGCGGCAACGGGGCCCGCGCCACATGCAGGTGGGTATACCGGTTGAAGATGCGGCTGGCCCGGGACTGACGTTCGTGGGCCAGGCGAAACGGGCTGCCGAGCGTGATGACCTGGCGTACCGCAGCGGGTGTGCGCCGCGCGAGGATACGAGCGTAGATGCCGCCGAGGCTCCAGCCGATCACGCTGACCGGAGTGCGGTATCGCGTGTGCAAAGCATGCAGGCGGTCCTGCATGCCGTCCACCGCCGCGGCCGTCGGGCCGAGGTTGCGCCCGAGCCGCCAGCCGTGCACCCGGTAGCCCAGGCCACGCAGGATGCGCCGCAGCGGCCACGTCGAGTCATCGGCGGCCAGCAGGCCGGGCAGCACCAGAACAGGATGCCCGTCACCGGCGGGCAGCGCCCGCTGCAGCGGCAGCGCGGCCAGCAGTAGCCCGAACTCGACCATCGCCCGGGCCGGGTCGGTGACATAAAGTCCCATGGCGGGCGCGCTGTCCGGCGGCGCGACAGACATCAGCCGGCCGCCTGCGTCTTCTGCAGGATGGCCAGTTCGTCGGCCAGCCCTGCCATGATCCGTTCGACGTCGGGCACCAGCTCGCGGTCGGCGAGGATGCCGAAATTCAGTTTGCCGCTGGACCCCAGGACCGTGATGTTGAGGCCCTGGCCGTCGGCGATCGCCGAGAGCGGGTACACGGCCTCGAGCCGCCCCCCGCACATGTACAGGTCGACGGTGGGACCGGGCACGTTGGAGATGAACAAGTTAAACGGCGGAACCCGCTCCAGCAGCCGCAGTCGGCTGGCGAGCCGGCTGGCCCGGTTGGCCAGCGCCGGCATCGAGAACTGCGCGATGTCGGTCAGCAGTTCCGCGGGCAGCGCGTTGTGCTGCTCCTTGGCCACGCGCATCGCCTCGTGCGCGGCGCGCAGCCGCTCAGTGGGGTCCGCCAGATGTGTCGGCAGCGGTGCGATCACGGTGGAGACCTGGTTGCCGTGGGTACCCTGCTGCTCCTCGGTGCGGATCGAAACCGGGACGGCGGCCAGCAGCGGACCGGCGGGCAGCGCGTCGTGGTCCTGCAGCCACGCGCGCAGCGCGCCGGCGCACAACGCCATCACGACGTCGTTGACGGTGACGCCTGCAGCGTTCTTGACCGCCTTCACCTCCGAGAGCGGCAGGCTGCCGAACGCCCAACGGCGGTGCGGACCAATGTTCTTGTTGAACGGTGTCGCCGGCGCCACCAGCGGCGGCGCGGACAGGATGACATTGCGGTCACGGCGCAACAGGAACCGGTCGACCAGCGGCAGCCAGGGCCGGGCGGGACTGGCTACCAGCGCCGGCAACGAGCGCACCATCTGCGTGGAGAGCCGCGCCGCCCGCACCGGGTGGCGGGTCAGCGACAGCGCGCTGCGAGCCAGCAGCTGCGCCGCGCCGGGTTCGGCTTCCGGGCGCCACGGCGGCGGCTCGCCGACCTCGCCCGGCTGCGGCGACACATCCAGCAGGGCGACGAGCAGGTCGTTTCCGGACACCCCGTCGATCGCGGCGTGGTGCACCTTGGTGTAGAGGGCATACCGGCCACCCTGCAGGCCATGGATCAGGTACAGCTCCCATAGCGGGCGCCTGCGATCGAGCGGCCGCGCGTGCAGGCGGGCCGCCTGGGTGGCTAGCTGCCGATCATCGCCGGGCGCAGGCAACGCCAACTCACGGACGTGGAACTCGATGTCGAAGTCCGGATCTTCGATCCAATAAGGCTGATCGAGCCCCAGCGGCACCTCGGCGAGGCGGCGGCGAAACGGCGGGACCAGATGCAGCCGGGACTCCACCAGCTCGGTCAACCGGTCGAGGGTCAGCGCCTCGCCGCTCTGCGGCGGGTCGAGGACGCACACACTGCCGACATGCCCGTAAGCCGTCGGTGAATCGAGCGTCAGAAACGCCGCATCCAACCCCGAGAGCTGCTGCATCAGCTTCTCCTTCGACCCTCAGTCGACACGTCAGCCCGCAGACGCCCGTCGACCCTATCCGCGCACCACGGTGCAGATGGTCGAAATGATCGGGATTGTCAGGCAGGTCCAAACGTCGCCAACGCGTACGCGGTCTCATCGGATCCCGTTCCCGCCGGCATCCTTCGCGCGACGAAGTCGCCGCAGCCCGTGGAGCCAAACACCGCGGCCGCCCAATGATCCGCGTGGTGAGATCGGCCGCGCTTGGCCGCGGCAATAGTGGGTCCCGCTCCGCGTGCTGCGGCGCGCGAGGTGTCCCCGCGGGAGATCAGCGAGTGGAGATCGGCGAGCGTTCGGCGACGAGATCTTCGCGATCGTCCACCAGCTACCGCAGTTCCCGCTCGACCCCGATCGCACGCCTCGATAGGCAGCCGCATCATCGCCCGGCTGCGGTGACATCTGCACGAGCTCGACCCCGGTTGGACACCACCGACAAAGCTGGAGCGCGACAGCGCATTTGACCAGATTCACGCACACATGTCACGCCGCAACGACGGCGCCATTGTCCGTCGACTGACAATCCGTCTGGAGGCCTCGCCGTCGGCAACGTCCGGCGTCTACGATCCGTCGCAGCGACGTTCAGCTGGCCGCCACGAGCTGCCGCTGACGGTGTTGTGCGGCGGCCTCCACGATTCGCTGCGCAGTCTTGTAGTTGATCCCCGATGCCTTGGCGGCAGCGTTGATCGACGCGCCTGCACGGGTTGCCGCCAACACTGCGACCACAGTCTCGACGGGCTGTGTAGTCACACCGGAGGCAATCAGCTCAGACGCGAGGTCTGCATCGGCCTGCGTCGCCTCGGTTTGCGCTGAGTCCTGCACTGCCTGTGCCGGCTCGGGTTGTCCCGATATAGGGCTCTGTACCCGCACGGCTTGTACTGTCTGTGCCCGCGGATTGCTCGGTGCGAACGGTGCGACCTCGGTTTTCGCGGTCTGTGACGGACGTTGGGACAGCCGTTGCGTCGTTGGAGGTTGTGTATTGGCGGACGCGGTCACGGTGCGGGCGCGGCGTGCGGGTTTGTCCCCGAGCGCAACAAGCATCATGGTGCTGACGGCCACAGCCGTGTCGATGATCGAGGAAAACCGATGCAGTTGCGGAGCCGTACCCGATGACTCGCATCAGATCGCGCAACGCCAGGAAACTCACGGCGAACGCGCCCGCGCCGATGGCTGTAACAGCGCCGCCGCAGAGCTGCAACGGCTTCCGCTGCACTTTCTGACGGTGAGCTGCACTTGTGCAGCGGTTCTGAGACAGATTTGGCTGCGATCGATCGACGACTGGCGGCGCTCCACTCTTTTTGTGCCGACGGCATTTCGCTGCCCCGATTCTGCTACAGCATCCAGTTACGATGAGCGCACTTTCAGATGCGATTGCTCAGTCCCAACCCCGGGGTGCCTGTGAAACTGCCCAAGACACTCGCGACCGTCGCGGGGCAACTTGGGTTGGCGCTCCTGAGCCTGCTGCTCGCCGTGCCCGCGGCGGCGGACCCGGCGACTTACCCCGCCGGCCAGCCCGCGCAGTCGATCGTCGTCGGCGTGCCCGCCGCAAATGCGACAACAGGAACGCTCACAGCCTTCCAGCGGATCGGTCAGCAATGGAAGGTGGTCCTGGGACCGACGCCCGCCAAGGTCGGCGAGCTCGGCGTCGGTACCCCTGCTGACGGTGTCCACCGCACTCCCGTGGGAACGTTCACGTTCGACCAAGCCTTCGGTCGCCAGCCCAATCCCGGCACCAAAATGCCTTACTTCCAGGCCACCGACCAAGACTGGTGGGACGAGGACGCCGGATCACCCACCTACAACACCCACGTGCGTGGATCCGGCAGTCCCTCGTCAATCGCGGAAAACCTGTACGACTCCGGCCCGGTCTACGACTACGCCGTGAACATCGCCGTAAACCCCCAACGGATCCCGGGACGGGTGGCCGGGATTTTTCTCCACGTGACCGACGGCAATCCCACCTGGGGATGTGTGGCCATCGGCCGCGACGAAATGCGCTCTGTGCTGAACTGGCTCGACCCTTCCGCGTCCCCGCAGATCACCATCGGTGTCGGAACCCCGTCGCTGGCCCCATCCGGGTCGTGACCTGGCAACACCGCTCATGGCAATGCTCAACGACAATCCTAGGAAATGAAGCTCTCCGTGAGACAAACCGCGATGAAGTCCCGTGAGACACCGCGGATCATCGCAGGATCAGAGCATCGCGAGATGAAACGGATTTTGAGAACCAACATGCGGCCTCATTGCGGGGGTTATCGCGCAACGAAAGCAACACCGCTTCGGCACGTTCTTTGTATTGGGCTTTCTTCTTGGCATTTTCGGCATTTTGTGGGCGATCCTCATGCGGCCCGGGGCGCCTCGGCCGTTTCCTGTGTCCTAGCATGACCGTGGCCGCTGAGGCGTTACGGCGTGGAAGCCCGTGAGGCCCTGCGGGGCGGTGTCGCCAACCCTGTCGGGTCCGGGGGTAAACACCGGTTCCGGGGGTGGGGCCGGGGCCGATGTCGTCGGGGGTCGGCGACGGCGATGCCCGCCGGCCCGGCCAAGAACATCCCCCGAAGCGAGCAGCGTCCTGATAGCTATGCTTGCCGTCCGCCTCGGGCGCTGCGCCTCATGAGCACCGCCATGATGCCCTCGCCGGTGAAACTGCCGACCGTGTCGTAGGTGCCGGGGCCCCACCAGAACAGGCAGTTGGTGCCGGTCCAGTTCGCGGACGTCGTGGATCGAGACCTGGTCGTAGCCGTCAGTGGCGCTGGCCATCCCGGCTCCGGGCAGGGCACCGGCGATCATTGCTGCGCCGATACCGGCCGCAGCGAGGATTTTCTCCCTAGTTCGGGATTTTTTTGTTTGCTTGTTTGCCGAGTGTCCGGTTGGCCCTCGGTCAGCTCGATTCCCCAGCGCGTCGAAGGCGAACCTGGCCATATGCCCGTCACGACTCCCCGCCTGCCCGGACACCTGGTGCTGGGGCTGGCACGTCATCCGCCGACGCTGCCCGGTGTACCGACCGGAACCTGCACACCCAGCCAGTTGCACGGCGTCCAGGTCCGCCACGCGACCAGCGCGCACTGCTGCTCGGGACTAAGCGGCGGCGCACACGGCGGCGTCCCGGGCCCTCCACACACGGCAGGGTCGGCCGACGCGGCACCCACATCCACGCAGCCGCCAACGATGATCGAGGCCGCGACGGCCCCGATCATCAGCAATCGTTTCAACATGTCAAGCCCTGCCTTCTGTCGTTCATGTGCCTGCAACAGTAGGAGATAGACGGCAATAATATCAACAATCTGATAACAATTTCCGTGTGATACGCCTCACTGTGGGTCACCAACAGTAGTCTGCGGCGCGTATTTCTGCTGGTTACCTCCCTCGACGTCCGCGCCGGTTTGTCGGACGTGGCCATCGGGGCGCTGTCAGACTGAAGCCCACCAGCGGAAACGGGGGACGGCGATGGCGACGGTGTACGTGCTCACGGCGGGCAGCGGGGATAGCTACCGCATCGAACGGATCTACCTGGACAGCGAGCTGGCCTATCGGTTCGCCCAGGACTACAACGGCATCGCGCCGGTGGAACCGGTGCAGGTGGAGGAATGGCAGACCGGTGCCCCGCCCGCCGCCTACGACGGCCCCTACTGGCGCGCCGAGTGGTGGGCGCGCGTCCCTGCCAGCAAGCGGCGCGCGGCGCTGCGGGACACCGACGAGGGCGAACGGTTCGACGACTTCGCCATCCGTCAGGAGTGGTGGACCGGCGAGGCATTGCCCGAGGCCAAGGTGGTGCGCCGGGAACTGGCTGGGGCGCCCAGGGTGGAGGTGGTCGGGCTGTACAAGGAGAAGGTGGAGGAACTGTTCTGGGACACCATCACCCAGGTCCGGGCCGATCTGGCCGGGGTCCCGAGGAAATAACTTCCGCTATATCGTGCGGCGGATGGAAAGAAATGGGCATGGCGACTCGACATTGCCGCCCTGGTGCGTCATGATCGAGCCATGGACCGTCACGCCCTGGAACGGCTCGGCCACCACGTCGTGAGTCGGCGCGTAGCCCTGGGCTACCGCAACCGCACCGATCTGGCCGACAGCCTGCAGTTCACTGTGCGCACCCTGGCCGACATCGAGCACGGCGTACGCAAGGCCGGCCCCGGCACCTACGCCATGCTGGAGAACAAGATTTCCTGGACCCCCGGCAGCATCGACACCGTCCTGGCCGGCGGGGAACCTAAAGAAACCGTGGTCGAACGGCGCCGCACCACCCCCAACCCGCTGTCCCACACCTCCACCGACGCTCGCTCCCGCAGACGGATTCATTCCTGCCCGGCTAACAGTGGACCTTTTCAATCCCGTCCGACCCGAGGCGTTATCGGTGCACGGTCAAATCGTTCGGCGTCGGCCCCGAATCGTCGCTGTCGAGGCGACCGTGACCCAAGCACGATCAGACACTCTCCTTCTCCGGCAGGGACATACGCAGCCGACGGCACCGGGCCGGGTGCCGGAAAGTAGATCAGTCGCCGCTGCAGCGCGCGGATCATCGCCAGCAAGTCGCCGGGCCTACTACTCCTCCTTCTCGGACGGCGCGTTTTGGTCGTCCTTGTGTGAACCGCCCGCAAGGCGGTTGAGCGAAGAACTGATATTGTCGGCAATCTTCTTCAACGGCCTTGCACCACCGAACGGCGACGTGGTGCCGGGCTTGTTCAAACCAACGAACGCCTTATTTGGGCCGGTCGTATTGAGCTTGCTTATCGACGACGACGTATTCAGCGACGGTAGCGACGAGATGAATGGCAGCTTGCCCGCCTCGGCGAGCGGTTTGGTCACGAAGTTGCCCGGATGGGAGAAGTCCTTCTGCGCCGTCTCCACGCCAGCGTCCAACCCGGTCTGTACGGAACCCGGCAGCCCGCTCAAATTGTTAATCGACGAGAACGGGGTCATCGGTTGAGGCACCGTCGGATCGTCTGGTATCGATTTGCCGTCCTGATATCCCGCGTCGACGAGCTCCGTCACGGTCGGCTCCAGCGCGTCGGCGACGATGTCGCCGCCGGGAAATAACCGCAACGGGCGAAGCACGGGCAATTCGCCGGCCTCGAACGTCACGTAAGTTGTGGTTGTTCCGGCTGGCAGCGTCTTGGTCTGGGAAGCGACGACATTGCCGTCGGCATCCACGACGTAGGCGTGACGGGTAGTAGCGGGATTGGCCTGTGCCGCAGCTATTTCGGCTTGCACCTCAGGTGGCAGCTCGGTGTTCGACTCGCCCCCGTAGCCGTAGACGTAGGCGGCCAGGCTATTCCCAAGGGCGAAAGGATTGAGGAGGTCGGTAGGAGCGTCCGAGTTGATGTTGTACTGATAAGCGACGTCCAGAGTGGGCACACCCAAGTTGCTGGGCGTCGGCGCGGCCGAGGTCAGCAGTAGTGGCGCGAACGGCGCATACGTCGTCCAGAAGCCACCGGCGGCACGGTTGCTGTTGTTGTCGAGGATCACCAGCTTGACGTCATTTAAGGTGGGGTCGTTAGCGGCTTTCAGGTTTCCGAGCGCGGTGCCGGTCTGACCCGCACCCCATCCAGACGCGAGGACGACGATGCCGTTTGGATCGTCATTGGCCGCGCTGATGGCATCTGCGATGCCCTGAGGGCCGAGCAAGAACGGGACGACCTGCTGCGGGCCGTAGGTCGGCGGGTTCGTGTAGTCCCTGCCGTAGTACGTCGTGCCCGCGAAGATCTGGGCCGTCGAGTTGGCAGGCGTAATCAACGCCACCAAATCCACCGACGGGGCGACAGCTGTCGTGGTGCCGGTCATCAATGCGGTCGACACGCTGGTCGCGGTTACTGCGGCTGCCGCCAGACCGGTCCCGCCGCGCCGCGCGACAGAAGACCGACGTCGAGAAGATTTGTGGTGCTTACCAGCCATGGGAGCCCCTCCTAGAACGTGCCGAATACGTCGAATCGGTGGACGCAGGTTCGCGAGTCCCCAGACGAGCAAACGCTAGCATGGCGAAAGTCTTCGGGAGCCGACGCCGTAACCCCTCGTATCGCATGGCTAGGTTCCGAGATTGGAGGTCCGGTGTCCGACTCAACAGCAATCGGCGTTATTTCACCCGACACCGCCTTGTCCGTCGAGGTAAGGGCGACCTCCTCGGGAAGATCGGTCTCGGGGCGATCCGCTGTGGGCGCGTCGGTATCCTGACTTCCGACGCCTTCCTCAAACCGATCCTGCCTGGTGCCGTCCGTCAGGCATCGACCCGGACATCGAGTCCACATTTTCCGCCGGGTGCGAGAACGACCCCGAAGGTTCGTTCGCGGTTGGTCGCCGTGATCGGCGATGCTCCGTCCATGCGACGCCGTTCCAGTAGCGTTCGTTCTCGCCACCGTTCGGGTCGGCCGGCAACA
The DNA here is from genome assembly GCA_963770125.1 of uncultured Actinomycetota bacterium. Taxonomy (GTDB): domain Bacteria; phylum Actinomycetota; class Actinomycetes; order Mycobacteriales; family Mycobacteriaceae; genus Mycobacterium. Next base: position 19,351 of record CAVYPI010000082.1, on the reverse strand, counting down.
CCGGGACTGCAATGCCCGGGGGGATTGCGGCATCCATTTTCGGCGCGATGAGCGAGGCAGGTCGAGCGTCATCGCTGCCCGGGATGGCACCGCCAGCGCCCACGGCGCCATTCCGATGGATGTGCGGTCGTTTCCTCCGGGACGCCCTCCGCGACCTCCCGGTAGCCGTTTCGGTGGCGGCGCTGGCCGCTGTCGCTCTGCCAGGCGTCGGCGGGCTTGTGATCCTTACCCTGGCCGGGGTGCGTATCGGATACCGCCAGGCCAAAGCCGGTTTCGCATTGCGGACAGCGGGCATCGCGCGCTTCGCCGGTCCGGGGCCGTTAGGTGTCATCCGATCGGGGTCATTGGTTGTCGTCCGTCCGCGGGGATTGCGCGTCGTCCGTCCGGGGGCGCTAAGCGCCGGATCTCTTCCCAAGTCGCCTAGCCGCCGCAAACCCGGATTCGATTGTCGACTCGCTGGCGGACGCCCGGGTGACGGTCACCAATGCGACGACCTGGGGTGCGGAATCTGGCAACAGGGTGGGGCTTTCCTACGACTGGGAAGCACGGTCACCGGTTCATCCCGGTATCGCGCACCAGCGTTTGTGCAGCTCAACGCTAACATTTAGCCCACACTCAACAGGTGCTGCGCCTAACATGTGCCCAATGAGGTAGGCCCACCCCGGGGTTTGCGGTGGGCACCCAAGAGAGCCCGACACCACCCCCACAGCCACGGCTGCCGCCGTGCTGGGCGCCGACCAGAGCAATCTTGGGGTCACTGTCACAACACGATTGAGAAACAACCTGCCGAGCCTTCAATGACGTGCGCTACCCCGATGCGTTGTTCCAGGTGTGGCGCTACCACCGCTTTCTGACCAACTCCGACTTGTCGACCACGGCGGCCGACCGCACCACCCTGTGCCGCTACGATATCGGCCCGGACATGAGGCCGGTGTCCAGCAAATCCCAGCACCCTTCCGAGGTTTCCGCGTACACGTGGCAATAGGTGTGGCGCCGGCGCAGGGTCGACCACCAACTGGCGCCCACCGCCTAATCGCCGGCCATAGCCAATACACGCAAGACGTTGGCCCGCCGATCTTCGATGGCGCGGCCGATCTCCTGCAGCAGTAGGGGCTTGCGCAGTACCAGCTCTTCCATGTGCGCGCGGTCGATTTGCAGCACGGTGACCTCGTCGATGGCGTATGCCCCGGCGAGTACCGGCTGCCGAGTCAGCGCGGTCTGGCCGAGGAACGCCCCTTCCTCCAGCGTGCCGACCGAGATCAGTGATCCGTCGTCAACCGTCGCTGTTAGCCGCACCCGACCTGCAACGAGGAAGGCCATGGCCGTGGGCACTTCGCCCGAATGCAGAAGGATCTCGTCGGCGCCGAAGCGGGCGACCGTGGCATACGCGGCCAGCTCCTGTTGGTCGGTGTGGATCAGCCGCAGCTTGGGTGCGACGGCGCGCAGCGCCTTCTCGACGCGGTCCCGGGTGGAGAACTCGTCCGCGGCCCCGTCCAGGTGCAGGCCTTCGCGCCGGGCCGCATACCACGTCCAGCGCAGGAACATGGCCCGGGCGGCGGCGTCGTCGGCGGGGGACCGCAGCGCGACGGTGGTGCGGTACTCGGTGCCGCCGACTGCGACGCTGACTGGCGCCACGTCGGACTTGCGGTACGGCAGCATGTTGGCTAGCCGGTTGAGCATCGCGCATACCACGTCGGGCGGATCAACCAGTGAGAACGTCGTGGCGATCATGATCTTGTGCGCGCCGGCAGGCTGGCTCAGGTTTGTGAAGGACGCGCCGGCGAGCACCGAGTTGGGCATGATCTGCATGCCACTGCCGGTGTCGATATGGGTGGCCCGCCAGTTGACCTCGACCACCCGGCCCCGCGCCGTCGGGGTGTCGAGCCAGTCGCCGAGCTGGAACGGCTGCTCGAACAGCAACAGCAGGCCGGAGATGATCTGGCCAACGGAGTTCTGCAACGCCAGGCCCAGAACAACGGTGCTGATTCCTAGCGCGGTGAACAGACCTCCGACATTGGCGCCCCAGATATAGGAGAAGATCACCGCCAGGCCGAGCGCGATCAGCACGAAGCGGGCCACGTCGATGAAGATGGTCGGCATCCGTTTGCGCCAGCTGCCATCGGGCGCGCCCTGGAAGATCGTCGCGTTCAGCCCGGACAGCAGCATCATCAGCACGACGAAGCCGAATGCGGTGGCCACCACGCGCACCGACGTCGCCTCGGCCGACACCTCGGTGGCCTTGACCAGCAACAACAGCAACGCAGCCAGCGGAAGCAGATAGTTGCGCAGCAGGCTGACCGGCCTGGCCAGGATGCTCTGCCCGCGGACCAGCACGTGCTGCCACTCGGTGAGCAGAATCAGCCCGACCGGCAGGCCAACGGCGACCCCGATCGCCCAGTAGAACCACGATGAGTCCAACAGGGCCGTCATGACTGACGCTCCGACAGTCGCCAGATCGGCTCCTCGGCCCCGTCGACGGTGATCACGCCGACCCGGGTGAAATGCCGCGAGTCACGCATGATCTCGTACACACCCGCCGTCACGTAGATGCCCGGCTTCGGGGAACCGCTCTGGACCTGGTAGGCCAGGTTGACCGCGGCACCCCACATGTCATAGACGATGGTCGACCGGCCGACCAGCCCACTGGTCACGGTGCCGGTGTCGATGCCCGCCCTGATGTCGAGGCGGCGGCCGGTCTCCCCGTTGAACCGGTCGATGATGCGCTGCATCCCCAGGGCGAAGTCCACCGTGCGCCGGACGTTGTCCAGCCGCGGCACATTCAGCCCGCAACTGGCCAGGTAGCCGTTGCGCAGGGTCCTCACCCGCTCTACGCCCAGGCCCTCTGCCATTGCGTCGAACTGTCGCAGCAGTTCGTTGAGGATCGCCAGCGATTCTTCCGACGGCAGCTCGTCGGACAGTTCGTCCAGGCCGACGATGTCGGCAAAGATCACCGTGACGTCCTGGTGATCCTGCGCGATGGTCTGCTCGCCCTCCCGGTAGCGCTGCACCACCTGCTCGGGCATCAAAGACAGCAGCAGCCGGTCGTTCTCTTTGCGCTGCTCGGCGAGCAACTGCTCCTTGATGCCGAGATTGCGGCTCATCTCGTTGAAGGCCGCCGTCAGATCGCCGATCTCGTCCCGCGACTCGACCGGGACCGCGACGGCGTAGTCACCGCGGCTGATGCGCTGGGCACCGGCCTCCAGCCTGCGGATCGGCCGCACGAACAGCTGGGCGAGCAACATGGCCGCGATGCAGACCACGAACACGATCGCGGTCGAAGTGAGCACCAGGGTTCGGGTGAACGACGACTCCGGCGCGAACGCCTCGGAGGTGTCGATCTTGGCGATGATCGACCAGTGCAGGTCGGTGTTGGGCAGGGTGACCGGCGCGTAGGCCTGCAGCGTCTGGTGTCCGAGATAGTCCGAGGTGATCAGCGTGCCGCTCTGCCCGCGCTGAGCGTAGTGCAGGGCCTCGGTGGTCACGGGTTGCACCAGCGTGGTGCCGCCCAACCGGACCGCCTGGTCGACCACGTCGGGCGGGGTGCCCGCCTCCACGGCGTCGCGTTTGTATTGCTCCGCGTTCTGCAGGAACAGCCGTGAATCGGACCGCATCAGATCGTCAGGCCCGGCCAAGTAGGTTTCGCCGGTCTTACCTAGGCCGGTGGACTGCCACTGCTTGTCGACGGTCATTAGCCGGTTCAGTCCGGTGATTGGGAACTGCAGGGCCAGTGCGCCGTCGACGCGCCCGTCCACCCCGACCGGCGCCACCATCCAGGCCGTTGGGGCATCCCCGGCCGGCTGGTAGCGCTGGAAGTCGGTGACGGCCACGAAGTCCACCGCGTTCGACGCGATGGTCTGTTCGTAGGCGTCACGCAGGTTGTTCTCCCGATATGGCCCAGTCAGGAGGTTGGTGCCCAGGTCGACGCCCTTGTCGGCGGAATACACGACGTTGCCGCGACCGTCGATCAGCAGCGCGTCGATGAAGCCGAACCGGTTGACGATCTCGCGGAAGAAGTCGTTGTAGCGGGTGTTGGCTGCGGTCCATGCGCTGCCGTCCCGGGCATCGAGGTCGATCGCGTTGTTGGCGGAGCCGACCGGCGCACTGTAGTAGGCCTGCAGGTATTTCTGGGCGCCCGAGTCCGGTAGCAGCGCGTGCGGATCGAGCCTGTTGCCGGTCTTCTGTTCGGTGTTCTTGGCGAATTGGGCGTAGTGGTCGGAGACCTGTTGCTGTTGCGCCGGGTTGATGGTCGCCGTGGCGAGCTGGTCGAAGCCGGCGGTGAACGCTCCCAGCGCATCGATGGTTGTCGACCCGCGGGTATAGATGATCAGCGAATTCCTCAGGTCGTTGATCTTGTCCTGCATTTGCCGGCTCTGCGAATCCCGCACCTGGGTCAGCCGGTCGAACACAGCTGCCCGCAGCGAAGCGCGGCCCGACTCGTAACCGATTAACCCCACCACGGCCGCCGACACGATGCTGGAGACCAGCAGCATGACGATCAGCTTGGATTTGATGCTGACCCGCGACAGCAGTCCGCGCCGCAACCGGCCGCGCGCCGGTCGAGCAGCGGGTTCTGTCTCCGGCATGGCTGCAGGCGAGGCACCGGTATCGCCGGGCGGCGTCGCCGCGGTGTGTGTGGCCGACGTCGCGGGGTCGTCCGACGCGGTCACCGGCCCGAGGCTCGCCCCAGACGATGGCGGCATTGGTTTCCTCTCGGTTCGGCGGTCTGATCGATTCGCGGAAGCGGCTCTGCCCCCGAGCACCGCAGCAGACTAGCGCCCTAACTCTGAACCCGCATAACTCAGCAGGCACAATGCCTGCTCAAGGCGGTGCGCTGTGCACCCCTGGGTGATATGCCCGATCCATTCGATCTGCAGCTTCGTGCAGGCACAGGCGCCGGTCTGTGACACGGTGCTGGCCGAATTGCGCGCCGGCACAAAGCGCACCCATCCGATCTGGGTTGTTTCCGCAGCTCACCGGGCTGGGCAGCAGTCCGATGACGATGCGGTACGGGTCACGGCCGTTTGAGGTCATCTTCGATGACATCACGAGCGGACCGCGCGCAGTCGCGCGCACATCGCCGCGTGCCTGACGAGAATTTGCACGAGTGGTACACGCCAGCCTTGCTTGGTGGCGGCGGCGCCGCCCAGTCGTGGACGCCGAGCTGGTTGAGCCCGAGCCTGACCGCACCGACTTGCCACCTAGGTCAAACGCAGAGCGAACTACAAACGCCGGCCGTCGGCAGGCTGTCCGATTCGACGGTGCGGCAAATCTACACGGTGTTGCGGGCCGACCCGGATGGTGCGGTGCATGACGGGCTGATCGCGCGTAATCCGGCGGCTCAGGTGACCCGGCCGGGTGTGGCGCGTCGTGAGGCAAGGCATCTGGACGCCGATTCCGTCGCCGCGGTTCTGCGGGCCGCTAAATCGTCGCGTTATCACGCGGCGTTGGTGTTGATCGCGTCGACCGTCGCGGTGAGTGTCTGGCGCTGGCGTGGGATCGAGTCGACCTGGACGCCGGCGTGCTGCGGGTGGCGGCGACCATCGCAGGGGTGGCCGGCCGGCTGGTGATCACCGAGCCCAAGACCGACCGGGCCCGGCGCACCGTGCCGCTGTCGCCGGCGGTGGTGGCGATGCTGCGCCGGCACCACACCGAGCAGAAGGCGGATCGGCTGCGCGCCGGTGACCAGTGGACCGACTCGGGTCTGGTGTTCACCACCGAGCTCGGCGGTCCGGTCGATCCGCGAAACCTGTTGCGGGTGATCGAGGTTGCCGCGAACGCCGCGGGTGTGGCGGGTGTCGGCGTGCACACGCTGCGGCACAGTGCCGCGGTGGACTGGCTTGAATCCGGTGTGCACATCAAAGCGGTCGCCGATCTGCTCGGGCACTCCTCAATCGCGATCACCGGCGACGTGTACGGCCACACGTCCGACGACACCGCGCGCGCCGCAGTCGACAGGCTGGCCGGCCGGCTCGGGCTGTGACCGTTGAAGGTGGCTGGTTGTAGACGGCCCGCCTGGGGTTAGTCCGGTTTGCGGCCCCAAGCCTGAATGTACGGACCATGAAACACGACCGTGTCTGGGTTATCGAGATGCCTTGCCAGGGCCTCTCTCAATTGGACTAGCTCCCCTTCCGGCACGAGGTGCAGCGCCAGGATCCGGTCTCTCATGTTGTCTAGGAAGTCCACGCTAAGGGAACGGCGAGGATTGCCCACTGACTCGATGTGGACGATCGGATTGACGCGCACGTCCACCAGACCAGCCTCTCGAAGCAATCGAGGTAGCTTGCGGCCGAGATAGAAGTCATTGCCGTTCTTCTCGGCGACAGCCATAAACAGCTTCTCCACGGTGTCCCATGCCTGCGAGGGTGGATCGCACATCACTGCGGCCCGGTCGACCTCATGAAAAGCAACCACACCTCCAGGCCGGGCCAGCGCCACTGCCTGAGCGATAATCTGCTCGGGTTGGGGAATGGTCACAAGGATAAGCCGGGCGGTGACGAGGTCGAAGGACCCCTTCGGCAGGCCGGTGGAGCGAGCGTCTCCGGCTATGACTTCGACGTTTTGAAGGCCGCGCTCCGTGAGGAAGGTCTGAGCGAGCGCGACCGCGTCCGCGCTGATCTCGACGCCGACCACTCTTCCCGACGCGCCCACCCGCGCGGAGAGCAAATCGAGGCAGCCGCGTGGACCGCAGCCGATCTCCAGGACGCGGGCGCCGTCCGATATTCCGATCTCATCGAACAAGCGGGCAGACTCATGAGCGAGTTGCTCGGCTTGGCGCTGCAAACGTTCCTGTTCCGCGTACCTGTAGCCGAGGACGTAGCGATCGCCTGCAGCCATGCCTCTCCCTGCGATATCTGTCCTGTAGTCCGCAGTCATTTCCAATGACGAGTCTTGCGGCGGCCAATGTTACTCAGGTAGCGCGTACTCCCAACCCAGGTCGATCGCCGGCAAATTCCCGGTTGGCGTATGCGTTGGCGTATTTACTCCGGCGGGTATGCGGGTGGATGGCTCCGGGGACCGTTCCTAAGCCTCTTACTGCGGTGATTGTGGTCGGGCTGAGTGGTGGGCTGACAGTGGTCGGTCTGACAGGATTTGAACCTGCAACCACTTGACCCCCAGTCGGACAAAGGCCGAATTTAGTTGTCTCGCAATGACTCTCGAACCGGCCTGACCTGTGAAACTGTCTCAAGCCCTCCTCCGCCAACGCTCCGAATTCGCACCTCAATGTGTCAACGTTGTGACGACGTCTGCGGGCGCGGGGCTGCAGCTGTCGAATGTGGGTACCGTTTGCTGAACGACAAGCGGCCGCTCGCGTTGTGGCCCCCCCCGCCGTCCGGTGCCAGTCAGCCATCCCTTGTCAACATAGACCGGGGCCGTTCAAAAGGTTAGAGACGTTGGCGTTCACAGACCCTTGTTGGAGTTACTGCGGACGACCGGACACCCGATTCCTCCGAGAGTGAGAAGACCTGGCCGTTCGAGGCGTGCCGAAAGCGGATACGAGGGCACCCCCCACGCTCGAGTCATGCCGTCGGTCGGTCGCCGCCGGATCACCTTCCGGTTCGGAGTGCTGGGGTTTGGATTTGATAGCCGTGTGGGCACAGTCGTTTGAGCAACGCCGGGTATGTGCTGCTGCGGACTAGCAGTTCCGCGGTGGCGCGGCCAGCGGCGATAGCCATCGAGGGCACGCGGATGCAGGATGGCATCAAGGGCACCGCGAGTTTGTTCGTTGACGCATATCAGGTGCCGCGGCGCCTCCCACAGTCGCCGGTATTCGGCGCGATTACACGGAATGTGCTCGGGCAGCAGGTGTTCGGCGACTCCGTGCCGAATCGCTGACGCCCGAATGTCTTCGTAGTCAATCCCGAACGTGTTGAAAGCGATTGCGGCTTCGGCGGGCCCACTGGGTTTCCATAGGAGACTTGTCAAACAAGGGCTCGGCGTGCTGAGACGCGCCTGCGCCTCAGCACGCCGAACGGTGAGTCAGGCGACGGCGCCGCGCGTCAGCGGCTCGATACCTCGCTCGACTTTCTTGGCTGTGCTACGTGCATTCACGGCCCACACAATCTCTGTGGTCCCGATGACGACGAGCCATACTCCGGCGATGATGGCCAGCACCACGATGGAGCTGATCGGCCACCCAAGCATCACCACGCCGGCGATCACGGCCACGACTCCCACGAAGATGTACCAGCCGCGGTCGGGCAATTCCTTGAAGCTGATCGCCAACACGGTCTCGGTGACACCTTGGAAGATGAACCCGACGCCGATCCATAAGGCCAGCAGCCACACGGCGGCGCCGTCATCGAAGTCGCGGAAGGCGAACACGCCCAGGACGACCGACAGTGCGCCGCTAATGAACAGCAGGACACGACTGGCTGCGGGCGAATAGACCGTAAACGCGGCAATGACCTGTGCGATACCTGACGCCAGCAGGTAGACGCCGAACAGGATTCCAGCGGCGACGATCGACTGGCCGGGCCAGACCAGCACCGCGGCGCCCACGATAAGCGTCAGCACCCCTAGCGCGAGCACCGACTTCCACAGGTGGCGGAATACAGACGGGGTTTCGATGGTGGTCATGATCCTTACCTCTGTCCCGCTAGTTGGTCGACCTCGCCACGGGCGAGCTCCGCACGCACCACCGACCACTCCGCAGCGTCGAGGCAGTAGGCCGCGAGGCTCACAGCAACCACCGCGTCGTCCTCGGCGTCCTCGGCGGCCCGCTCGGCGTTCTTTTCCTTCATCTCGGCCTGCCACTCGGCGAAGTCAGCCTGAATGGAGCTCGTGGTTTCCGACCACCAACCCCGGGTGGCGTCCTTCGCCTGGGTGGCGGCGGCCTCCAACTCAATCTTCGACTGTTCGATCGCTGCCTCGAGCTCCTCGCGGCGTGACTGCAGCGCGGCGCGGTTCTTTTCCTGCACCGCCGCGGCCGAGTCCTCGACTCTCTTGACCCGACCAGCAAGATCGATCAAGGCGTCTGACAAATTTCGCATGTGCTTCTCCTTCGATGTGGCATCGGAAGTGTTCTTCCGACAACGGTTTTCATTTGACGTTGCCGCATTGCAGTTAGCTGAACTCGGTTCCCGCTCGACGGCTACGGCCACCAAGAGCGCGCCACACGCATTGCGCATTCCGACTTGCGAGGCGTCAGGCGGACCCCATTCATCGTGATATTGGCAGGGACAGCCTTAAGATCGGTTGGTGGCAGTGACGGCCAACGCGCTGGGTGACTACCTGCGTGCGCGGCGCGAACAGCTCCGTCCCGAAGACGTCGGGTTGGTTGCTGGTATGCGACGCCGTGTGGCGGGTTTGCGCCGCGAAGAGGTGGCGACGCTCGCCGGTATCAGCTGCGCCTACTACCTGCGCCTCGAGCAGGGTCAGGACACCCATCCCTCCGGACAGGTTGTGGAGGCACTCGCGCGAGCTCTGCTGCTCGACCTCAAAGCGACGGAATACTTGCACCGGCTCGCGAACGCGACGGACAGACGTCGGCCTCAGTCCGCTGAAGACACCGTGGCGGAATCGCTTTGCCAGCTGATCGACCAGTTGCCAGTACCTGTCGTTGTGGGCAATCGCTACGTGGATGTGCTGGCCGCCAATGCGTCCGCCCGCGCATTCGCGCCCGGAATGGAGCCGGGAGAAAACCTGATGCGCTGGATCTTCGTTGCTCCGGCCGCGCGCGATTTCTACGTCCATTGGGACGTGGTGACCGACATCGTGGTGAGCGAGTTCCGCGAAGTCGCAGGCACCGACCTCGGTGATCCCCGGTTGTGTGCGATGATCGATGAGCTATCGGCTCACAGCCCGCGTTTCCGTGAGCTGTGGGCGCGCGCGGACGTGGGCTACCGGCCAGGCCCGATGCACGTCCGCCACCCGCAGCTCGGCGACCTTCATCTCCATCGGACCAGGCTCAGGGTGCCGCACTCGGATGGGCAGCACATGCTGGCTTATCACGCCGAGCCCGGCAGCGAGTCAGCCAAAGCGCTTGAGGCACTTCGATCCCAGGATTGGACCTGAGTTGCGGGGGCGAGCTAGAGACCGATCCCATAGTCGACCGAGCGGCTCAAGCCGACATGATGCTCGGGCGCCTCGCGCATCGCAGTAGTGAACGTTGCTGTTCCGGAGAGCCAGTGTTCATAGTCCGTTGTGCGATCGCGGACCGCCACGGCTCGCCGCTTGTTGGCGGCGCGAACTCGCGAGGGGAGTGAGTCATCTGCGGTTTTGATTGCGAGTTGTGGGCGGTGACCGGCTGCTGGTCGTTTGCGACGATGGCACGAAGCAACTGTCCTGCGCGGTGGCTGCTGGCGCGCTGCACAACGTGCACCGTTCGTGCTGGTTTGTGCCGGTATTCGTGCTCGGTGGTGTGCGCGTAGATGTTGGCGTGTTGGCATCACGCCCTCGCGACATTGCGACGTCGGTCAGCGTGCGGTGGGCCGCTTCACTCAGGGCGGCGTAGGCGGTGTCGGCGGTAACGCCTTGGGCGGAATGCACCGTGACGGCGTAGCCGTAGGTGATGTGCTCGCGCACATAGTCGCCAAAGAAACCGCCCAGTGTGGTGTCGTCTAGTCGGCGAGCGAGAAGCCGATTGTTGTCCGGTTTGATCGCGGAGATTCACCGCTTCATCGCTGCCCACACCGAAGCAGCGTCATAACCTCCAACCCAGATGGCTAAGCGCCGCCACCTGCCGCCGCAGATCCGGCGTGTCGAGCTGACTCGACCCGCCGGCACTAAGCCTGTCGTGCGCTATCAGTTGACGGTCGATACCGGAGCCACTGACGGCAAGCGAAAACAACTGCGCCGTCGCTGCCGCCGAGCGCCTCCGCGCGGGCGATCAGTCGCGGGACAGCGGCCTGGTGTTCACGACCGAGCTGGGCGGGCCGGTAGACCCACGCAACCTGCTGCGGGTGGTCGAGGTCGCCGCCAAGGCCCCCAACGTCGAGGGCGTCGGCGCCCATACGTTGCGGCACTCCGCAGCGGTGGCCTGGCTTGAGGCGGGCGTGGACATCAAAGCGGTGGCCGACTTGCTCGGGCACTCCAGCGTGTCGATTACCGGCGACGTGTACGGACACACGTCCGACGATGCGGCCCGCGCGGCGGTGACCGGCCTGGCCGGACGGCTCGGCCTATGAGGGGCTGCGAGGCACCAAGCTAAGGAGCGTCGGGGGCGCTGTATTGCGGGTATACCGAGCGATACCCCCGTGCACGAGCAAGCGGTGCTAAGACGGCGAGTAGTCCACGCGCGGCCGTCCCAGCGACTCCCGCTGCGCCGATCTCGTCACGAAATTCGTGGAACAGCACGACAGTTTGAAGGAAGCTAGGCAGTTGTGTTCTCGTGCTGAACTTCCCGTCGCTGGCGAGTCCGAAGAAGGTCTCGAAGAACGTCTCCAAGCGTAGCGCCGGGCGCAACTCGACCACCACAGTGGCCGGGTCGTCGAACGGGTTGCCCCAGACATGGCCAGCGCCGCGTGGAACTATCACAGTTTCGCCCGCGTCGGCTATGCGAGATTTGCCGTCCGTCTTGATTTCTATGCGACCTGTCGCGACCTCAAACCGTTCCTCTGCCCGAGGATGGTTATGGGGCCGTGGCAGGAAGCCGCCGGGTGCCATTTCCAAACTGATCTTGAGGCGGTCACTGCCCGTCGTTGCGGCAGTCTCGAGAAAGGTGAGCCGCTCGCCTGTAAGCGGATGTTCGACGGATTCTCCGACCTGCGCCATATTGGCCTCTCTCGTTTGACTGCTCGCTCCACAGGGACTTGTCAGTATTCACCAACTTGAAGCTGCCGCTGAGCGGAAATAGAGAAAGTGAGCGCCGGGCAAGGCCCAAGCGATACGGGCTGTCGTGATTGCAGCGCCGAGGCCAAACTGTCGTAAAAACTGTCGTATCCGGCCCTGCGGCTGACCATCCCGCAGCCGCAAAAAATGCTCTGAAAAGCGGTGATATGGTCGGGCTGACAGGATTTGAACCTGCGACCACTTGACCCCCAGGAAGTAGCGGTAGCGCGTTTTCCCAGGTTGGTTGTGGTTTTGGCAGCCTGGGCGTTGTGTGTGACGTTCACAGACGTGCAGGTCGTTCGGCATCGCGCATGACGTGTGGCCCCTGGGTGGTCCCTAGCGCTGGCCGCAACCCCTTGCTAGCCATGTACGTACATTCACCGTACAATGAAGTGATTCACAGCTGCGAGCAGAGATGACAGAGGGAAGAAGGAGGTGTCGCTGTGGCAGTCAAAACGAAGCGCATCGAGCTTCGCGCGGAGCAAGCGACCTTGGACCGCATTCAGCGTGCCGCCAACCTTGTCCATGAGCAGACGTCGGAGTTCGTGCGGAAAGCTGCGATGCAACGGGCCGAAGACATCCTGCGTCAGGAGCTGGTGACGGCAATGGAGCCCGAACAGTTCGACAAACTGATGTCCTCGCTCGATGCTGCTGACGACGCGCCGCGGCTGGCGGCAGCCGCACGCAAACCAGCGGTCTTCACAAGGCGTTGAACAATGTTCGAGTCCGCGCGACTCGCTGACGCCCACACGCTGGAAGGATTCGACTGCGGCAAGGAGTCGCTGAATACCTGGCTCATCGGCCATGCCCGCCGCGCGGACAGCAGTGGAGTCGCCCACGTCTACGTGTGGACCCCGCTCGGCGAACAGAAAGTCAGCGCCTATTTCGCCATCTGCCCCACCGAAGTAGTACGCAACGACGACGGCGTATCGGGATCCATGGCCGGCGGCTATACCCGCATACCCGGATACCTGATTGCTCGCCTGGCAATCGACACGTCGCTGCGGGGTCAGGGATATGGCGAGCAGCTGCTCCTCGACGCCTTGGGCAAAGCCGTTGCCGCATCGGAAATCGGCGGCGGCCGGCTCATCGTCGTTGATGCCATAGACGACGAGGCGCAATCCTTCCACGAGCACTATCACTTCGTTCCCGTCCGCAACCGCGAGCGTCGTCTGGTCATGAAGGTGTCCACAGCGGCGAAAGCCCTCGGTGAGCGCTGGCGGGAGTGAACACTTCCGCCGAAGAATGTGCTGCACAAAGGAGTTGACCGTTAGCGGTGTCGAGAGTTTCCCTGGCGAATTGGACACGCTGCGTGCCGACAATGTGCGTTTGCGTCGTCTTCTTCAGTTGAGTGAGGAACAGGCACGCGCAGCCGCCACTGACCAGGCGACTCTGACGGGGGCGCCGACCTCACCGGTGACAATGGGCTCCAGCTCCGCCGATAAGGTGCGGTTCTTCTTCGAGCTGTTCCGTTGTCGCACCGATGTTTACGCGCTGCGCTGGGAGAATCGGCGAGATGGCCGCTCGGGTTGGATGCCGGCGATCAAGGGCTACTGGCGCAAGGGTATGAATCGGGCCGACGCACCTTACCTTCCGCTGACCCCAGAGGTCATTGATGCCCACCTGCGGGGCGAAGCACATATCGGCCTGTATCCGCTCAGCGATGACGACACCTGCTGGTGGGTGGCGGCCGATTTCGACAAGGAAGCCGCGATGCTCGACGCGCTCGCGTACATGAAAGCGGCTCGCTCCTATGGGATTCCGGCTGCACTGGAGGTGTCACAATCCGGGCGAGGAGCTCACGTCTGGATCTTCTTCGCTCATGCGATCTCGGCGTCGGTCGCCCGCAGCATCGCCACAAGCCTGCTGAGTGAGGCATTTCGCCTGCGTGGCAGCATGCATCTGAGTAGCTATGACCGCTTGTTCCCATCCCAGGACGTGCACACCGGGCGTGGGGTGGGCAATCTGATCGCCGCACCGATGAACGGTAAGCGCCGTCAACACGGCACCACCGTCTTCCTCGATCCCGCCACCCTCGAGCCATACGAGGATCAGTGGGCCTACCTGTCAAGCATCGCCCGATTGTCCACCAAAGACGTGACCGCGTTGGCGCGCCAACTTCCCGACCCACAGATCGGCCATAACGTCCGGCGTCTGCAGCTACCGACGTCGTCGCGCATCATCCCGCGGCCGGCGGCAATCGTGCGCGCAGAGTTCACATCACGACTCACCTTGACCGCCAACGATCTTGGCCCAGCGATGATCTCGGCCGTTAAACACGCCGCATCGATACGCAACCCGGAATTCGATGCGCGCCAACGTGCCCGCCGCAGCACCTGGGACACACCACGGTTCCTCTACAGCTACGACGAAACGGCCGACGGTGATCTCGTCCTGCCCCGCGGCCTCCATCCTCTGCTGACAGAACTCGTCGAATCGGCCGACAGCACGCTACACGTCGACGACAAACGCATCCTCGGTCAACCCCACAAGTTCACCTGCAGCACGCCGTTGCGCACCGTTCAGACCACCGCACTGCACCAACTCCTCGAACAGGACACCGGCGTCCTCATCGCACCACCGGGCACCGGCAAGACGGTCATAGCCTGCGCGGCAATCGAATCGCGATGCGACCGTCCACCCTGGTCCTGGTCGATCGCAAGGCCCTGGCCGACCAATGGCGCGACCGGATCAGCAGCCACCTGAGTTTCGCATGCGGTCAAATCGGCGGCGGACGATCGAAAACCACAGGCATCCTCGACATCGCGCTACTGCCAACACTTGCCCGCCGCGACAACGTCGAAGACATCACCGCCAACTACGGATTCGTCATTGTGGACGAATGCCACCACGTCGCAGCCAGCGCATTCTTCGGCGTCCTGAGCCGCATAGCCGCGCGATATTGGCTCGGCCTGACCGCGACCCCGGAACGCCGCGACGGGCTCGAAGACCTGATCTATCACCAACTCGGATCACACCACGTAGCCATCGACCAACCCAGTACCGGACAACTCCCGGTCGACGGTTCCGACCTACTGACGCCCCACCCAGTTCTGCACCTGCACCCGACCGAATTCCAATACCGCGGCGACGCCGACCCCACCGCACCCGGTGGAATGGCCGAAATCTATCGAGCCCTCGTCGCCGATCAAGTACGACTCGACCAGATCGTCGGCGACGTGCTGACCGCCGCCGAAACTGGAGCCAACATCCTGGTGCTCACCACCTGGGTCGAACACCTCAACGCCATCACCGACCGGCTTCGGACCGCCGGAAAGGCCGTCACCGTTCTCAGCGGCGGCATGAAGGCTCGTGAACGCCGCCAGATCGCCGACCAACTTGCCAACCACACGCCCGATTCGGATCCACTCCTGATCGTCGGCACCAGCTCGTTCATCGGGGAAGGCTTCGACTGCCCCGCCCTCGACACACTGTTCCTGGCAGCGCCGATCACCTTCAAGAACCGCCTCGTGCAATACATCGGTCGCGTCACCCGTCCCTACCCCTCGAAGACCACCGCAACCGTGCACGACTACCACGACGAACTCACCCCCGTCATCGCCTCATCGCTGAAGAAACGAACACCCGGCTACCTCAAGATGGGCTTCCCCGACCCGCGCAAGATGAGCCGATAGAACTGCAATGCCGCAGATCGAAGCACTTGACGATTGGACAAGTGCGCTCACGGCACGCCCGAAGTACGAAGATCTGTGGTCCCAACCGGCTCACAAGCTGAACCATGGTTGAGGTACCCATGAGCTCATTACCGCAGCTCAAAGCCTACTTCTCTTGGTCGGGCTGACAGGATTTGAACCTGCGACCACTTGACCCCCAGTCAGCGAGAAACCATGGTTACCCGTCCCAGCCCGTCCCTCCCCTCCCGCTGATCTGCAGAAATCGTCTCAGCGCATCTGCTTCCGTCCCACCATGTTTCGCGCCGCTTGTGACAACTCCGTGACAACCTCCGCTGCCCGCCAGCCCACCCACAGCAAACCTGCGCATCCCGAAATGCCCGCCGGCTGCCCGGTTTGCACCAAACCAGACCCGACATGTCGAAGGTCACGACCTGCGCCGCCCACACAGCACGCCCACCAACCATCCCGATGCCAGGCCGACGACGGCGACCAATACCGAGTCCTCGTCGTCGCCCCGGACAGCCCTCTGCCGGGCTCGCCAACCATAGACCGAACGTAGATCCGCACTGACCCGTCAACCACATCGAAACCGCTGATTTTCCCCATCGACCGCTGACGGCCAGGTATTGCAGCGGCGGCGCCGCACGACACCATCAGCGGCCGAGGACCCGCATTCCCTGGCGCTTAGGGCTTTTCACGATCATTCCCCCAACACCGCCAGGCCACGATCCCCACCACAGCCGCTGACAGCCAGTCACCGTAAGCCCGTTCCACCCGCTGCCCCAACGTCCCTACGTCCGCCGACGTGCATAGATCGTCGCAGCGCATCTCCCCCGGTCCCACCACGTTTCGCGCCGCTGGTGACAACCCCGCGACAACCTCGCACACCGCCAGCCCAGCCATGGCACAGCATGGAGCATCTCGACATGCCCGCCGGCATGCCTCGGTTCGCACCAAACCAGACCCCGCCAATCCAGCGCACTGCCCCACCACTTCCCGCCAGCGGCTCATGGCAACCCATCAGGACACGCCTTGCCTCGGGCACGCCCCATCCCAGCGGCACCTCGTCAGCCGACGGCTTTACCGTCCGTGTGCAATGGTCGCTCTTGTCTCAACGAGATCTGCCTACCTGCAGCGATAGTCCAGGATCGACCCACGCTGTCGCGCCCCATCGCGCGCGGCTTGAGACAACCCCGCGACAATTTGAACCACCTCTGTAATTGGGCACCATCGACGATGCCACGTTTGCCGCCGACGCCCCGCCCGCCGCCTCGGCCGACGACGCGTTGCGCCGCTCACTGCGTTGCGAATGCCGTTCCGACCTCGTGTCGCAGCGTTTCGACCATCGCGATCGCCAGCCCGGAAGGCTGGTATTCGGACTACGGCGGATCGCCGCCACCGACACATCGAACCCGAACCAAAAGCTACACACCCGGCAGCACCAACTGCAGATTCTCCACAAGCCCAGCGTTGCGACTGTGGATGGATTCCGACTCCACCAGTACGGACTGAAGGAACGCAGTTGCATGCGACGTTGGTGACGGGCGGATGACCGGACCACCCAGAAGGCTTGACACGGACATCTCCAGGCCGAGGTGAGGCCGCAACGGACCAGCGACCTCCCGCATCGCGAGCGATTGTCGGTCTCCACGGGGACCGGCCAATCAAGATCGTAGACGGGTGAGTTGAACCGCCTTGATGAGAATGGCCGGAGCTGGGATCGAACCGGCGACCTTCCGCTGTTCAGTTGGAAGTGATTGCGGGACAAGCCCATTCATACTGCTCAGACCCCGCGCAAGCTGAGCCAGCAAGCGTCGTTGAGCCAGTCGATGTCGCTGCTGGCGTCACGGGCAGGCTTGGCAACCCAACCTCGTCACGGCCAACCAACTCCCAATGTCACCGCCACCGCGTCCTGACGCGAACGTCTGCTGGGACCGCAGCCCCACGTGGGTTTCGGCTTCGATACCGAGAGCCCGCCCGGGCCAAAAGGTTCGAGTCCCTATAGATGACACGCGCGCTTCCTGATGTGCGTCATCGGCACGGCACGCGCCGAGATCAGTCCCGCTGGAGCGGCGCGACCCGGTCCCACCAGTTGATGGATTCGCCATCGGTGGCCATCCGATCGAGGACGTGAGCGATGATCTCGGTGTGTGTTCCACCGCCACCCGACCAGCAGAATTTCCACAGTTCGCGGGCCGCCCGGTGATAGTGGTGGATCGCCTCGTCGACGTCGTAGGCGTCGATTTCGCCGGCCCGGTAGCGGTCGACCGCGGCCGTAATGTATTCGATGAGCTCACCCAGTCGCGCCTCGTGATAGGCGCTCACGTGTTCACGCGCGGCCCGGCGCTCGGCCTTCGTCCCCACGGCCTGACGATACCGCCACCAGCCGTCGTCCTCCTTAGGCGTGGGTGATAACCGTGCCAGCGAGATTTCAGTCGGTTTTCAGGACAAGGCAGGCGTGGAGACCGCGACGGTGCCGATGACGAGGCGGCGATTCCGCGTTCCCGCGGACTCGGAACGACGCGACGCATAACGCATCGACATACAAGATCAGCGGGTCGGGCGCGCCGACGGGTGACCGGTCACCCTCCACCAGTACGGCGGTTCGATCATCGCATGCAGCGTGCACACTGACAGAACCGTCAACTGCGAAGGAGATGAGCTGTGCTGCTCGACGGAGTCAACCACATTGCCTGGATATCCAAGGATGCCGAACGCTTGAAAGCGTTCTACGCCAGGGTTTTCGACGCCGACGTCGGGCCCACCCGGGCCCACGGCGACAAGCCCGGAGAAACGATGACGGTGATCCGCATCGGCCCGCACACCGAACTGAACATCGTCACCATCGAGGGCAACACCGAACCGCAACGCCAGACACCGATGTGGGGCAGGGGCCGCATCGACCACTTCGGGCTGCAGGCGGCGACACCGGATGCCTTCGACACCATCCGTACGCGACTGATG
This sequence comes from uncultured Actinomycetota bacterium, assembly GCA_963770125.1. Classification (GTDB taxonomy): domain Bacteria; phylum Actinomycetota; class Actinomycetes; order Mycobacteriales; family Mycobacteriaceae; genus Mycobacterium. Next base: position 983 of record CAVYPI010000082.1, on the reverse strand, counting down.
AACGAGGGCGCCAGCGACGGCACAATCAACGACTTCGGCTCGGCGCACAGCGTGTTTTTCCGCGACCCCGACGGGCTCGAGGGCGAGGTACTGCTCACCAAGCCGTGATAGGCACGGCTGCGGCGCTGTCAACTTGACTGGGGCTCGGCGGGATCGGGGCGTGCGGGGGCTCGGTGGGCTGGGTGTCGGTGGTATGGGTCAGACTGCGGCAGTCAGTCCGGTGACCTCGTTCCAGACCGCGAACCGTCGCGTCATTTCGGTGCGATAGTCGTCAGCGGTGAGGCGATGGCGGCGGGGCCGGAAGTGAGGCGAGATCACGCTGAACACCGCCAGGAACAGTTGGGCTCCCCGGGTGTGCGGAAGCGTTTCATGGCGCGTTCGCGTTGCCGGGTCGGCTGGTGCGAGTTCTCCGCCCGGTTGTTCAGGTATCTCGATTGCCGGTGCTCGACCGACGGCATCACCTCCCGATGCGCCACTGCGTAACTGCGGAGCTTGTCGGTGACCAGCACCCGAGGAGACGCGCACTGCCTCTTGAGGAGTTTGCGGAAGAACCGCTTGGCGGCCTTGGCGTCGCGCCTGGACTGGACGAGGATGTCGAGGACGGTGCCGTCCTGGTCGACGGCCCGCCACAGATACTGCCGACGGCCGTTGATCGTCAAGAACACCTCGTCGAGATGCCACTTGTCGGCGGGCCGTTTCCTTTGGTGGCGCAGCCGGCAGGCGTATTCCGGCCCGAACTTGGCACACCACTGCCGGATCGTCTCGTAGGAGACGATCACGCCGCGGACCAGCATGAGTTCCTCGACCTCACGGAAGCTCAGCGGGAAGCGGTGATACAGCCATACGCAGTGCGCGATGATCTCCGCCGGATACCGGTGGCCCTTGTACGACACCTCGCCCACGATGATCCCCCTCCGGCGTGTCTACTCCGAGATCATCCACTTCGGCCGCACCAATCACCTACCTGACAATGCCGTGCTGGG